>CAZUES010000007.1:0-146887 GCA_964619465.1 uncultured Gemmatimonas sp.
GGAGCGGTCTTTCGGACCGGGGCTGGCCGCCGCCGCCGAAGAGGCGGGATGACACCGTAGTGCTAGTCAAGGCGCGGAGCCCGATCACTTCGAACCGTTGGGCCGCGCGAAACGGGCAGAAAATCCTCCAGATGCATTTTTTACTCCTCTACCAACCGCAATGTAGCGGGACGAGGTACCCGGCGACGGCTATCCGGCCATTCCATGTGGAGACGAGCACTCGTTCGCATCCATCACGAGTGATCGCTCACCCCATCCACGGCACCGGAACCTGGGAGGCTCGCAGCGAGTGGACGATTTTCATGCCCATCAATGCAAAATGGCGTCACAGATTCCACATTGAGTCTCAAAATGGCAGAACAGGGTTCACGACTGCCGGCGGGAAGTTGCTTTTTTCGGCCTGGAAGGAGCGGGAGAAGACAGAACCCGAGCCTCGACGGAGTGATCGAGTCGCGCCTAGATTTCCGGCAAACGAACTTTGCTTCGATCGAGAATTCGGAATAGATCGTGGGTGTGGCCGGATCCGTCGATCGGAATCGAAACAACCCGAGGTATGATGAGCCAGGAACGACGATACGACGAACAGGAAGTCGCCGAGATCCTGGAACGCGCCACCGCCCTGGAGGCGACGGGCGTGCCGGTTCGCTCTCCCGCGTCGACCGGCCTCACCCTGGCGCAGTTGCAGGAAATCGGCGCCGAGGTGGGCATTCCGGCCGAGCGAATCGCGGAAGCGACACGCGCCGTTGCCAGCCGAGTTCCGAACCCGTCGGTGCGAACCTTCCTGGGCGCGCCCCGTTCGGTATCACGAACCGTTTCTATTCCCCGCCCGCTCAGCGATGCCGAGTGGACCCGCCTGATAGTGGACCTTCGCGAGACCTTCGGCGCCGAGGGGCAGATTCGGGTCCACGGTCCACTCCGTTCCTGGAGCAACGGTAACCTGCGGGTCCACGTCGAACCTGACGGCGACCGTTATCGGGTCCGGATGCAGACGCTCAAGGGCGATACGCTCCCACTGGCAGCAATGGGAGGGGTGATAGCAGCGACGGGCGGGTTCCTGTTTCTCTCGGCCTCGGGAAGCGGACTGCCGCCTGCGGGGCTGGCCGCCATAGCAGCGTTCATGGCGCTCGGCGGACTGGGGCAGGTGGTCTACGCCCGTGCCCGCTTGCCCGGCTGGGCATCCGAGCGCGCGGCTCAGATGGAGGCCATGGCCGAGCGAATCACACGACTCGTCGGTGAATAGCGTCCGTAGCGATGATGACCGAGCTACGAGCAGAACGCCGCTCACACCTGCCAGGGATCACGCAGTGGCTCGGCATCGAGTGCCTTCCGGCCAGCCTTCAGATCCGCCTCGAAGGCCGCCGCATCCTCAGGAGAAAGGTGCGGGAGCGCCTCAAACAATACCGGCAACTCGGCGAGCAGAAGACCAGGATGCACCGGACGCAGCTCGGCTACCGGTCGGTTCCCCCGAAACAGCACGAATCGCTCCCGCCGGAACACGACACGATTGATGTATTCCGAGAAGTGGCGCGCCACTTCAGCAACCGTTCGCCGGGCCGGCATGTTATTATCAGATTCCATGAGATCACCATGCCTATGAATACCATTGTAGCTGCAGTGTCCCAAGAAAAAGTCCCGCACGACTCGGCAAGTCGTTGCGGGACAATAGTTTAATAAAATGGGCCTGGATAGAGTTGAACTATCGACCTCACGCTTATCAGGCGTGCGCTCTAACCACCTGAGCTACAGGCCCCAACACGCTGTCCCCCTTCAGGGGGACAGCCCTTCAGGATAGCCACCCACAGTCCGGTTGCGCAACCCGGCGCCAGGCCAGGACCGCCCGGCGCCGGAACGTCCCCGACTACTCCTCGTCCTCGTCGACGTCGAACCCGAAATCTTCCTCGGCGTCCTCTTCGTCTTCAAACTCGTCGTCGTCGGATTCCTCATCGAACTCGTCGTCCTCGTCTTCATCATCGAAAGAGAAACCGTCGCCGTCTTCATCCTCTTCTTCATCGAACCGACGTCGCAGCTCCACATCTTCAAATGACGCCACCACGGCCGACATGGGAACTCCTGCCTTCCTAGAGATTGAGGGTAGTACGGTACGCACGTTACGCATTCGCCTCTCGAGCCTCGGCGCGAGCCACCCGCCGCCGCTCGGTCTGGGGTAGGATCCGCTTCCGAAGCCGAATCGTTTCCGGTGTCACTTCAATCAGCTCATCGTCTTCGATGTACTCGAGCGCGTATTCCAAGGTGATGTCACGCGGCGGCTCGAGCATGATGTTCTCGTCCGAAGCCGTGGTGCGCATGTTAGTCAATTTTTTCTCTTTGGCTACGTTGACGTCCATGTCCTCGGGGCGCGAGTTCTCGCCCACGATCATTCCCTCATAGACATCCGTACCCGGCGGCACGAACAGCGACGCGCGCTCCTGAAGATTCGAGAGCGCAAACCCCACGGCACGCCCCTCACGATCCGCCACCAGCACACCGCGCTTCCGCCCAGCCAGCGGACCCGCCCACGGGCCATACTCCAGGAACCGGTGATGCAACGTTCCCGTCCCTCGGGTATCCGTCAAGAACTCGGACCGATACCCGAACAGGCCACGCGCCGGGATCTTGAACGTCAACCGGACCGTTCCCTGCCCGGAGTTCCGCATTTCGGACATCTCGGCCCGACGCGGACCAAGCTTTTCCATCACAGCCCCCATGTACGCCTCGGGGACATCGACCATCAGCTCCTCATACGGTTCGAGCCGCTGACCGTCTTCCCCTTCCCGCGTAATGACCCGGGGCCGCGAAACCTGGAACTCGTACCCCTCCCGGCGCATCGTTTCCATCAGGATGCCCAGGTGAAGCTCGCCGCGGCCGCTGACCGCCAGGGTGTCGGGTGAATCCGTTTCCTCCACCTTGAGCGCCACATTGCGCTCGAGCTCCTTGAAGAGCCGGTCCCGAACCTGGCGACTGGTGACGAACTTGCCCTCCCGCCCCGAAAACGGCGAGTTGTTGAGCGCAAAATCGACCGAGATGGTCGGCAGCTCGACCGCAATACCCTCCAGACGCTCCGGATGTTCGATGTCGGTCAGCGTCTTGCTGATATCGATCCCGTCGAACCCGGACACGACCACGATGTCGCCTGCCGCGGCTTCCGGCACCTCGACCCGTGCAAGACCTTCGAATGCAAAGAGCTTGCTGATCCGGCTCCGCTCGATCCCCTCGGTCACCAGCCCCGGCTCACCCAGCGGCAGCAGGGCAATCGGATCGCCCACCTTGACCCGACCCCGCTCGATCCGCCCGATGCCGAGCCGGCCCAGGAAGCTCGAGTGATCCAGGGTCGAAATCAGCATCTGGAACGGGCCCTCCGGATCGCCGGTCGGGGGCGGCACATGCGCCACGATGGCATCGAACAGCGGTTCGAGATTGGTGCCGGCCGTTTCCAGATCCTTCGAGGCCGTGCCGTGGCGACTCGAGGTATACAGGAAGGGCGCCTCCAGCTGCTCGTGTGAGGCCTCGAGGTCGATGAAGAGACCCAGAACCTCATCGTGTACCCTGTATGGCTCGGCATCCGCCCGATCGATCTTGTTGATCGCCACGATGGGGGTGAGGCCGAGCCCCAGTGCTTTCCGGGTCACGAAGCGGGTCTGAGGCATCGGCCCTTCGGCCGCATCGACCAGGATCAGGACACCGTCGACCATGCGGAGGATTCGCTCCACCTCTCCCCCGAAGTCGGCGTGACCCGGGGTGTCGACGATATTGATCTTGGTGCCTTTCCACCGAACGGCTGTGTTCTTCGCGAGAATGGTGATCCCGCGCTCCCGTTCGAGCGGATTGGAATCCATCACCCGCTCTTCGACCTGCTGATTGTCACGGAAGACCCCCGCCTGGCGGAGCATCTGGTCCACCAGCGTGGTCTTCCCGTGGTCTACGTGCGCGATGATTGCGATGTTCCGAATTTCCACAGCCCAGCCCCCTTGCGCGGCCATATATAGGGGCTGCCCTGGGAGGACGCAAGGGACGGGCCGAACCGGCCCCTAGTGGCGATGGCCCTGGTGACCGCTTCCATGGTGGTGGTGACCCGCCCCACCGTGCCCGGCGAGCGCCCGATCACCTCGGAGCAGGCAGTCGAGGCCTTCGCAATGGTTTTCGATTTCCAGCTGCAGTGTGGAGTGCTGGATGCCCAGCTCGGTCAGCCGATCGAGCATCTCCTTGAGCGCAGCGGGATGGCGGGTCAGGTCGGGCACCAGGGCGTGTCCGCTCATGGCCACGACGCCGCTCGTCACGGTCCAAACATGCAGGTCGTGAACGTCGCTGACCCCGTCCACACCGAGGAGCCGCTCCCGAACCAGATCGAGCGGCACGTGCGCCGGCGCCGCCTCGAGCAACACCGAGGCACTCTCGCGGAGCAACCGCCAGGCTGCCCAGAAGATGAACACGGACAGGATGATCGAGACGATGGCGTCCGCCGCGGTCCAGCCGGTCAGCCAGACGATCACGGCGGCCAGCAGCGCACCGACCGAGCCCAGCGCATCGCTCAGGACGTGCAGGTACGCACCGCGGACGTTGAGGCCGCCGTGTCGCACATCGTGCAGTACCCGGAGGCTGATCAGGTTGATCACCAACCCGGCGCTGGCCGCCGCCAGGAAGATCCCGACCCGGATCGGCTCCGGATTGCCGAGCCGCTCGATCGCCTCGAAAATGACGGCGATGGCAATCCCGATCAGCGCGACGCTGTTGACCACGGCCGCAAAGATCTCGAGCCGGAGATAACCGAAAGTCTTCGATGGCGACGCGGGTCGGCGAGACAGCCACGCCGTAAACGCCGCCAGCGAGAGCGCTCCGACATCGACCAGCATGTGGGCCGCGTCGGCCAGCAGGGCAAGCGACCGGCTGACCCACCCGGCCACGGCCTCGATCACCATGAAGACCGACGCCAGGATCAGGACCAGGATCAGCTTGCGCGAGATGACCTCTCGCTCCGGCCGGGTCGTGGTACTAACGTTGTGAGGTATGGAACCTCCAGAATCCACCGGCGTGATCTCCGGACTGATCGGCGTCGTTGCCCTGGTGCTGGCCAATGCGTTTTTCGTCGCGGCCGAGTTTGCCTTAGTCGGCGCCAGAAAAACGCGGCTCGAGGAAATGAGCCGGACCGGCGACCGCAAAGCTATCCTGGCCTACCGCGCCGTTCAATCACTCGACCGTTACATCTCGGCCACCCAGCTGGGCATCACCCTGTCCTCCTTGGGCCTGGGCTGGATCGGCGAGCCGGCCCTGGCGCATCTGATCGAAGGACTGTTCACCTTCCTGCCCAGCGCCATTCAGCCGGTTGCCGTGCACACGGTGGCCGTTGCGATTGCCTTCTCGATCATCTCGGTGCTGCACATTGTGCTGGGTGAGCTGATGCCAAAGGCGGTGGCTCTGCTGTTCCCCGAGGAAGTCAGTCGCTGGACCGCCGGCCCCCTGATGGGCTTTGCCTGGATAATGACGATCCCGATCCGGATCCTCAACGGATCGGCCAACGCCCTACTGCGCCTGCTCAGAGTGCGACGCCCCTCGGAACATGCCCGAGTCCACAGCGCAGACGAGATCCGGATGCTGGTCGAACAGAGCGAGGTCGGCGGGCAGGTCAGCCGCGAGGACGCCCGGCTGATCGAGGGGGTCTTCGAGTTCACCGAGAAGACGGCGCAGGACGTGATGACGCCGCGCACCGAGATCGTCGCCTTGGAGGCGGGCCTGACCGTCGACCAGGCCGCCGGCATCGTCGCGGAGGCCGGTCGCTCCCGCTATCCCGTCCACCTCGATTCCCTCGACGAAATCATCGGCATCACGCACGCCAAGGACATCCTCAAGGCGCTCCGGGAGAACCCCTCCCAATCGATCCAGGCTATCAGCCGGCCGCCCCACCTGGTTCCCGGCACCCGCGAAGTGGAGGACGTCCTCGCGGATATGAAGCGCCTCAAGGTCCACATGGCCATCGTGCTCGACGAGTTCGGCGGCACCGCCGGTCTCATTACCATGGAGGATCTGCTCGAGGAAATCGTCGGACCGATCTTCGATGAGCATGACGTGGTCGAGCAACCGCTCGACACCGCCGCCGCGCCGCTGATCGATGGCGCCATGGCGATCGACGAGTTCAATGAGGCGTACCAGGCAGAGCTGGACGACGCCGACTACACCACGCTAGGCGGCTTGCTATTCGGAGAACTGGGACGTCTGCCCGTCGCGGGCGACCGAATCAGCGTCAATGGCCTGACCTTCGAGATTACCGCAATGGAGGGTCGGCGGGTCAAAGCGGTCCGCCTGAGCAGCCGCTCCGACGCCAAGGCGGATCCGGCCGGTTAAGTCCTGCGGAGCGTCGCCAGCCGGGCAGCCAGTTCGAGTGCTTCCCGCATGCTCTGCGCATCGGCCCGCCCCTGCCCGGCAATGTCGAACGCGGTACCGTGATCGGGCGAGGTCCGGGGAAACGGCAGCCCCAGCGTGACGTTCACTCCCTGCCCGAAGCCGGCCACCTTGACCGCCGTCATGCCGACGTCATGATAAGGCGCCAGCACCGCATCGAACTCGCCTCGCATCGCCCTGACAAAAACCGTATCGGCCGGGTACGGCCCATGCGCGCCCAGCGCGGCGACTGCCGGCGCCAGCACCCGGGTTTCCTCGTCGCCGAAGAGACCCTGCTCACCGGCATGCGGATTGAGCGCACAGACGGCCAGGCGCGGCTCGTCGATCCCGAACCAGGCGCGGAGCCCGGCCAGGGTAACCCGCCCGGCGCGAATGATCCGGTCCGTCGTCAGCACCGCCGGCACGTCCCGGAGCGCAATGTGGGTGGTCACCAGCACGACCCGTAACCCACCGGTCGCCAGCATCATGGCGACATCGACGTCACCCGCCAGGTGCGCAAGCCACTCGGTATGCCCCGGATAGCGGAAACCCGCCACGTGCAGCGCGTGCTTCTCGACCGGAGCCGTGACGATCGCATCGGCTGCACCGGTCCGGGCCAGCTGCACCGCCCGCTCGACCGCGTGCCCCGCCAGCTGCCCGGCCCGGGCCACCCGCCGGCGATCTTCGGGACGGGCCCCGGAACCGGCACCCCAGGGGCCTAGACCGATAGTGGCGACGCCTGGTACGGCCGCGACCTGATCGTCGGCGCCGATCAGGGTCAGATCGGCGTCGAGCGGCTCTTCCAGGGCTTTGGCAATGATTTCAGGACCGATGCCCCTCGGGTCCCCGAGGGTGACGGCAAGGCGGGGCCGGCGCGGCGAGGTCACACGTCGCGAATCTGGACGAAGCTTGCCTTCCGCAGACGTTCGAGATGACGCCCCTCACCCAGCCGGCGAGCCAGGTTGCGGCGGATCTGTTCACGGACGTCCTCGAAGCGCACTTCACCGGCCGGAATTCGCCGGCTCAGCTGCACAACGGCCCATTTGGAACGGAGCGGATCGGGCGAAGGCAACTGAAAGAGGGGTGCGACGCCCCCTTCCTCCAGGCCCGTGAAGGCCTGACCGTAACCGGGCGCCTGCTGCGCAAGCTGCGCGATCGGATACTGCTGCACTTCGCGCTCTTCCATCCGATCGTGGTGGAGGCGCTGCAGGCTGTCGAACGAGGCGCCCTCCGCCAAAGCGGTGCGAACCCGCTCCGCCAGGACATAGGCGCTGTCCGCGTTGGTCGAATCGATCACCGGCATGATCAGGATGTGCCGAACCTGAACCTCGGCGGCCTGAACCCGTTCGACCTGAATCAGATGAAAGCCGAATCCGGTTTCGACCGGATTTGAGATCTGCCCGGGACGCAGCGCAAAAGCGACCGCCTCGAAACGCGGATCATACCCCTGGCCACGCCGGATCCAGTTGAGCGACCCACCCTGCTCCCGAGTGCCGGGATCCATCGAGAAGCGGCGCGCTGCCGTCGCAAAGTCGGCCCCTTTGCGCAACTCGACCAGGATCGAATCGGCCAACTGCAGCGCAACACTCCTGGCCGTATCACTCGGCTGCGGAGCAATCACGATCTGGCGGAATGTCACCAGCTCCGGCCGAGGTTCGAAATTGGCCTTCTGCTGGTCGAAGTACTGCCGCATTTCCTGGTCGGTCGGCGGCACATCCTTGACGGTACCCCGCTGGCGCAGGTTCTCCCAGAACCGATTGGCCAGGAAGGTCCGCCGCTGCTGCTCGGCGCTGAAGGTGCGCCACTCCTCCAAAGTCTGAAATCCGGTCCGCTGCAACTCGGTCCGGAACTGGTCCTCGGACTGATACTGGGCCCGCACGTTACGATAGAGCTGGTCGACCGATTGGGTGATTTCCTCATCGGTGATCTTGATGGTCGTGTCACGAGTGGCCTGCTGAATCACCAACTCCTCGTTGACCAGGGATTCGAGGATGCCGCGTTGCATCTGGCTCACGACCGACGGATCGGTCGGTGCCGGACGCCCCCGCAGTTCGATCAGCATCCGCTCCTGGACTTCCGAGAGGAGGAGGGGACGGGTACCAACCACGGCAACGATCCGATCGATCGTCGCCGCCGAATCGGCGGTTTGTGCTGCTGCGCGGCCTGCGGAGGCACTTACCAGTGCCGCCGCCAAGCCGAGCCATACCAGCCGATCTGCTACCAACCGTCTCATCCTCACCTTCAAATTCCTCTCGCTGTCAGGACTACGGCGTCGGAGGCGTGGCCTGCTCCGCCCCTTCGATCGGCGGACCGCCAGGCGCCTGCTGGATGGCGCCGGGAGCCGGCCGGGCACTCGCCTCAGCCGAGTCTTTCTTGAACTGCGTGGTTGCCAGTTCAACCGATCGCGCAATGCCGGGCTGATGCACCTTGCCGAGCTTGAGCCCGCGCAGATGGGCGGCCAGCTCGGGGGGCAGCTGGATCATCTGGACCTGGCCTTCGAGCAGCCGATTGAAAAAGTCATCGATCTTCTCGCCCGCCAGCTTGGCCTTTGCCTCGGGAGCCAGCGTCGACGAGTCCGACAACTCCGGTACCGCCAGGCCAAGCTCGGTCTCGATCTGCGCGACGATCTGGTTGTAACGCACCAGGGCAAACTGCTTCATCTGCGGTTCGGGGGTGATCCCGGCGGAATCGGCGGCGCGCAGCAGCAGGGTCCGGAGGCCCAGATCCTTGGCAAATGCGCTGAGCAGGCTGTCCGGCGCGCCCCGGATCTGCATCTTGGCCTGCACGTTGAACATGGCGCCCCACTTGGCAAAATCACCGACGGTGACGTTGCCGCTCTTGGCCTTGACCAGCACCTTGCTCGACCCGCGTGCCCCCTCGAGGTCGGCGACGGCGCTCTTGATGGCAGCCGGCGCTCCACTGGTGACTTCGAGATTGTTGGCGGCAATCAGCTCAGCCTGGTAGGTCGAGTCGACCGACGACAGACCATGCTGACCGAATCCGGCCTGGAACCGATCGTGCGCCTCGGCAAAGCTCGGACGCCGAATCAGGTGGTAACCGAACTGGGTCTCGATGACATCCGTGACCTGCCCCGGGGCCAGCTGCCAAGCCGGTTCCTCGAACTCGGGCACGAACTGACCGCGCGGCCCGAACGGGAGATAACCCTGATCGTTCTTGCTGCCGTCGGCGCTCAACTGCGAGGCGATCTGGCCGAACTGGGCGCCGCCGCGGACCCGCCCCAGTGCGGTCGTCAGCTGCTGCCGGGCCGCGGCGCTGTCACGAGCCGTCGGTCCCGCCGGGATCACGATGATGTGCTGGAAAATCCGGTAGGTCGGCTCGTTATACGCCGCCTCGAGCGCCTCGGGCGTCATCGAAAACCGCTTGGCGCGCACAGAGTCGCGCAGCAGGTTGATTCGAATGGTCGACAAGGTGGGCCAGAGCATCGCCTCGACATCGGTCGAGTCGGTCGGGATCTTGTCCTCGGCCACGGCACGGCCAACCAGCGAGTAGTCGAGCCAGAGGTTCGAGATGAACTCGGCGGCTTCGACCGTCGGGGTCCCGCCGCCCGACTGGTTCATGATCGACGCCACCCGCTCGGCGGTCAGCTGATGCTCACCCACCTCCGCCGCGACGTCCGATCGCGCCGAGAAGCGATCGCAACCTCCCAGGAGCGCGCTTCCGACTACCAGTCCCAACACCAAACGGCTCATGTCCACTCCATTCGAGTTTCTTGGATGACCGGCGTGGCCACCCGGTCGCATCAGGTCGTAACGACTTGTCTCAACGCCCGCACCACGGCGGGAATGATTGCTTCACCGCCCAGACGGACCAGCCGGAGCGAGAGCGGTACGGTCCGCCGCACATCGGCGGACAACTGCACTTGGTCGAGCGCGGCCGTGAGGCGGGCCATCCGCGGCGTCGTGCCTGCCCGGAAACTGACCCGCGCCTCATCGCCACGCACCAGAATGTGCTGAATACCGAGCGCCGCGCCGACGACCCGGAGACGGGTCAGGTCGAGCAGATTCTCAGCCTCATCCGGCGGGGCCCCGAAACGTTCCCGAAGCTCCTGGCGTAACTCATCAATTTCGCCAGGCGAGGCCGCCCGCGCCAGTCGGCGATAGACATCCAGCTTGGTATCGTCGTCGGCGACGTACTCGTCCGGGAGGTGGGCCGGCCGGTCGAAGACCACGTCGGGCGGGGCCGGCGCCTCGACGGCGCCGCCGGAAGTGCGCAGCGATTTGACCGTCTCCTCGAGCCAGCGGAGATAGAGATCGAACCCGACCGCGTGGGCGTGTCCCGACTGCTCGCCGCCCAGCAGGTTCCCGGCGCCCCGGATCTCGAGATCCTTGAGCGCAATCCGGTATCCCGCGCCCAGCTCGGTGTGATGCTCCAGCACCTTGAGCCGATCCTCGGCGTCCCGATCCATCAGATCGGGCGTCAGCAGATAGCAATAGGCGCGACGATGACTCCGGCCCACCCGCCCCCGCAGCTGATAGAGCTGCGCCAGGCCGAAGCGATGCGCATCCTGCACCACCATGGTGTTGGCGTTAGGCACGTCGATACCCGACTCGACGATCATGGTCGAGACCAGAATGTCGATCTCACCCAGCACGAAGCGGCGCATCACGACCTCCAGGGCCTCGGCCGACATCTGTCCATGCGCCACGCCGACCCGGGCGCGGGGGGCCAGGGTCCGGACCCGCTCGGCAATCGTCTCAATGGTCTCGATCCGATTGTGGATGAAGAAGACCTGGCCGCCACGATCCAGCTCGCGGGCAAAGGCCTCTTCGAGCAGGCCGTCATCCCACGGTTCGAGAAAGGTGAGGATGGGCGAACGATCGCGCGGGGCCGTCTCGATCAGGCTGAGATCGCGAATCCCGGCCAGCGACATGTGCAAGGTGCGCGGAATGGGCGTGGCCGTGAGCGTCAGCACGTCGACGGCGAGCCGCAGCGCCTTGATCTGCTCTTTGTGCTTGACCCCGAAGCGATGCTCCTCGTCGACCACCAGGAGCCCCAGATCCTTGAAGTGGACGTCCGGCGACAACAGACGATGGGTGCCGATCGTGATGTCGACCCCCCCACTCGCCACCTCGGCCAGCACCGCCTTCTGCTCCTTACCGGTCCGGAAGCGCGACACCACCTCGACCCGGATCGGGAAATCGGCCAGTCGCTCCGCAAAGGTCCGCCCGTGCTGCTCGGCAAGCACGGTGGTCGGTACCAGCACCACGACCTGTTTGCCGCCCTGCACCGCCTTGAACGCCGCCCGGACCGCGATCTCCGTCTTGCCGTAGCCGACGTCGCCGACCAGCAAGCGATCCATCGGCGTCGGACGTTCCATGTCACGCTTGACGTCGTCGGTCGACCGCCGCTGGTCGGGCGTATCCTCATAAAGGAAACTCGACTCGAGTTCCCGTTGCCATTTGGTGTCCGGCGGAAAGGCAAAGCCCGCCTGCACCTGGCGCCGGGCATACAGCTCGAGCAACTCCGCCGCCATCTTCTGAATCGCCTCGCGAGCCTTCTCGCGGATTCGCTTCCAACTGGTATTGCCCAGCCGGTGGATCCGGGGCGGAGCCTGATCGCCGTCGTCGCCGGCGCTGCGATACCGCTCGACCTGATCGAGGCGATAGAGCGGTACGTGGAGGCGATCGCCCCCTTCGTACTCCAGCACGGCGACCTCGAGCAGGCCTCCCTCGACCTCGATGGTCCTGATGCCGCGGTAGATGCCGATCCCGTGATCGAGATGGACCACATAGTCGCCGTTGGCCAACGCCCCGGCCGCCGCAATCGGCGCCGCCTGACGATAGCGCCTGGGCCGCCGGAGCCGGCGGGCCCGCCGGAAAATCTCGTGGTCAGTCATGACCCGAAGCGACGGCATCACGAAGCCGCCGTCGAGCGCACCAACTGTCAGCGCCGCAGCCGAGGCCCGGCCGTGTTCGTCCAACAGCTCGGACAGTCGCTCGAGCTGCCCTTCGTTGTCGCACAGGATCAGCGTGGGCAGACCGCCGTCGAGCAGCGAACGAAGCCGTTTGATGTCGCGATCGACCTTTTCAGGCGGGAAAAACCCCGCCTGGAGATCGACCGGCTCGTCCGCCAATGCCAGCTGCGTAAAACGGGTTACCAGCCGCCGCCACTCCTCGGGGTCGAGGAACAGGTCGCCCCGGGCGGGCACTTCTTCCCCCGTCCGCCGCGCCACATCCAGGTGATGCTCCGCTTCCCGCCAGGCGCGGCTGACCTCTTCATTGCCGGCGCTGATCGAATCGACCAGCAGGAGCGCACCTGCCGGCAGCAGGTCAAGCAGCGACCGGCGAACCGGCGGCTCGGACGGCGCCGAGTCCGCGGGCGCAAACGGCTTAGTCCGCACCGGGAGCACGGTCACCACGTCGAGCAGGTCGCCGCTCCGCTGGGTGGTGAGATCGAAGCTGCGCAGGCTTTCGATCACGTCGCCCCACCACTCGGCCCTGGTCGGCGCGCTCATTCCAAAACCGTAGAGGTCGACGATGCCGCCGCGGACGCTGAACTGTCCGACCTCGAGCACGGTGGCGACTCGCTCGTACCCCATTGCCAGCAGTTGCTCGACCGTCGCCGACAGCGCCTGATCTTCGGCACGCCGGAGTTCCAACCGCATGGCCGCCAGCGCCGCGGGAACGGCGGTCCGCTCGGCGGTGGCCCGCGCCGTGGTAATCAGGAGATCGAGACGCCCCCCCAACAAGGCTTCGATCGTCTCGGTCCGCTCGCCGGCAATCTCGACGTGGTGTTCTTCTTCGCCGAGCGCTTCCCGCTGCGGATAGAGACCGACCCGCCGGTCGGTGAGCTGGCCCAGGTCGGCCAGCCAGCGTTCCGCCTCGGCCGGTGTGGTCGCCACCACGGTGATCAGCCGGTTGTTCCGCTGTTCTGCCAGCCACGCCGCCAGAACGGCGGGGCTCGAGCCGGCCAGGCCGCCGACCCGGAGCACCCCGCTCCCCGCCGGCAAGCGCTCCAGCACCTCACCGGCAAATCGGGTCCGGCCGAAGGCATCGAGAACGGTGCGCAGCATCAGGCCCGGCCTTTGGCCCGGACCGCGCTGGCCAACGCCGTCTCCGCCAGGCCGAGCAGCAGCGCAGCAAGCAGAAAGAGGCCTCGCAGGTCGCTGGTGGCTCCGGCGTGGAAGGTCAGTGCTCCGGCCCGGGAGAGTTCGCCGATTCGCGCTTCGGGCCACAAGGCCCGCACTTCATCGTCGGTGGCCCGGACCAGGGCCGACTCGCGAGGATCCGGATTGACGTTGAGGACGCCGATGGTATCGCCGCCCGCCAACAGAAAATGCGGCCCAGGCTGCTGCGGTCGGAACAGTGCGCCCCCTTCGATCGGCCAGCGCTGGTCGCCCTGCGCTACCGAGGTGACGCGGTCGGGCACGGCGACGGGGTCGCCTGGTGCGGCAGTGAGCTGCGCCCCTTCGCCGCGACTGGCGCGATTGAGCACGGCATCGAGAAACGGGACGAATCCGGCCGATACCGGTAAGGCGGTCCACTCGGGCTCGAGCCGGCTGGCGATCAGGACGAGCCGCCCGCTCCGCACCATCCAGGGCTCGCCGCCGGCCGAAACCAGCACGTCGGTCGGTGCGCCGCCTTGAAAGTTGAGCCGGTAACGGCGCGAGATGCCGACCTGGCTGACCCAGGCGCCGCTGTCGGTTGCCGTCGGCAGGACGGTCAGGTCGCCGAAACGCCAGTTCGACCCCCGCGCAGCCAGCGCACGATTGACCGCCCCGAGTTGCGCCGGATCACGGGGGGGCATCACCACGGACGCTCCCGCGGACACCTGGCCGAGCGCCACTTCGCCGCCGGGCACGATCCGTCCGTTCTGGACCAGCACGTCGGCGGCGGTCGCGATGAAACGGTCCTCCGCCGACCATTGCACTCGCGCCGCCGGCGCCACCCGCACCGCGACCCGCCGGGCATCGTCGGCGCGCAACTCATCGGGGTCGAGTTCCGCTTCGACCGTCCACCAGCCCGGAGGCAACCCGGCGATCCGGTGCGTTCCCTGCCCACCGACCGGGACGAGCAGCTGGCGCACCGGCCGGTTACCGGCCACCACGGTCACCGGTCTCGGCGCCCCGCCCGTCCCCGTCACGGTAATCCCGATGGTGCCGCCGTCCCCGCCCCAGGGCTGCGCACCTACTTCCAGCGCGCCCAACCCGGCGTTCGCGGGAGGTGCCTCGGCGGGACGAAGCACCGTGATCGGCACCGACACCACCGAGCCGGCCATCGCCGAGCGCTGCAGGTCCGAGACGATGACGATCTCACCGGGTAATGCCTGTCCGGCCAGCACTTCGGCCGCCCGCGCCGCAACCAGGCCCAGATCGAGGCGCCGGGAGGACGGGACCACCGAATCGAGTTGCGCAGCAAGTTCAGCCGCGGTCCCGGGCCGGGGAATGCCGTCCGCCGTAACGAGCCAGAGCCGGTCGTCGAGGGTGGCGCGGTCGAGCACCACCCGTGCCGCGGCGATCAGCCCGGTAAGCGCCGGGACGCCCCCCTGGATGGCGCCGCTCGACATCGAGTTGTCGAGCACCAGCACCAGGGCCGCCGGCGGATGCGCACCGATGCCGGACTTGGGCCAGCGCGGACCGGCAGCTGCGAGTACCAGGGCCACGATCAGCAAGGTCCGCAGGATCAGCAGCAGCAGATGTTCCAGTTGCAGCCGGCGCTGATGGAGCCGAGTGGCGTCGGCCAGGTAACGGGTGGCGGGAAAGACCACCGTGGGGGGTTCCCGCCGTGCCAGCAAGTGCAGGATGATCGGGATGCCGGCGAGCGCCAGCCCGGCAAGCGCCCACGGCGTGGTAAACGTCATCAGGCGACGTGCGCCGACCGGACCAGAGCCTGGCGGAGCGCCAGGCCGAACGGCAGGTCCGTACTGACGCGCTCATAGCCGATCCCGTGACGGCGACAGGCCAGCTGCCAATCGTGCACCACGCTCTCGACCGTGCGCGCATACACGCCAGCCCAGTCGGCCGGGCGCAAGGTCACGTGCTGCCCGGTTTCCGGATCCTCGTACCGCGCCTCACTGGTTCCTTCCAGCGTCATCTCGCTCGGATCCATGACGTGCAGCACCAGCACCTGATGGCCGCGATGGCGCAGGAAACGGAGCGCCTTGATGGCCAGATCCCGGTCGAGCAGCAGATCGGACACGAAGATGACCAGACCACGCCGCTGCAACTGGTCCATGACGCGCCGGAGGGCGGGTTCCGCTGCAGTGGCCGCTCCCGCTTTGGTCCGGTGAATCACACCGAGCAACTGTTGCCATTGCGCCATCCGGGCTCGAGGCGGAAGCACCGCGCGGACGGACTCGTCGAAGGTGATGAGACCGGTCGCGTCCCGCTGTCGCAAGAGTACCAGCATCATGGCGGCAACCAGCCGCTTGGCGTACTCCAGCTTAGTCAGGCGCGTGGCGCTGTTGCCGCTCCAGCCCATCGACTTGCTGGCGTCGAGGACGACCATGGCACGCAGGTTGGTTTCTTCTTCGAACTGTTTGACGTAGAGGCGCCCGGTCCGGGCCAGCACTTTCCAGTCGACGTAGCGAAGCTCGTCGCCGGGTTGATAGGCGCGATGCTCGGCGAACTCGACCGAAAAGCCCCGCCGGGGCGAACGGTGAAGTCCGGTCAGAAACCCTTCCACGATCCCAGGAGTCAACACCTCGATGCCACCCAACCGGGCGACTTCGAGTGGATCGAGCAGATCGAGTCGCTCACCGCCGCGCGAACTGGATACCATAGGCCGGGGGCAACGTACGGGAGGTTGGAATCGGAGTCAACGTGGTGACATCAGTGTCCTGTTCCGAGGACGGACAGGCAGGTTCGAATCTCGGTCGCATTTCACATCTGATTGATGCGACACGACTTAGCAAAGCCATTCTGATGGCACGACCCCTGCTTCCCAGTACTGTCGCTGGGAGGTGTGGTTGACGTGAAAACGATACGTTGGGCTGTTCCGGTGTTGGTCGCCACGTTGTTGATCGGTGCTCGCTCCCCCCGAGAACCGATCGCAGCGGAGGCGGCTGCACTGGTTCAGTCACAAGACCCGCCCAAGACCGAGAAGAAAAAGCCTCGTCCGGCTCGCGAGCCTGAATTGCGACGTCGGAAACCTCCTCCGCCTCCGCCGCCTCGAGCAAGCTAGTAAGCCGGACGCGGCCCTCCCGCTTCAGGTTTCACCCGAATCACATACCTGGCCGGGTCCGTAGGTTTGACAACTGACCGCGGCCCCTACCCTGTTGCACGACGGTGGCTGGTCGGTTTGACTTCCGGCCAGCGGCGCTGGTGTCGCCATACGATTGGGGAGGGTAACTACGTGAAAGCTCGGCTCTTTGCCGCGATGTTCCTTGCCACACCGCTCGGCCTCGTGGCGCAAACGGCAACACGCCCTGATCTCAAACCGGCGGCGGCCCGTATTACGGAAGCCGAGATCCGGCGGCAGATCGAAATCATCGCGCACGACTCGATGGGCGGCCGCGACACCCCGAGTCCGGGGCTCGAGATGACGGCAGCGTGGCTGGCTGGAGAGTTCGCGCGTTACGGACTCAAGCCGGGCGGCGATTCCGGCAGCTACCAGCAGCGGTACGAAGTCAACGTTGCCGAACAGGATCCCGACTCCGCCTTCTTCGAACTGAGTATCCCCGGAAGCGAGCCGGTCCGGCTCAAGATCGGGCCCGACGTGCGGATCGAGGGCGTGGCGCCTCGGACGGCTACCCGATACGACGTCGTGCTCCTGGGCGGCAAGAGCCTCGACCCGGGCGCCATCAGGACCGAAACCGTCCGGGGCAAGCTGGCCATCCTGGTGACCGACTGGAGCGGCGGCATGAGCCCGCAGATCCAGGAGGCGGCCGTGACCGCCGTCACGCGCGGCGCGCTTGGTGTGCTGCTGCCGATCAACAACGACTCGCTTGCCGAGCAGATGAGCCTGGGCAGCCCGGTCGCGCCGACCGTCCGCCTGGGGCCGCCTCAACCGGCCGCGCCCTCGAACGGCCGCTTCTTTGCGCTGACGTCCGATGCGGTTCTGGCGCGCGCATTGCCTGACGTTGCACAGCAGATCGCTTTTCTCCGTAATGCTCCGCGCACCACGGTGGCGCCGGTGCCTGATTGGCGCGCAACGGTCGTTTCCAAGGAAGGTGAGGCGCGCTCTGTCCGGGTTCCCAACACCGTGGGGATTCTCGAGGGCACCGATCCGACCCTTCGGAACGAGTACCTGGTCATCACCGCGCACATGGATCACGTCGGATCATCGTGCGGTGGCTCGACTCCGGAAGACCGGACCTGCAACGGCGCCGATGACGATGCGTCCGGAACGGTGGGGCTGGTCGAACTCGCCAAGGCCTTCGAACAGGCTCGCCCGGCACGATCGGTGATTTTCGTGGCGGTGAGCGGCGAGGAGAAAGGTCTCTGGGGCAGCGCGCATTTTGCCGAGCGCCCCCCGGTACCGATCAGCGCCATGGTGGCCAACCTCAACATGGACATGATCGGCCGGAACTGGAAAGACAGCATCGTCGCCGTCGGTAAGCCGCATTCGAGCCTGGGAGAACTGGTCGATCGCATTGCGGCAGAACACCCCGAACTCGGCATGACCGTGGTCGACGATCTCTGGCCCGAGGAAAATCTGTTCATGCGATCGGATCACTACAGTTTTGCGCGGCGGGGCGTGCCGGCGCTGTTCTTCACCAGCGGTCTGCACGGCGACTACCACGCCGTGTCCGATACGCCCGACAAGATCGATGCCGAGAAGCAGGCGCGGATTCTCCAGCTGGTGTTCTATCTGGGGCACGAAATCGCCAGCGCACCGGAGCGACCGGCCTGGGACCAGGCGAGCTATCAGCGCATCGTACGGCCGGCGGGGCAACCCTGATGAGCAAGGAGACCAAGTCGCTGGAAGAGTTTCATACCTTCCGCACCGCGATGAACGAGAAGATCTTCGCGGCGGGGAATCTGACGACCAACCGGTTCTTCAACCTGGATACCCGCGCCTACGAAGCCGGCGCGCTGGACGTCAAGACCAAGGAAATGCTGGGCCTGGTAGCTTCGCTGGTGCTCCGGTGCGACGACTGCATTACCTATCACGTCGAGCGGTGCGCCGAGGAAGGTGTTACCGACCCGGAAATGCATGAGGTCTTTTCGATCGGCTTGGTGGTCGGCGGGTCGATCGTGATTCCGCACCTGCGTCGGGCCGTGGCTCGGCTCGACGAAGTCAGGGCCGGCAGCGGCGGCAGTACGCCAGCCGCGCAGGCCTGAACCGGATCGCGCCGGTCAGGCCGGGTCGCTTCGGACCGGCGCCCGACTCACCAGAATCCCGCCGATGACCAGCGCCGCTCCGACTCCCTGGAGCGGCGCTGGTCGTTCTCCGAGCAGCAGCCAAGCCACCAGCGCGGCGAACACCGGGGTGACACAGTTGTAGAGCGCGGTCCGGTTGCCGCCCAGCGCTTTGAGCCCACGGGTCCACAAGACCATGGCGAAGAGCGAGGAAAAGACGGCGGAGTAGATCAGCGCGATCCAGACGATCGGCGCCAGGGTCGGCAGATCGACGGCCACCAGCCCCGGTGTGGCCGCAAGCACCAGCCCCGGCGTGCCGCCCAGGTGCGTCACCGCCGCCACTTCGAGCGCACTCCGCGACATCGCCACCTCGCGCACCCCGACCAGAAACGCGGCCCAGCAGATCACCGAGGCAATGGTGAGGGCGTCGCCCATCAGCGTGTCGACCGTGAAGTGCGCACCTTGCGCGGCGACGACCAGCACGACGCCCACGGTACCGAGCCCGATCCCGGCCCAGACCCGGGGCTCGGGACGCTCGCGTCCGGTCGCGATGCCGAGCAAGGCTACCACGACGGGCAGGGTCGCAAAGATCAGAGCGCTGTTGGTGGCCGTGGTGTGTCGGAGGCCGTAGAGAAAGAAGATCTGGTTGAGGGTATGTCCCACCACGCCCCACGCCAGCAATCGCCTGAGCGCCGGAGCCGGGATGCGGCCGGGGCGCTCGACACTCCAGAACACCGCCACCAGCAAAGCGCTGCTCAGCAGGAAGCGCAGCGCGGCAAAGGGCAGCGGGCCCAGGTGTCCCAGGGCCAGCTTGGAAATGCTGAAATTGGCGCCCCAGATCAGGGAGACGCCGAGCAAGCCGACGTCGTAACGCGAGAAGCCACGAACCATGCTACGGCTCGGCCGGAAGGCGCGGGGACGAGCGCCCGATCCCCTGACTCAGAAAGACGCCCGCGAAGACCAGGACGGCCCCCACTCCCTGGACCGGCAGCGGCCGCTCACCGAGCACCACCCAGGCCACCAGGGCCGCGACGACCGGAACGAAGCAGTTGTACAATGCGGTCCGGGTGCTGCCGATCCGCTGAACGGCCACGCTCCAGATGGCATACGCCACCACGATGGCCATCACGGCGGAATAGAGCAGCGCAATCCAGGTCGGGCCGCCGAGGTGGACCCAGTCGACGCTCACCAGATCCCGCCAGGCGAGGAGCACCAGCACGGGGGTGCCACCCGCGGTGGTGATCAGCACGACCCGGAGCGGATTGGCGTTCTGGCCGACCTGACGAACCCCCACGGTAAAGACCGACCAGCAGAGGCAGGCCAGCAGGGCGAGCAGATCACCGCGGAGCGTGGCCGAGGAGAAATCGAGGCCGCGGGCGGCAATCACCAGCACGACTCCGATGGTCGCGACGACGATACCGAACCAGAGCCGCGGACTAGTCCGCTCGACCCCGAACACCGAGCCGAGGACCGCGACGACCACCGGCATGGCGCCGAGAATCAGCGCGGCATTGGTGGCCGTGGTGGTCACCAGACCGGTCATCAGGGCAGCCTGGTAGGCGGTGTTGCCGATCAGGCCAAGGCCGGCGAGTAGCCAGGCGGTCCGGGCAGGAATCGGTTGGCCAGGTTTGAGGACGGCCACCACGGCCCACAAGAGCCCGCTGGCAATCAGAAAGCGGACCGCCGAGAAGGCGATCGGCGGCACGGAAACGAGGGCGTATTTGTTGGCGCTGAAATTGGCGCCCCAGATCAGGGCGACGACCAGCATCCCGAGATCGGATTTAGAGAGGGGCGGCGCAGAAGAGGGCATTGCGGCGTACAATCTAGCAGGGGCTCACCACCGCCGCCCACGCCTCGGCCGTCCCCCAAGGAACGCGCTGGGCACCCGACTATATTCGGGCCCATGAAGCAGTCGCGAATCCGGAACTTCTGCATCGTCGCCCACATCGATCACGGCAAGTCCACCCTGGCCGATCGACTGATCGAGACCACGGGAACGCTCCAGAAACGACAAATGCGGGAGCAGGTGCTCGACAGCATGGATCTCGAGCGCGAGCGCGGGATTACCATCAAGCTCAACGCCTGCCGGATGACCTATCGCGGCCGCGACGGTGAGGAGTACCAGCTCAACCTGATCGATACGCCCGGGCACGTCGACTTCACCTACGAAGTTTCCCGGTCTCTCGCAGCCTGTGAAGGGGCGGTTCTGGTCGTCGATGCCTCACAAGGCATCCAGGCGCAGACGCTCTCGAACCTCTTCCTGGCCATGGAAGCCGGTCTCGAGATTGTCCCGGTCCTCAACAAGATCGACCTGCCGGGCGCTGAGCCCGAGCGGCGAGCCAACGAGTTGATGGAACTGCTCGGCGTCGGTCGCGAGGAGATCCTGGCGGTTTCGGCCAAGGAAGGGACCGGGGTTCCGGAACTACTCGAGCAGATCCTTGCCAAGGTCCCGCCGCCCAAGGGCAATCCGAACGGACCGCTCCGGGCGCTGGTGTTCGACTCGTACTACGACCGCTATCGAGGCGCGGTACCGAGCGTTCGCGTCGTCGACGGCTCGGTGCGCAAAGGCTCCAAGATTTTCTTCGGATCGCACCCGGGCGATATCTACGAGGTCGATGAGGTCGGCTTCCCTGCGCTCGGTCGGCATCCAGCCGATGTTCTCGAGGCGGGCGAAGTGGGACACATCGTCGCCAGCGTGCGCGGCGTCCGCGACGCCCGGGTCGGCGATACCATCCTCGATGCCGCCAACCCGGCGACGGAGCTGCTGGCCGGCTACCGGGACGTCCGCTCGATGGTCTTTGCCGGTATCTACCCGACGACGACGGACCAGTACGAGGATCTCCGTGACGCGCTCGAGCGCCTGCAGGTCAACGATGCCAGCCTCAACTATCAGCCCGAGTCGTCCCAGGCCCTCGGCTTCGGCTTCCGTTGCGGCTTTCTCGGCCTGCTGCACATGGAAATCATCCAGGAGCGGCTGGAGCGCGAGTTCAACCTCGATCTGATTACCACGGTGCCTACCGTGGAGTACCACGTCTATCTCACCAGCGGTGAGCAGGAGATCGTCGAAAACCCGTCGACCCTGCCGGAGCCCGGCCTGCGGGATCACATCGACGAGCCCTTCGTCAAAGCCCGGATCGTGTCGCCGGTCGATTACATCGGCCCGATCATGAAGCTGGGCCAGGATCGCCGCGGCGTCTACAACGGGATGCATTACATCGACACCACCCGGGTCGAGTTCTCCTGGGAGTTTCCGCTGGGAGAGATCGTGCTCGATTTCTACGATCGGCTCAAGTCGATCTCACGGGGCTACGCATCGCTCGACTACGAGATGGCCGGCTATCGGACCAGCGACCTGGTCAAACTCGACATGCTGATCAACGGTGAGCAGATCGACGCCTTCAGCGTCATCATTCACCAGGACAAGGCCTACGAGTGGGGCCGCAAGGTATCGGAGAAGCTGAAAGAGCTGATCCCCCGCCAGCTGTTCGCGGTGGCCATCCAGGCCGCCGTCGGCGCCAAGATCATTGCCCGGGAAACGGTGCCGGCGCTGCGCAAGGACGTGCTCGCCAAGTGCTACGGTGGCGACATCACCCGGAAGCGCAAGTTGCTCGAGAAGCAGAAGGAGGGTAAGAAGCGGATGAAGCAGGTCGGCCAGATCGAAATTCCGCAGGAGGCCTTCCTCGCCGTGCTCAAGGTCGACAGCGACTGAGGATCGGATCCGTGTCGCAGAGTGGCTCCGGCCCGGTCGACGGCGGCACCCTGGTAATTCAAACTGCCTTTCTGGGCGATGTCGTCCTGACCACCGGACTGCTTACGCACCTGGCGTCACGGTTCGGTCCGGTCGACATCCTGGTTACACCGGGCGCCATCCCGCTGGTGGAAACCCACCCCGCCGTTCGGCAGGCACTGACCTACGACAAGAAGGGACGGGATCGCGGCCTCGGCGGCTGGTGGCGGCTGGTCCGCACCTTGCGCGAGCGGCGCTACGCCCGCGCGGTGCTGCCGCATCGATCGATTCGTAGCGCGGCGCTCGCCTTTGCCGCCGGGATCCCGATTCGGATCGGGTTCGCGGGGTCGCCCGGCGCCCTCCTCTACACCCATCGCGTGGACCGTCCCGAAGACGCCCACGAAGCGGAACGGCTGCTGGCCCTGGGACAACCCGATCCCGGCGCCACGGCAGCGTTGCAGGTGGCACTGACCGACGACGATCGCGCCACCGCGTATGCGTGGCTGGCGGCCCGCGGCATCGGCGACGGCTTCATCGCGATGGCCCCCGGCTCGATTTGGGGCACCAAACGGTGGCCCTACTATCCCGAACTGATCAAGCGTCTCCCCGGACGAGTCGTCGTGATCGGCGGCCCGGCCGACCGCGAACTGGCGCAGACGCTGGTCGATGCCGCGCCCGATCGAGTGGCCGACGCCACCGGGGCCATGTCCCTGCGTGAATCGGCGGCGCTGATCGAACGGGCTCAGCTCCTGATCACCAACGACTCGGCCCCGCTTCATCTGGCGAGCGCCCTCGGCACCCCGACGGTGGCGATTTTCGGCCCTACCGTGCCGGCCTTCGGATTCGGACCCCGCGCCCCGGAGGCCGCGCTGATCGAACGGGAACTGGACTGCCGTCCCTGCTCACTCCACGGGCCGGCGCGCTGCCCGCTTGGTCATCATCGCTGTATGCGCGAGATTCCAGCGGACAGCGTGCGCGACGCGATTCACCAGTTGATCGGATAGACCCGCAGATGCGATACGTCCTCGGCGTCGACATCGGAGGCACCAACCTGGTGGTAGCTGCGGTCTCGACCGACGGCAGCCGGATCGAGGGTCTCCGCTCCGAGCCGACCGATCCCGGGCGGGGAGCGGACGACGTCATCAGCCGGATCGTCGCGATGGCCCGCCGCACCATCGATGACACCCGGAGCGTAGACGCCGAGGCCGAGCTGATCGGGATCGGGATCGGCTCGCCGGGACCGGTCGACATCGCCGCCGGTGTGGTCCTGCTCACCCCGAACCTGGGCTGGGTCAATATGCCGGTCCGGGCCATGATCGCCGACCCGCTCGGCCTCCCCGCCACGCTGGACAATGACGCTACCTGCGCAATGGCGGGCGAATGGTGGCTCGGCGCCGCTCGGGGCGCGCGCCATGCGGTGACCTTCACGCTTGGCACCGGCATTGGCGGAGGGCTGGTGGTCGACGGCAGAGTTGTCCATGGCGCCTCCGACGTCGCGGGCGAAATCGGCCATATCACCATCGAAACCAACGGCCGCCGCTGCGGCTGCGGTAATGACGGGTGCCTCGAAGCGTACGCCTCGGGAACCGCGATCGCGCGCCGGATGGCCGAGGCAATGGAAGCCGGGGGGGAATCGTCGCTGGTGGGAACCGGCGACGCGGGACCGCTGACGGCGCAAGCCGTGTACGACGCCGCCGCGGCCGGCGACCCGCTCGCCCTCGAGGTGGTCCAGGACACGGCCAAGTATCTCGGCGTCGGGGTCGCCAACCTGATCAACATCCTCAACCCGGAAATCGTGGTGATCTGCGGCGGGGTAACCCAGGCGGGCGACCGCCTCTTCACCCCGCTCCGCCGCGAGGTGACCCGGCGCGCGTTCAAACCCGCGGTCGAGGTCTGCCGGATCGTTCCGGGTGAACTTCCCGGCACGGCGGGGGTGATCGGCGCGGCCAAGGTCTTCCTGGAGACGCATGCCTAAGGTCGGCGTGATCGGATCGCTGGTCTGGGATGAGATCCACGGTCGCGATCCCGGGCGCGATACCGTCGAAGAGTGGGGCGGCATCGCCTACGCGCTGGCCGGTTTCGACGCCGCATTGGCCGACGACTGGCAGGTCGTTCCGCTGATCAAGGTGGGGCGCGACCTGGCCGGCCCGGCCGACGAACTGCTCCGCTCGCTCAGCCACGTGCCGCGCTCGGTCCGATTCATCGAGGTGCCTGCACCCAACAACCGGGTCGTGCTGCGCTACACCTCGACGGAGCGGCGCACCGAACGGATGCAGGGCGGCGTGCCGGGGTGGACCTGGGCCGAACTGGGGCCGCTGGTTCGTGATCTCGATGCGGTCTACGTCAACTTCATCTCGGGATTCGAACTCAGCCTGGGTACCGCCGCCGCCCTTCGCGACGGCTTCCGCGGACCGATCTACGCCGACCTGCACAGCCTCTTCCTGGCCATGGGTACCGACGGGATGCGGGCCATGCAACCGCTGCCCGACGCGGCCGGGTGGTATCGCTGCTTCGACGTGGTTCAGCTCAACGAGGACGAGATGTCGGAACTCTCGACCGACCCGATCAGCCTGGCTACGGCCATGCTGTCGGTTGGCGTGAGCACGGTTCTGGTTACCTTGGGAGCGCGGGGCGCGGTGTATCTCACGGATGGCAGGATCGGCGGGGGCGAGTCGGGCCCCCTCCGAACGGCATTGATTCCGTCGCCGGCAGTGGATCACGCCGATCCAACCGGGTGCGGCGATGTCTTCGGTGCAACCACCTTTGCCCGGCTGCTGGCGGGCGACCCGCTCGAACGCGCGGTGGCTGCCGGAACCCGCGCCGGCGCGCGCAATGCCGGCTTCCGCGGCGCCACCGGATTGGCCCACCATCTCCGCGGCTCTCTCGTTTCACTATGATTGGCACATGATCCACGTTGCGGCGCTTCCAGCTTCATTCGACGATCGCGGTCTCGACACGCTGGCGCAGTCGCTGGGCGCATGGCCGCCCCCGGAGCGGTTGCTGCTCGACGCGCGGAGCACCACCTGGGCCTCTCCGTACGGCCTCGCGGCGCTGCTCACCTTGGGCCAGGCCGTAGCAGAACTCGGCCTGCCGCGTCCCAAGTTCGCGGCCCCCGACTCCGACGACACCCGGGGATATTGGGCACGAACCGGTTTCTTCAGCTACGCCGGGGAATATTTCGAACTAGTCGGCAAGATCCCGCGTCGCGGCAGTGAAGCGGCCAGCGATACCCTGCTGCCCCTGACACCGATTCGCAACACCGAAGACGTGCACGAAGTGGTCGGCAAACTCCAGGAAGTAGCCACCCGGATCCTGACCTCCGAACTCAAGCTCGAAGCCAAGGCCACCATGGGCTTTGCGATGACGCTGTCCGAAGCCTGCCAGAACATCGTCGAACACGCCGAGACCGGCGGCTGGGTCGCTGCGCAGACGTATTTCTGGAAGCGGCGGCTGGGCCGTAAAGTGGCCGTCATTGCGGTCAGCGACGGCGGCATCGGCTTCCGTCGCTCGCTCGAGGCCACCGAAGCCAAGAAAGTCGGAGAGCGCTGGGGCGACGGCGCGGCGCTCGAGTCGGCCGTGCTCCACTCGGTCAGCCGCTTCCGCGACAAGGAAAAGGGCCGCGGACAGGGTATTGCCGGCATCAAGCGTTACATTTTCCGGTGGCACGGCAAGCTGTCGATCCGCAGCGGATCGGCCCGAATTGCCCTGCTGCCCGAATGGGACGATGATGTCCCGTTGGCCGAACATCTGCCCTTTTTTCCCGGAGCGCAGCTCCAACTGACGATTCCAGCGCAGGAAGCGGTGTCCCGATGAGAGAGCACATCGACCTCGCTCCAATCCTCCGTGACAGCGTCCGGACCAGCTACTCCGACCTGGTGACCCGACCGACCGGGGCCAACGTCAGGATTCGGATCCAGGCCGTGATCGAAGCCAGCCCCTATCCGACCACGCAGCTCGACTTCCACGCCATCGGGTTGCTCGATTTCAGCTGCGCCGACGAGATCGTCGCCAAGCTGCTGATGCTCGACGATCAGGACCGGCCCCGTTACATGGTGCTGCTCAATGTGTCGGAAACGCACCGGGAAACCATCGATCACGTGCTGGAAACCCACAATCTGACCGTGATTGCCCTGCTCTCCGACGGCCCGGATCCCACCATTCTGGGGTGGCGGACTCCCGACCTCGTCGCCGCATTCGAAACGGTCATGTCGATCGGCCCCGGGGATGCGAGCCGGGTGGCCGACACATTAGGTTGGACGGTGGAGCGTGCTGCAGACGCACTCCAATCGCTGGCGCTGCGGCGCCTGGTTCAGGCCGCATCAGGAACCTATTGCCCCGTACCGATCCGATGACACCGCCACGCCTCGGCCGCTCGACCGTCGCCGTTCACGGCACGCCGCATCGTATTCCCGATGGCGCACCGGTGGTCCAGCCGGTCTATCAGAGCACGACCTATGCGATTCCGGTCGGCGGCGGTGAGGTGCTCTATGAGCGCTACGGCAATACACCGAATCAGCTTGCGCTGGCTCGCAAGTACGCCCTGCTCGAGGGAGCGGAAGCTGCGGTGGTGCTGGGCAGCGGTGCCGCCGCCACGGCGTTGGCTCATCTGGCCGTGCTCCGCCCGGGCGATCACCTGATCGCCAGCGCGTGGCTCTACGGCGGCACCAAACAGTTTTTCGACGAGGAGCTGGACCGCTTCGGTATCGGGGTGACCTACGTCGATCCGAGCAAGCCTCGGGAGTGGCGCCGCGCGATTCGCAAGACGACCCGGGCCGTCTTCCTTGAATCCCCCACCAATCCGCTGATGCGGGTGGTCGACCCGGTTCCGGTTGCCACCATTGCCAAAGCATCCGGTCTGGCCCTGCTGGTCGACAGCACCTTTGCGAGTCCGATCAATTTCCGGCCGCTGGAGCACGGGGCCGATCTCGTCATCACCAGCGCCACCAAGTACCTGAACGGACATTCGGATGTCACCGGTGGCGCCGTGGCCGGGTCGCAGGCGGTCGTCGACGAAATTGCCCGCTTGGCACGCACCTGGGGGCCGGCGCTCAGTTCGCACGCGGCATGGCTGCTCGATCGCGGCCTCAAGACGCTGGCGCTTCGGATTGCCAGGCAGAACGCCAACGGCCTGGCCGTCGCCAACTGGGCCAGCCGTCAGGTCGGCATCACGGCGGTCCATTACCCCGGCCTGCCCGATCATCCGGACCATGCGGCGGCGGCGCGGCTGCTCGACGGATTCGGCGGCATGGTCGGCATCACCCTCGCCGGCGGCACCCGCGCCGCCGAGACGGTACTACGCCGGCTCCGCATCTTTACCCATGCACCGAGCCTGGCCGGGGTCGAAAGCCTGATCTCGGAACCGAGACTCACGTCGCACGCCGCTCTCTCGGCGGACCAGCGGGCCGCCATCGGCATTCCCGACGGCTTCCTCCGCCTGAGCTGCGGTATCGAGGACGCCGACGACCTGATCGCCGACCTGCGATACGGACTGGACGGTCTATGATCCGGTTCAATCACGTCTCGAAGCTGTACCCGAACGGCGTGGTCGGCCTGGCCGATGTGACCTTCCATATCCCGAAGGGCCAGTTCGTCTTCCTGACCGGACATTCGGGCGCGGGCAAGTCATCCATTCTGTCGCTCAT
This sequence comes from uncultured Gemmatimonas sp., assembly GCA_964619465.1. Lineage (GTDB taxonomy): Bacteria > Gemmatimonadota > Gemmatimonadetes > Gemmatimonadales > GWC2-71-9 > SHZU01. Next base: position 28,001 of record CAZUES010000007.1, read on the forward strand.
CTTTGCGGAGCAACAGCCGACCGAGGGCGACGTGCGGGTATCCGGCTATCAGATCGCCAAGCTTACCAGCAAGGAAATCCCGCGGCTCCGTCGCCGGCTGGGTGTGGTATTCCAGGACTTCCGGCTGCTCGAGTATCGGACCGTGGAAGAGAACATAGCCTTTGCGCTCGAAGTCACAGGCGCCCGGCGGGAAACGATTCCCAACCGGGTGATGCGAGTGCTGACCCAGGTCGGGCTGGCCTCGAAAGCGCGCGCCTATCCCCGGGAGCTATCCGGCGGTGAGCAGCAGCGCGTCGCGATTGCCCGCGCGCTGGTCAACGATCCGCACATCCTGATTGCCGACGAACCGACCGGCAATCTCGATGAGCGCGCCACCCGCGGCGTGTTTCAGTTGCTGCGGGAAATCAACGCGGGCGGAACCGTGGTGGTCATGGCGACCCACAACATGGACCTGGTTCACGATACGGGGTATCGCACCATCGAGCTTCGTGGTGGACAGATCGTGTACGACAGCGCCGTCGACGTTCCGGAGGCTACGCCATGAAGCAACGCACGCCGTTCCGTGAGGCGATGCTGACCTTTCGGCGCACTCCCCTGCTGTCGGTGCTGTCGGTCGCCTCGATCGGCTTCTCGCTCTTCACGGTCGGGTTGTTCGCGCTGGTGGCGCTCAACTTCCGCAAGGCGCTCGACACCCTGGCCGAGCGGGTCGAAGTGGTTGCCTTCGTACTCCGGGGCACCCCGACCGAGGCCGTCAGTCAGGCAACCCAGGACATCGAAGCCTTTCCCGAGGTGCTGACCGTCCGGTACGTGACGTCCGACGAAGCGCTCAGTCGGGCTCGGCGCGAACTGGTGGAATTCCGCGAGGCGTATCAGGAACTCGAGGTCAATCCGCTGCCGCCTTCGTTCGAGATCCGGTTGCAGCCGTCCTTCCGCGACGCCGCCCATGCGCAGGCGGTGGCCGAGCGGTTGCGCGGCTTTCCGTTCATCGAGGACGTCAGGTACGGCCGCGACTGGGTCGAACGGCTCGACAAGATTCGCAACATTGCCGCGATCGTCGGCCTGGTAATCGGCTTTGCCTTTGCGGCGGTGGCCGTCGTCATCATCGGCGTCACCATCCGGATCACGGTGCTGCAGCGGGCCAAAGAAATTGCCATCATGCGCCTGGTCGGCGCCACCAACGGCTACATCCGGGGGCCGTTCCTGATCGAGGGCACCATCAAGGGCGTGCTCGGCGGGGTCATGGCGGTGGTGATGTCGTGGCTGATGTTTACGGTCTTCCAGCGCACCGTCGGCGACGCCGGTACGACGCTGGCGTTCTTCCGGACGCCCGAGATCATTCTGATCCTGGTCTTCGGCACTACCATCGGTCTGGCCGGCACCATCATGTCGGTCGGCCGACAACTCAAGAATGTCTGACCTGGGCGGCATCCGGCGGAGACGCGGCGCGCTGATGGTGCTGCTTGCGGCCAGCCTTTGCGCCATGGAGCCCGCGTCGGCGCAGCAACCCACCGACCTCGAAAAAAGCCGACAGCGGCTGGAGGAAATCCGGGCGGAGCGAGAGCGGCTCCGGCGCGACCAGGAACGGCTGCAGGGACAGGTGCGCGATGCGGGGCGCGAACTCGACAATCTGGAACGGCAGCGCGATGTCACCAACCGGATCGTCAACGAGTTGGAGCGGCAGATCGGCGGGCTTGGCACGCAATTGGACGGGACGGCGACGCAGTTGACGCTGGCGCAGGACAACCTGATCGACCGGCGGGCCGTGCTGGAACGGCGCCTGGTCGACATCTACAAACGTGGATCGCTCCACACCTTTCAGGTTCTGCTGGCCGCCGAGTCGTTCTCCGACCTGCTCTCGCGGTACAAGTATCTCTTCCTGACCAGCCGACAGGATCGCGCGCTGGTGCGCGACGTGGAGCGGCTGCGCAACCGGATCCAGGCCCAGCGCGGTGAACTGGTGCTGGTCCAGGAGCAGCTCGATCGCCGCCGAGCCGACCGCGAGGCCGAGATGCGGAGCTACCGTTCGCTGGCAGATGAACGGACGGCCCAGATCCGCCGCCTCCGGCAGAATACGCAGACGACGGCGCGACGGCTAACCGTCCTGGCCCGCGACGAAGAGCGTCTCAATGAAGTTCTGGCGGCGCTGGAACGGAGTCGGGCCGCCGCCGGGCGCGCACCTGCCCGGGCCGCGCCAGGCGCCAACCCGTCCGCGCCCCGCACTACCGGTGTCTCGACCGCCGATCTCGGCCGGCTCGACTGGCCGGTCTCGGGGCGGATCATTCATAATTTCGGGCCCGACACGCTATCGAGCGGCGCCCGGATTACCCGACATGGGATTTCGATTGCGGCGGCAGCGGGCACACCCGTCATTGCCGTTTCACCGGGCCGAGTCGTCATGGTCCAGCGGCTCGGTACCTACGGATTGTCCGTCATCCTGGAGCACCCGAGCGGCTACTTCTCGCTCTACATGCAACTGGCCTCGTCGGCCGTCAGCGTCGGGAACGAAATCGGCAAGGGCCAGACCATCGGAACGGTCGGCGGTGAGAACACCGAGTTTGGCTCGCACCTGTACTTCGAGATCCGCGGCGACAAGCAGATCGCGATGGACCCGACCGCCTGGCTCCGCCGCCGGAACTGACCCTCAGAGCACGCTACGCAGCGTGCGTGGCCGGCTTGCACTTCTGCTCGGCCAGATCCGCTTCCACGGCAGCAAAGAGATCTTCGGGAGTTAGTATCGTCGCCGCCGGATAGCTGACCCAGCCGGCCGAGATCGACAGCTCACTCTCCGCTTCGTCGAAGCGGTGGTTCGCGATGGCGCCGCGGAGACGCGTCAGCGTATCGCGCGCGCCGACCTCGTCGGTTTCCGGCAGAATGAAGGCGAACTCGTCCCCGCCGTACCGGGCCACGAAATCGGGTGACCTGAGTTCGCGCTGGAACAGCCCGCCCAGCTCGCGGAGAATCTGATCGCCCGCTTCGACGCCGTGCCGCTGATTGATGAAACGCAGGCCGTCCACGTCGACCAGCAGCAGCGCAAACCGCCGGCCGTACCGATCGGAGCGCTGCATTTCATCGCGGACTCGGCGATCCAGCGCATCGAGTCCGCCGCAGCCGGTCAGCGGGTCGACGACGCCGGCGCTCGCCTGGCGGCGATAGACGGTTGCCCGCCGGTCTTCGTGTTCGAGCAAGCGGGCGGTCGAGGCGACCAGCGCTTCGACGAAGGCCACGTCATCGATAGTCAGATTCGCTTGCGGCAGCGCCGTCCGGACCACGAGCACGCCTACCGTGCGGCCCTGAAAGGAAAGCGGCACGGCCACGGCGCTGGTTGGCTGCAGCGGCAACCGCGAAGCAACCGAGTCCTCACCGAAGAGCGGGTGCTGCGCCACATTCGGCACGAAGGCCGTCCGCCCGGTGCGCACCGCGTGCCGGACTTCCGGATACTCCTGCAGGCCGATTTCGAGATTGCGGATTTCGGGGCGCTCGGCCACCGAGATGAGCCGTCCGCGTGAGGCATCGATCGTGAAAATACAGGCACAATGTGCTGCGTCGAGCGAGGCCGCGATGCCGCGCACCAGCAGTTGCAGCATTTCCTCCGGACGGGCCGCCATGGCAACGTCCTGGAAGACGGCAAAAAGCTGCGCCTGCCCGTTGGCCGATTTCATCGAGCGGAAGCCGTCACGCACTCCGCGAAGCCGCGCCACTACCCTCGCCACCAGTTCAGGCAGGTGGACCGGCCCCACCATGACGTCGAGCGCGCCGAGCGAGAGCACCCGCTCGACCGCATCGGCGGACCCTTCGGGCAGCAGCACGATTGCCGGGACGTTTCGCCAGGCCTCGTTGGTGATCGGGAGCAGCTGATGGGTCAACTCATCGTTCACCGCGCTGAGCGAGAGAATCACCAGATCCGGCGACCCGGCATTGCCAGGCGCGTCGGGGAGGTGACTTGCCTCACCCAGGCCAAAGCCGGCACTGATCAGTGACCGCTCGAGCCCGGGGGGACGGGCATCTGCATCACCAAGTAAGAGAACGCGAGTATGCACGTTGAGTTCTGGGATCCGCACGCGTGAGGTCCGTGAACCAGCTTTGCCGATCCGAGTGACCGGCTATGCCATGGGATTCGCACGATCTGTACCGATCGTGTACAACTGCGAGATCCTGTCGTAAGTGGTTGATAGCAAACAGGATACGGCAATAAAAATGACGAAACGCCGAATCGGAACCCGTTGGATTGTCGCACCGGAGCCACTACCCGGTCCGCGATACTGCCGACCGGTCACTCCCTGCCGCAGGTTGTCAAAAGATTGACCGGACCTGATCTCCCCGGATCGACCGGTGGCACAGTCCTTGTCTGGCAGGGCCAGATGGTCGATCTTTAGAATCTACTCGTAATCTTCGCACGTTTCAGTTTGCTACATCGCTAACGACGGGCGTGATTCACGTCCCTATTCCTTAAAGGCTTATGAGCGCACCTCCGAATCTGTCGGCCCATGGCATCACCACCAAAACCGTGTGGGCCAATCTCACGAACCCCGCGCTGTACGAACATGCAGCTCGACGGAACGAAGGCAGCTTCACCGATCACGGCGCGTTTGCCGTCGAGACGACGCCGCACACCGGGCGATCCCCCAAAGACAAGTTCGTGGTCGACGAGCCCGGCTCGACCGGCCGGATCTGGTGGGACAAGAACGCACGCTTTTCCGAAGCGAACTTCGACCGGCTCCTCGAGGACGTCAAAGCGTACCTGAACGGGCAGCCGGAACTGTTCGTCCAGGATCTCTACGGCGGCGCGGACCCCGCCTACCGGTTGCCGGTGCGGTTCCTGACGCCGAATGCCTGGCAGGCGATGTTCGTGCGCAACATGTTTATCCGCCCCGACGCTGCCGATCTGCCGGCGTTTTCGCCGTCGTTCACCGTGTACCACGCGCCGGAGTTTCAGGCCGACCCGGCGAAACACGGCACCCGCACCGGCACCTTCATCGTCCTCAATTTTGCCAAGCGGATCATCCTGATCGGCGGCACCAGGTACGCAGGCGAGATGAAGAAGTCGATCTTCACCGCCCTCAACTACCTGCTGCCCCAGCAGGGCGTCCTGCCGATGCACTGCTCGGCCAACATCGGCAGTGGCGGCGACACTGCCATCTTCTTCGGGCTGTCCGGCACGGGCAAGACGACCCTCTCGGCCGACCCCAACCGCAAACTGATCGGCGACGACGAGCACGGCTGGAGCGACCGCGGCACCTTCAACTTCGAAGGGGGTTGCTACGCTAAAGTGATCAAGCTCTCCGCGAAGGGCGAGCCGGAGATCTACGCCGCCAGCCAGCGATTCGGCACCGTGCTCGAGAACGTGGTGATCGATCCGGTCACGCGGCAAGTCGACTTCGAGAGCCAGGCCATTACCGAGAATACCCGCTCCAGTTACCCGATCCATTTCATCCCCAACTTTGAACCGAGCGGGGTCGGCGGACATCCGAAGAACGTCGTGTTCCTGACGGCCGACGCCTTCGGGGTGATGCCCCCGATTGCGCGGCTCACCCCGGAACAGGCGATGTACCACTTCCTCTCGGGCTACACCGCCAAGGTGGCCGGCACGGAGCGCGGTGTGACCGAGCCCACGGCCACCTTCTCGTCGTGCTTCGGTGCGCCGTTCCTTCCGCTCCATCCGGGCGAGTATGCCAAGATGCTGGGTGAACGGATTGCGAAGCACGGCGCCAATGTCTGGCTGGTCAACACGGGCTGGACCGGCGGAGCGTATGGCGTCGGCTCGCGCATGAAGCTCTCCAACACCCGTGCCATGGTCACCGCCGCGCTCGCCGGAGGCCTCGACAATGCGTCGTACCGCAAAGATCCGGTCTTCGGATTCGAGGTTCCGACCGCCGTCCCGGGTGTCACCGACAAGGTGCTCGACCCTCGTGCCACCTGGGCCGATGCCGCCGGGTATGATGCGCAGGCAGCCAAACTGGCCGCGATGTTCAAAGACAACTTCAAAGCATTTGCCGGCCAGGTGCCGGACGCCGTGGTCAAGGGCGGCCCCGCCTGACGTCGGACCCTACGACGGGCGGTCCGGCACGAGCCAGGCCGTCCGCTGCCCCCATGCCTGAAATCATTCGCGATCCCCTCTGGGACAACATCGAACTCGACGCGACCATGATGTCGATCGTCGATACGGCACCGATGCAGCGGCTCCGCTACATCCGCCAGCTCGGCCACGCCTTCCTCGTCTATCCCGGCGCGACGCATACCCGGTTCGAGCACGCTCTTGGTGCCTACCACCTGACCGGTCGTGCGCTCGCCATTCTGGGCCGGCGGGGAGAGCTGGAGGGCATCTCCGCCCAGGATCGGCAGGCGGTCCTGCTTGCCGCGCTGCTGCACGACATCGGGCATTATCCGTTCTCACACGGCCTCGAAGAAGCCGGCTTTGCGCACCATGAGGAACTCGGCGTGGCGCGCCTGCGGACCGGCGAGCTGCGCACCATACTCGACAGGCTGGGCGGACAAGCCCTGATCACGGATGTCGGCGCCTTGATCCAAGGTCGGAGCAGCAATCCGCTGCAGGGGCTGATCTCCGGCACGCTCGATCTCGACAAGGTCGACTACCTGAGTCGAGACGCACGCGGGTGCGGGGTCTCGTATGGCAATCTCGATGTCGACCGGATGCTGGCGACCCTGACGCTGGTGCGCAACGAAGAGGGATCGCTCGAGGTCGGGATTCTCGACAAGGGGATCAGCGCCCTCGAAACGATGCTGTTCGGTAAGTATCAGATGTACCGCAACGTCTACTGGCACCATGCGGTCCGGTCGGCCACTTGCATGTTCAAGCGGGCGGTACGGTCGGCGGTTGCGGCCGGGCGGATCATGCCGGTCCAGCTGGCCGACGCCACCGACGGCGCTCTGATGGAACGTCTGCTTGCCTCGGAGCCCACCGGACTGGCCCGCGCGGTCCACGAACGGCGGCTCTACAAACGGTCACTCGATCTGCCCGCCAGCGACGTCCCCGCCGGCGCCGGCGATTGGATCGAGAGCGATCCGGACCTCCTGGAACAGGTGGAGAACGCCCTGGCAAAAGAACTCGAACTTTCGCCGGGCGAACTGCTGCTCGACTACCCTGCCCGGAATAACATGCTGGCCGTCGACCTGGCCGTGAAGGCCCGCGACGGACGCACCGAGCGACTGACCGGCGCCGGACTGGCAGGCCAGCTCGGCCTGCCCCGGATTGCCGCCGAACTCTATCAGAGTGCCCGCCGCCTTCGGGTCTTCACGGCCCGGTCGCCACGACGGGAACTGAGTGGTATCGTTGAGATGCTGACCCTTCCCCGCGACGAAATCGTTCGCCGCGTCCGGGTCGGGGCAACGCTCCTCTAATCTCCACAGCGCCGATCAGGAGGCCAGCGTACTCGGCCGCCAGGCGGCGGATGTGGTTCTTCTGGGCTATTGCACCCTAACGACCACAGGATGCACACGGGATCTCATATCCTCCACATCCCATTGCTGCGAAACTCGATTACTACCGGAAACCACCACCCGAACGGAAGCAGAGCGATCGACGCCGCAGATATAGAACGCGCCAGGTGAGGAGAGGGCCGGAATCTCAACCACGGTTTCCTCATTCCGAAACTGCAGCCTGGATTGAAGCCGTACTCGATGGTCGAACGCTCGAGCCGGTCGCGGGAGCACCTTCCCGGCAACCATAACACGCACTCGTACGTGCCCGATCGGTTGGTTCGAGAGGCTGTCCACGATCAGCAAGCTCAGCAGGCCGCGATTAGAACTCGAACCGTCCCGCGGGCAGAGGGTATCGTGGAAGGAGCCCTCCGACGGAATGGTAACGTCACGCCGCGACTCGGTCGCGCGAACCATTCGAACCGAATCTCGCCATGGCGCATATCCAATGATCGCGAGCCATGGATGGCTAGCCGTGAGGGGGTATTCCCCCTCTCCCGACGTCACGAGGCGGTACCGGCCTTGATCATCGGTCGTATCAACAATCCGTTCTCCCAGAGTCACGACCGCACCAACGAGCGGACGCCCTACGAGCGAATCGAAAACCACGCCAGTCACAATCGCCCGATGCTGCTCGATCGCTGATCCGGCAAGGCTGGCTTCTCCCCCGATATCACGGTACCCAACGACGGCCGTCCGGAAGCGACTTTGGCTCGTCCGGGGAATCCGAAGATTCCATTCGCTCACGATCCACGCACCCGTCGGAAGCCTGGTAAACGCAACGTGGCCGCCCAATCGCTCCAAGACCTCTTGTGATGCTCTCAAGAACGAGGGGAGATTGACGAATGTGAAGTCGATGGAACGCAGCTCAAGTGAACGCGCATCGATCCAGAGGGTACCCGCGATCTCCGGAACCTTTCGCCCGGCGTGCGGACCAAAGGCGAGCCCGATCCTGTCACCGTCAGGAGCAACCGCGCGGAAACAGTGATCCTTCAAGAATTCGTCCGACAACAGGAGGTCCGCATCCGGGCCATAGTAGTCGGTCTGGCGCCCGATCTGCTGGACCCAGCCGTTCCGGCTCAGATCAGCGGGGTCTGCCGCGACGAATGGACGTTCGTTCAGACTGAGCCGGGACGGGGATCGCTGCTCTCGTTCGATTTGCCCGGTCAACGACACCAGACGTTCATAGGTCTGAACGTCAAGGTGCACCGGGGTCTCGGTCCGAACGATCGCCGTGCCAAATAGCGCTTTACGCGCTTCCTCCCAGAGCCGTGCAGTAAGCTCCGCACCGTGCGCATCGAGATCGCAGACTACGGGCCGACTCGCAGCCACGACCAGCTCGGTCATCTGGAGCGGTGCCTCGTGGAGGCGAAATACAAGTTCATGAACCTGGCCACTTGCCAGACTGACGACCTCCGAGGTCTCGCCGCGATAACCTATCCCGTCAGCGCGAACGGTGAACCGTCCCGGAGACGGCGCGCGCAAGATCGCCCTGCCCCGCGGGTCGGCCAGAACCCTAAGGAGCACTATCCCTTCAGCATCTCGCAACGTGAGCAGGGCGCCAGGCAATGGAGCATCGGACTCGGCTCGAGTCACTCGAACCGATACTGCTTGCGCCAGTATTTCGGCCGACGAACCGACGAGCAAACTCAGGAACGCGGTCAGCCACGCCGTTCGCTGCATCTCCTTCCCTCCTCTCCGATCCGCTCCCCTGGATCCGTTGGAAACGATTCCATTCGCCAGGCGACGTCGGCGAGATCAGGATACATTCCCGAGCGGACGGGAGAGCTCCGGTTGCGGTTCGACCCGAGTATAGCTCGATCGTCGTAATCCATCGAGCTTAATGAGGTGGCCGACATCGTGCCAGCAACTCCGCCGATCGCGTCACTCATCGCACTACTCCTCGCGCCGACGACAATCGCTCTGGGCCAGAACGTTCTCAGCGGACGGATCCTGGCGGACGACACGAGACGGTCGCTGACCGGCGCCGAGGTCCTAATCGGAGCGCTGAACCTCCGAACGGTGTCCGACGCCGACGGATCTTACCGGCTCTCTGGTCTCCCAACCGGTCACCATGCCATACAGATCCGGCGAATCGGATATCAAGCCGCCAACCTGTCCCTCGGTCTGGAAGCTGCGGACACGATGGAAGTCGACGTAATCCTGTTGCCGGTCCCGTTCGAACTCCCGACGCTCACCGCGGAGGCGGCGCGGGTCCGGTCCGCGCGGCTGGCGGCGTTCGAGCATCGCCGGCGGATGGGATTCGGGCGGTTCATTGCCGAGGATGATCTCAAGGCTCGGGAGGGAAGCAGTCTTGCCGATATCCTGCGGATGCGCGGCGTCAACGTGGCAGTACATCCGGACAAGTTTCTCGCAGTTCCGATGGCGCGAGGCGAAAACATCGAGGGGAAAACGAGCTACTGCACCATGCACATGCTGGTCGACGGCGTGGAAGTGCCTGTCGACAATGTCAATCTCAACACCAACGCCATCCAGCACTATGCCGCAATCGAGATCTATCAGCGGCTGGCGGCAATCCCGATCGAGTATACGGCCACAGGATTCAGCTGCGGGGCGATCTTCCTCTGGACCAAGCCCTGATGACGACTGGCCTTTACCGCCCGGTCGCCGCCGCGGGAATTGAGTGGTATCGTTGGTATGCTGACGCTGCCCCAAGACGAGAGCGTTCGCCGGGTCCGGGTCGGCAAGCCCTTGCTGTAGCCAAACAAATCCGAGAGAACTCCATGCGCTGGACCGCTGCAATCTGTGCCCTCGTTCTCCTGGCCGCGCCGACACTGCCTGCGGCGGCGCAAGGCGTCCTGACCGGCCGGATCACCACCGACAGCACCAACCAGCCCGTGGCCGAGGCCGAGGTACTGATCGCGGCGCTGGAGATGAAAACGGTTTCGGATGCCGGCGGCCGCTACCGGCTGGCAGGCATTCCGCTAGGCACGCATGTCCTGGAGATCCGGAGGATCGGGTTTACTCCGACTCGGCTGACCATCGAACTGGAGGACGACGAGCCGGTGCAACTCGACATCGCACTGGTCCAGGCGGCGTTCGAACTCCCCACGTTGACGACCGAGGCCGCCCGGATCCGATCTGCGCGGCTTGCCGAACTCGAGCATCGCCAGCGGACCGGCGGAGCCCGTCACATCACGGCCGAGGATCTGGCGGCACGCAAGGGGAACAGCGTGGCCGACATCCTCCGGACCCGGGGCGTCAACATTGCGTATGACCCATACAAATTCCTGGCGCTTCCGATGGGGCGCGGAAACCCCAACATCATAAGGGGCACCAACTCCTGCATTATGCATGTGCTGGTCGATGGCGCCGAGATTCCCACTGACTTCCTCAACCTGAATTCCCACTCGGTTGAGCAGTACGCCGCGATCGAGATCTATCAACGTGCCGCCGAAGTGCCCATCGAGTTCACCAAGACCGGCTTCAACTGCGGGGCTATCTTGCTCTGGTCGAGCACCACGCTCGGCAAGTAGCGGCAACCTCGGCAGGTGCCCCGCACGCCGCAGCACGAGCTACACTCAAGGAACAACCATGCGTCAGACCGCAGCGCTCCTCGCCATGACCGCGCTTTCGCTCCTGCAACCGGGCTCCTCCGGGAAGCTCCACGCGCAAGCAGAGAACAGTTTCGCGATCCGCCAGGTACGCGTCTTCGACGGCGACCGAGTCCATCAGCGCGCCAACGTGATCGTTCAGAACGGGTTGATTGCCGAGGTGGGGCCGGCGGTCCGGATTCCCGACGGACTTCCGGTCATCGATGGAACGGGCAAGACGCTCATCCCGGGTTTCCTGGACGCCCACACGCACAGTTGGGGCAGCGCGCAACGTGACGCCCTCCGCTTCGGTGTAACGGGACAACTCGACATGCTGGGCGACTGGCAACGGATCCCCGAGTTGCGCAGGCAGCGGGAGTCGGGCGAGCGCACCGACCTTGCCGACCTGTGGACCTCGGGCGCCGCCGTCACCGCGCCCGGTGGCCACGGCACCCAGTTTGGCATGGCCGTTCCGACCCTTCCGGCCGGCGGCGACGGAGCAGCGTTTGCCGGCGCCCGGCTCGGTGAAGGGTCCGACTATATCAAGATCATCGTCGAGGACATGAGCGTCTACGGCGCGCCGACCAGACTGCCGACCCTGACGCCGGAACAGGTCACCGCTGCGATTGCCGGAACCCGGGCGGCCGGCAAACTGGCGGTCGTGCACGTCGCTGCGCAGCGTGATGCCAGCCACGCCGTTGCCTCCGACGCTCACGGTCTGGTCCACATGTTTCAGGATGAAGTAGCCGACGACGCCCTGGTGGCCGACGCCAAGCGCCACGACGTGTTCGTGGTGCCGACCCTGTCGGTGATTGCCACATGGCCGGTGCCAGCGCCGGCCCCGGCCTGACCGAGGATCCACGCCTCGCTCCCTGGCTCAACAGCGAGCAGCAGGCCGGACTGGCTCGCACCTTCGGCCCCCTCAGGCGGCCGGAGTTTCTCGAACGGGCCTTGGCGTCGGTCCGAAAGCTGCACAATGCTGGAGTCACCATCCTGGCCGGAACCGACGCGCCTAACCCCGGCACGGCACACGGTATCAGCATTCACGGAGAGTTGGTGTTTCTGACTCAGGCTGGCCTGACGACGACTGAGGCCCTGGCCGCCGCAACCAGTCGGGTTGCAGAGCGCTTCGGCCTGACCGACCGAGGCAGGATTGCCCCCGGGCTTCGCGCCGACTTGCTCCTGCTGGATGGCGACCCGACCACGGACATCACCGCGACGCGGTCGATCAATATCATCTGGAAGAACGGCTACGCCGTGGAGCGGGTCCTGTCGGCTACGTCGAGATAAGACCAAATCGGGCATGACAGTGACAACGCTTCCGCAGACCGTATGAGGCAGTACCTTATCCGTTCGGATCTACTCGCCGGCCGACCCGCATCCCGGAGCGTCTCATGCCCCGCGTCATCAGCGTCCTGATCGCCGCCCTGCTCGCCACGAGCGCACCGAGCGTCCATGCGCAGTCCGCGCCCGACGGCCTGGCCAACGAGCTGTTGCAGCAGTTCGACGCCTCGATGGAGAAGTTCATTGCGCTGGCCGATGCGATGCCAGCCTCGGTCTACGGCTGGAGCCCCGGCCCGGGAGTCATGACCGTGGCCCGGGTGTACAGCCACGTCATTCGCTACAACTACCTCTACCCCGCCACCTCGCTCGGCGTGCCCGCGCCGAGCGGCCGCGACGGCGACGGCACCGAGGAGATCAGTGACAAGGCGCATATCGTGACCATGCTGCGAGAATCGCGCGATCACGTCCGGCAGGTCGTACGCAACTTGCCGCCCGACCTCGCACAGCGCACCAAGCTGTACGGCCGCGAGGTGAGCCAGGCGGCCGTATTGCTGCAACTCGTGGCTCATATGAATGAGCACCTGGGACAATCGATTGCCTACGCCAGGATGAACGAGATCGTCCCTCCCTGGTCCCGCTAGCTATTCGTGGCGGATCGCTTCGATCGGATCGAGGCGGGCTGCTCGCTGTGCAGGATAGAGGCCGAAAACCAGTCCGATTACCATCGAGGCGCCTGCGGCAAAGAGCAGCGTCCCCATACTCGTGGCCGCATATACTTCGACCCCCGCCATGGTCCGCATCAATGCGGACCCGGCGTAGGCGATGATCAGGCCGAGCACCATACCGATCCCGGCCCCGACACCGGTGATGGTGACGGACTCGGCGAGGAACTGCAGCAGAATGTCGCCCCGCCGGGCACCAGCCGCCTTACGAATCCCGATTTCCCGGGTCCGCTCGGCCACGGAGGCGAGGAGCACGTTCATGATCCCGATCCCGCCCACCAGCAGCGAAACTCCCGTGATCGTCCCCATCAGAATCTTGAAAACCATCACACCGCGCTCGACCTGAGCCACCCGCGCCGCGTTGGTTTCGACCCGAACGGACGCCTGCCAGACCGGACCCTGTTCGTCGCGCCATCGTTCGGCCGCCCGCTGCGCCGGCAGCACATCCTCGATGCGCGCCAGCCGCACTACCAGCGTATCGGGCCGAGGCCGACCGACCGAGGTCATCAAGCGGGGCGCGAGCCCGGGCGCCACCAGCACCTCGTGCAGTGAGCCGACTTCTCGGCCCGAGCGGTGGACCCCGACGATACGAAGCTCCTGCTCCTCGAGCTGGAAGACACTCCCCAGAGCCGCCTTACCGTCCACAGCGAGCACCTGCGCCAGACTCTGATTGACGAGCGCGACCGGGGCCTCGCCGCGCACTTCGGCCTCGGACAGAACCCGCCCCTCGACCAGCTCCGGTGCGACGGGGCCAGCATGACCCGTCACGATCACCCCAAGAGGACGCGCGAGGCCGGCCGCCGACACCACCCCCGAACCTCGCGCATAGAGCGTGACCTGGGCGTCAGCCGGCAAACGCCCGATCAAGGCATCGCGATCGGCCATGCTGAAGACGGGATACGAATCGAGCGGGACCGTGATGCCGTCGACCCTGGTGGTCGTGGCCGCGGTGACAGAGAGATACTGCAGACTGGTGGTCGAGCCGACTTCCTGCCGACCGTAACGCTCCACACCGTCGCCGATGGCAAGGACCGACACCAGGGCGGCCACGCCCATGACGATGCCCAAGGTGGACAAGAGCGTCCGCATCGGGTTGGCGCGCAGCGCGTCGAACCCGGTCAGCAGAGCAACGAAATCGCGCGACCGCACCGTTTACGTCGGCTGGCCGATCTCGTCGATGCGAACGATGATCGCAGTGATGTTGTCGAGGCCGCCCCGCCGGTTGGCCTCGGCAATCAGCCGATTGACCACGACTTCGGGCGGATCACCGGCCTGCAGGAGTTTGGCCAGCTGCTCGTCCTCGAGCATGCCGGTCAGACCATCGGAAGCCAGCAGGATGACGTCATCCTGCTCGAGGGTTCCGAAATACACGTCGGGCACCACGTCTTCGTTGGCTCCGACACAGCGCGTGATCACGTTGCTGTACGGATGAGTCCTGGCTTGCTCCGCAGTCAGCAGACCTGCGTCGACCTGCTCCTGAACGTAGCTGTGATCCTTGGTGAGCTGGATCAGGTGGCGGCTGCGCAGCAAATAGGCGCGGCTGTCACCCACCTGGCCAACCAGATAGCGGTTGCCCGAGAGTACCAGCACCGTGGTGGTGGTGCCCATGCCGCGCTTGTCGGCTTCGGCCAGGGTGCGTTCGAAGATCGATTGATTGGCGGTGCGGATGGCCAGGCGAATGCGTTCGTAGGTGTCGCCGTCCGAAAGGCCGCGCAGATTCTTGAGCTCTCGGGCGATGATCTCCACCGCCATTTCGCTGGCCACTTCGCCGGCGGCGTGACCGCCCATGCCGTCGGCCACGATGAAGACGCCATGCTTATAGTCGAGGAGAAAGCTGTCTTCATTACCGCTTCGCACCACGCCAACGTGAGTGTCGCCAGCACACGAGATCAGCATGCGGTCAGACGACGAAGGCGAGGAGTGCGAGGGACGCGATCAGCAACACGATCGCGACATGCATGAGCAGGTTGGGCCGATCGGCAATCGGCGCCAGCAGTATCAAAGCCCGTTGCCCGGCCCGGCGGCGGCGCCGAAGGGCCTCGACCTCGGGCGCATCCGCACCAGAATCGACATCGACGACGCGGTGTGTCAGACTCTGGCGGCCGACGGTTGCGCCCGGCGGTGATGCGTAGCCGCTGCCCGAGATGCGCGCCGATCCACCAGCCGCCGCTCGGCCGGCAACCGCGGGCTCCGGACGTCGCGGCGGCTCGTCCTGCGGTTCGAAGGAGACGACGACTCCGCCCAGCAGCAGCGTCGACCCGGGCGAAAGCGGCGCCTCGTCGTCCACCACGATGCCATCGACCCAGGTTCCGTTGGCCGACCCGAGGTCGGAGATGGACCAGACACCGTCCCGAAGCAGCAACTTGGCGTGGGCAAGACTGACGGTCGGATCGTTGAAGCGCACCTCACAGGCATCGGCCCGGCCAATCGTAACCGACGGCGACCAGACCGGAATCCGGTTGCCCTTGCTCAAGCCGCTCTTGATCCGCAACGAGGCGAGCGGGCGGGCCACCGGATTGGAAACCGGAATGGGCTGAGCCCGAACGGTCAGACCGACCAACGTATCGCGAAGGCGCAACTCGGCCCCCAGGGCCGGCGCTCCGCTACGAACCTCGCCCGGATGATATCGGAACTCGCAGGTCCCGATCCGAAGGACATCGAGCGGCCTGAGACGATAGCGACCACTGATCCGCTCACCGTTGACGAAGGTACCGCTCGACGAGAGGTCGACCAGGATGTCGCCGTCGGGGCGGGATACGATTTCCGCATGGCGACGGGCTACGTTCGGAGCGTCGACCACCACTTCGGCCGCCGCGTCCCAACCAAACGTGAAGGGCACGACCGCGATCCGATACTCCCGCCCATCGGTCTGGCTCACCAGCCGGCCCGCCCCTTCGGCCAGCGTCGGATCCAAACGCTCGGGCGCATTATTCGACACAGGCTCATTGTCCTGCCGACTCGGATTCAGAACAATCACCTCGTGCTCTCCGATGCCAAGTCGGTCTCCGTGCAAGAGCGGTGTCGGCTCCGGACCCACCGCAGTGCCGTTGACCAGGACGACGGCCCCTGCCACCGCGGGTCGAATGGCCAGATGACCACCCGAGAGACGAGACACGACGGCGTGCCGAGGCAAGACCGCATCTCCGTCAAGCCGGAGATCGGAATGGGCAACGGACCCGATAGAGCACTCACCGGCGGCAACGGAGACCCGCTGCCCGCCGTACTCGAGCTGCATGCGCCGTGTTTCCTGTTCGAACGTCGTGGGCCACAAACGTAGGCCGAGCCCCGCGGCTTAGCAAGCAAATTCAGCCGGTGGGGCTTGGGTCCTGTTCGATCCCCCGAAGGCCCTGACGGACCCAGCGGGAGAACACAATCGAGCCAAAAACGATGGTATACCCGCTCACCACCAGCCGCCAAAGCAAAACGTAGAGAGGCGCCAGCGAACGGGGCACATAGATCGACATGACCGCCGTCGAAAGAAGCTCTCCGATCCCTGAACCGCCCGGTGTCGGGGCAAAGAAATAGAGCACGAAGGTGATGAACGTCTGCAGCAGCAGGACGTCCACGAACTGCGCCTCGATCCCGATGGCCCGAAGCGCGACATAGCCGGCCAGGAGCTTGTTGGCGTGTGAAGGCCCCGAGAGCACGGTGGCCACGGCCAGGGAAGTCCACCCCCGCGGCGAATTGAACCGCTCTACCGCCTCATGCGTCTGATCGATGCCCCGCTCGAGTGCCTCGAGACGCTGGCCGACCCACTGGCTCCGCCGTCCCAGCAGGAGCGCCAGCTTGCGTACCAGATCCCGGATGGCCTTCGGGAACAGGATGACGACCAGGAAGAGCACCCCGAGCGTGCAGAAGATGGCCAGGCTGCCGATGAACAGGTCGTAGAGCGAGATCCCAAGGGCCACACCGTGCCCACCCAGTGACTTCCCGGCCCCGAAGGCGATCGCGATCGGTCCGGCAATCGCAAAGAACGCCACTGTGGCAATAAAGCTCATGAAGGTGATGGTGAAGCCGACCGGCACCGGAACACCATAGCGCTTCATGGTGTAGACCATCATCGGCCCGGAACCCGACATGACCGGGGTCAGGTACCCGGCCCACGCACTCATACCGCCGGAAAGGATCATCCCCTTGATCGACGGCTTGGGCATGATGTTGCGGGCCAGGACGTAGTTCCGAAGGCCGCCGCCAAACCAGTCCATCGAGGCGAGCCCGAGGCCGGCCACGAGCCATTCGAACTGGATCCGCGGGATGGCCTCCAGGAAGGCCGATGTCCCTTCGCTGTACCACAGCACCGCCCCGAAACTGAGGAGCGAAATCAGCAGGAACAGTTCCAGCCCGCGAAGCAGGATCTTGGGGGTCAGCAGTTTGGCCATGGAATCCCGGTCAAGTTAATGGAACGGGAGGGGGTAGACGAGGCGACCGGGCTCCAGATTCCGCCGAGGCGTTATTTTGCCACCGTGCCGGATTCGTTCCTTCGCGTCGTCAACGCCCGCCAACACAACCTGAAAGGCGTCACGGTCGACCTTCCCCATCGGAAGCTCATCGTGGTCACTGGACCGTCCGGATCGGGCAAAAGTTCCCTGGCCTTCGACACCATCTACGCCGAAGGTCAGCGACGATATATCGAGTCGCTCTCGACCTATGCCAAGCAGTTCCTCGAGCGGATGCCGAAGCCGCTGGTGGACCGGATCGAGGGCATCGCGCCTGCCATTGCCATCGAGCAGCGCAACCCGACCGTCTCCAGCCGCTCGACCGTCGGAACTGCGACGGAGGTCTACGACTACCTCCGACTGCTCTGGGCCAGGGTCGGCGTCCAGTACTGCCGGGTCTGCGGCGCCCGGGTCATCCGGGACAATCCGACCACGGCAGCCGATCAGACCCGGACCCTGGGCAGCACCCCGATTCAAATTGCCTTCCCCCTGCCTGATTCGGCCCGGCATTCCCACAGCGCGATCGTGGACAACCTACGGGCAATGGGGTTCGTCAGGATTCAAATTGCCGGCACCCCGACCCACCTCGACGATCTTCCGCCCGACACGGACCTGAGCACGGCTGCAGACCTGCTGGTCGTCATCGACCGCCTCTCTGACCCGACCTCCGCCGGCGCCCGCCTGGAGGAAGCGATTGCCCAGGCCATGGCCGAGGGCGACGGCATAGCCGTAGTGCTGCACCCGACGGGCCGGCTTCGATTCACCCAACACCCGGCCTGCTCCAACTGCGATACGCCGGCCGCGACCTTGAGCCCGGGGCTCTTTTCGTTCAACAACCCCCGCGGCGCGTGCGCCGGATGCAACGGATTCGGCGCAGTGCTCGAGTACGACGAATCACTGATCGTGCCCGACCCCAAGCGTTCGTTGCTGAACGGGGCGATCGACCCCTGGACCAAGCCTCGATACGAGGCCCGGCGCCGCCTGCTCTGCGACACCGCGCGCAAGCTGGGCGCCGACCCCTCGGCGGCGTGGGAGAGCCTCACGGCGCCGGTCAAACGCGAACTGCTCTACGGCAAACAGGGCCGCTACCTGGGGATATTTCCGTTCCTGACCGGCCTCGAGGAAAAGCGCTACAAGCAGTATATCCGCGTCTTTCTGCGGCAGTACCAGCTTGCCAAGCAGTGCCCGGCATGCGGCGGCACCCGACTCAATCCGCAAGCTCTCGCCATTCGTATCGGCGACGACACCATTGCGCAGGTATCGTCGCTGGCCCTGGCCGAGCTGCGCGGCTGGCTCAGCCGGATCGAGCTGACCGAGACCAGCCGCCGGGTGGCACAGGATGTCCTGACCGAGCTGGTGGCGCGGGTCGAGTACCTGACCCAGGTCGGGCTCGGCTATCTGACGCTCGAGCGGCAGACCCGGACCCTCTCGGGAGGCGAGGCCCAGCGGATTTCCCTGGCCAATGCCCTGGGAGCCCGTTTGGTTGATTCGCTCTATGTCCTCGACGAACCGTCGATCGGCCTCCATCCGCGCGACACCGACCGCCTGCTCGGCATCCTGGAGCGGCTCCGCGATGCCGGCAACACCGTCATCGTAGTGGAGCACGACCTCGAAGCCATTCGCCGCGCCGACTATATGGTCGAACTGGGCCCGGCATCGGGCGAGCGAGGCGGCCGCCTGGTACACACGGGTCCGCCGAGTGCATCCATCGACACCTTGACCGGACAGTATCTGAGCGGAGTCAAGCGGATCGGGGTGCCGAGCGGCCGGCGCCCCGTTACCGGTCGGAAGCTGCGCATTACCGGCGCCCGGCTCCACAACCTGGCCAGCGTGGACGTCGAGATTCCGCTTGGTACGATGGTGGCCGTGACCGGCGTCTCCGGATCGGGCAAGAGCACGCTGGTCCATGACGTCATCTACCGGCAACTCGAAGCCCGCCTGACCGGAGCATCGTCCCTCAAAGCCCACTTGGGCGAGGTGGCCGGCGCCATCGACACGATGTCGGGACACGAATGGATCGAATCGGTGGTCATGATCGATCAGTCGCCGATCGGGAGGACGCCGCGATCGAATCCGATTACCTATGTCAAAGGATTCGACGAGATCCGGGAGCTGTTTGCCGACCAGCCGCTCTCACGGTCGCGAAAGTACACCCCGGCCACCTTTTCGTTCAACACCGCCGGAGGCCGCTGCGAACAGTGCGACGGCGCCGGCCAGGTGATGGTCGAGATGGTCTTCCTGGCCGACGTTTTCGTTCCCTGCGAAGCATGCGGAGGGTCCCGCTTCAAACGCGAGGTGCTCGACGTCAAGGTCCGCGGCCACTCGATCAACGATGTGCTGCAATGGACGGTCGACGAGGCCATCGGCCGCTTCCGCCATCAGCCCAAGCTGGGCACCGCGCTCTGGCAGGTGCAGCAGGTCGGACTAGGCTACCTCCGGCTGGGCCAGGCGGCCACCACGCTGTCGGGCGGCGAAGCGCAGCGGCTCAAGATTGCCCGCGAACTGATCCAGGCCAGCAAGCGATCGGGCCGGAAACTCTACCTGCTCGACGAGCCGACCACGGGCCTGCACCTCGACGACGTCCGCCAATTGATCACGGTGCTCGACCGCCTGGTCGATGCCGGACACACCGTGCTCGTCATCGAGCACCATCTCGATGTCGTCAAGCGCGCCGACTGGGTCATCGATCTGGGGCCCGATGCCGGCCCCGCGGGCGGACGAATCGTGGTTCAGGGCCCGCCCGAGCTGGTGGCTGCAACACCCGAATCCCAAACCGGACGATTCCTGGCGCCGTTGCTGGTTCCCTAGACGCCAGCCGCGGAGACGATCCGGCTCAGCCCGGAACCAATCCCTCGATCGACTCCAGCACCCGATCCCAAACCCGCCGGACGATCGCTTCGTCGGTCGAGAGGTGGCCCAGCGCCAGACGGATGATGAATCGTCCGTCGAGCACGGTGTGGGTGAGAAAAAGATCACCTTGGGCGTTGATCCGTTCGAGCAACAGCCGATTGGCCTGGTTGAGCTCGTCCTCGCTCAGGGTCCGATCGGTCGGACGCCACCGGAAGCAGATCAGCCCGACCGGCGCCGGCGCCGCCAGCTCCAGCGCAGCATGGGCGTCGACCCAATCCGCGAACAGAGTGCCCAGCCGCACGTGCTCGCGAATCATGGCTTGCAGCCCTTCGACGCCGTAACTGCGAATCACGAACCAGAGTTTGAGGGCGCGGAACCGCCGGCCCAGCGGAATACCCCAGTCCCGATAGTTGACTACCTCCGCGTCATACTTGGTCTTGAGATACTCCGGCGAGGTGGCCATCGACCGCACCAGCGCCGCCGGATCCCGAACGAAGTAGGCCGAGAAGTCATGGTTGACCAGCAACCACTTGTGGGGATTGACCACCAGGCTGTCGGCCAGCTCGACTCCATCCAGCACCCAACGGAGTTCCGGCGCCACTGCCGCCGAACCGGCAAACGCCGCATCGACGTGAAGCCAAGCACTCTCTCGCTGCGCAATCGGCGCAACGTCACGGATCGAATCGAATCCCGTCGTCGAGGTGGTGCCCCGGGTCACGATGATGACCGATGGCACCAGCCCGGCCGCGCGGTCGGCGCGGATCGCTTCTTCGAGCGCGTCGACCCGCATCGCAAAGGCCGAGTCGACCGGAATGGCCCGGATCAGATCGGGACGGTATCCCGCCAGCCGAGCACCTTTGGCCACCGACGAATGGGCCTCGCGCGAGGTGTATACCGTGGCCCGATCGAGTCCGTCGCGGTGCCGATCGCGCGCGGTAATCAGCGCCACCAGGGTCGAACTCGAGGCGTAGTCCTGGATCACACCCGTGAAGGTGTCGGGCAGGCCGAGCATCTGCCGTAACCAGTCCATCACGACCTGTTCGACTTCGGTGCCGGCCGGCGAGGTCTGCCAGGACATGCACTGCGCACCAATCGCGGCCATCATCATTTCGGCCAGGATCGACGGCGGGCTGTGGTTGGACGGGAAGTATCCGAAGAATCCAGGGTGACCCCAATGGGTCATGCCGGGCAGCACGACGCCGTCGACATCGGCGCGGATCCGTTCGAACGGCTCCGGGCGATCAGGCGGCGCCGTCGGCAACGCCCTGCGAATGTCACCCGGTTCGACCAGCGGCACGATGCGACGGTCACCGACCGTCTCGAGGTAGTCCGTCATCCAATCGGCCAGGCGATGCGCCTCGAGCCGAAACTGTTCCAGATCCATGAAGCCCTGAGGGTGATTGGCGAACGGAATCTATTCGGTGGATCGCAGGGCGGTATGTTTCAGCAAGCGGGAAAGTCGCCGTTCGATGGCCGGCAGCTCGAACGGCTTCCGGAGATAGTCGACGACCCCGAGATCGATCATGCGCAGGACGGTTTCCCGCTCGACCGAGGCCGTAATCGCCATGACAGGCAGGTTCGCGAACGCCGGATCCTGCCGGAGCGTGGTGAGGACCTGCACCCCATCGGCCGAGGGCATCGAGATATCGAGCAGCAGCAGGTCGGGCGTCTCCTGGCGACAGGCTTCGAGCGTTTCGGCGCCATCCGCTGCTTCACGGACCACGCCACGGAATCGCCGCTCCACCACGCGGCGCACCAGGAGACGCGCGGCCGGATCGTCGTCGGCAATCAGCACGCGAGGCCCCGAATGGGTTACTGCAGATCGGATCGGTTGAACGGATGATGACACCCTCTACCCCTCCTCAACTCGCTCGACTGTGGCGCGACGATACCGGCCCGATCGTCGATCGCGACGCCGCGCTCCGCCATTTGACCGCCGCCGATCCGGCTCTCGGTCACGCCATCGAACGGGTCGGTCCGCTGAGGCTCGACCCACCCGGGATCAGAACGCCGCATCACTATCTGCAGCGCGCTATCGTCCATCAGCAGCTATCGGGCCGTGCTGCGGAGACGATCTACCGTCGCTTCGCAGGACTCTTCCCCCGCGGCCGCCTGCCCAGCCCTGCGAGCATCCTGACGACACCGGAACCGGTGCTTCGATCGGCCGGTCTCTCGTCGGCCAAGGCACGCGCCATTGTGGACCTTGCGAGACACACCGAATCGGGCACAGTCCCGAGCCGCCGGGTCCTGACGCGTCTCGAGCCCGAAGCCGTGATCGAGCGGCTGACCCAGGTCCGGGGCGTCGGTCGCTGGACCGTCGAAATGCTGCTGATCTTTTATCTGGGCCATCCGGACATCCTGCCCCTGGGCGACCTCGGCATCCGGAAAGGCTTCAGCCGAACCTTCGGCATCAAGTGTCTGGCCAGCGAGCGGACCGTTGCCCGCCGAGCGGAGCGGTGGCGCCCCTGGCGATCGATTGCCTGCTGGTATCTGTGGCGCTCACTCGAGGTGGAGCTGTAAGCCCCGGGCGCGGCAGCGGCCTCAGCGCCCCCGTACCAGGATGACCGAGGCATCCTCGGGGAGTCGCCCGTACCCGCCGGCAATCCGATCGATCAGGGTGTCGAGCGGGCTGCTCCGGTGCCGCCAAAGCGCCGCGACCTCCCAGGCATCCACCACACCATCGGCCGCCAGCGCCAGCGCTCCCCCCTGCGGCCAGGGATAACTCTGAACCGTCGGAATCCTGGGGAGCCCGATCCCGACCGCTCCCGGTTCGCTGGTGAGCACCATCGGCACCTCGCCAGCCAGAAAACCGTAGACGCTGCCGATGCCGGCAAACTGAAGTTCGCCGCGGTCCGGGTCGATCCGGGCAACCCCAAGGGAAACCCCGATGGCCCCACCCAAGGCCCGATGCGCCGGCTCGAAAACCGACGCGGGATGACCATCGGCCTGGCGTCGCACCACCCCTTCGACCACCCGGACGGCGGCCTCGGCCTCCGCGGAACGACCGGATGCGTCGATCAGGGCAAGGATGATGTCGTCGCCCCGATCGATCACCACAGCCGCGTCACCCGACTGCGCCATACCCGCCAGGGGGATGCAGCGGGACAGACTCTCGATCCTCGTCAGCGCAGATATCATGGCTCAACTATCGGCCAGACCTGACGATAGCTCAAATCGGGGGATGCGAGAGTCGCAGACCGACACTATGTTCCAAGACTTGTTCAACAGGGAAGGACGCCGGATATCCTGATGCGGATCCTACTCGTCGACGACGATGACATGAGCCGCAGGACGGTTCACCAGATGCTGACCCGGGCAGGTCACGAAGTGATCAGTACCGGGAGCGGCTCCGAAGGGCTGGGACTGTTCAGGGAGTCCACGTTCGATCTGATCGTCACAGACCTGATCATGCCCGATACCGATGGCCTGGAATTGATCCAGGAACTCCGAAAGCTCGACCCGAAGGTCCGAATCCTGGCCATTTCGGGAGGGGGCCGGGTCAACGCAACCGAGTATCTCACCGTCGCAAGGAAGTTTGGCGCAGCCGGCATTCTGGCCAAGCCATTTTCCAATCAGGAGTTCAAGGACGCTATCAACGCCCTGATGAACACCAAGTGACGAACACCAACTAAAGACGCCCCGGTTGCATCACGTGATGCACCGGGGCGTCGTTGTTCAACCAGGCTACTCCCGAGCCTGACGTCCCCAGAAGGATTGGGCGGCGGAGAGCTATCCACCGCTGCTTACCTTTCGCGGGTCCACAGCAGAACCACCCCGCAAGCGTTATCGATCCCCATGTACTGGACTGGAGCCTGTCCAGCGCCGCGGTATACCTCAACAGCCTCAAGTTCCCGGGGCGAGAATTTGTCGATATTCAGCGGATCGGTGCCTCCGTCCACCCAGATCCTCATGCCGTCGAGATAGACGGACATGTAGCATCCATCCGCCATCTGTCCCATACACCGCGCCTTGTCCCCGCGCATGCTTCCAATACCCCGGTTCGTTCCCGCAGCGAAGCCGCCGCCGCAGCCGGCTGGGCGTCGGACCAAAGGTATGCCGGTCATTCTAAGGGCATCGCTCAGCAGCGCATTTTCACGCTCCGCGAGTTTTTCGCGCGTGATGAATTGACCGATGCCCTCCTTCCGACGCTCTTCGAATGCAGCCATTTTACCCCGCACCGCTGGCGGCCCCGCGACGGTGGTCGTTACCGAATCCAGAATCTGGGGCCTGGCTCGGAGCTCGATTTCGATATCGATCGGCTCAGCCTCGGACGCCATCACGGGAATGAATGTCGCTTCATAGCCGATCGCACGGACGGTGAGCACCCGATGCCCCGGTGGAACATTGAGTGTAAATGCCCCAGCTCGATCTGTTGTAGCGCTGATTCGAAGCGCCTCGATCAGTACCTCGGTGCCTACGACCGGGCGACCCCGACCCGCAGTAACGATCCCTTGGACGGTAGCTTGGCTGAGGACTGGCGAGACGGCCCCCATCAGTAGAAGGGCGGCGAGAGCGGATGGTCGCATCGGGCTATCTCCTAACATTTTAGGAGGGGCGAGGTTCCCAAGCCGGGAGATACTATCGCCAGAAGGTCGGGACCGGTCAAGCGTGAACATCTCGCGATGTCTCACACAAAGACAGATCACCCCAACGCCTGAGAGAAGCATTTCCGGGCGCCTTCCCAGTCGTATAGGTACTAAACACGAAGGCCCCGTCACCGGGGCCTCGTTTATCTACGTATTTACGTCTACTCCCGAGACAGGACTCGAACCTGTGACCCGCTGATTAACAGTCAGCTGCTCTACCAACTGAGCTACTCGGGATCGTGCTGCTTCCACGCGAGGCATAAAGTATCCGGGCGCTCGTCGCCGAGCAACCCGACCCCCGCCCCCCGCTCGGCCGACTCCGTCACCTCCGGCTGCAGGATATTGCAGTCCCCGCCGCCTTTCGACTGACACCAGGAAAGATCTTCCGATCCGGGCAAACCAAACCGTGACAACGGGTTACTGGCCGGCCCAAGACCGGGTCAGCCGCCAGGGGTCGAATAGTGTACAGCAGGGCTGTCCCGACCGGCCGCCAGACTGCAATCTGCGGCGCAATCCCAAGTGTGTCGCACGTCACTTAAAATCTTGATCTGAAACGACTTACGAAGCCAGAAACCCTTCTATCCCGGGCCCATTCGCGTTAAATTTTACCCCGTATGAGCGACCCCTTCATCGTAGGGCACGAGACCGTTCGTGCCAACCTGACTGCAGCCCACCAAGCCGGTCGGCTCCCCCAGATACTCCTGGTTACCGGAGAGCGCGGGGTTGGTAAGCAGACCCTGGGGCGCTGGCTCGCTGCGCTGACGTTATGCGAGGCTGCCGAGGCCCCGTGCGGCGCCTGTCGCGCCTGCCGCCTGGTGGCCGGTCTGAGCCATCCGGACTTCCACTGGTTCGTGCCGATCCCGCGACCGAAAGCCTCGGAGCCGGACAAACAGGTGGCAGAGGTTCGTGAGACCTTGGGCGAGGTGATGGCCGCCCGGCGAGAGAACCCCGCCTACTCCGCCCCGGACGGACTGGCCATGCACGGTGTGGCCTCGGCGCGGGTCATCCTGCGGACTGCCGCGCTCACTACGGTACACGGCGGCCGGCGGGTCATCCTGATCGGCGGCGCCGAGCGACTGGTCCCGCAGGAAGCCAACCAGGAGGCCGCCAACGCGCTGCTCAAGTTTCTGGAAGAGCCGACGCCGCAGACCATCGTGATCCTGACCACGACCGACCCGTCCCGGGTTCTCCCGACCATCCGGTCGCGGGCAGTTCCGATCCGGCTCGGTCGCCTGAGTCCCGATCAGGTCGACGCCGGCCTGACCCGGCTCGCGCCGGCGCTGGCTCCGGCCGAACGGCGACAGCGTGCCGGGTCCGCCGACGGCTCGATCGGCCGGGCGCTCGAGGCCGACGGCTCGCGAGCCACCCACGACGAGGTCGAGCAACTGCTGGCCGCCACTCGCGACGGGGGCAGCGCGCGCTTCGAACGCGTCCTCAAGCAGGGCCCGTGGGCGGCGCGCGGCGACTTCAGCGTGCTGCTCGACGGACTGACCCAGGTGCTCAGTAACGCCGCGCGCGCCTCGGCCGGCGGTCCGGCCGAACCGGTGCCGCAGACGCTCCGCGACGTTCGCATGCCGGACCGGTTTCTCCGGGCGCTCGACCGCGTCGATGCGGTTCGGGAAGCGGCGCGCACCAACGTCAATCCGCAGCTGCTGCTGGCCACGCTCACTGCGGAGCTTTCGGAGGCGCTATGGGCCTGAGCCACATCGACAGCGAGGGCCGAGCCAATATGGTCGACGTCTCCGCCAAAGCGCCGACCGAACGGGTCGCGACGGCGGAGGGGTGGGTCAGCATGTCGGCAGCCGCATTCGAACAGGTCCGGGCCAACAGTATCGCCAAGGGCGACGTGCTCGGCACCGCGCGTCTGGCCGGCATCACGGGGGCCAAGCGGACCGCCGATCTGATCCCCCTCTGCCACCAGCTTCCGCTCGACAAGGTCAGCGTCGAGATAGTGTTAGACGAGGCCCTTCCAGGCGTCCATATAACGGCGACCGCGAAGGTCACCGCCCGGACCGGGGTGGAGATGGAAGCCCTGACGGCCGTGTCAGTGGCCGCTCTGACGGTGTACGACATGGTAAAGGCGGTCGATCGGACCATGGAAATCGGCCCGGTCCGCCTGATTGCCAAACAAGGGGGACGGAGCGGCGAGTATCACCGCGACGGCTCGCCCGAATAGAACAAGGAGACACGAATGCAGCGGATACGACGGACGGCAACCCTGATCGTGCAGCGCGGCACGTTGCTGCTGGCGAGCGGTCTTCTCCTCGGTGTCGGCATGAGCGTCTCCGACCGCCTGATGGCGGCGGGCGACGTCCCGGTGGAAGCCCCCGCCGCTGTCGATCACGAGTTGACCCGGCTCGGAACGCTGGTCGAAGAGCTGCAGGGCAAGCTGACCGTCACCGACCTCAAGCTCGAGCGCTTGACGCGCATTGCCCAGTACTCCGCCGCGTACCGCATCCCTGCGAACCTGGCGGGACAGATCTACGATGCGGCCCTGGCCGAAGGGCTGCATCCCTCGCTCGGCTTTCAGCTGGTCAAGGTCGAAAGCGGCTTTCGCAGCGGCGCCCAGTCGTCCAAGCAAGCGCTCGGCCTGACGCAGGTGCGGCTGCCGACGGCGCAGGAAATCGACCCGTCCATCACCCGGCGCGACCTGCTTGCTCCGGAAACCAATCTGCGGATCGGTTTCCGGGTGCTGCGCCGGCTGCTGGCGCAGTATGATCATGATCTCGAGATGGCGCTGCGCGCCTATAACCTGGGGCCGACGGGTGCGATGATGTCGTTCGAGGATACCACGTCCAACGCCCGCGTTACCGTGTACGCGGAAAAGGTCATGCGCGGCGTGCGGGGAACTCCCGTCACGCCGCGCCGGCCCTGATCAGTTCGGAATGGCCAGTCGCTGCCCGGCTTTGAGCGCCGAGGGCGACGAAAGCTTGTTGGCCGCCATCAGCTGCTGAACCGACACCCCGTACCGCCGGGAAATGGCGGACAGGGTGTCACCACGACGGACCAGGTGACTGGTCGCCGCGCTCCGATTGGATGCTCCCGCCGAACTGGTCGCCCGACTCGGCGCCGATCCGCTCACCCGAATCCGCTGCCCGATCCGAAGGATGCTGTTCGACTTGAGGCCGTTGAGCCGCTGCACCTGCGCGAGCGACATCCCGTAGCGCTGCGCGATGCCCCCCAGGGTTTCCCCGCGACGAACCACATGTACGCCGGCCGAGGCCGTTTCGACGTCCCGAATCCGCGCAATCCCGGGAATCCTGAGCACCGTGCCCCGTTTGAGGGCGCCATCTCCCACCGTCGGATTGTACCGCGCCACCTCGGCTGCCGTCATGCCATACCGACGTCCGACCGTCCGCAGCGTTTCATTGGCCCGAACCGTGTGCGCAATGGTCGGTAAGCGTTCGGCGCTCGGAAGCGCAGCCAGCGAATCGGCCGCCGCCGCGCCGACCCCGACCGGCACCCGAATCCACCAGGTGGCCGAGCCCGGAGGCGTCACGCTGCGGAGGTAGTGCGGGTTGAGACCGGTGATAACGCTCGGCTCGGCCCCGCTGACTTTCGCGACAACTTCGAAACTGGTCGGTTCTGTGACGGCGACCGAGTCATACGAGAAGGGCTCGACCTTCGGAATCGGTGCGAAGCCGTATTTCTCCGGTTGCTTCGCAATCATGGCAGCTGCGATCAGCTTGGGAACGTAATCTTTGGTTTCCTGGTGCAGATAGCGCGACTCGGACAGGTGAAAGAACCGGTCGTCGCCGGTGGAGTCTGCCGCAAGCTCCCCTTCGAAGTCTGCCGGATTGAAGTAATCGACTTCGGCGCCCGCGCCGAGCATGCGGAGCCCGCGCGACACCCGTCCGCCGCCGCCATTGTACGCGGCGGCCGCGAGGTAGTGTGAACCCGAGAAGCGACGCGTCAGGTCGGCAAGATATCGGGTAGCCGACAACGTTGCCTTGACCGGATCACGCCGTTCGTCGATCCAGCTGTCGACCCGGAGCCCGTAGTCGCGCGCCGTCGGCCGCATGAACTGCCACATCCCGACCGCCCGTGAGCGACTCACTGCCGTATTCGAATAGCCGGACTCGATCAGCGCCAGGTAGAGCAGGTCGCGAGGCAGCGAGTGGGCTGCCAGGGCGCTGTGGATCATGGGCTCGTAGACGGGCAGGCGTTCGAGCCAGATGGCCATCCGTTCGCGAGCGCGGGTCTGGAAGAAGTCGAGGTAAAACTGAACCCGGGGGTGCTCGGCGTACCGCGCGACGTTGATATCGAAGAGGGCGCTCAGGCTGACTTCGGTCTCGCTTTCGGCGGCGGAGACGTCGTGCAGCTCGTCGAGCATCGCCATATCCTTCTCGTCCTGCACCGAGTCGGCGGCGACCCTGCGCAGCAACCCCGTATCCGACGGAGCGCCCCTGGCCACGAGAGCTGGAGCAACACCGGGGGGAGGTGCCTGTTCCGCCTCGGGAGACGGACGCAGTACCGGATTCCCACCATTCGGAGCGACGGACGCACATCCGGCCACCCCACCTACCAAGAACGTTACAGCGAGCAAGCGCTTCATATCACCTCGCCCCACGGTGACTGGAAATCGATCGTCGATCAGAGTCCAGGTTGCAAGTTAACCGATCGAACGCAACTGATGCGCGCGATCAAGAGTTCGATGCCCCGACGAGACAAATCGTTGCAGTGTATGAAATTGGCGCTCAATGCCTCACCTCGCTCGACGAGCCGATCAGCCGGTTCGTGGCATTGAGGACCGCAAGGGCCGCGCCGCGGGGAGAGTCCTCCTGGACCAGGGCGGACCCGACCACCCGAGGACCATCCATCCGCCCCTGGGTGGCAAGCGATGCGATTACCACTGTGGCGTCGAATGCCCTGACCGCTTTGACGCCAACCAGCTCGAAAACCGTTTCCGGCAGCGCCCGGGCTATGGCCGCAAGGCAGGCCTGAGCGGCGCAACGCATTTCCCCCGCCTGCGAAGACAGACCCGACGCCTCGCCGACGAACGGCGTGGTTGCCGGCCATGACAGCACCACCCGGGCTCGACACAGGCCGGTCGCATCCCGATCGAGGGCAAACTCAGAAAACTTGAGGCGGCCCCGGTTGTCCACGTCAGACCGCTCCGGGATCGAGGTTGACCTCGAGTTGCGGACCAAGTTCATCGAGCGGCGTGGCCACGTCGACGGACAGGTGTGGGCGACCGGTGTCGTCGAGTTCGATGCCCACTACGAGGATACGACCGTCATCGAGTTCGACCTTGAGCTGACGGAGGTCGGATCGCATCACGCAGTCGCCGATGGTATCGCCCTTGAGTGCCTGGAGCGTACCGGCAACACGACGGAGGTCCTGGAGCGGAATCTGCTGCAACATGGAGTTCGCTTATCGCCGCGCCAGATACTCAGTGAGTACTTCCTGCAGCTCCCGATTTGAGAGCTTCTCGGCCTGAGCGTAAATGTTGGCCTTGGAGGTCGACTGCATCGGAACAGGCGCCCAGAACCGCTTCGGATCAGGGCCCAACGATCGGAACGAGAGGACGAGCCCCCACTGCTCCGAGTTGGCCCGGCGCTCCGCAGCCATTGAGATGTTCCAGGTTTCGTCACCAAACTCGAGCACGCGCCAGGGCACGGAGACGACCTCCAAGAATAACCCGTGAATAATGAAGCCGGTTGCGTCGAGCGGCAATCCCGCAGTCCGCCCGGCCTGACAGCCGGGCGGATCGGAAGACGGCGCTTACTCTCCGCGCACCAGGGCGCGATACCGCCGGATGATGTCCTGCGTCACCGGTCCCGGCTTGCCACTGCCGATGGTCCGGCCGTCGTACAACCTGACCGGAGCCACCTCGGCGCCGGTCCCGCAAAGAAAAATTTCATCCGCCGTATACAGGTCGTACCGATTGAGCATGGTCTCGCGCGCATCATACCCCGCCGCCTCGGCAAGCTCGAAAATGACCTGTCGAGTCACCCCGAGCAGAATGCCCGCGTGCGGCGGCGGCGTCTTGAGCACGCCATCCTTGACGATCCAGAGGTTCATGCCCGACCCCTCGCAGACATGCCCGGCCGAGTCGAGCATGATGGCGTCGTCCGCACCGGCCACGTTGGCCTCGTGCTTGGCGAACACATGGGGGAGGTAGTTGAGCGACTTGATCCGGGGAGACAACGCTTCCCGCTGTGGAATCGGCGTCCCGGCGGTCACTAGAGCCAGGCCGTTTTCGTAGCGATCGGCCGGCCACATCTTGATACCATCGACGATGATGATCACCGTCGGCGTAGTGCACTTCTTGGGATCGATCCCGAGATCGCCGTCGCCGCGGGTGACGATGGGACGGATATAGGCCTCGGCAATGCCGAGTTTGGCGACACCTTCCTCGATCAGGCGCGCCATTTCCTCGCGCGGCATCGGGATGGTCATTGCGATTGCCTGCGCCGAATCGTAAAGCCGATCGACGTGTTCCTTGTTACGAAAGACCTTCCCGTCGTAGGCGCGAATCCCTTCGAAAACACCGTCACCGTACAGCAGGCCGTGGTCGAACACGGATACCTTGGCGGCGCTCCGATCGACCCAGGCGCCGTTCATCCAGATAATGGCCATCAAACCGTCTCGTCTCGAGTTACCGTTACCGACATCTTGGACTGGGACAACTTAACCCCGCCCGTGGCTCACTGCAGGGCAGCAGGCCACTCCCGCGTAGATGCTCGCGACGGATGATCAAATGGTGTCGGTTGAGCCAGTTGAGGGCGCGATCCCGCGTCGTCATACCGGTCTCGACCGGATCGAACGGGAAACCATAGTACGTGATCCCGTCGAGTTCGTAACACCAGACCGCATCTCGCAAGGCCCGATCTGCCTCGTCTTCGCGAGGTATCATTTCGTCCTGTGCTACCGCGCGCCACTCGATCGACTTGTTGCACCAGCGAACCGTGTGCCGACCAACCGTCTTTGCCACTGTGCGCTCCTTTCTCGAGCCACGAGCGTCCTACCCGGGCGTCCAGAACCCCTGCTGATCCGAGGGGGGTGGGCCGGCATTCGATACCGGCCCCGAGGCACCTTTGGAGCAATGACAGTGCCAGATTTTCAGACAGTCGTGATTTTTGACAGTCCCAACACCGCTTTCCCTGGAGAAAACGGCCCAACTGACTAAATCTTCCACCCCACCAAATTGAAGGTCGCGAGGGACCAGACGAACAGGATCGATAGCACGACGACTGCGCTGTGCCTGACCCGCGCCATGGTCGTTCCAGCCCCTTCCCGCCACTGCTTGATGGCAACCCAGGCCGCCAGCAACGTGAACAGCGCCCCGAGGACCGGAAAGACGAGCGCGACCTTGAGACTGGTCGGAGTATCCTGAAAGATGGCCTCGGCGCCCTTGGAGAAGATCGACGCCAGCGCCACCACGAACAGCACCTGCGCCAGGGCGGTCAGCACCCCCAGACGCCGTCCCCGGGCAATCAGCTCGGGCACTGGAACACGGCCCGGCCGTCCCCGGTTGGCGAAGCGCACCGCCGCAATGATCAGGATCAGCACGAACACGACGAGGCCAACCAACAGGACATTACGGTGGAAGCCGACGCCGCCCAGCCCTTCATAGCGCTCGAGCGCCATCATCGGCCCGGCGCCCATGAAGCCATGGGTGATGACGCCACGATCGTCTTCCCGGAAGGCAAAGAGTGACCCCGAGACGACGTCGCGGAAGAGCAGCGAGTCGATCGGCACCAGCCGCGCTTCGAGTGCAGGTATGTACAGTGATCCATCCTCTTCGGCCTGAATCACCGTCGCGCCGGCCAGGTCGAAGGCCGCCATGTAGGTCGAGTAGTTCCGGCGGTTCATCAGATATTCGCCGGCGTAGCGCTTGGCGCCGGCCTTGGAGCCTTCGCTCGGGACGGGATACGGCGTGTCGTCAGGGTAGAAGCGGTCCAGCACCGTCTGCAGGAACGGTGAGAAGCTGATGGCGCCACCGGTATTGGTGTTGGTCGACATGAAGATGCCGACATTGTCGCCCGGAATCAGCGCCAGGTCCGAATGGAACCACTGGGTATCGCCGCCGTGACCGATGATGCGGACACCATGGCTGGTCTTTTCGTAGAAACCGTAGGCAAAGCCGGGGATACGCGGATCGTGTCCCTGCGACCGGGTGTACATCAGGTCCGCCGTCGCCGGCGAGAAGATGGTGGCCGAACCGGAGGTGCCCCTGCCCAGGTAGGCAATCATCAGCTTGGCCATGTCGTCGGCCGAGGCGGAGATCGATCCGGCCGGCGCGGCGCCGGTGACGATCTCGAACGGGCGCGACTCATAGCGATGGGCCTTCCACTCGTAACCCTCCGACATGAACGGTACCAGGCGCGCCGGCAGCGGCTGGCGTCCGGTGCTGTAGGTCATGCCGAGCGGATTGAAGATGTGCTGCTCGATGTAGTCGTCCCAGCTCTGTCCCGAGACGCGCTCCACGATATAGCCCGCCAACGCCGTGGCCCAGTTGGAATAGGCGGAGAATGCCCCGGGCGGGCGGACCCGCGCCGGCATATGGCTGGCGAGCCACTCCCCCATCGGGCGAATGGCCATGGAGTCGGTGGTGAAGAGCCCGCGGGGATCCTCCTCCAGCCCGGGGGTATGGGCCAGGATGTGTCGCAGGGTGATCGGTTCGGGATAGGTCGCCGGGATGCTGAAGTCGATGTACTCGTTGACGTCCCGGTCGAGGTCGAGCTTGCCCTGCTCCACCAACTGCATCACGGCAGTCCAGTTCACCAACTTGGAAACGGACCCGATTCGAAACATCGTCGTTGCCGGGTCGACCGGCACACGCTTGGTGACGTCGGCAAAACCATACCCCTTGGAGAAGAACAGGGTGCCGTCCTTCACCACCGAGACAGTGGCTCCCGCGATCTTCTTTTCGCGCAGGTAGACCCGCATCACGCCATCGAGGTATGTCTCCAACTCGGCGACGTCCCGAATACCACGGACCGGAGCTGCCTGAGCGGCGTCGGCAACCACCTGGGCATGGGCCGCGCGTGGCGCGCCCATTGCCGCCACCATGACCGCCAACAAGAATCCTGCGAGAGCTGGCACGAGGTGCCTCCCGGGGCAAACGGTTCGCTGTTTTGTATACAATTATCGAGTTTCATACGTTGCAGCCGAACCGGGAGTTTCGCAACTCCAGGGGCCGGCTGGCCGGGTCGACAGGTAGCGTGGTACTTTGGGATCCGACGTTTCCTCTCACATTCCTCTTCCTCCCGACGCCGGAGCAATAGACGGTGCGAATTGCCGTGGTCTTCGACACCCCTTACGCAGGGTGGACGGCCGACCGACATCGCCGACAGATGCAAGACGAACTAACCGGCACGGTCGACGTTCCCGACGTCGAGGTCGAGTATCAGGTCACGGCCGCCCTCGAAGCCAATGGTCACGAGACCCTGATGATCGGCGTATACGACGACCTTCGGGTCGTACTCGACGCCTGCCTGGAGTGGAAGCCCGACTTGGTGGTCAATTGCGCCGAGGCGTTCCGCGATCCCAGAAACGATTATGTCTTCCCGGCGCTGCTCGACTCGATCGGGGTGCGGTACACCGGGTCGCCCGCGCAGGGGCTTCTCGTATCCCGCGACAAGGCCATGAGCAAGAAGGTGCTCGCCTACCACGGCATCAAGGTTCCGGGATTCACGACCTACCGCCTGGGCGAAGCGGTCACGGAAGCACCGTCGCTGCGTTTTCCGATGATCGTCAAGCCACTCGCGTCGGACGCGTCAGTGGGCATTTCCCAGGCGTCGGTCGTCAGTGATCTGGCGAGCCTGGCCGAGCGGGTGGCCTTCGTTCATCAGCGCTTTCAGCAGGCCGCCATTGCCGAGGAGTTCGTGGCCGGCCGGGAACTCTACGCCGGCGTGCTGGGCAACGGCCCCGGACTCCAGGTGCTGCCGCTCACCGAGCTGGTCTTCGACAAGGAGATGAACACGCCCGAGGAACGGATCGCCACCTCATCGACCAAATGGGATGAGCCGTACCGGCTGCGCCGCAGGATCCGTTACCAGTTTGCCCGACCGGTGTCGGCCGCGGCGCGCGAGCAGATCGAGTGGATCTGCCGTACCGCTTGCCGCGCACTCTGGCTCTGTGACTACGCCCGGATCGACGTCCGCCTGACCGATGATGACGAAGTCTGGGTGCTCGAGGCCAATGCGAATCCGTATATCTCCGAAGGGCACGAGTTCGCCAACTCCGCCGAGAAAATCGGACTCGACTACTACCAGCTGATCGAACGGCTGGTCACCGACGCGATGGCTCGACCCGCCAATGCCTAGGAATCCGCCGGACGATCCGCGCTGCCGCTGCGGCTACCCGCTCAAGCGATACTGGGGCTACTGCCCCGACTGCGGCCGGGCACAGCGCTGGCCGGAGATGAGCGAGATTACCGGCAAGCGCTGTCCCGAGTGCAACTGGGCCGTCTCGCCCAAGTTTTCCCACTGCCCTTGGTGCGCATCGGAAATCACGGAGGCGCGATCGTCGCCGGAGCCTCTCAAGGCTCCCGCCGGTTTCCGGATGGACGCCCGGTGCGACGGCGGGTGCGGGGGCGGAGTGCAGTATCCGATGTCGTACTGCCCCTGGTGCGCCGCCGAACAGGAATGGAACGAAGACAACAAGTTCGAGGGCGACTGCGCGCACTGCGCGCGGGGCGTCGACGACTGGATGGACCACTGTCCCTGGTGCGGAGAAGACGCGACGGGACGCGACCTGATTCCGCGCGCGCTGCTGCAGGTCCGGCGGTTGCTCAAAGTGTCGCGGGTCCCCAGTTGGGGCTATCGCGTGCTACTGCGGCCCGGAGTGTCAGGGGTCGACCCGGGGTATCCCAAGATCGTCGAGATCGAGCAGAAGTACATCTCGGGCCGGCGACGAGACGAGATTCCCTGGACCATGCTGGTCGGCCTGATCAGCCACGAACTGGGACACAGCTTTCTCTATCACCATTGGCATTGGACGCAATCGGCCGCGTTTCGACGCGTCTTCGGCGAAGCGAAGAAGGCCTATCGGGTCAACGATAATGCCTGGGTTGATTTCCAGCGGCGGCGCGTGGCGATCAACCCGGTCGACCATGTGAGCGGATATGCGGCCCGCCACCCGCAGGAGGACTTTGCCGAAACGTTCCGGTACTACGTTACCCGTGGCGGTCGGCTCAGGGAGCTGTTTGCCGAATTAGGCCAGAAGCGTAAGGGAGTCCCGGTCTACGAAAAGTTCCTGGTGCTCCAGTCGCTGATCCGGTCGCTCAACGCCTCGCGTTGAAGCGGCCGCCCTGCCGCCCAGCCCTTTCTCGGCAGGGGCAACCCCGTTACCATCCGAGACGGCTGCAGCAGTCCACCGAGGTACGCCTGGGAGGTTCCAGTGGGGAAGAAGGAAGACGCGATGATCGCGAAGCTGGTCAAGAAGGCGGCAGAGAAGGTCGCCCCACCGAAGGACCGGTCGTCACAGTACGACGACACCCTTCGAGTCCGGCAAGGCGATGAGAATGCCGAGACCAAACAACTGTTCAAAGA
Source organism: uncultured Gemmatimonas sp. (assembly GCA_964619465.1). Classification (GTDB taxonomy): domain Bacteria; phylum Gemmatimonadota; class Gemmatimonadetes; order Gemmatimonadales; family GWC2-71-9; genus SHZU01. The sequence goes on from CAZUES010000007.1 coordinate 64,368, forward strand.
GATGCGGCGCCGCGAATTCTGACGGCGCCGTCGTCGTTTCCGGTCTGAATCAGGGCCCTGTATTGCGCTGTAAATGCAGCCACGCCTTCGCTTCACGATAGGCGTCTTTGCCGAACCGGCTGTCTGAGAAGTATTTACTCCGGCCGCGGTAACGAGCCTGCCATCCGCACGTCGTTGCGGAATCGAGCCGAACCACACATCCCCCCGCCGCCTTGCTCGTCGGCCCCTGAAACGGCGCCGCGACCCGGTCGACATGAGAGTAGGTCATACCCCGCAACGCATCCCGCAGGGTCTTATAGGAAACGCGGTTAGCCCGCGCCATGCGCGCAATCGGATAGTAGCCCATCTGATGGGCCGCACGTCGGATCTCGATCACGAAATCTTCGGAAAGACGAGCAGAGCCGTGACGGCTACCGCGTTTCGGTGGTACAGTAATCGTAGGCATCGAGGCGATCAGGGGTCGAGGTACGGCCTTACGACAGTGACGTGCTACTCCGGTATCTCGTTAGGACGATCAAGCAGTGAACCATCAACACGCACTGCTTGCCAACGGCACGGGACGGATGTCGCATGGCATGCGATGCTCCTGTCCGTCGGATCGGGATGACGATTGGATCGGCACGACAGAGGTTCGGTCTCGGCAAACACCGGCGAAAAACCAAATTGTATACGAACGACGAGACGATACTAAGGCCGTCGCGCGGCATTGTCCATCGTCAGCGCAACGACGTTACGTCACTGAGGTGGAACAACTGCAGCGGCGCCGAACGACTCGGTCGCGATAAAATATCCGAGCGGGATCCGACTCGGCGTGGTCAGATTCACGACATTGCCGCGGACTGAAACGGGCGGAGCGGCAAACGGATTGCCTCCACCGGTCATCTGTTCGAGCAACATGAAATAGTAGCGATAGGCTTCCTCCGACAGCGCGATCTGCCGAATCTGCACCTGTTGACCAGGGCTGAGCACCTCATCGTCAAACGGCGTATACCCGAGTACCTGACCGCCGTCATAGAAGCGGTCGTTGCTCAGGATCCGGAATCTGGTTCCGGGATCGATCTGGGCTCGGCGGCGACCATCGACGCTCAGCTCCCAGAAGTAGTAGTTGGTGATCCCGGCCGGATCGGTGTAGTCGATCACGGCACGATAACCGGCATCGCTCCCGAGACCCGCTTCCTGATAGACGAAGTAGAGCGAGTCGATCGGCGCCACCGGCAGCAGCGTCGAGATGGCCCGATAACGATCTCCCTGATAGTCGATCTGCAGAGTGTACCGCTGACCGATCACGGGCAGGAAATCCGGGTGGACGTACTCCCCCGATCCGCGCTGCCGCTCGACGAACAGGTAATTCTCTCCCGATGCCCCAATGACTCTGACCACGGCACCCGCTGCAGCGGGTGTCGACCCGAAACCCGTGACGGCATCCGTCGTCGTCAGCACGATCCGCTGTTCACGGGGAGTGCCCCAATTCCGCCGTTCGATCCGCGCGTCCACCACCAGGCGGCGGGGACCCTCCGGCAGGTCGATCTCGACGACCCGGGTGCAGGCCGGGAGGATCAGCAGGATGCCGAGTGCCAGCAGGCGCGAGAGTCGAGAGCGGTTGGGCATCGATCAGAACTTGAATGAGAACGAGACGCTGGGCACCAGTCCGAAGATCGAAGTCTGCACGGCCTCGAGCTGGGTCGGATTACCTTCGACCTGTTGAAATGCAATCGACTGCGCGTTGAATCGGTTGTACACGTTGAAGAGCCCGAGCTGCAGTTGTTTGCCGCCCCAGCTTCGGGTGAAAGTCAGGTCGAGGCGATGGTAGGCCGGCAACCGCGCCGAGTTCCGGTCGCCGTACTCGAGGATCCAGAGACCGTCGAAGACACCACGTGAAATCGGATAGGTCACCGGCAGCCCGCTGCGCAGGACGAAGGTGCCGCCAGCCGACCAACGGCCGCCGAGTGGATGGAGCGCTACCACGGAGAGGTCGTGTGTCTTGTCGAACGGCGCCGGATAGTAGCGTCCCTGGTTGATACCCGGATCGTTGGCGTCGATTCCGGAGAGTTGCCGTTCCGATCGGCTCAGGGTGTAGCTGACCCAGCCGGTCAATCGTCCGGTCCGCTTCCGCGCGTGCACTTCGAGGCCAAAGGCGCGCCCTCTGCCCTGCAGCATTTCCGTCTCGAGCCGTTCGTTGAGCGCGAGATCCGCGCCGTCGACGAAATCCGTCACGTTAGTGAGCCGTTTGTAGTAGCCTTCGACGGACAGCTCGTACCGGTCCCCGCCCATGGTTGCTGCGTACCCGACGGCCACCTGATCTGCCTGCTGCGGGTCGAGATAGGGCCCGACCGGCTCCCAGACGTCGACCGGCGTCGGTGAGTTGCTGTTGGAGACGAGATGGAGATACTGACGAGTTCGGGTGAAGCTCGCCTTGAGGCTGGCAGCTCTGCCGACCCCGACCCTGAGGGAGACTCTGGGCTCGAGCCCGGCAAAGCCGGCGATGCGCTGCCCCGAGGCGTACTGCACGCTATCGACCACCTCGCCGCGCTGATACCGCTCCAGCACCCGATCGTACACGACGGGCGCCTCATCGGCATAGCGATAGACCGTGCCAGGTCCGTTGCGATCGAAACCGGCGTAGCGGACCCCATAGCGCACCGACAGGGCCGGGCTGAGTTCGATTTCGTGACTGAGGTGGACGGCGCGGCTGGTGCCACGGCGCTCTTCGACCCGAAACGGAGCTACCGGAGACACACCGATCGGATCGACGCTGCCAGGCTCGATCCGATGCCAGACGACCTCGGCGCCCGCCTCGATGGTATTGCCGTTGCCGATGTAGAACGTCTCGTCCAGCTCGAGGCTGGTGCCCCCGATGCGCGATGCCCAGCGCAGGTCCCGGCCGGTGCCGAGAAAGTCGAGCGCGTAGTCGTATTCGCTGCTGGCCAGCACGACCTTGGAGAAGAGCCGATTGCCGACCGCGTGATTCCAGACGGCGCTGCCGGCGGTGTTGCCCCAGCCGGCCTGGAACCGATCGATCAGGCCGAGCCGGTCGCGCCCCCGATAGCCGGCCAGCATGAGCGAACCGTTGGCGCCGAGCCTGAGGGTCGTCTTGGCGTTGAGATCGTAGAAGTAGGCGGTGTTCCGGTTGAGTTCCGGATCGCTCGACAAGCGGAGGAAAAGGTCGGCATAGGTGCGCCGGCCGGCGACCAGAAACGAGCCGAATTCCTTCGGCAGCGGGCCTTCGATGGCGAGACGGCTGGCCAGCACACCTATCGACCCGGTGCCTTCGATCCGATTGAGATTTCCTTCCCGCTGCCGCACGTCGAGCACGGACGAGAGCCGACCGCCGAAACGGGCCGGAATGGCACCCTTGTAGAGTTTGACGTCGTCGACCGCATCCCCGTTGAAGACGGAAAAGAAACCGAAGACGTGCGACGGGTTGTAGATGGTCGCTTCGTCGAGCCGGATCAGGTTCTGGTCTATCGTCCCGCCGCGGACACTGAACCCGGTGGTAAAGTCGCTTGCGTTGCTGACGCCGGGGAGCAGCATCAGCGAGCGGATCGGATCCACCTCACCAAGCACGGCCGGGATCAGCCGCACGGTGCGGATGTCGACCCGCGCCGTACTCATCTCGACGGTGCCGGGATCAATATCCGAGCTGTCCCGCCCCGCCCGAACGGCGACTTCCTCGAGTTCGAACGGCAGTGGAGTAAGCAGGAAATCTCGCGAAAGCGAGGCCACAAGCTCGACGGTCGTGGTATCGGGAAGGTAGCCGACGGCGCGGATCCGAATCGGCGTGGCACCGCGCGGCAGCGTCAGCACGAAGAACCCGTCCTGGTTGGTCTCCGCCCGGACACCCTCTCGCCCGGCGACGAGCTGGGCGCCGCGGATGACTTCCCGACTGGTCGACGATCGGACGTATCCGCTCAACCGAACTCGGCCCGATGGCTCCGGTTCCTGCGCGGCAAGATCGAAAATCGGAGCAAGGACGAGCAGGCCCAGCAGCGCGCCGCAGCAAGCAGCCGGGCGCAATGTGGTCCATTTCGATGCGAGGACGGGGCGACCTCTGAACGGGTTGCGAATCACGAGTTTCCGGTCAGCGGTCGAGTGAGGGCGCTGGGACTCGAGCCCAGAACCTGCGAACTAAAAGGCAGTCGGGGCAGCCCGCCAGTCAGGCCGTTCCCCAGGACTCTCAGCGACACCCCGACTCGCTACGGCCCCCGACGGGACGGTAACGGACGGCGAGTTCCCAGACAAGTTCACAGACACTCCGGCCTCGGGTTCCCCGTCGCCAGCCCGGCTGTCGGGGGATGCGCAGGGATGCCCATGACGGTCCCTGCCAAACCCTCCGAGATCAAGTGGCCGGTCCTGGCCGAGAAGGACGTCCAGCGCCAGGTGATGGCGTTCTTCGGGCCTCTCGGGTTCGCGGTCGTGTCAACCAGCCAGTACCGGGCGAGCGAGATGGCCGTCGGCCTGCCCGATCTGATCGGGTATCACCTTGCCTGCTCGCTCCAGTTCTGGTTCGAAGTAAAGAAACTGCGGGCGAAGACGGCGGACGGCCGGCGCTAGACCCCGCACGATCCCCTGACCTGGGAGCCGGAACCGCTCCGCCCTGAGCAGGAACGTTTCCGCCAGCGCCGTCAGAACGCCGGTCACCTGCATGGATTCGGCGAATTCACGAGCCCTGGGCCCTGGCGAAACAGATGGGCTTAGGCCACGCCCGCGCCTCGCTCCGGTACTTCCAGCAGAATGCGGAGGGCAAGTTCCGCGCAGCCTGGGTGACGAGAACCCTTGCTGATGAAATACCGCTCACGAAAGGTCGGCGCCGATGAGTGAGACACTCTCCCCGCGAGACACAATCGAAGAGAAGCCGGATGATGAAGCGCGGCGCACTCCCCCCGGGGCTATTCCTTCAGGAACGAAGGAGTTGGCTATGGAATTGAAGTACACGTGTCGCTGGAAGAACAACCCGCGCCGAACTGAACTGTTTGGCCGGCGATGCAGAACCTTGACCCGGAGTGGCATGGGAACTGTCCCGATTGAATTCGAGAATGGGGAGCGGGTAACGACGCCTGGACGTGCCTTGAAGCGGGAAGCCCAACCCGGTCCGAGAACCGCACCTCGAGGCAAATCGTTCGTGTGGGACGTGTACCTAGAAGTGTCTGGCTGCCAGCAGGCACAATGGCTCGGTCGAGTAATGGGATCAACGAGTGACATCCCTTCATGCCGCGCAGAAACGCTGGCCAAAGTTCGTCGTCACTCTTTCCGTTTGGGCGGACCGAACGGTGAAATGAGGACAAGGCAATGACCGGACTCGAAACCCTCGTTCAGCATGACGCCAAGGAGCTGATGTCACTCCTTAACCGCGTCGGTACTCAGGGACGCAGGGTCCGCCCAGTTCCTCCCCGCTATTCGCGACGACGTTGAACCGTCTAAGTAGAAGTCACCACGTAGCGTACGTGCGCAGTATAGAATGAAAGAACGATGGCCCAGCGCTGACTAAGCACTAGCCTCCCTTAGGCAACATGAATCGACTGCTGATCAAAGTACCATCCTCCTTCATCAGTCACGATGGAGATCCCCTGACCGCTACGCAGAGACTCTTCGATGGGGATGAGGTGGTACGCAACAGAGGGGACGTCGGCCGCGGATGATACTTCAAGGACCAAGAGAGTGTTGCTCACGCGCCGAGCCATAAAATCCGGCAGCTGCATCTGCAACCACTCACGCACCTGAGGCGCCGGACTCGGCCGGGGAGCTATACGCCAAGTCACGCCAATAGCGTCACCATTGCCCCGGTGGACATAGAAGTCAAACGGACCGGCTGCCCGAGTGACCGAACCGTCCGGGTATTTCTTGACTAGCCATTGGGCTATGGCCTTCTGCTTGAACAATGCCTGTGAATACAGTCCGTCACCTAGGCGAGTAGACCTATCGAAATCGTACCTTGTGCCAGAAGCAGCTTCTTCACTTCGTTCAATCTCCTCTACCAACGCTTCTTTTGCACCAAACGTGCGGAGGAACGTAGAGAAGGGCATCATAAAGAATGCATGTCCGCCTGAGGTCCGTCGATACTCGTCAATCAGCTCGAACCTGGGGCGAAATGCTCCACCCTCCTTGACCTGATCCCACCAGTCCTCCTTCGCATCATTGGACACTAGCAGTAGGTGATTCTTTCGGCGACGGCCCAACGCCAAAACTGAGAGCCATACCATTAGGTCGCCCCCGGGATTCACGCTTTTTCCAGCATCGGTGTACCCCGGCGGCTGACGCCTTCCATAGCGCTTCTTCATCTCCGTAAGCAGCGTCGCCTCGTCAAGGTCATGGTCCACAATGACCCCTGTCGTCAACAATTCAGTGTACAGCTCGGTAACTGGGTCGTTCCACTGCCATTCCAGCATTCTATCGCGAAGCGATCGAACAGCATTGCGATAATCCGCTTCCTTCTTCGTGATCTCCGCAGCAAGCGCCTCGGCGGTTGAGAACTCGGGAAGCGACTCGAGCATTGGAGGCAGATCAACGCTCGCAAAGGAGGAACCCGTTGTCCCAAGCTTTGACCATTCCACGCCCATCACGCGCCCGCGATTATGGACAAACTCCCGGAGTGCGTGAGCGGGCACAAATAGCCTATCGGTGGCCGCCAACGGCTGATACACCTCCCGAATATCAGCCAGCGTACTACCCGAAAGGTGGTAGGGCGCCAAAAGCGCGTTCGCATCGAGCATCACATTGCACTGGCCACTGACGTCGCCGATGCTGGGATACTTGAACTGGAGCAAGCCCATAATGTCCGGATAGAACGTCGGATACACTGACGTCACCCCTTGCACCGTGCCGTGGGCTGGGGCCTGGTCCGCCACGGGACTCGGAGACTTGTCACGGCTTGATTTCTTTGAATTCACGCGTGCCCCTTGCGCTCAGGTCTTGAAATCCGTTTCCGATTTTCTGTATTGACTCACCGTGAGAACATCGCCTTCCCGTTAGCTAGCTACCTATCTCCTTACCATCTTGATCCTGGAGACTACCCAGCTGCTGGAAGGACTCATCAATCGCACTGAGGGCGGCGACGAATCTTGTTTTCTCAGAGGTCTCACTCATCGCGCGGGTCAGTCCCGTGACAGCGTGCACACGGACTGCTTCAACTAGGCCGCGATCAACCGTACTCACTGTCCAGCTTCCGGCCTCGAAGCCTGCGCGCATTAACTCCGGTCGAGTTGGTTGCAAACCACATACCCATAGAATTACGGCTGCGACCGCGGTTGGCGGTGGCGGTGATGAAAGCGGCGGCTTATCTAGGCCAGAAGAAAGAGCCACACGCCTGGAGGGGAAAGAACCGCGACCACGACAAGCGATCCTCGGCTCGTCATGCGTCGCCATTCCCTCATCGCGGGTGATCTCGATCGTAACGGTCGTTGTCAATCGCAAACGCGGCCCGTATCTCAAGAGTTCCGTCTCCATCGAGCCGCGCCCATGCCCTCATGTAGGCCCTAGCAATCGGCTGGATCGAGAGTAATCGACCATCAGCGAGCATTCCCGTAAGAATTGAGGCCGGGAGACCGTGATCCGCCTGGGTCAGTGTCAGTGACTCGATGAACCGTTCCGGAGGTCTTCCAAGAACTGAGACGTCGACACCGTAGGTTGATAAGAACGAGTCCCACACACTGCGAGCATCATACCCATCTTCAGATGGAACCAACCACGCTGAGCCGACCTCCAGAACGTCCTCATTTCTCGTAGCGAGAATGAGCACGAGAGTGTTTTCCGCAACCGACTTGCCGACTAAGACGCTCGGCGTGCCCTTATAGGTTCCATCCTTATTGACTAATACCGGAAAGTGATGAAGGGAAATCAATTGCGCCATGGCGTGCATCACGATGCGCTGCGTCACGCCCCGGGCTCCAAAAAGTGCATCAAAATTTTTAGCGAAACGGACATCATAGTCACTAGCCCGAAGCCCCCCCTTCGCACCTAGGCGGTGTCGCGCCGAGATCAACTCTTGCGGCGTGACCAAGGACTTAACGAGCCGGTCAGTCAGCCCCCGTACTAGTAGGGTCTCAGCCTTGGCGGACTCGCCTACATGCACGCCCTGCTGCACTTCTTCGACGACGCTAGCCACAGTGGCTTTCCTATCGGTCGTTAGCTGGGCATTCGGATCTCCGATTACGGATCCGATAGCATCGGCTAAAACCAGGAATCGCTCCGCCGCAGGAATCTGCCGCAAGGAACGGAGTGTAGTCATAGACCCTCCAGGATCTCGAACTCGGCTGTCATCAGTTCTTCGATTTGGTACTCCATCCCTCCGGCTGCGCGACTACCAGGAGGAACCTTGATCAACCGATCCTCTACGAGCACAAGCGGGATCATGTAGAGAACTGGCTTCCAATCGTCGAATTGTGCGTGCTCGATCTTATAGAGGACTTCGTGCAAATCCAGCTCGCTCAACGTCCCCCCGGCATGCCAGCCGGCTGCCCGCTTAGCAAGCCCAGCTTTCTGGGACTCAATAGCATGGCTGTGGGCGTCACGGCCCTGAACGTCCTTCCGCAATCTCTGATAGATCTCGAGTGGATCAGAACTCGGGGCTCGGGGCGTACCGTTTCCTGATCGAAGCCCTCGCGTACACCAGACGAAATGCTTCCCGCCCCGGTACTCCTCGTGAATGTCAAACTTCAGCTTGACATTGGTCGAAAAAAGTATCGGTGAAGCTGACAACGAGGACCGTTGCGTTGGCGTCGGCCAACCCACGGATTGCGAACCAGAGCTACTCACTACCCACCTTCCTCTCCTTCCCGCAAGGAGGTGCATCGGCCCCGTGCTCCGGCCACCGCCGCCGGTAGAACCGTGGACCCGGCCTAACGTCATTCCCGAGCGTTTGGTGCGCAAAGGCTACTACCATGATAACGAAGGCTCACGGCTCATCCCACCCTCGCCAGCAAGGCGGTTACCACGGATGCAGAGTCTTTGCCGACCGTGAGAAAGGGGCCTTTGCCGGTCTCCTCCGTCTTTGGCGAGCGCGAACCTAGGACGACCACCGCAACGAGGAGGCCGGCTGCCCAGGTAAGTGACTTGGCGGTCGGATTACTCTCAAACATGCCAGCTACGAATGTGATCAGGACCGCAGCCAGTCCGCTGAGACATCCCCTCATCGTTTCGCCCCGTGTAGTGAAAGGCGCGCTAGGCTAGCACGAAATCATCCATTCCGCCATATGGTACGGGTGCAATAGGGCCATTCGGCCCTATCGGAGTAGTAGTCGGCTACTACATTGCCGGGATATATTCGGGCACGTAACACCGGGACTCGTCAGCAGAGCTATCACACATGATCTACCAAGCTTATCGAACCCATTGAACGCCTTGGGGCAACCCCTGGAATCTTGTATCCATCAACAGGCATGGCACCTCGGTGCTTACCCTCTACCGTAGTCTCCACAACCGGATCTGGCTTCGGGAAGCAAGTGCGGCGCGGGTCGATCGGGATCTGATCTTGGGCATGCTGGTAGGAACATAGAAGCGATTTGCGAGCATCAGGAACTTCACCGCGTAATGGAACGGACCACCGAACAGGTGAAAGCCTACCTGGCGGAGCAGCGGAAGATGCGGCTCAAACGGGCGAGCTGAGCCGTTCGCGGCGCGGGTACACAGACAGGCCTGGCGGGTGGCAGGAAACCACCCTGATCGGAAGGTGATGATATGATGCGAGTTACGGAGAGTGAGGGCGCTGGGACTCGAACCCAGAACCTACGGATTAAAAGTCCGGTGCTCTACCATTGAGCTACGCCCCCGACCACGGTGAAGATAATCGTGCTGGCGCCGGTCTGACCATCTGACCAGGCGCCCGCTACACCCCCTGACGGGCCGCGCTGCCCGTCGCAAACGGCGCTCCGTCAGCGCCCCTGCCCGAAGACCTCACTGAACATCCGCAGCATGGCCGCCCACGATTCACGATCGGCGGTGGCGTCGTAGGCGAGCGCATCCATGCCGAAGCTACCGGCATCGGGATTGGTAAAGGCGTGCTTGGCGCCGGCGTAGTCGATCAGCTCGAAACGCGCACCGGCCGCCACCATCTGCGCCGCAAACGACTTGACCGTGTCCGGAGGAACCATCGGATCGTCAGCCCCGTTGAGCACCAGCACGCGGGCTTTGACGGCGCCCGAGTCGACCGGGGGGTTCGTGATCAGCGCCCCGTGGAAGCTGGCCACGGCGTCGAGATCGGTACCGGCCCGGGCGGCGCCCAGCACAACCGCTCCCCCGAAGCAATAACCGATGGCCGCCGTGCGGGTCGAGTCGACCTGCGGATCCTGTTTGAGCACCTCGAGCGCCGCGGCAAACCGGGCCATGGTGGCCGCCGGATCGCGCAGGGCAGCCATCATGAAAGCCTGAGCCGTATCCGGATGGGTAGTCGACCGGCCGTCGCCGTACATGTCGACCGCAAAGCCGACGTAACCCGCCTCCGCCAGGCGCCGAGCCTGGTTACGAGTGTGCTCGTTGTGGCCCCACCATTCGTGGACCACGAGCACACCGGGACGACGATCGGACCGAGCGGCGTCATAAGCGATGAACCCCTTGAGGGTGGTGCCACCCTGCTGGTACTCCACCTCGCGGGTTTGAATGTCAGGGCCGGCGGGGGGCTCGGCGGCGCGACCACAGGCGCCAGCAAAGAGCAACGCAACCAGTACACCGCGACTCAGGGACATGGGCAAAAGGCCTCGAGGTTAGGGGGTCGGGACAATCTATCGCCCGGACGGGCATGGTGCAGCGATCGATTCCGCAGCACAGGGCGGTGTGGCACCGACCGGATCGAAAAACGTCCCCCGACGAGGATGTCACCATCAGCCGGAGGATTCATGAGGTTCACCGCTCGACTGGTCGCCACCCTGGTTGGCGCCGCAACCGCCTCGGGCTGTCTGCTCGCCGCTGCCGGCGCGGGGGCCGGTGGCGCGATTTACGTCAGTGAGCGCGGCGTGGAATCCACCGTTGCTGCCTCCCCCGATCGAGCCCTGGTGGCCGCGCGGACCGCCTTCCAGGCCTACGACGTGCGGGAAACCAAAACCAGCAGCGAGCAGGACGGGGCGACAACCAAGCGCACCCTGGAAGGGGCCACCGGCGACCGTGAGGTGACGGTCTCGATCCGGACCGAAGGCGACGGATCCCGCGTCGTGGTGGTCGCCGCCAAGACCGCGGTGACCTGGGACAAGGACTTTGCCCGGGCCATCCTCGAACGGATCAGTTCGGAACTGCGCTAGCTACGGATTGCGGAAGAGGCGCAGAATCTCCCCTGCCAGCGGTTCGAGCCCGCGATGATTGGCATTGCTGAGAATCGCCACGGCCAGTCCGAGTTCCGGAATAGCCAGTAACTGCGCAGACGCGCCCACGTGCGATCCGCCGTGGCCGACCGCACGCCGACCGTCGAGCGTGGTGACCCGCCATCCCAGGCCGTATTCGGTCGAGTTGCCCGCGGCCGTGCTCATCGGTGTAAAGAGCAGTTCCCGCGTCTGGTCCGTCACGACTCGACCGGTCAGGACGCCGTGGGCAAAGCGGGTCAGATCGTCGGCGGTCGAGAGAAACCCGCCCCCGGCCCAGACGTCGCTGTTGTCCACCGCCGGCCCGTTGGACACCTTCCCCGAGGTATCAGCGAGATAGAACGCGGTACGGCCCGGAATGATTTGGGCATAGTGATCAGCAATCGTTTCGGCCATGCCGAACGGATCGAAGACGCGCCGCTGCATCTCGCCGAGAAATTCGGCGCCCGAGGCCCCCTCGACCACCGCCGAGATCAGGTTCCACCCGAAACTGGAATAGGCGTACCGTTCGCCAGGTACGAACAGCAGCGGGCGATCCCGAAACTTGTCGAGCGCCGCCGTCACGGTGGGGTAGTGCACCGTGTTGACGACATCCGCCGCGGTATAGTGGGGAATGCCCGACAGGTGTCCCGCAAGCTGGCGGGTGGAAATCGGGTGGCCTTTGTCGGGAAAGGTCGGCACGTACCGCTGGACCGGCGCATCGAGGTCGAGCTTCCCTTCCTGCCAGAGCGCAGCAACCGCAACCGAAGTCAGCGTTTTCGAGATGCTGCCGATCCGAAACTTAGTGCGCGGCGTGGCCGGCACGCCCAGCTCCAAGTTGGCCATCCCGAACCCCTCGGACCAGAGAATCTTGCCCTGGTACGCCACGGCAATGCTGGCGCCGGGCACATGATAGCGCGCCAAGTGGGCACGAAAGAGTGAGCGCGCCGAGTCGACGGCCGCCGAACCTTGCGCAGCTGCGGTACCGGCCAGTAGGACGACGGCCACGAAGGCGGATCGGACGACGCGGACCAGCATGAGGTACCTGCTCATAGTTCGAGACCGAGTTGAACGACGGGCATGAAGGTACGGCGATGATGCGAGGTCGGCCCCACAGTTTCGAGCGCCTTCCGATGCCGTTCGGTGCCGTAGCCGCGGTTGCTTTCCCAATGATAGGCGGGATGCCGGGCGCCAAGGCTGACCATCAGGCGGTCACGAACCGTCTTGGCAATGATGCCCGCGGCCGCGATGGAAAGACAGAGCGCATCGCCATCGACCAGGGCGTCATGATCGAGGCCGAGATCGGGCATGGCGAGTCCGTCCAGCAGGATCTGATAGCGGATTCCGACCGGGAGAGCGGGAATGACGCGGGTAACGGCCCGCCGCATGGCCAGCACCGTGGCGCGCCGGATGTTGAAGCGATCGATCTCGCGCACCGACGCCGCACCGACACCGATGGCCACGGCATGCTGCCGAACTAAACCTGCCGCAACATCGCGCTTGGCTTCAGCCAGCGTTTTACTGTCCCGAATCCGCCGGAAGCGGGTGACACCTTCGGGAAATACGACGGCCGCAGCCACCACTGGACCAGCCAGGGGACCGCGGCCTGCTTCATCGACGCCGATCAGGAGCCCGCCTGCCTGCCAGGCGAGCCGCTCGCGTTCCAGCGAAGGCACCTTGCCGGCCATCGACGCTCCGGGAAGCCCGGGACGAGACGCCCCGGGGCTGATCGACTGCGAACCGAGCGGCGATAGCGCCGCCCGGGATTGAACGACTTACGCCTTCTCGCCCTTGCCCGTATGAGCCGGGTCGCGGCGCTCGCGGATCCGGGCGCCCTTCCCGCTCAACTTGCGCAGGTAGTACAGCTTGGCGCGCCGGACCCGGCCCCGCCGCACCACCGAGATCGACGCGACCGTCGGGCTGTGGAGCGGGAAGATGCGCTCGACCCCGACCGACGCGGAGACCTTCCGCACGGTAAAGGTTTCGTCGATGCCGCCGCCCCTACGCGCGAGGCAAACACCCTCGAACGCCTGCAGTCGCTCTTTGTCGCCTTCACGAACACGGACCATCACCTTGACCGTGTCGCCTGGCGCAAAGGTCGGGATATCGGTCTTGAGACCTTCCCGGATAAGCGTCGAAAGTTCCGTCATAACCCCTGCTCCTTGAATAGCGAGACGTCCCTCACGTCTCTGTGTCGTGTTCCCGCTTCCAGGCGGCCCAGAGATCGGGCCGCCGCACCGAGGTCAGACGCTCGGCTTCCTGCTGTTTCCACGCCGCAATCTCGGCATGATTTCCCGACCTGAGCACCGCCGGCACGACCATCCCCCGGAACTCCGGAGGCCTGGTATAGCTCGGCGGGCTCAACAACCCGTCGTAAAACGAATCGGAACTGGCCGATTCGTGGTCGCCCAGCGCGCCCGGGAGCAACCGCACCACCGCATCGATCAGGCACAGCGCGGCCGGCTCACCACCCGAGAGGATGAAATCGCCGAGACAGACTTCCTCGGCGTTCAACCCGTCGACGATCCGTTGATCCAGGTCCTTGTAGTGGCCTGCGATCACGGTCAGCACCGGCGCCAGCGAGTACCGCACCACCGCCTGGTGCCTGAGCGGCGTTCCGCGCGCCGACATCACCAGGACCCGGCCAGGGTCGCCCAGGGACTCGACCGCGGCAAACACCACATCGGGCTTGATCACCATCCCGGCGCCGCCCCCGTAGGGCGTGTCGTCGACCGTCCGATGGCGATCGGTGGCAAAGTCCCTGAGCTGCACCAGCCGGAACTCCACCAGCCCCCGCTCCACTGCCCGGGCCGGAATGCTGGCCGCCAGATACGGCGCCATCACCTCCGGAAAGAGCGAGACGACATTGATCCTGACGCGGGGCGGTCGCTCCGCCTCACTCATCGATCAGGCCTTCGGGCGCATCGAGCACCAGCCGGCGCGCCTCTCGCTCCACCAGGACCACGAATTCCTTCCGAAACGGCACCAGGAACTCGCGCTTCTTGCCCTGCACTTCCAGCATCACTCCGGTCGGATACTCCTCGACCGAGGTCACCACGCCGAGCGGATTGCCGGCCGGATCCTGCACGGCGAACCCCTCGAGTTCGTGGAGGTAGACCTCTCCCTCCGCCGGCGGCGTCAGCGTGTCGGCCGGCGCCGAGAGCAGGTGATCCCGCCAGCCCTCGATGGCCACGCGCTCCTCGTATCCGACGAAGGTGAGGAGCACCTCACGATGATAGATCCGGCTCCGCTCGATTTCGAGCGGCCCCGCAACCTGCTCACCGGCCAGACTGGTGACCCAGACGGACCGCCCCGGTGCGAACACCGTCTGCGGATCGTCGGTGAGCGGAAAGATCGCACACTCACCTTTGAGCCCGTGCGGCTTCCGCAACCGCCCCACCACCAGGTGGCGGGCCGGCAGTTCCGTCACGCCGTGACGCCCGCCTTCTTGAGCAGCGTGCCGACGGTATCAGACGGCGTCGCGCCCTTGCCGACCCATTCCTTGGCCGCTTCGACGTCGATCTGGATCTGCTTGTCGGCCTCGGCCCGCGGATTGTAGGTGCCGAGGATGGCGATGAAGCGGCCATCGCGCGGCTTGCTCTTCTCGGCCACGACGATCCGGTAAATCGGGAGCTTCTTCCGCCCGACGCGGCGAAGACGAATACGAGTTGCCACAGATACTCCTTAGATGATCGTAAGGGTAGAGGTTCCGACCTCACCCGACCTGCCGTTACCTCAACCCCGCCTGCCCGGGAAAACGCCCGCGCCCCCGCCGCCGAATGGCAGCTTGAGCCCGTTCTTCCCGCCCTTCATCAGCTTCTGCATCTGCTTGAACTGATTCAGCAGCTGATTGACTTCCTGCACCGTCCGACCGGATCCCTTGGCCACGCGCAGCCGGCGCGAGCCGTTCATCAGATCCGGATCGGCGCGCTCGCCGGCGGTCATCGACAACACGATCGCCTCGACGTGCTTGATCCGATTGTCATCGACGTTGGCCGACTTGAGCATCTGCGAGTTTACGCCCGGCAGCATGCCCAGCACGTTCTTGAGCGGCCCCATCTTCTGCATCTGCTTCATGGCGGTGAGGAAGTCCTGCAGATCCAGGCCCTTCTTCGACATCGCCTTCTTGGCCAGCTTTTCGGCTTCCTTCTCGTCGATGGCGCCTTGCGCCTTTTCGACCAGGCTGAGCACGTCGCCCTGCTGGAGAATCCGACCCGCCATCCGCTCGGGATGGAACGGCTCCAGCGCATCGAGCCCTTCGCCCACGCCGACGTACTTGATCGGGGCGTTGGTGACACCATAGATCGAGAGCGCCGCGCCGCCGCGGGAGTCGCCGTCCATCTTGGTCAGCACCACGCCCGTGACACCGAGCGCGTCGTGGAAACCCTGGGCGATGCGCACCGCATCCTGACCGGTCATGCCGTCGGCGACGAGCAGGATCTCGTGCGGCTTGATGGTGCTCTTGAGCTTGACCAGCTCGGCCATCATCTCGTCGTCGATTTGCAGCCGTCCGGCCGTGTCGACGATGACCGAGCGGGCGCGCGCCTTGCCGGCGGCTTCGATACCGCGCCGCACGATTCCGATGACGTCGGTCTGGCCCGGCTCGCCGTGGCAGCCGACCCCGACCTGCCGAGCAAGCGTTTCGAGCTGTTCGACGGCGGCGGGGCGATAGACGTCCGCCGCAATCAGGAAGGGCGCTTTCTGTTCGAGCTTGAGCCGCTTGGCGAGCTTGCCGGCGGTGGTGGTCTTACCGGAGCCCTGAAGACCGACGACGAGAATGACGGTGGGAGGAACCGAGGCGAAAGCAATCGGCGCCTGCTTCTCGCCGAGCATCGCAACCAGTTCGTCGTGGACGATCTTGACGATCTGCTGGCCGGACTTGATACCCTTCAGCTGAACGACGCCGACGGCCTTTTCCTGAACCCGCTCGAGAAACTGGCGGGTCAGCTCGAAGCTCACATCGGCTTCGAGCAGCACCCGGCGAATTTCCCGGAGGCCCTCTTTGACCGCGTCGTCCGTGAGGACGCCTTTGCCCGCAAGTCGCTTGAGGGCATCGGTCAGTTTGGTAGAAAGGTCGTCGAACATAAGCCCTGAAAGATAGCCGACTTACAGGGTGGTCTCAAGACCGCCCCGGGCGGAGGGTAGTGTCCGGTTTTGATGTAACGGTTTTTGGCTAGGGAATGAGGCCCGCACTATGGAAACGTTTGAGCAGATCCTCGACGGAGCCCGCGCAATGGCGAAGCGTCGGGAGAACCGCCTGACCCTGAACGATCCCCGCCTGGTTAAACGTTACCTCGAAGGGGAGCTCATACTCCTCGTCAATGTGACCACTGGGGCCGATCAGGCGAGCCAATACCGTATTGGGCTCCAACTGGCCCAAGAAGGCGCCGGCTCCATTGGGGCCAGCGCTCCAATCCCCGTGATCGGCCAGCCGGGAGGCGACCAGTATCAGATCTTCGTGTTTGTCGATGTTGTTCATCTCGGCGATGGTCGAGAGCAGACAACCAGCCTTGTACGCATTGGCGGTATCCAGGATTTCGACCGCCTTCTTCGTCGCGGGCTGTTTTGTTCGCTTCAAACCGGCTTCAAAACCCTCGGCACTGAGGATGGGGAAGTTTCCATCGTGGCCGTCAAGCCTTCTGATGCCCTTCCATGCATGGTCAAGGCCGCTCCTCAGGTTGTGGAGTACATCACCAGCGATTGCGCTCCAGACGATCGGCAACCGTCCAACTCCCACAACCCCGTAATGGGCAAAGCCGTCCTCAACGTGACCATTGAAGACTGCATGATACGGGCGGCCTTCGCGGAAGGCAGCGATCCGCGCCTCAAGGTCGCCAATGTGCACTTTGGCCCGTTCGAGTTTGACGAGACATCCGGGCGGTTCCGTCATCTTTGATCCGTGACCAGTCTACGCCCGTTCGGCATCATTGACAATGCTAGAGCATTTGGCTATTTTCATTGTCATGAACGTTCTTTCTCTCGACCGTCGCGCCGCCATCGTTCGGGCGCTTTGCGAAGGCAACGGTATCCGGGCAACCGCTCGACTGACCGGCTCGAACAAGGACACCGTGCTTAAGCTCTTGGTCGAGATTGGCGAGTTCGCCTCCGTCTATCAGGACTACGCCCTTCGGAATCTTCCGTGCACTCGGGTCGAGGCGGATGAGATTTGGGCCTTCTGTGGGGCGAAGCAGCGGAACGCTCGCCTGAGCGGTCAGGGTGACATCTGGACCTATACGGCGCTCTGTGCCGACACCAAACTCATGCTGTCCTGGCTAGTGGGGCCTCGGACGCAGGAAAACTTCAACGAGTTCATGCAAGACGTTGCGGGGCGGCTGGTCGAACGGGTCCAGCTCACTACGGACGGCAACGGCATGTATCTCACGGCAGTCCGCCGCGCCTTCGACTTTGGCAAGGTCGATTACGCCCAAGTCGTGAAGACCTACGGTGTCATGGACGACACGCCCGGCACGGCGCGACGCTATAGCCCGATGGCATGCACAGGCATTGAGAAGACGCGGCTGATCGGTCGCCCGGACATGGACAAGGTGAGCACGTCCTTTGTTGAGCGGACCAACCTCACGCTTCGCATGCAGCAGCGTCGGTTTACCCGGTTGACCAACGGGTTCAGCAAGAAGGCGGAGAACCATGCGCATGCCGTTAGCTTGTTCTTCCTGTTTTACAACTACTGCCGACCGCACCAGAGCCTAACGAAGGCCGCAGGAAGAAAGACGACTCCCGCAATGGCGGCAGGACTGGCGAAGCAGGTTTGGACGGTTGAAGACATGCTGCGCCGTCTTGACCCCAACGCCGCAATTGAAGCGGCCTAGCACAACCTTTGCAAAGAATCCCATAGAACTGGAAACATTGCTTGACTAGGACTTGGGTTTCTAAGTTGTTCAAACGGTAGAGGTGGGAATCGAACCCACAATTCGCGCGAACGAACGAGCAGTTTTTGAGACTGTCTGGCTGTACCAATAAGCCAACTCTACCGGTCCTACCCGATGAAGCCCGCCCTCACGCGGGCTTCATCGTTTCCTACCTTACAGTTTCCTTTGTCCCCAGCACAACGTACTTGTTGTCGTCAAGGTCCAGCCTTCCAGCATTCCGCAGGTTGAGAATGACTTGAAAAGCGTTCTTCTTCTTGTCCTTGGCGTTCGTGGGGATGTTGCGAACGATCCATTCCGCAAGGTCGGCTTGCCGCATGGCTGGGGCGGTTCGGACGAACGCGACAACACGGTCACCGACCGTAGGCTCCCTAGCGCCTCCTCGATCGCGGTCCTCCTCGGCAACCACCTCGCGGAGTACCCGTAAGCTCAGGGAAACGGTATCCCAACGAGCTTGAATTTCTGCCCGCTCCGCGCCGATCCTGGCCAGTTCATCTTCAAGCTGGTGAACTTTTCGCTTGGCCGGGCTACTGATCGACCCCACCCTTTTGGGCATTCTCTCCTCACTACAAGAGGTACCCAATAATGATCGCTGACTTCTTTGGGTTAGTCAACAACCGGGCGATTGGCGGAAGGGAGGAGTCGCGCTTGATGATCTAGATGAAAGATACGGAAGGAACGGACAAGCTCAATGAAATCATGAACTTAGGGGTCATGATTCTCCGTCTTCCGTGGTCCAACGGGCTTGGGCCGCCCTCCTGGCGGCTTCTGACCGTTCTTCTGGGGTCAAGGCGTCCGTGCGGGCCTTCCCGCCCTTCTTGCCACCCTTCCGACCACGCTTGACGGCCTCAGGGTTGGGCTCGCCCTCACCAGGCGGGAGCGACTTCTCAGCTTGTCCGGTCGCTTCCAGCATGGTGCGGAAGGCGGTTTCAGCGACGTCCGGGCGGAGCTTCTTAGGCTTTGACATGCCTCAATTTAGCGGATTCGCGGTCGAGATCCTTGTATCAAGTCAAAGTCGGACAGTGCCCGGGCGGAGCGGCCAGATCGGTGGGGGATGGTTTTGGGGATCCGGGGTTGGATCAGGAGGCGATCACGCTGTCGTTGTCGCCCTCCGGGAGGTAGAGGACTTGGATCGTCTCGCCGACCTGCCACCGGTCTGCCCGATTTCGCGCCACGAGATCCGAATTTCGGACGATCCGGCCATCGACCTGGAATTGATAGCGGACTCGCATGTCCTTGGAGCCGAGCGGACCGGTCTCGACCTCCATACCGAGGACGATCGCGTCCGTCAGAATACCCCGCTCGATCAACGGTCGGATCCGGTGGCGCCTGGACGCGACCGTGGCGCCGATGATCACCGGCATGACACCCAGGCTGAAAACCGAGAGAAAGGCGATCCCAAAAACGGTGGCCAACCTCCATCCCCCCCGCCGCCGGGTCGCGTTGGGCTCGACCGTCGCCATGAATCCGGGGGCCAGGCGCCGGTAGAGGGTCCGGATCTCTCCCTCGATTTTCCGCGGTCCATCGGGCAAGACGATGGGCTGAACCGACATCGGAGTTGCAAGGGCGCCCGCGGTCCGGGGCACCACCGCGTGGCCAGGCTGTCCTGCGGGCGCTGGAGCCGGACCGAACAGGGCATCCCGAACCTCACGAGCCGACGGGTACCGGTCCGACGGTGAGGGCTGGAGCATCCGCGCCAGGACCGACCGAAGGGGTTCCCCGCACGGCAGTTCCCGGGGCACTTCGATGCGACCGGCCGGATTGAGGAAGCTGGGCGGCGGCGACCCGGTGATCAGGTGCAGAAAAGTGGCGGCCAGCGCGTAGAGATCGCTGCTGGCTGTCGCCTGCCCCATGTACTGCTCATACGGCATGTACCCGTAGGTTCCGGCGATGGTCGACCCGGCGTCGCCCCGGACGACGTTACGCACGGCGCCGAAGTCCACCAGCACCGGATTACCGTCCGGGCGAATAATGACGTTGGCCGGCTTGATATCGCGATGCAGGATCGATGGAATCCGACTGTGCAGATAGTCGAGCACGCCCAGTAACTCGATGAAGAGATGCATCACCGCGGCCCGATCGAGCCCGGCGCTCTGCTCGATCCGCTGCGCGATCGACTGGCCGTCAATGAACTCGAGCGCAATGGCATGCACCTGCCGGCCCAGCCAGTCGCCGCGCACCGTCTCGAAGACCTCTGGAATGCCCTGATGTCTCAAGCTCTTGAGGACGGCGGCCTCACGTTCGAACATCTCGAATGTTTTCCAATCCTCCGCCTGCGCCGGATCGAGGATCTTGAGCGCGACCTGCCGTCCGTTGGTGGTATCCCGAGCGAGATAGGTCCGCGCGAAGGCCCCCTGCCCCAGCCGGCGAGTGACGTCATAACGCTCGGCAAACCGGGACGACCAATCGGTCATGGAATCGCTTCCCGGTGGCCGGGCAGGGCCGTAACTCGAAGGATCGATACGTCGGCTCCGCGCCTCAGTTCGCGATCGAGCAGGTTCCACGACACGAACCCGTCTTCACTAGCCGGTTCCAACAGGTACGCAGCGAAGAGCCCCAGGCGTTGGTCGGTCGGTACCACGTACCAGCCGGCCGCGGCCTCCGAGTGTCCGGTTCGCCAGGCCCCCTGCACTCGAACCAGACGATGGCCTTCGAAGACGTTCCCGGCTACCGACAACGAGTCGACCCGGAAGAGTTCGGCCGGGCCGGACCAGGGGGCGCGGAGGCGTTCGACAATGATGCCCTGCCGCCGGAGCAGGACAACCAGATGCTCGTACTGGGGCGGCAGGATGTACCCCGCACGGATCGGTTCCTTGGCCACGGGCGCAAACCGCACCGACACCGGCATCCGGACCGTCCGGAACGTTCCGGTGTGGACCCGCCGCGCAAACGGTCCCGCGCCCTGGTCCGCCGCATGGGTGATCTCGGCGATCACGTCCTCCATGACCGGCGGGGCAAAGGTGCTGTTCACGACCACGGAATCGGGCCGGGCGCGGGCGGAGGCGGCATTGAGCGCCTTGATGGTATTCCGCTCGGCCGCGACGTAGCGAAGGATTTCGAGTACGAAGTTATAGGTCGCGCTGATCCGAGTGGGGAAATCGGCGTTCGAGTAGGCCTCGCTCAGAATCGACATCCGGCCGCGGATACCGAACCAGTTGGTGGCGTACCGGGCCTCGGCGCCGAATGTCTGCCAGCCGCGCACCAGCGAATCGGGGTGCTGATTGACGAAATTGCCGTACCAGTAGATTTCCTGCTTGTGCTTGGTCCGCATCCGGGTTCGGATCTCGGGCAGCAGGCGGTCTCGCACATAGTCGTTGGCCGGCGACGCATTGGCGTTGTTACCCGGCGAGTAGGTCAGCACGTAGCCATGGTAGCTGCCGTTGGTGGCATGGAGATCGAGATAGACGTCGGGATCCCAGCGATCCACCATGGCCAGGAGCGCCCGGGTTTCAGGGGCTTCCTGCTTGACGAGGTCTCGATTGAGATCGAACCCCTGTCCATTCTGGCGCCGGCCGATCAGGGCCGGGCCGTTCTGCCCCCGCCGATTCTGGTCACCCGGGCCGAAGGCCTCATTGCCGTCAGCGTTGTAGACCGGGACCACCACCAGGACCAGACTGTCCAACAGCGGCTGCAGCGGACCAACCGTGAGGTCGCGAAGGAGCATCAGACTGGCTTCCTTCCCCTCGACCTCGCCGCCATGAATGTTGGCCTGGATGTACACGATCGGCTTGCCGGACCGATGCGCTTCGGCCGGCTCGGTTACCAGCGGGCGCGATGCCACGACGTAGGGAATCTCGCGCCCGTGGGCCGTCCGTCCGAAGCTGCCGATCCGAATGGTCGGCGTGCTGGCGGCAAGGCTGTCGAGAAAGAGACGAACGTCTGCCAGCGTCGAGGTTTCGCGGGACCCGGTCCGTTCGGCCCGGGTCGACTGGGCGGCGGCAGGCGTTGCAATCACGCCCGCCAGCAGCAGCCCGAATGAGAAGCGCGTGATCATACCCAAAGATAGCGCCCGCGGGGCGGCTCAGCCGGGCGCCTGTCTGGAGCGGGTCAGGCCCGAAACGACGCCGGCCACTACGATGTTCACCAGGAGTGCGGCAAAACCGATGTTGAGATCCTGAAACCACCCGGGAGCGTCCGGGACCAGCGACGCCACGCTGGCCTTGGTGAGCGAAGTCCAGGCCACCGTGATTTCGCCCGCGACGATTCCCGCAATGGCGCCCGCCCGCGTCATGGGGTTCTTCGGCAGAAGGGAGCAAAGGAGTGACGGAGCCAGCTGGGTTACGAAAGCGTAGCCCATCAAGAGCAGCGCCACGATGGAGTCGCCACCGCGAAAGGTGAACCAGAGCGAGAGTCCCGCGACCACGGGCACTGCGAGCTTGGCAGCGCGGGCTACGCGCGGGTCGTCCGCCGGCCGCTCGGGATAGAGGACGTTCTTGGCCAGGATGGTCGAGGCCGACATCAGGATCATCGAACCCGGCACCAGCGCGGTCAGCACGCCCGCCGCTCCGATCACGCCCACCACCCACGGATCGAAGCTCAGCAGGCTGACTCGGAGCAGCGCCAGGTCCGCATCAGTGCCGGTGAGCCCCGGGACTGCCAGCAATGCGGCAAACCCGACGAATATCACGAACAACATCACCAGCTGATAGAGCGGCAGCACGATGGCATTTTTCCGAAAGGCATCGGGACCCTTGGCGGAAAAGATCGAGCCGAAGCTGTGCGGCCACATATAGAAGCCGATGGCCGTGAGGGCCACAGTGCTCATGAACCATGAGGCGCTCTGGCCACGATCCGGCAGAGTGAGAAATCCGGGGCGCTGCTGATTGATGGCCTCGAACATCGGCCCGATGCCGCCATGCAGCTTGAACGGCAGGTAGAGGCCGAGAAAGACGGCGACGCCCAGAATCATGATGTCTTTGACGACGGCCGTCCACGCCGAGCCATGAATTCCCGATACCACGACGTAGACGACGACGCCGATGGCACCGAGCCAGATAGCTACCGCAGGCGGAATGGTGCCGTATGAGGCTTCGCTGACGATGATCCCGAGCCCTTTGAACTGAAGGACCAGGTAAGGCACCATCGCCACGACGCCGACGAGCGCGACCAGAACGCCCAGCACCCGGCTGTCATATTTGCGGCGGAAGAAATCGGGTTGGGAAACGAGGCCGTGGTCTCGCGCGTACTGCCAGATCGGCGGCGCCAGCCAGTAGCTGGCTACGAAGGCTACCGCACCATAGGCGAGGATGTAGAATGCGGGCGCCCCACGCCCGTAGGCCCAGCCCGACGCGCCCAGAAACGTGAAGGTGGTGTAGATCTCGCCGGCCATGAGCAGGAACATCAGCCAGGCGCCGAAACTGCGCCCGGCAACAGCCCACTCCGACAGGTTCATCTGTTTGCCACCTCGGGCGCGCACGCCGAGGCCGAGCGCGAAGAGGAACACGCCCGCGATAATGACGAGTGCGGCGTTCATGCCGATGGCGGCCTGTGATCGAGATGATAGACGAACCACATGACGAGACTGGTCGCCACCACCCATCCGGCGATCCAGACCAGCAGAAACGGCAAGCCGAGCACCATCGGCTCGACGCGGTTGGCCACCCACCCGCTCGCGAGGAGCGCGGTGGGCGGCAGCAGGGCCAGCAGATGGCGGGCCTTCACGCGGTTATCGCTTGGTCCCGAGCACGTCGAGCGCGACGGCCACGAAGAGGCGGAGCGACTGATCGAGGCTCTTCTCGTCGATGTCGAACTTGGGATGATGATGGGGCTCGACGATCCGGCGCGATTCGTTGCGCGCTCCGGTAAAGAAGAAGGTGCCCGGCGCCTTTTCCAGGAAGGCCGAGAAATCTTCGCCACCCATGTTGGGCGCGAGCGTCACGACCTGATCGGCGCCGAAGAGATCCCGCGCCAGCGCAGCAACCCGCCGGGTGACGTCGACATCGTTGACCACCGGCCGGTAGCCGTTCTGGTAGGCAAACTCATACTGGGCACCGTGCGCTTCGGTGATGCCTTTGATGATCCGCTCCATGACCTGCGGAATCTCGACCCGGAGCGCTTTGTCGAAGGTGCGGACCGTGCCGCAGAGCTTGGCTTCCGACGGGATGACGTTGTGAATCGTCCCGGCGTTGAACTGGGTCACGCTCAACACGGCGGGCTCGACCGGGTCGACGGTGCGGGAGACCACCGTCTGGAGTGCCAGCACGACCTGCGCAGCAACTACAACCGGATCGATCGACTTATTCGGCTGTGCCGCGTGGCCGCCCTTACCGCGTACCGTGATCCAGAAGGTGTCGGGCGCCGCCATCATGGGACCTTCGCGGAAGGCGACCAGCCCTTCATCGAGCAGCGACCAGACGTGCTGGCCAACCACCATGTCGACGCCGTCCATCACCCCCGCATCGACCATGGCCTGCGCCCCGCCGGGCAGCACTTCCTCGGCGTGCTGGAAGATGAAGCGCAGTTCGCCGGAGAGTTCCTCGCGCCGCTCGAGCAGGATCTTGGTGACGCCGAGCAGCACGGCGGTGTGACCGTCGTGCCCGCAGGCGTGCATCACGCCGGGAACGGTCGACACAAAGTCGTGGTCGTTCTCCTCGTGGATCGGCAGCGCATCCATGTCGGCCCGGAAGGCCAGCGTCGGACCGGGGCGCCCCGTCACGAGGCGCGCCAGCACGCTCGTTTCGGTCGGACG
Organism: uncultured Gemmatimonas sp.; assembly: GCA_964619465.1. GTDB lineage: Bacteria > Gemmatimonadota > Gemmatimonadetes > Gemmatimonadales > GWC2-71-9 > SHZU01. The sequence goes on from CAZUES010000007.1 coordinate 89,198, forward strand.
GGTTACCACCAGGTCGCCGAAGCCAACCAGCGTGTCGTGAACGAAACGGGCCGTCTCGCTCTCCTGAAAGGACAGTTCGGGATGGCGGTGCAGATGCCGACGCCAGGCAACGACCTGGTCGCGCAGCGCGTCGGCGACGTTAGCAAGAGTCGAGTGTGTCATCAGAATGTTCCGTACGAAAAGGAGAGAAGCCCGAAGGGTAGCGCGACCCGATGTCCGGCGCCAGCGCCGCGGCGGTTATCTTGTCCGAAGTTGCGGCGAACTCGCGTCGCGTCGAGGGTCTCACCCCGTCAAACCGGGAGCCGTCTCATGCGAATTCCGACCATTGCTATCGCGGCCGTGCTCCTTGCCGCTGCCTGCGCCAAGGAGGGCGCGCCATCCATGTCCACTTCCATCGACTCGACCAGCTTTGCTCCGGCCCTTCAGGTCGATCTGAGCCAGAGCACCAAGACATCCTCCGGCCTGTACTACCGTGACCTGGTGGTGGGCGATGGCCCGCAAATCGAGGCCGGCCAGACGGTGGCGGTCCACTACGCCGGCTATCTGACGGACGGGACGTCGTTCGATGCCAACCAGCCCGGCAAGGAGCCGTTCACCTTTCAGCCCGGCGCCGGCCAGGTGATTGCCGGCTGGGACGAAGGGGTCGTGGGCATGCGAATCGGGGGTAAGCGCCAACTGATCCTGCCCCCCGAGTTGGGCTACGGCGCCCGCGGCATCGGCCCGATCCCGGGCAACGCGATCCTCGTCTTTACCGTCGACGCGGTCGCGATCCGCTGAGCCGGATGGCCTAGGGAAGCGTGGCGCGCGCCGGCGGAATCGAGTCCCAGCGACTCCAGCCCGTCGGCGCACGCACGATCCTCACACCGGGGCGGCCATCGAGTTGGAGGCGGGTCACCTCGGTTCGATACCCGGGCCGCACTCGCTCCGCAAACCGATCGCCGGTCAGGGTGGCAAAGCGGCGCGCCGAGGTCGAATCGTCCCAAACGCTGTAGGCCACCAGAGCCGGGCCGGCGGCCGACCGGTAGACCCGAAAACGATCGCCGCCCCAGCCCATCGGCAGGTGGTCGAGCACTTCTCCCCCACCCCGTAACTCCGCCGCCCAGATCTGCAGTTCGAGTTCGCCCATGGTGTCTTCGTGCATCACGACATCGCCAGGTGTGCTGACGCTGTCTCCGCCGACCGAGTCGACGAATGCCACCGTGACGGGCCGGTCGTCGTTGAGATACTTGACCGGGTGGAGCACCTGCTCGGTCGACTGCGGCAGTTGTTCGAGCGACGGCAGTGACGGTCTGCCGGGCTGGGTTCCCCACCAGCGCATAAACTCGGCGCCGCCCAGGTAGGGGAAGATCAGCCCTTCCCGCAGCACCAGCGGAGCGGCGCGAAATACCGGCATGCTGGACTGCGACGAACGTACCTGTTCCCGGTACTGCTGCCAGAACCCGGGATTGGCGAGCAGTCCGTCGACACCACCGGCAGCATCGGCCTGACTCGCCAGCATCACGCCAAGCATCGCCAGGGTCGCGTGACCTTCGAGCACCGCCTGCGCTGCGGCAAGGCGGTCCGAGTTGGCCGAGTTCTTGAGCAGGCGTTCGAGCGGCAACTGCTGGTGCTGCAGCGCGTGCACCAGTTCATGGGCCAGCACCAGCCGCAGCTGGTCCGACTTGGCGCCTTCGACCGCATACAGCGTGGTCGAATCCGGATCGTAGTACCCGGCCACCTGCTCCGCATAGAGCGGCAGCAGCGCATCGCGAATCCTCAGAGTATCGGGAATCAACTCGAGCAGGCGGTAGGCCGCCTCGATCCCGTCGGTCTTGGCCTCGGGCATTTCCTGGTCGAGCTTGGCCATCAGAAACGCCTGAACCTCGGCCTTGGTGCGGATGGCAAACCTGGGCGGCGCGGCAAAGGTAAATCCGACCGCCTTTTCGACATGCGGCACCAGGCTGTCGACCAGGGCCGCCAGTGCGGCCGCATCGGGAGTGGCGTCGGCGGCACGCCCGCGACACCCACCAAGCGCCGCAACCGCGAGAACAGAGAGAACGAGGAGACGACGCATCAGACTACTCCGATGAAACCCTTGTACCAGTCGATCACGGCAGGACCGACGAGATAGGTAACGGCGGCGCCCAACGCGAGAAAGACGCCGAACGGTACCAGCTTCTTTTTACCCATCAGCGTGGGCGGCAGGAAAATCAGGATGCCGACCAACGCGCCCATGAAGATGGTGAGCAACACGCCCTGCCAGCCGAGAAACGCGCCGACCATCGCCATCATCTTGATGTCGCCGCCGCCCATGGCTTCCTGCTTGAACAGCCAGGTTCCCGCAATGCCGACGGCCCAGAGCAGACCGAATCCGACCGCCGCGCCCAGCACCGCCGTCAACAACTCGCCCACCCCGCCCGTGGCGGCAAAGAGAAGACCGATGACCAGTCCGCCCCAGGTGAACTCATCCGGAATGATGTACTCGCGCGCATCGGTAGCTGCGATGCCGACCAGGATAGTCAGAAAGAGGGCGCCTTCGAGCGCCTCGAGCGACAATCCGTGCCGCCAGCCCATCCAGGCCCAGATCAGCGCTATGGCCAGTTCGATCAGCGGATAAAGCGGACTGATCGGCTCGGCACAACTGCGGCACTTGCCGCGCAACCAGAGCCAGGCCAGCACCGGCACGTTGTCGTACCAGGCCAACTGGTTTCCGCACCTGGGGCAGCGCGACCGGGGCCGGACGACCGACTGTTCCGCCGGCCACCGGACGATGCAGACATTGAGAAAGCTGCCGACCAGCGCTCCAAACAGGCCCGCGATCAGCGCCGCGATTCCGCTATCGGTCACGGGTTGCTCCGTAGAGAAAGATCCCCGCCGCCACCGCGACGTTGAGCGACTCGGCGCCGGGTTCGAGTGGCAGGGCGAGGCGAAGGCGCGCCTCCCGTGCGAGATTGGATTGGACCCCGCCGCCTTCGTTGCCCAGGACGAACGCCACCCGCTCGGGCAGCGCGGCAGGGTCGAACGGGGCGCCATCCGCAGCAGTCGCAGCCACAGTCACTCCATGCTCAGCCAGCCACGCCGAGGCGGTGGACTCGTCTACCGGCACGATCGGCAGCCGAAACCCCGCCCCCATCGAAGCCCGTAAGGTCTTCGGATTGGTCCACTCGGCGGTTCCCGGCAAGGCCACGACGCCGGTGGCGCCGAAGGCCAGGGCTGTCCGGGTAATGGTTCCGACGTTGCCCGGGTCCTGCAGTCCATCCAGCACGACCAGCACGGCCCGCGCACCTATCGTGATGCGGTCGAGCGTCCAGGCCGGCGGGGTGACGACGGCGAGCACCCCCTGCGGGTGATCGGTGGCCGCCAGATCGGCCAGCACGGTATCGGACACTTCAGTTACGCCGAGCGGGCCGTCCAGCAAGGCCCGTTTGAGGGCGCGGCCTCGTTCGGTACTTTCCAGCGCGGGACTGATCACGACGGCACGACACGGGACCTGGGCTGCCAGCGCCTCTTCGACCAGCCGGACGCCCTCAGCGATCGCCAGGCGCCGGCGCTCCCGCCCCCGTCGCCGGTGGAGATCCCGAATCATTGTTTGGAGCGCAAGTCCCATGCTTCCCATAGCGCTGACGATTGCAGGATCGGATTCGGGCGGAGGTGCCGGAATCCAGGCCGACCTGAAGACGTTCCACCAATTCGGCGTCTACGGCACGACGGCCATCGTCGCGCTCACTGCGCAGAATACCCGGGGCGTCACCGCTGTGCATCCGGTTCCAGCCGGGATGGTCGACGCGCAGCTGCTTGCCCTGGCCGAGGATCTCCCGCCCGACGCCATCAAGACGGGGATGCTCGCCACGGCGCCCTTGGTCCGTCAAGTGGCGCTGGCCATCGAGCGGTTCGGCTGGCGCCGCTACGTCCTGGACCCGGTCATGGTGGCCACGTCAGGCGATCGGCTGCTCGACCGGGACGCCGAGGCCGAGATTCTTGCGAGATTGGTGCCGCAGGCGCTCCTGGTGACCCCCAACCTCGACGAGGCGGCCATCCTGACCGGGATACCGGTAACCGATCCGTCCTCGATGATCTCCGCCGGACGGGCGCTGCTGACCCACGGGGCGGGCGCCGCCCTGATCAAGGGCGGTCACCTCCCGGGCGAAACGCTGGTGGACGTCCTGGTGACCGAGACGGGGGTCTTTCAGTTCGAACATCCGAAGCTTGCCACGACCTCGACCCATGGTACCGGATGTACGCTGTCGGCGGCCCTGACGGCGGGCCTGGCCCGCTGGGCCGTGGGGCGCGAGGGAGCAGCCGGACCGCAGTTTTCGGAACTCGTTCCGATCGTGCAAGACGCCCTGGACTTCCTGCAACGCGCCATCGCGTCTGCTCCCGGGCTGGGGAGCGGGCACGGCCCGGTGAACCACTGGACCGAACCCGCCTCCAGGCAAATATCAGGCGACCCGAAGCGCTGACGAGCGCGGCAGGCCGCGAGGGCTACTTCACCGGGACGGTCTCGACTTCCGGCTCCTTCCGCATCGCGGCCCGCAGCATGGTAATGGCCGCGTAGAGAACGACGACCATGACCAGCCACCTGAGCGCGACCAGCGGCAGCGATTTGACGATGAAGGCCGCCAGCAGCACCGCTGGCAGGCCGCCGATGGCGAGACCGAGCGCCGCCCGAAGGTCATAGCGACCGGCCCGGATGAACCGCATACTGGCAATCGGCATCAGGAAGGCGCACGATCCCATCATGATCGGAAAGGCCGCAATCGGATTCATGCCGAGCAGGCTGATCATGATCAGGCAGGGCGCGAAGAGGCCGATGCCGAGCGTCATGAGCGCACCAAGCAGAAAGTTGCCCGCGACACCGATGCCGAGCAAGGTACCGCGCAAGGCCAGCTCCTCGCCGCCCTGGGGGCCCAGGTTCATGTTGCGCATGAAGAACAGCAGCGCCGCCGCGAGCAGCGCGGTCCCCATACCCCACTGGATCCGGCGGCGGGACCACCGCGCGACGAAGCCGGCGCCGATCCACGACCCCAGCACGGCCGCAACGATCAGCACCAGTAGCGTCACGAACTCGACTTCGACGATCTGGATGTAGATCAGCGCCTGGGTAATCGCCGCCAGGGTATGCCCGACATTGAGGGTGCCCGGAATCTTCTCGTCGGAGACCGACCGGCTGAATTTGAACCATGCGGTGGTCGGGGCAAAGGATCCGATCCCGAGGGTGTCGAAGAACGCCGTCACCAGACCGATCAGGACCTGCTTCGCAGCCGGGAGCGTGACCTTGCCATGGGTACGCCGGACCGCGGTGATCCAGTAGGCAATGAATGCGATGGTAACCAGGATGAGCAGCAGCAACAGCACGTTCTTCGGATCGGCCATCGGCTTCGATGCCTCGCGGGAGGGGTGACGGAGTTAAGTACGGGTGCAGCGATCAAACGCCGGCCACGGGCACCGCCGCCGGCCGAGCGGGGCATCTCCTTCAGGGCGCCGCGGGAGGCTCACCCGGCGGCACCGGGGCGGGCTTCTCGTTCCGCATTGCGGCGCGCAGCATCATGATGGCTGTGTAGAGAACGACCACCATCACCAGCCAGCGGAGTGCGACGAGCGGCAGCGACTTGACGATATACGCCGCAAGCAGAACGGCCGGGATCCCGCCGACGGCCAGCCCGACCGCCGACCGCAGATCGTATCGTCCGGCCCGGATGAAGCGGGCGCCGGCGACCGGCATCAGGAAGGCACACGACCCCATCATGATCGGAAAGGCGGCGATGGGATTCATGCCAAGCAAGCTGATCATGATGAGGCAGGGCGCGTAGAGCCCGATCCCGAGCGTCATCAGCGCACCGAGCACGAAGTTACCGGCGATCCCGACACCGAGCAACGTGCCGCGCAACGCCAGGTCGGTCCCGCCGCCCGGTCCCAGGTCGAGATTCCGCATGAAGAAGAGCACCGCCGCCGCCAGCAGCGCGATGCCCATGCCCCACTGGATGCGCCGGCGCGACCAGCGCGACACGAACCCCGCGCCGATCCACGAGCCCGCCACGGAGGCGGCGATCAGCGTGGCCATCGTCAAAAACTCCACTTCGACGATCTGGATATAGATGAGCGCCTGCGCCACGGTCGGCAGCGTGTGGCCGACGTTGAGGGTGCCGGGAATCTTCTCGTCCGGCACCGCGCGGGTAAAGCGGAACCACGCCGTAGTCGGCGCGAAGGAGCCGATACCCAGCGTATCGAAAAAATTTGTCACCGCGCCGACCAGAAGCTGGCGCACAGCGGGAAATGTGAAGGCGGTGCGGCTCTGCCGTACGGCGCGGACCCAGAACGCAACGAATCCGACCGTTACGGCAATCAGCACGAGCAATAGCACGTTCTTCGGATCGGCCATCGATTGTTGCCTCGAGAGTGAGATTCCGACCTACGCCAGCTCGGCAATCAGGGCGCGCGTGACGTCCGTCGTGCGAGCCGTGCCGCCCAGATCCGGGGTGCGTACCGTCCCGTGGCTCAGCAGGCGATCGACGGCACGACGTATCGCGTGCGCGGCGTCGCCACGGTCGAGATGGTCCAGCATCATTGCCGCGGCCAGCACGGTCGCAATCGGATTGGCGACCCCTTGCCCCGCGATATCCGGCGCCGAGCCGTGCACCGGTTCAAACATGCTCGGCCCCTGGCGCGTCGGGTCGAGATTGGCGCTCGGCGCGAGGCCAAGTCCGCCCACCACCGCAGCGGCCAGGTCCGAAAGGATATCACCGAACAGGTTGCTCGCCACGATGACGTCGAACGCTTCCGGCCGGCGGACCAGGTCCATGGCCGCGGCATCGACCAGGAGCGACTCGGTGGCAACATCGGGATACCGCGCGGCGGTTTCGCGAAAGACCTCGTCCCACAACACCATGCCGTGGGCCTGCGCGTTCGACTTCGTGATCGAGGTGACTTTGTTGCGTCGGGTCCGGGCAGCTTCGAACGCCGCCTGGATGATGCGGCCAGAGCCGCGCCGGGTAAAGACGTTACCCTGAATGGCGACTTCGGCCTCGGTCCCGCGATGGACTCGCCCGCCGACGTCGGCGTACTCCCCCTCGGTATTCTCCCGATAGACCACCAGATCGACCGAGCCGGGCCCGAGCCTGCGGAGCGGCGATTCGACCCCGGGATGCAACACCACGGGACGAACGCAGAGAAACTGGTCGAACCGGCGCCGAATCGGAAGCAGCAGACCGTGCAGGGTGACGTGATCCGGAACCCGGGGGTCGCCCACCGCGCCGAGGAGAATGGCATCGGCGCCGGCCAGCTCGGCAAGCCCATCCGGCGGCATCATGCTACCATGAGCCACCCAGTAGTCGGAGCCCCACGGCAGCCGACGCCAACGGCAGCGACCGGCGCCTAACGCCGCGTCGACCACCGCCACGGCGGACTCGACCACTTCGCCGCCGATGCCGTCACCCGCGATGACGGCTATGTCGAACGGATCAGAGGGTGCGGGCGACATCGCCGATGGCCTGGTCGACGACCTCGACGATCTCGTCCGCCTGCGCCGCGGTCAGCACCAGGGGCGGCGAAAAGGTCAGCACATCGTTGATGTTCCGCAGGATCACACCGAGTTCCTGAGCTCGGCGCTGCACCTTGCCACCAACCGATCCGGCCGGCTTGAAGGTTTCCTTCGACGCGCGGGACTTGACCAGTTCGACCCGCGCCAGGAGACCGACGCCGCGCACATCGCCGACGATTTCATGAGACCGAAGGCGCTCGAGGCCGCTCAGCAGGTGGCGGCCGACCGTGGCCGCATTCTCGGGTAACTGTTCGCGCTCGATGATCGCCAGGTTGGCAATGGCCGCGGCGGCCGCGGTGGCATGGCCGGTGTAGGTGTTGCCGTGGCGCAGTTCCTTGCCGTCGCCGGGGGTGCCCAGGAAGGCTTCGTAGATCTCGTCACGACAGAGCGTGGCACCCATCGGGATATAGCCGCTGGTAATGCCCTTGGCGAAGCACATCAGGTCGGGCTGCACACCATAGGTGCGCGATCCGAACCAGGTGCCGGTGCGTCCGAACCCGGTAATGACCTCATCGGCAATGAACAGGATATCGTATTCGGTGCAGATGGCCCGGACCTTGGCGAGATAGCTGGCGGGCGGAACCACCACGCCGCCGGCACCCTGCACCGGTTCGGCAATGAAGGCTGCCACGGTATCCGGTCCCTCGAATTCGATCTGCTTGCGGAGCGCGTCCGCCGCCGCCTCCGAAACCTCGTCCTCCGTCAGGTTCGCACCGAAATCGTTCCGATAGCAGTTCGGGTCGGCAATGTGACTGAACCCGGGCAAGAGCGGCTCGAACATCCGGCGATTGGCCGGCACGCCCGTGGCCGAGAGCGCGCCCATGGTCACGCCGTGATAGGCATTGCGGCGAGCAATGAACTTGTACTTCCCGCCTCGGCCTCGATTCTTCCAGTACTGCCGCGCAATCTTGATCGCCGTTTCGATCGCCTCCGAGCCGCTGTCGGAGTAGAACACCTTCCCCATTCCTTCGGGCGCCGCGAGTCGGATCAGACGATCGGCCAGCTCGATGGCCGGCTCATTCGAGAAGCCCTGGAACAGGCTGAAGAAGGCGAACTTCTGCATCTGCTGGTAGGCGGCATCGGCAATCTCGCGGCGGCCGAACCCGACGTTCATGAGCCAGAGGCTGGCATGCGCATCGAGGTAGCGGCGCCCGTTCACGTCGTAGAGGTAGACCCCTTCGCCGCGATCGAAAATGAGCGGGCCCTGGTCGAGCACCGTCTGCATCTGCTGAAAGGGGGTCCAGAGCGCACGCTGATGCTTGGCCGCAAGGCCTGTCGATTCCGCCGTCATTGCCTGTCTCCGAAGTAGTTACAGCGCAGCAATCACACCTTCGATCAGCCGACCGATGGCGCCGCCGGTTTTCCCGGCCACATCCATCACTTCCGTGTGCGACAAGAGCGCGGTGGCGACCCCCGCTGCCGGATTGGTCACGGACGAGATGCCGAGGCAACGGATGCCGAGACTGCGGGCCGCGATGACCTCGGCAACCGTGGACATGCCGACCGCATCGCCGCCCAGGCGTTCCAGCATCCGGATTTCCGCCGGGGTTTCATAGTTGGGGCCGAGCAGGCCGACATAGACCCCCTGCGCCACCGGCACAACGAGCCGCGCAGCCACTTGCTCCGCAAGCGCGCGAAGTTCGGCATCGTAGGCAACCGTCATGTCGGGAAACCGGCTCTCACCGCTGCGCACCGGCCCCATCAGGGGATTCCGACCCGTCAGATTGATATGATCGGCAATCAGCATCACGGTGCCGGCCGCGAAGGCGCGGTTGATTCCGCCCGCCGCGTTGGTCACCACCAGCGTCCGGACCCCGAGCGCCGCGAAGACTCGAACCGGCAGGACCGCCTCTGCTGCGGAATGGCCTTCGTACATGTGGAAGCGGCCGCTCTGGCCAATCACCGTCTTTCCGCCCAGCGTGCCGATCACCAGCTCGCCGCGATGTCCGGCCACCGTCGGGACGTGAAAACCGGGGATCTCACCGTATCCGATCCGGATCGGATCGGCAATCCGCTCGGCCAACCCACCCAGCCCCGATCCCAGCACCACCGCCACGGTCGGCGTCCGTCCCCCCAAATGCCGCTCGATATGCGCCGCAGCGGCACGCACCGCTTCGGCTGAACCCGGCACCTTCTCGGTCATCGGATCTCCGCAAGCTCTGCACGCACCCGCTCGACCAGGGCGTGCTTCTCATCGGGGGGCAGGAATGCCGCTTCGAAGCCGTTCAGGATCAGGCGATCGATGGCGTCTCGATCGAAACCAAGGGCCTGGTGGGCCAGCCAGTACTCGTCCGTCAGGCTGACGCCACACATCAGCCAACTGTCGGTACAGAGCGTGACCGGAATCCCCTGCTCGAGGTAGCGGCGCACGGGATGCTCGGCCGCGCTTCGCACTACCCGGGTCTGCAGATTGCTCGTCAGGTTGATCTCGATCGGTATCTGTGCGGACGCGACCCGCTGCTCCAAGACCGGATCCTGATACAACCGGGTGCCATGGCCCAGTCGCTGCGCATGGCAGCGGTCGATCGCCTCGGCAATCGACTCGGGGCCCGCCGCTTCACCGGCGTGAATGGTGATGGCAAGACCGCCCGCCTTGACAATGTCGAAGGCCCGGGCATGCACCCCGGGCATCCGGCCGGCTTCGTCTCCGGCAAGGTCGAACGCCACCACGCCATGAGACTGCATCCGGACCGAATGCTCCGCAATCGCGACCGACACCTCGGGCGCATAGTGCCGCAGCGAGCAATTGATGATGGCGACTCCGACGCCGAACTCGGCCCGACCCCGGGTCAGTCCCCGCCACTCGGCTTCGATCACCTGATCCATCGGCAACCCGGCTTTGGTGCTCAGATGGGGACAGTACCGGACCTCGAGGTACCGCAGATTGTCCCGGGCGGCGTCCTCCACCATCTCGTAGGCAACCCGTTCGATGGCCTCGGGCGTCTGCAGCAGCGGGATGGTCAGATCGAACCGATGGAGAAAGTCGGCCAGGTTGGTCGCGTCGTCAACCACCATGAATCGCCGCAGCGCAGCCGGATCGGTGGTCGGGAGCGCCATGCCCCGCTCGGCGGCGAGGGCGATCATCGTTTCGGCCCGCAGCGAGCCGTCGAGATGCACATGAAGCTCCGCCTTGGGCAGGCTGGCGATCAACTCCCGGGTCATCATTCGTCCGATGCCGCCTCCGGAAGGTCACGCGCGGCGCTCACGATGACGCGCAGGATGTCACCGGCCGCGAGCAACTCGGACGGATCCCGTCGGATGCCGCGGCCGTCGGTCAGGTACGCCCGGCCCGCTTCGGAGGCCTCGGCATAGCGAGCGTCGGCTTGCGCGGCTGCGGTACCCGCGGTCGTGCCGGAGGGGACGAACAGCGTGGCCCCGTTTACAAAGACAGGCATGGTCACTGTTTCACCGCAATCCATCGTTTGTCGTCTGGTGCGCGAATCGGACCAGGTTGTTCTTCCATCCAGGCAACCAGCGCTTCGAGCGCGCCTGTCTCCGTGACCTCGTGCCCGAGTCCGGCAAACATGGTATAGCCGCTGCCACCGCCGAAGAGGAAGTCGGACACGGCAACCGTGTAGGTCCGATCGGCGCGGACGAGCGCGCCGGCCGTGGTACGGATCTCGACCACCCGGCGGCCGCGCGGTCTCCCGGCATCGTAGCGGACCCGCATTCCCGCCAAGTGCGCATCGGGGCGGCCGTCGGCGAGCGCATGTTCGACCATCTGCCGAACCACGGCGCCGCTGGCCCGGACCCGCAGCATGGTGTTGCCGAACGGCTGCAGCTCGAAGAGATCGCCGTAGGTCACCGGACCGGCCAGCAGCGAGCGGCGAATCCCGCCGTTGTTCATCAGCGCAAAATCGGTCCCGACCGCCTTGCGCTGCGCATCGGCGATCAGGTTACCAAGCTGGTACTCGACGCCCCGCGCCGTCGTCAGGGGCTCCGCCAGATTGGCGACCACTCGCCGCGCGATCGGGCCGGTCATGGCATCGTACCGAGCCACCAGCTCGGCTGCCGCGGAGTCGGCCCGCACGGCATCGGCATAGACGGTTTCGACCCGAATGGTCCAGCGTCGTCCGCCGTCCGGCGCCTGGATCAGGTCGACCACGCCGACCGCGGTCCCGTTGGCTCGTGCCGACACGATGGGGACGCCCCGCTGCAGCGTGTTGATCAAGGTGTGGGTATGCCCGGCCACGATCACGTCGAACGCGGTCGAGTCATACTGCCTGGCAAGCGATACGATCTCGCCGGCGCACGCCAGCGAATCGCAGAACGCCCCTTCATGCGCAACCAGCACGGTAAAATCGGGCCGCGCAGCTTTGACGGCCGCAAGCGCATCGGCAATGGCGTCGGGGGCTTCGCGAAACTCGAGGCCACGCACATGCCGCTCCATTACGATCGACTTGGTGACGGCCGTGAGATAGCCCACTACACCGATCCGATACGGCCCCTTTTCGATGATCGCGTACGGCCTGGCCCACGCGGGCCGTGAACCGGTGGCCGAGTCGAAGACGTTGGCCGCGAGCCAGGGGTAGCGCGCTTCGCGCACCCGTGCCGCCAACGTATCCGCACCCCAGTCGAGTTCGTGATTGCCGAGCGAGGCCGCATCGAGGCCCAACAGATTCATGCCCTCGACCACCGACCGGCCGAACATCAGATTCGAGCCCAGACTGCCCTGCAATTGATCACCGGCATCGAAGCGAAGGGTGGGACAGCGGCAATCCGCTTCGAGACTGTCCATGAAGCCCTTCAGCGCCGCGAGCCCCCCGATCGGGCGCCCGTTCGACCACGGCAGGACCCGGGGCTGGAGCGAACCGTGGAAGTCGTTGATGGTCAGAACTCTGAGCACCACGGAGTCGGCCGGAGACGCGACCAGGGATACGGCAAGAAGCAGGGTCAGCATGGCCACAAAACATAGACGGAGCGGACGAACATGGGGAGCCAGCGTCACAGTTCTGTCACGTGCCTTGTTGCCGCGGGGGCCGGCGCTCATATTCGTGGTGACGCATATGAATACCCAACCTTCTTCGGCCGATCTTCTGGCCACGGTCGCAGAGCCGACCCGGCTCCGGATCCTCAACTGCCTGGCAGCGGCCCCGCTCTTTGTCTCCGATCTCCAGGACGTTCTCGACCTGCCGCAGCCGACGGTGTCGCGTCACCTGACCGTGCTCAAACGAGCCGACCTGGTCCGTGACACCTCCGTTGCTCCCTTCGTCCTCTACCGTCTGAGCCGCGAATCCGGCGTGGTCGGCCGCTTGATGAGAACCATTCTTGACACCGTCGCGACCGAGAGCGTGTTCCGGCGCGAAAGGGACCTGGCTCTGGAACGGAGCCGCAGCCGAGGAAAGAAGCCTACCAAGCGATGAGCCATCGCATCCTTGTCGTCGACGACGAACCGGATATCACCGCCCTGGTCGCCTACCACCTGGCCAAAGCCGGCTACCGGGTATCGACCGCGTCGAACGGGACCGACGCACTGCGCACCGCCGCCGAGCAGCGCCCCGATGTCGTGGTGCTCGACCTGATGCTGCCGGGCCTTTCGGGGCTGGACGTGCTGCAAGCCCTCCGCAAACAGGACGAGACGCGCGATGTCGGCGTCATCCTCCTGACCGCCCGCCGGGAAGAAGCGGATCGGATCCGCGGACTCTCGCTCGGTGCGGACGACTATCTGACCAAGCCGTTTTCGCCCAACGAACTGACCCTCCGCGTGGCGGCCATCATCCGGCGGCTCGCCGCGCCGGCCGTGGCCGGCGGATCGCAGGTCTCGGCAGGTCCGCTCACCATCGACCGCTCCGCGCACCGGGTCACGGTCGAGGGTGAAGACCTGCAGCTCACGGCAACGGAGTACAAACTGCTGGTGACCCTGCTCGAGCGGCGCGGACGGGTGCAGACGCGACCGCAGCTGCTGGAAACGGTCTGGGATGCGCAGCCCGACATCCAGACCCGGACGGTCGACATGCACGTCCAGCGGCTCCGCACCAAGCTGGGCGCGGCCGGCGATCTGATCGAGACCGTTCGAGGCTTCGGCTACCGGTTCACGGCGCCCGAGAAAGCATCGCGGGCGCGGTGACCTACGCCGGTCGGGTTGCCACAGGCACGCTGCTCGTCCTGGTCGCGACAGTCGTAGCGCTGATCATCGCGGTCGAGCACTCGGTGCGGCGGGATCTGGAACAGGATACCCGGGTCGATCTCGAGCGCGAGGCGGTACTGGCTGCGATGGCCCTGCCCGCCGACTCCCTGGCCTGGCAGCCGACCGTCGAAGATGCCGCCAAACGGACCGGGCTGCGGATCACGGTGGTCGACCAGACCGGCCGGGTGCGAGCCGAGTCAGAAGTAACGGAAGCCGAGCTTGGTCGCCTGGAGAATCACCTCAACCGGCCGGAAATCGTCGCCGCGCTGGCCGGACAGCCTGGCGCCGACCGCCGGGCCAGCGCCACCGTCGGCGTCCCGTTCATGTATGTGGCGAGCCCCGGCGGACCTGGCGCCGTTCGGGTGGCCCTGAGCCTGGAGCAGATCGACCAGGTCGTGCTCGCTGCGCAACGGCCGATTCTCGTCGCCGGGCTGATTGCCCTCCTGCTCGGCCTGCCGCTCGCCTATCTCGCGGCCCGCCGCGTGGTTCGCCCGCTGGCCGACATCGCTACGGCCGCGCGGCGGATCGCATCGGGAGAGTCGCCCGAGTTTCCCTATGCCGGGATTCCCGACATCGACCGCCTGACCGCCGACCTGCACGCGATGCACGACCAGCTGGCCGAGCGATTCGACAACCTGCGGCGGAAACAGTCGGAAACGGCTGCCATCGTCGACTCGATGGTCGAAGGCGTCCTCTCGTCGGACGCCAAAGGCCGGATCACCACCGCCAACCCCGCCGCCCGCCGGCTGCTGGGCTACCGCGACAATGAAGCGCTCCCCGAGCTGCCGCTCATCTTCCGCACCAAGGACGCCCGGGACCTGACCGACCGAGCCCTCGACGGTACGGCCATTGCCGATCGGGAAATTGCCTGGGGAGACCGGACCTACCTGATGAACGCGAGGCCCCTGCCTACCGGCGGCGCCGTAATCGTGCTTCACGATCTGACGCATCTCAAACGGCTCGAAGCGGTCCGCCGCGATTTCGTCGCCAACGTGTCTCACGAACTCAAGACGCCGCTCACCGCCATCTCGGGGTATGCCGAAACGCTGCTGGCCGACGACACCGATGGCGACACCACGCGCCGATTCCTGGAAACCATCCTTTCCAACGCCCGGCGGATGCAGCGGCTGGTCGACGATCAGCTCGACCTGTCCCGCATCGAATCGGGCACCTGGACCGCCGCGATCGAGCAAGTTGCCATCGAGCCGACTGCGGCCGATGCGTGGGCGGTTGCAGTATCGACCACGACGCGGGTGCCCGCGTTCGCCGTTACCCTGGCGGACGACACCCAGTTCATCTCCGGCGACCCGGAGGCGGTGCGGCAGATCTTCCGGAACCTGTTCGAGAACGCCATCCGCTATACGCCTCCCGAAGGCTCGGTGACCGTCCGCGCGGGCCGCGACGGCGCCGGAACCCGAATTTCAGTCACCGACACCGGCACCGGCATCCCTTCGGATCACGTCCCGCGGATCTTCGAGCGGTTCTACCGGGTCGACCCCAGCCGGTCGCGCGCGCAGGGTGGCACCGGGCTCGGCTTGGCCATCGTCAAGCATCTGGTCGAAAATCATGGCGGCCGGATCTGGGCCGAAAGCAGCCTCGGCCGGGGTACGTCGATCCACGTCTGGTGGCCGCAGCAGCTTCCCTTTGACTCCGCGCAGCCGCCGAGTGACGTTACCTGAACGTGACGTTCCGTTGACAATGCAGTGATGAAATCGTCGCAGGTTTCCGCAGCTTTCGTTACCTGCGATCATTCACAGCGGACCTCCCGGACGCCTCATCGATGCGGATCCTGCTCGGCGCAATACTCACGGCGGCGGCGTCTAGCGCGTCGGCCCAGACCTATCCGGCCATCGTTCTGAACGGCCGACTGCAGACCCAGGGATATGCGTTCTCGGGCGAGAATCCCGGCCCATCGAGCAACTTTTTTCTGCGGCGGGCCCGGATCCAGGTCGACGCCCAGATCACCAACCGGCTGAGCCTGGTGATTCAGCCATCGTTCGAGGGCGGGCGCCCGGGCGGGGTCCGACTCCGTGATGCCTATATCGATCTCCGGCTGACCCGACCCGAAACGAAAACCGGCCTGTTCATTCGGACGGGAGCCGAGAAAGTCCCCTTCGGGCGCTACGAACTGATCTCGTCCAACAACCTCCCCTCGATCGACCGAAACGCCGGGCGCGGCCTCGCCCCGGAGGCCTCGAACAACATTTTCGAGCGGGCCGGGTTCATTCAGACCGACCTCGGCGCCTCGCTCAGGCTGGTTCACACCATCGGGACGGGACGAATCTTCTCGATCAAAGGTGGCTTGTACAACGGCGAGGGAGAGAGCCTGAATGACGTCAACGGCGCCAAGTCGTTCGGTCTCCGAACCACCCTCGACCTGACCACCAAGCTCGGTGTGGGCATGGCCTGGTACTCACATGATGGCATTGTCGCTCTTTCGCCCATCGCGACCGACAGCGCATTCCGAAATCAGGCCATCGGGATCGACGCGCAGTGGGGCAAGCCGGGCGACCGGGGGCTCTTTGCCGTGGTCGACTATATGACGGGCGAGGACGACACGGCCGACCGCCATCGGCTCCGCGGCCTGTCAGCGGTTTCCGCCTATCACCTTCGCCTCAAACCCGGCGGGTCGCTGTACGCCGTCGAGCCGGTGGTCCGATTCGACTGGGCCGATCCGGACACCGATGCCCCCCGCAACGGCTCGACCCTGCTGACCGCCGGAATCAATCTGTATCTGACCTCCAAGGCTCAGATCCGGCTGATGTTCGAGACCCAGAACCCCGAGGCACCCGGCGCACCGACGCTGTCCGGTATTCGCGGCGCCATGACGATTAATTTTGAAACGCTACCCCTCACCCGATAGCAAGCCCCCCGCCAGATACCCTCTATTGACCTGTTTGTGATCTGATTGTGACGAAGCGCTGGTTAGTTGCAGTGCGGTTTGACTGACCTCGAGCAAGGAGCACACGGTGAGGATCGATCGCGCGGCCGTACTGATCAGTCTGAGTATCGCATCAGGCGCTGCATGCACGGCCGACGCCCAGGCCAATCTGAATGGCGCGGGCGCCACATTTCCGAATCCCGTCTATACCCGCTGGTTTCAGGCCTACGCTCAGAAGACCGGTGTAAAAATCAACTATCAGTCGATCGGTTCCGGCGGCGGCGTTCGCCAGTTTACACAGGGAACCATCGATTTCGGAGCAACCGACGGTCCGATGACCGACGAGCAGATCGCCGCGGCTAAGGGCAATGTCGCGCACCTGCCGACCGTACTGGGCGCCGTAGTGCTCACCTACAACCTGCCGGCTCTGGGAAGCACGCGGCTTAAGCTCGATGCCCCCACCATCGCCGACATCTTCCTCGGCAAGATCACCAAGTGGAACGATCCGCGGATCGCGGCGCTCAACGCCGGGGTCAAGCTGCCGAACGAGGATCTGATCGTGGTACATCGCTCGGACGGGTCGGGCACTACCTATGTCTTTACCGACTATCTCTCGAAGGTCTCCCCCGATTGGCGTTCCCGGGTCGGCACCTCGACCGCGGTCAACTGGCCCAAGGGGCTCGGCGGCCGCGGCAACGAAGGGGTGACTCAGCAGGTCAAACAGTTGCCGGGCAGCATCGGCTATGTCGAACTGGTCTACGCGATCGCCAACCGGCTTCCACACGCGTCGGTCAAGAACGAGGCAGGCGAGTTCGTCGATCCGAGCCTCGAATCGGTGACGGCGGCGGCGAGCGCGTCACTGCCCAAGACGACCGACTTCCGGGTTTCGATTACCAATCCGAAGGCGGCGACGGCCTATCCGATCGCGTCGTTCACCTGGCTCCTGGTCTACGTCGACAATGCCAACCCGGCCAAAGCCAAGCTGATCCGTGACTTTGCCAGCTGGATGCTGACCCCGGAAGCGCAGAACATGGCCAAGACGCTCGGCTACGCGCCCCTGCCAGCCGAGGTGGTGACACTGGTTCGCGAGCGCATCAAGAGCCTCAAAGCCGGCGGCAAGGCCATCGCGTGAGCAGCAGTTCCGACGGCACTCCGGCGGCGCCCAGCGCTCCCGGAGTGCCTCTCGAGGGCCGTAATGCAGGCGATGCGATCTACCGCGCCATCCTCACGATGGCGGCGATTGCCATCCCGACCCTGCTGGGGTTCCTGGTCTACGAGCTCTGGATCGGTGCCGAGCTAGCGATCAATCGCTACGGCATCGACTTCATCACCGGCACGACCTGGGATCCGGTCGCCGAGGAGTTCGGCGCCTTTCCGCTGATCGTGGGCACGCTGGTGTCGGCGGCGCTGGCCCTGACCATCGCGGTGCCGCTCTCGCTCGGCGTGGCGATCTACCTGACCGAGTTCAGCCCGACCTGGCTGCGGCAACCGGTCTCCTTCATCATCGAACTCCTCGCGGCAATTCCGAGCGTGGTGTATGGGCTGTGGGGCATCTTCGTCCTGATCCCCTTCCTGCGCATCACGATCTTTCCCTTTCTGCGCGACACCCTGGGCTTCCTGCCGTTCTTTCAGGGACCGATCTACGGCAACTCGATGCTGGCCGCCGGAATCATCCTGGCGATCATGGTGATGCCCTATGTGATGTCGGTTTCGCGGGAAGTCCTGATGGCCGTTCCGGTGAGCCAGCGTGAGGCGGCACTCGGCCTGGGCGCCACGCGATGGGAAGCGGCCTGGACTGCCGTCGTCCCCTACGCGCGGTCGGGTATCATTGGCGCCGTGATCCTCGGCCTCGGGCGCGCGCTCGGCGAAACGATGGCCGTGACCATGCTGATCGGCAACCGGCACGAGATCGTCGCGTCGCTCTTTGCGCCGGGGTACACCATGGCCGCCGTGATTGCGAACGAGTTCAGCGAGGCGTCGACCGAGCTGCACTTCTCGGCGCTGACGTATGTGGCTTTTACGCTGTTTCTGGTGACGGTGCTGGTCAATGCCGGCGCCCGGCTGCTCATCTGGCGGGTCTCGCGAGGCGCGGGCGGAGGCAACTCCGCATGAACCGTCTGATCTGGCGACGCTGGAAGAGTCGGATCATGGTCGGCGCCATGATGGGCGCGGTCGTGCTGGCGGTGACACCGCTGATCCTGATCCTGGGCACCCTCTTTGCCAAGGGCGCCAGCAGCATCAACCTGGATTTCTTCACGTCTCTCCCTGCCCCGCCCGGCGAAGACGGCGGTGGGGTCGCCCACGCCATCGTCGGCACCCTGCTGATGGTGGCGACCGGCGCCCTGATCGGCCTGCCGGTAGGCATCGGAGCCGGGATGTACTGCGCCGAGTATCCGCGGAGCCGGCTGGCAACGGTCAGCCGCTTCGTGGCCGACGTGATGAACGGCACGCCATCCATCGTGGTCGGCGTGTTCATCTGGACCCTGATCGTCGCCAAGCAGAAACATTTCTCCGGGTTTGCCGGGAGCGCGGCGCTCGCCATGATCATGATTCCAATGGTGATGCGCACCACGGAGGAAATGATCAAACTGGTGCCGCACTCCCTGCGGGAAGCGGCGCTGGCGCTGGGGTATCCCTACTGGCGTACCGGCCTGACCGTGGTGATCCGAACCTGCTTGCCGGGCATCGTGACCGGCAGCCTGCTGGCCATTGCCCGGGTTGCCGGCGAAACGGCCCCGCTCCTCTTCACGGCCCTAGGCAGCCAGTTCATGAACACGGACCTGGACGAGCCGATGGCTGCGCTTCCGCTCACGGTCTACACCTATGCGACCGGCCCCTACGAGGAATGGCATCGGATCGCCTGGGCCACCGCGCTGGTGCTGATCCTCGTCGTTCTGGTTCTGAGCCTGCTCGCGCGGCTCGCCACCCGGCAGCGGTTCAATGTCCGATAACGCGCGAATCCGCCTCTCGGCCGAGTCGCTGACGGCGTTCTACGGCAACTTTGCCGCCGTGCGGAACGTCAGCCTGGCGTTCCGCACTAATCAGGTGCATGCGCTGATCGGTCCGTCGGGCTGCGGCAAGTCGACCTTCCTGCGCACCTTGAACCGGCTCCACGAAGTGGGCGGCGGCCGGATCACCGGAACCGTTCGCCTCGACGACCTCGATATCTATGATGCCCGGGTAAGTCTGACCCAGCTCAGGCGCCGGGTCGGCATGGTCTTTCAGAAGCCGACGCCGTTCCCCACCATGTCCATCTACCAGAACGTCGCCTCCGGACTCAAGGTCGGCGCCCGACGCTCTCGGACGGAAACCGACGCCATCGTCGAGCAGGCGCTTCGCTATGCCGGGCTCTGGGAGGAGGTCAAGGATCGGCTCTCGGCCAGTGCCGTGGCGCTCTCGGGCGGCCAGCAGCAGCGGCTCTGTATCGCGCGAACCGTGGCACCGGCTCCCGACGTGGTTCTGCTCGACGAGCCGACCTCGTCGCTGGATCCGCAGGGCACGCAACGTATCGAGGAACTGCTCTTTGCCCTGAAGGAGCACTTCACGATTGTGATCGTGACGCACAACATGCAACAGGCCGCGCGCGTCTCCGATACGACGAGCTTCTTCTATCTGGGCCAGCTGATCGAGAGCGGACCGACCAAGCAGATCTTCACCGCTCCGGCACACGAACGGACCGAGGCCTACATCACCGGACGGTTCGGGTGACCGCGCGACCGGCCCCGAATCTCGATCCCGCGGTTCAGGCGGACGGGTTCTCGTTTCACTACGGCGCCCGCCAGGCGCTATTCGATATCTCGCTGGCGTTCCCGAAGCGGGCCGTTACCGCGATCATCGGGCCGTCGGGATGCGGGAAGTCCACCTTCCTGCGATCGATCAACCGGATGAACGACCTCATCCCGGGCGCCAGGTACGAAGGCGCGATTCACGTCGGCGAGGAGAACGTGGCTGCGGGGAACGTCGACCTGGTTTCCTTGCGACGCAAGGTGGGGATGGTATTCCAGCGCGCCAACCCGTTCCCCAAGTCGATTTTCGACAATGTCGCGTACGGTCCCAAGCTCAATGCGTTGGCCCGCAAGAGTGAGTTACCCGATCTGGTCGAGCAGTGTCTCCGCCAGGCAGCGCTCTGGGATGAGGTCAAAGATCGACTCGACCAGCCGGCGCTCGGTCTTTCAGGCGGCCAGCAGCAGCGGCTCTGCATTGCCCGCGCGCTGGGCAATCGTCCCGATGTGCTCCTGATGGACGAGCCTTGTTCGGCACTCGACCCGATCGCGACACAACGGATCGAAGAGTTGCTGCTCGAACTTCAGCAGCAATACACCATCGTCATCGTCACCCACAACCTCCAGCAGGCGGCACGGGTCTCGAGTCGGACCGCGTTCTTCGAGGCCGGGCGGGTAGTCGAGTATGATACGACCAGTCACATGTTTACCGCGCCGAGCGAGCCGCGGACGGAAGCATATATCACGGGGAGGTTCGGATGAGTCCGGACGTGCATCGGCATTTTCACGACGAGTTGAGCCAGGTCAAGGTTCGACTCCTGACCCTGTCGGGCGAGGCTGAGGCTGCCGTACAGGTAGCCGTCGAAGCTTTGCTGGAGCGGGACGGCGGCAAGGCACAGCAGGTCATCCAGGGCGATCGTGTCATCGATGCCATGGAAGTGGAGATCGAAGAGCTCTGCCTGAGCCTGCTCGCGTTGCAGCAGCCGATGGCTCGAGACCTCCGCCTGCTGGTGGCGGCCATCAAGATCGCCAACGACCTGGAGCGGGTGGGTGATCACGCGGTCAACATTGCCCAGGCGGCCGAACGCCTGATGCAGAGCCGGCCGATCACGCCGGAGCCTGAGATCGTCGAGATGGCGCGACTGGCGCGTGAGATGCTGTCCGATGCGCTGGACGCCTTCGTCCGCGGCGACGCGGCTGCCGGCCGCGCGGTGTGCCTCCGCGACGACAAGGTTGACGCCCTGAATCGCTCGACCTTTCGCATCCTGCTGACGCACATGATGGAGGACCCGCATGCGATCGGAGCGGCGATGAGCCTGTTCCTGGTCTCCCGCAACCTCGAACGCATCGCCGATCTGGCCACCAACATCGGTGAAGAAGTGGTCTTCCTGGTCGAAGGGAAATCGATCAAGCATCACGCGGAGGAGTTCGGGGCCGAATCCTGAGCGGCATGCGGGAACCGTGACGCGCCCGTTGAGCGCCCGCAACACCGGGCCGAGTTCCTCCCCTAGCGATCCGCCCCGCCGTCCGGGTAACCTTGTGCGTCGCTACCCGGGATCGTCGTGACCGTCATTTCCAGTGCGTCCGCGAGGGGGAAGTCCTCCGCCGCCGACCCCAAGCCCGAGCGCATCGCAGCAATCGACGTCGGCTCGAACTCGATCCGGCTCTCGATTGCCGAGTACGATCCGGGCCGCGGCCTCCGCATCCTCGACGAGGTCAAGGAGCAGCCGCGCCTTGCGTCGGGAATCGCCGCGACGGGTGCGCTGGACCAGCAGGCCATGGACCTGGCCGTCGCCGCACTCAAACGGATGCGGGAAGTGGCCGATCGGCGCGGTGTCACCCGCCTGCGCGCCGTCGCTACCTCCGCGGTCCGCGAGGCGGAAAACGGCCGGCTCTTCGTCAAGCGGGTCAAGCGGGAAACCGGCATTGCGCTCGAGGTGATCGACGGCGACGCGGAAGCCAACCTGTCGTATCGATCGGTGGCACACCACTTCACTCTTGCCGGGGTCCGGACCCTGATTGCCGATATCGGCGGGGGAAGTCTGGAGCTGGTCGGCGTCGTCAACGGCCTCGTGGAATTGACCGGATCGCTGCCGCTCGGCGCCGTCAGGCTGACCGAGGCCTGGCTCGACGGCACCCGGCCCACCGCGCGCGCGGTCACCGACCTCAGGCGCTGGGTGCGCAAACGGCTCAAGCGGGCGGTGTCCGGGCGGGAGTGGAATGCGGCCGCCGTGATCGGATCGGGCGGCACCTTCACCAACCTGGGCCGGATGATCCGGGCCCGGCGGGGTTTCGACATCGGTGACGCCGTTCACGGCGAGACCGTCGCAACGGGCGAGATCGAACAGCTGCTCGAGTGGCTTACCACCAAATCATCGCAGGAACGCGCCGCGATTCCCGGCCTCAACCCGCAGCGCGCCGACATCATCCTGGCCGGCCTCGCGGTTACCGCAGAACTGCTCGATCTGACCGGCTCGCCCAGCATCACGGTGAGCGCGTACGGACTGCGTGAAGGCATCCTGCTCGAGATGGTCGGTGACGACCGCGCCCTGACCGTCGATCCGCTCCGCGCCATGCGCGAATTCGTCGACCGCTGCCAGGGCGACCGTCGCCACGTCGAGCAGGTTCGCGTGCTGGCTCTGACCCTCTTCGATCGGCTCCAGGAAGCGCTCGGCGCCGATGCCTCGGAACGGGCTCTCCTCGAAGCCGCCAGCCTGCTGCATGACGTGGGGCAGGTGGTGAGCTATCGGCAACACCATAAGCACAGCTTTCAGCTGATTGTTCACGCCGACCGCCTGTCGTTCAACGCGCGCGATCGCCTGCTGGTGGCGCTGATCAGCCGGTATCATCGAAAAAAGGGGCCCAGCAAGAAGCACCCGGAGTTCGCCCGATTGAGCGACGCAGACCGGGCGGTCGTGCGTCGTCTTGCAGGCATCCTCCGGGTAGCGGATGGCCTCGATCGCGGTCACGCTGCGGTGGTCGACCAGGTGACCACCCGGCTCACCCACGACCAGCTGTTCATTCGCGTGACGCCCAAGCGGCTCAGCGCCGATCTGGCCCTCGAGGTCTGGGGCGCTTCGCGCAAGGCGGACGTCCTGGAGGATGTCCTCGACCGCAAGGTGCGGATCTCGGTCGCGACGCCCTGACCTACACCGGCCTGACGCCCTCAGCGTCGGGCTTCTCTCCCTGATCCCCATATCCCTCGGCCGGACCACCAATCATCGGCCATCGCCCCGGAACCACCGGCGCTTTTCCTGCCGTGATTCATTCCCGGCGGATTTCACGTAGAGCAGCGCAGAATCCCCGCATGCTGCCGGGAATTGCCACTTCTACGCGAGAGGACCGCGCCGATGTTCCGAAACTGGAGGCGCTATGCGGCCGTCACCTGCCTTGCCGCGGCTGCGGCCTGCGGGGGTGACGGCTCGACCGATCCGAACCAATCCGGCCCGATGACGGCCCGCATCGACGGCGAGCAATTCGTCGCCGTGCAGACGACGGTGCTGCGGAGCGCCGGCACCACGGCCGTCAACGGCGGCAGCGCCGACCTGCGCGCCATCGGGTTCCAGATTCAGAACGTTGCCACGGGCACCTACACCATCGCGCCCGGCAACCTGGTCAGCGCCGGCGTGACCATCGGCAACGCCGCCTGGGGAGCCGGCGGCACCATGGGAAGCGGCACGATCACGATCAGCACGCTCACCGCCAATCGGATCGCGGGCACGTTCCAGCTCACGGTGGACGCCATCAGCGGCGGGGCCTCGGGAACCCTCGCGGTAACCGAGGGCGCGTTCGACATCGATTTCTAACGGCGAGACCACAAACTGAACAGGAGGCACATCGATGCGCAGCGCAGCGCTCATTCTCGGAATCGCCGGCGGGCTCATCGCGGGCGCGCTGGGCATGAAGTGGTTGAACGACTACGGCCAGCTCAACGACCTCCAGCTCCTCGCCGGCGGCGAGCAGCTTCGCAACGTGGGCACCGCCGGTCTGCTGCTCCTCGGCAGCCTGGTGACGGGCATCGCGGGCGGGATCGTTGCCTTCAGACGGAAGTTCCTGGCCGGCGCCGTGCTGATGCTGGCCGGCGCGATCCTGCCGCTGCTCTTCGCGCGCCAGGCGATCCTCTTTGTCCTCCCGTTGCTCGCGGGCGGCATCGTCGCGGCGCTGGCGCACGTCAAACGGGAGACGCCCGGCGAACGAGCGGCATGACGCGGATCGGTCGCCGGGACGCAGGGAGCGGCAGCCGCCGCTCCCCTCGCCGGCCGCGCAACGCGGTCATGACTCAGCCGGCCACCATCAGGAAGCAGCCCAAAGGCGATACCAGGACCATGCAGAGGATCGCCAGAATCCAGTTGAGCACGGCCGACGGCGTCTTCTTCATGTGCCGCTGCAGGTATTCCGCCTCCGACAGCTTCGCCTCGGAATCATCGGGCGACTCCCGCACCAGCCGGGCATACGCCGCCTGTGCCGCGATCATGTTGCGCCGCTCACCCTTGCCGGACATGCTCGCCTGCGCGCGAAACGCGAACACGAACGCGCCCACCAGCCCCGCCAGCGCCAATAACGCACCCATGGATCTCTCCTTGTGAAGGTCGGCCTCGATTGCGGACCGCGCGACGACGCGACCGCGGATGCCCTCCCCTACGAGAAAACCGACGGGCCTTTGTCATCCGCACGCCACCGGAGTCCTCGATCCATCGGTTGCGACGACAGACGGGGCGCGATAGTATCACAGAGTCCGATGTCACCAACCCGTCCCACTCTCGACGAGCTGTTCAGTCTTGCGTACGAGGAACTCCGCCGCCTCGCGGCCACCGTGCGGCAGAATGATCCGAACAGCAGTCTGAGCCCGACCGCGCTCGTGCATGAGGCATGGCTCAAGCTCCAGGGCCGCGCCGACGTACCGGCCGATTCCCGGCTGCATTTCCGCCGTCTCGCGGCGCGCGCCATGCGCCAGATCGTGGTGGATCTGGCCCGCCGGCGCATCACGGAAAAACGTGGGGCCGGGAGCGCTCTGGTTACCTACGACGACGACCTCGAAGACGCCGCCGCCACGGGCGAGGACGTGCTCCTGCTGCACGACGCGCTCGACGCGCTTGCCACGCAGGCGCCCCGCCAAGCCGGCGTCGTGGAGCTGCGCTATTTCGGCGGCTTCGACCTCCGGGAAATCGCGGAGCTGCTGGATGTCGGTACGGCGACGGTAAGCCGAGACTGGCGGGCCGCGAAGGCATGGCTCGCCGCCAATCTTCAGAACGGCGCGTGACCGGACGGAGGGACGCATGACGGACGAGACGCGCTGGAAACGACTCCAGTCCCTCTTCCACGCGGCGCTCGATCAGCCGCCGGAGGAGCGTGCGGGGTTTCTTCGAAGCGAATGCGGTGGCGACGGCGCGCTGTTCGATGACGTCGCGCGCATGCTGGCCGCGGACGCGCGGAGCGACGCCCTGCTCGAGCGTGACCTGGCCACAGTAGCCGGCTCACTGGTGACCCGGGAGGACCACGGCACGCTGGCGGGACGCACGCTCGGACCCTACCGTGTGCTCGACGTGGTCGGTCAGGGCGGGATGGGCGTCGTCTATCGCGCCGAACGCGGCGACGTGAAGCAGCAGGTCGCCATCAAGGTGCTGCGCGATGCGGTCGTTTCCCCCGCTCGACGCCAGCGGTTCGCCGGGGAGCAACAAACGCTGGCCCGGCTCAGTCATCCGGCCATCGCGCAGCTCTTCCACGCCGACGCGCTGCCCGACGGCACGCCCTGGTTTGCCATGGAGTTCGTCGAGGGCCGTCCGCTCACGGCCTACTGCCGCGAGCGGCGGGCATCCGTCGAAGAACGGCTGATGCTGCTCCGCGCCGTGGCCGAGGCGGTCGAGCATGCCCACCGGCATCTGATCGTGCATCGCGATCTCAAGCCATCGAACATCCTGGTACGTGCCGACGGCAGCGCGAAGCTGCTCGATTTCGGCATTGCCAAGCACCTCGAAGACCTGGAGACGCCTGCGGACCAGACGAAGACCGGTCTCCGTCTCATGACACCGGCGTACGCCGCGCCGGAACAGCTCCGCGGCGATCCGGTGGGCATCCACACCGACATTTACTCCCTGGGTGTCATTCTCTATGAGCTGCTTGCGGAACGGACGCCGTTCGACCTGACCGGCAAGACACCGGGCGAGGCGGAGCGTCTGGTGCTCGAGCAGGACGCCGAGCGGCCGTCGCTCGAAGCGCGTAAGCAGGGGTGGGCCGCGCCCGTGGGCCGTGCCGCCTGGGCAGACCTCGACGTGCTCTGCCTCACGGCGATGCACAAGGACGTCCAGCGGAGGTACCGCACCATCGACGCCCTGATCCGGGACATCGACCACTACCTGGCGGGCGAGCCCCTCGCGGCCCGGCCCGACACGATGGCGTACCGCATCGGCAAGCTGCTCAAGCGCCACCGGGCCGCCACCGTCGCGGCCGCGACCGTGCTCGCCATGATCGTGGGTCTGGTATCCTTCTACACCTTCCGGCTCTCGAGCGCCCGGGAAGCGGCGCTGGCCGAGGCGACACGCGCGCAGCGGATCCAGCGCTTCATGTTCACGATGTTCCGCGGAGGCGATGAGCGCGCCGGTCCGGCGGACAGTCTGCGCGTGGTCACGCTGCTCGACCGCGGCCTCGACGAAGCGCGCACCCTCGATGCCGAGCCGCGGCTCCAGGCCGACCTGTACCACACGCTGGGCGGCATCTCGCGCCAGCTGGGCCAGCTCGACCGGGCCGACTCCCTGCTCTCGCTGGCGCTCGACCGCCGCCGCGACCTGCTGGGCGCCGGTCATGCCGATATCGCGGAAAGCGAGTTGGCGGTCGGCGAGCTCCGGATCGAGCAGGCCCGGTACGACGATGCGGAAGCGCTGGTCCGCCCCGCACTGGCCCGGCTGGAGCGCAACCGGCCGGCCGACGACCCGACCGTCACGGCGGCGCGCGTGGCGCTCGGCAAGATCCTGCAGGAGCGGGGGCAGTACGACGAGTCGATCGCCGAGTTGTCCCTATCCGCGGCAAGCGCGGCCCCTCGGCGCCACGACGACCCGACCTATACCTATGCGGTGACCGAGCTGGGGAACAGCTATTTCTACGCCGGTCAATACGCCACAGCCGATTCGCTCTTCCGTCTGCTCCGGGATTTCCACCGGGAGCGGTATGGACCTCGCCATCCGCTGGTCGCGAGCGACCTCATCAATATCGGCGCCGTCGCGTTCGAGCAGGGCCGCCATCCCGACGCGGAGCAGACCTACCGGGAGGCGCTGGCCATCACCGAAGAATTCTACGGGGGAGACCACCCCAAAGTGGCCGACGGCCTGACGATGCTGAGCCGCCCGCTGCTCTTCCAGCAGCAGCACGACGAAGGCTGGGCCATCCTCCACCGGGCGCTGGCCATCCAGGAGCGCGTCTACGGCGACGACCACCCGAAGGTGGCCTCGGTCATGAACGAGATCGGCAACGTGGCGGCGCATCTGGGCCGGCTGCAGGAGTCCGAGGCCGCCTATGCCCGCGTTCTGCGCATCTATCGGAACACCTACGACAGTACCCACTTCACGGTCGGCGTTGCGATCTCGAACCTGGCCCACGTCCACCTTGTCGGCGGCCAGTATCCACAGGCCATCCCGCTGTTCCGGGAAGCAATCACCATCTTTTCGGAACGGCAGTCGCCGGAGCACACCAATACGGGTATCGCCCGGATCAAGCTCGGCCGGGCGCTTCAGCGGCTCGGCCGCAACGCCGAAGCGGCGGCCGAGTCGCTGGCGGGCTACGAGATCATGGCGGCGCAGGTGGACCCCGGCTCCGGATGGCTGCGGGCCGTCCGGATCGATCTGGTCGCCGCGTACGAAGCGCTCGGCGAACGCGACCTGGCCGAGCGTTTTCGTGCGGAGCTGGCTGAAACGGCCGCAGCCGCCGACTCCCGCTGAACCGGCAGGAACCGGCTCAGCGACTGGTGCGCCGCGCGGCCGGTCTACGCTCGTCGTTCGCGAATATCGCAGTCCATTCAGGCCGGCCCGCGCGCCAACGGGCTTTCCCAGACTCGGAGCAGCAGCCCTTTCAGCTCGGCAAAACGCTTGGGACCGAGCACCGCGCTCCATTCGCGTTCGATCTCGCGGAGGATGTCGTGGATCTTGGCGTAGGCGGCATGTCCGCGCTTGGTAAAGCGGACGATACGCGCACGGCCCTCGTCGGGCGCGTCGGACCGGACCAGATAGCCGAGACCTTCGAGGCTCCGCAGCAGCTGATTCATGGCCTGTTTGCTCATCCCGGCCCGCTCGGCCAGCAGGCCGGGACGAACGCCATCCGGACCCGGGAACTGCAGCACGGCCATGTGCGGCACGCGCAGTTCCTCGAACCCGGCCGTGTTGAGCTCCGTGATGAGCCGGCGCTGAATGACCTGGGCCGGCACGCGCAGCAACGCGCCGATGAGCATGTCCTTCGTCTCGACCCGTGAGCCGGCAGGCGACTTGGCTATTGACATAATAGTAAATTAAGTTTACTGTCTTGAAAGTCAACGCAGTTTACTACTAAAGAGCCAATCTAACTCCAGGAGAGCGTCCATGCCCTCGGCACCCGGCCCCCAGGTCAATCCGTCCGACGAGGCCTTCCGCCTCGGACCGCTCACGGTGCGCTTTCTGCTCACGGGAGACCACTCGACCGGCAGCGTCGCAGCCTTCGAACTCCTGGTGCCGGCCGCGCAGCGTCTGGCGGCTCCCGCGCACAGCCACGACCACTATGAAGAGACGGTCTACGGCATCGCCGGCGTGCTGACCTGGACCGTCGACGGGATCCCCATCGACGTGGGGCCCGGGCAGGCGCTCTGCATTCCGCGCGGCGCCGTACACCGGTTCGACAACAACGGCAGCCAGGACGTACGGGCGCTCTGCCTGGTCACGCCGGCCGCGATCGGTCCGCAGTATTTCCGCGAAGCGGCCGAGCTGCTCGACGCGGCCGGCGGCGGGCCTCCGGACCGCGCCAGGATGGCGGAGCTGATGCGCCGCCACGGCCTCACACCGGCCCCGCCCCAGCCCCAGGCGTAGCCTGGTGCTGGTCGGAGGCATACCCGGATTCCATCAGGCGCAAACGATTGGAGACAGCTGTGGCAGACAAGAAAGAAGTACTCGTAATCGGGCTGGATCCCGCGCTGATCGATTTCTCACAACCCGGTTACGCGCCGGGCATGGATGCGACGAAAGTGCTCGCCGGTATCAAGTCCTCCGAAGACGAACTGACTCGCCTCGGGTACAGCGTACAAACGCGGCTCACCGACTTTGGCGAAACGGCGGCGACAGTCGTACAAAGGCAGCTCGAACAGAAGCAGTTCGATTGCATCCTCATCGGAGCAGGCGTCCGAGCGAATCCAAGCAACTTCCTGCTGTTCGAGACGTTGATCAACGTGGTACACGAACACGCGCCGCGAGCCAAACTGTGTTTCAACACGGTACCGAGCGATACGGCCGAGGCGGTGAAGCGCTGGATCTAGCGCCGGTCCGGGCAGAGCTTGCGGATGGCTCGTTTCCGCAGCTCTGGACCGAGACGACTCTCATCAGGATCTGCCCGCATGACGGGCTCCGATCCCGTCAGCGGGCCGTGGACGACTGATACCCGAGCCCGCGCAGCGCCCGACCGGGCTTGGCACCGGTGTGCTTGCCGTCTTTCCACACCGCGACGCCGTTGACCCAGACATCCCGCACGCCCTCGCTCAGCTGGTGCGGGCTCTCGAAGGTGGCCCGGTCGGTGATCGTGGCCGGATCGAAGATCACCAGATCGGCCAACATGCCTTCCTTGACCATGCCTCGATCCCGAAGCCCCAGGATCTGCGCGGTAGACCACGTCATCTTGCGCACCGCGTCTTCCAGCGTGAGGAGTCGGTCGGTCCGCACGTATTTGCCGAGCACCCGCGGGAAGGTTCCGTACGAACGCGGATGCACGTTCCCCGTTGCGCTATCGGGATCGTAGCCGCTCGCGTCGCTGCCGATCACCACCCAGGGCCGCGCGATCATCCTGGCGACGTTCTCGTCCGACATGCCGAAGGTGATCTTGCCGAGCCGATCCTCCTCGCCCAGCGTGAGCCCGATGATAGCCTCGGCCCAGCCGAGGCTGATCCCGGCTGCGATCTCGCTCAGCCGCTTGCCCTGATACTGGAGCCAGTCCGGCCTGCGGAACCCGCTCACCAGGTACGCATCGGGCGGATTGTGCTGGCAGTACGCCGGCGCGCCGGGCGTCAAGTCGGTCATCTCCCGCCGGATCCGCAATCGAAGGCCCGGATTGAGCAGATTGGCCAGCAGCTTGCCCTCGGCGTGGACCCAATCGGGAATGCAGGACGAGAGGTTGTTGCCGGACGCCGGGTACGGATACATCGTGGCCTTGACGTCCTGCCCCGCCGTACGCGCCGAGTCGATCTTGGCCACGGCTGGAGCGGCGAGATGCCAGTTGTTTCGGCCGCTCACCTTGAGATGGTAGATCACCACCGGCACGTTGCCCTCGCGGCCCACCCGCAACGCCTCGTCGATGGCGCTCAGGATGGCCGACTCCTCCGAGCGCATGTGCGTGATGTAGTGGCCGTGCAGCGGCGCCATCGCCCGGGCCAGCTCCACCAGTTCGTCCGGGCTGGCGTAACTTCCGGGCGGATAGATCAGCGCGCTGGAGATCCCGAACGCGCCGTCGCGCATGGCGTTTTGAACCACGGCGCGCATGGTATCGAGTTCCGCCGGCCCGGCCGGGCCCTCCCGCTGCCCCATGACATAGGCCCGCACCGTCGTGGCGCCGAGATAACTGCCGGCGTTGGCCGAGATGCCGTGGCGCTCCATGGCGTCGAGCCAGGCGCCGAAGCCGTGTGTGCCGCGATAGGTGCGCACAGCGGCCGCCATCGAGCCCTCCTCGGCCTCGCCGGTCCCATAGAGCGAGTCGACGTTGGCGTTGGACGGCCCGGGCGTGGTAGCCTCACCCAGGATCTCGGAGGTCACCCCTTGGGCGATCTTGCCCACCAGGCGACCGTCGCCGATGAGGAGCGGATCCCACGAGTGCGACTGGATGTCGATGAAACCTGGCGAGAGCACGAGTCCGGCGGCATCAACGCGTTCATTGGATGGAGCGTCGGCCAACGCGCCCTTCGGGGCGATGGTGACGATCCGATCGCCGCGCACGCCGACATCGCCTTCGTACCAGGGATTCCCGGTCCCGTCGACGATCCGGGCGTTGGTGATGACGACGTCATACGGCCCGGTCGCTTCGCGCGCCGGAGCGCACGCGCCGAGCCCGATTGCCGCGGCCAGGGCGGCCAATCCACTGCGAGACACGTAGTTCATGCACCGCTCCTATCGAACGCTGGGCGCGGCAAGTCCGAGCCGCCTTCGTCCGCGAGGCTCAACGTTCTGATAGCCGCGCGATAGCGGCCGGGACTCATCCCGATCCGCCGATGGAACTGCTTCGTGAACTGGCTTTGATCCGCAAAACCGGTTGCCGCCGCGACATCGGAGAGTCGAGTCGGAGTATGTGCCAGCAACCGATGGGCCTCCTCCATCCGAACCTGTCGGACATAGTCGGCCGGCGTGCATCCGAAGCGGCGCCGGAAAGCACGCGTGAAATAGACCGGATGCACGCCGAGCTCTACAGCTAAGTCCATCATCCGGAACGGGCGATGGAATTCGGTCCGGAGCCGTTCCCGAGCCCGGAGCAACCAGGGCGCGCCCTCGGCGGATGCTACCCGCGACCTCCCGGGCGCCAGCAGCTGGGCAAGCTCGAGCACCAGCTCGTCGACGGCCAGCAGCGAGGGGCCGTCCGGGCGGCGAAACTCGCGATGGAGACGCAGCCCGATCCCGAGCACGACAGCCCCCTCGACGACTCGTGGCCGGTCCAGGATCGCCCCTCCGCGCTCAAGCGGATCGCTCGCGGCCTCGGGCAGCTCGATGATGAAGCAGCGGCACGCCGTCGCCATCCGGTTACTGTGCATCACACCGGCCGGCAGCACCGTGAGGCTGAGCGGAGGACAGTCTTCCGTTTTCCCGCCGAACCGCTGCTCCCCGCTTCCCGCCAGGGTAAACGTTACGACGTCCCGAGCATGGGCATGGGCCGGAAGAGCACACGCGCGCGGATACCACGCATCGGTGAAGCGGTAACCGCCCAATCGGCCTTCATGTCGCCGAGCATCGGAGGCCACGGGCGTCGATCGAGGAGGTGCCGGGTTCGGCATCACCGGGGGAACCCGTGGACGGGGAACGGGAGTAGCGATCGCGATGATTGCACCGAAGGACGGTTCGCCGAGGTTCAGAATCGACAAGACAAACGGCAGTATCGGAAGATATGTTCCGGTTCGGAACTATAACCAACGAGCCATCCCAGCATGAAGTGCCTATTCCTCGCCCTGGCCCTGGTCGTCGCCTCGCCGGACGCCGGACGAGCCCAAACCGATTCCGCCCGGGTCGATCTGCTCCGCGAAGTGGCCGTTCCGATGCGCGACGGAACCATCCTCAACGCCACGATCTATCTCCCGCGCCCCCGGCCTGAACCGGTACCGACAATCTTCTGGATGACACCCTACATCGCCGACCAGTCGCATACCCGGGCAATGCACTTCGCCCGGAACGGGTATGCCTTCGCGCTGGTCGACGTTCGCGGTCGAGGCAGCTCGCCGGGCGAGTTCGAGCCGATGGTGCCTGATGGCCGCGACGGCTACGACATCACCGAGTGGCTGGCCACACAACCCTGGTCGAATGGGAAGATCTCGATGTGGGGCGGGTCGTACGGCGGCTTCGTACAGTGGACCACCGCCAAAGAATTTCCGCCCCACCTCGCGAGCATCGCTCCCGCAGCGTCGGCGCACCCCGGCGTCGATTTTCCCTTCCGGGACAACGTCATGTCCGGTTACCTGCTTCGCTGGCTGATACTCACCAACGGGAAGACCGGCAACACCAACCTGTTCGGCGACGACAGCCTCTGGGATCCGGCGTTCGCCGATTTCCACCGGGCCGGCCGACCCTTCCACGAGCTCGACCTGCTCACCGGCAAGCCGCTGCCCGTCTTCCAACGCTGGCTGGAGCATCCGACTCCGGACGCCTACTGGGATGCCACGATCCCGGACTCGGCAGCCTACGCTCAGCTCTCGATCCCGATCCTGACCATTACCGGTCACTATGACGGCGATCAACTCGGCGCGCTCGCCTACTACGAGGACCATGTTCGCTGGGGCAAACCGGACGCCGTCGCCAACCACTACCTGATCATCGGCCCCTGGGACCACGCGGGCACGCGGACGCCACGAAAGTCGATCGGCGGGCTCACCTTCAGCGACGCGAGCCTGGTCGACCTCGATCGGCTCCACGTCGAGTGGTACGACTGGACCCTCAAAGGAGGAACCAGGCCGATCTTTCTCCGGGACCGGGTAGCCTACTACGTCATGGGCCCCGGCGCCGAGCAGTGGAAGTATGCGCCCGATCTACACTCGGCTACCCGCGAGCACCGCACGCTCCATCTCGGCACCGACCTCAACCCCGACGCGCTCTTCCGCTCCGGACGGCTCGCCGCGAAGCCCGTCTCGGCGGGAACGCAGCCGGCGAGTCGGTTCCGCAATGATCCGCTCCGGCCGCTCAGCCCGCCGAGCGAGGTGCCGTATCTGGTCGACCAGAGCGCAGCCACCGCCTTGGACGGCGACGGCCTCGTCTATCATACCGAGCCGTTCGAGACTGCCGTCGAGCTGACCGGCCGGCCGGTGTTCGAAGCCTGGATCGCCATGGACGTGCGCGACACCGACCTCCAGGTCGGCCTCTACGAAATCCGGCCCGACGGCACCAGCGTCTTCCTCACCGAGCAGACGATGCGGGCGCGGTACCGCGATTCGCGGCGGCAGGAAGCTCTGGTCAAACCCGGCGAGATCATCCGATATCGGTTCGACCGCTTCGACTTTTTCTCGAGGCGGGTGGCGCAGGGCAGCCGAATCCGGCTGCTGATCCGCTCGCCGAGCGGGGCTTCGATCCAGCGTAATTTCAATGGCGGCGGGGTGGTGTCCGACGAGACGGCCAAGGATGCCAGGACGGCCACCATCGAGCTGCATCACAGCACGCGTTATCCGTCGACTCTTTCGCTGCCGATCGGACGGTAAGATGTCGGGACTGCTCGCATCCCTCGGATTGACGCTGGCGCTGGTCACCAGCTCCGCATCACCGCAGCCCGCGGATACCACGTCGCCCCGGTCACTTACTCGTGCCGACCTCGAGGCCTGGCTGGACGGCCTGCTCCCCTCGGCGCTCGAGCGCGGCGACATTGCCGGCGCCGTGGTGGCCGTGGTGCGCGACAGCGCTGTGCTGCTTCAGAAGGGCTATGGTTTCGCCGACGTCGCCACGAAATTGCCGGTCGACCCCGAGACGACGCTCTTCCGGCCCGGTTCGATCTCCAAGATCTTCACCTGGATCGCCGTGATGCAGCAGGTGGAACGCGGCGCACTGGAACTCGACCGCGACATCGCCGGCTATCTCGACTTCGAACTCCGTGACGACTACGCCGAGCCGATCACGTTGCGGCACCTGCTGACCCACACGGGTGGCTACGAGGAGACGCTCAAGAGCTTCTACACGCTCGATTCGACCCGGGTGCAGCCGCTGCGCACCTATCTCGTGACGGCGCAGCCGAAACGCATCTATCCGCCCGGCAAGATCGCGGCCTACTCGAACTACGGGACTGCGCTCGCTGGGTACATCGTGGAGCGATCCGCCGGCCGGCCCTTCGATGACTACGTCGAGGCTGAGGTGCTCCGGCCGCTCGGAATGCACCGCTCGACCTTCCGGCAGCCGCTCCCGGCTGAGCTCCGTGCAGACATGTCCGCCGGATACGTGCGAGGAACGGGTGACCCCTGGCCCATCGAGATCTTCGGCCCCGGCCCGGCAGGGAATCTCACCGCCCCCGGCGGCGACCTCGCGCGGTTCATGCTGACCATGCTCGACAGCACCCGGCAACGGCCACTCCGCGCCGAGACGATCGAGCTGATGTACCGGCGCACGGAAGATCCTTTCCCGATGATGAACGGGATGGGACTCGGCTTTTATCGGAAGGACCGCAACGGCCACCGCATTACAGCGCACGGCGGCGACACCCGGCCGTTCCACAGCGGCTTCTTCCTGCTTCCCGATGCCGGCGCCGGGATCTACATCTCCTTCAACAGCATCGGGGCGAACGATGCGGTCATGTCACTGCGCACCAGCCTGCTGGAGGGGTTCGTCGACCGCTACTTCCCGCCGGCCGCGCCGCCCGGGCCGCTGACGGCGCTCCCGACCAGCGCGGAGCATGCGGCACTTGCCGTCGGCCGGTATGAGGCGTCGCGCCGCTGGGAGTCCAGCTTCCTGCGCGTCCTCAACCTGGATCAGACGACCGTCACGGCGCGCGGCGACACCCTCTTCGTGTCGTCGAGCACGGGACTCGACGGCAAGGTGAAGGCGTGGCTGGAAACCGAGCCCTTCGTCTGGGACGAGATCGGCGGGCAGCATCGCCTGGCCATGCTCATGGAAGACGGCCAGGTCCTGGGCATCAAGCAGAGTGACGATGCTGCCACGATGCTGCTTCCCGCCCCAACATGGCGCGGGGCCGACTGGACCGTCCCACTGCTCCTCGTGACGGCGCTTTCCCTGCTACTCGCCGTAGTGCTCTGGCCGATCGAGGCCCTGATCCGCCGGCGCTATCGCGTTCCCGATCCGCTCACCGGCCGTCGTCGCACGCTAGCTCGGCTCGTTCGGGTGGTCGCGGTGGCGGGCGTCGGCTTGATCGTGGGGTGGTTCCTGGTGCTCTGGCAGCTGATCTCGTTCAATGCCGGTGCCTTCAACCCGGATTTCGACAACACGCTCCGATTCCTCAAGTTGCTTGGTGCGCTCGTAGTCATCGGCGTAGTGCCGGCCGTCATGAACGCATGGTTCGCCTGGAAGGACCGTCGCTCCGGCTGGAGCCGGCTCGGCAGCACCGTGCTGGCCGGCGCGACCGTCGCGCTCGCCTGGTTTGCCGTTGCTTATCGGTTCGTGAACTGGTCGCTCCGATACTGAGATTCCGACTCCTCCGGACAACGAACGACTGCCCCTCAAAAGAAAAGGGCGGCCCGCACGGGCCGCCCTTTCTTTTGTCCAACCGATCTCAGGGCGTCGCGCCCGCCGACTGATCGCCGTACTTCTTATACCAGCTCATCATGTAAAGCTGTGTGCGCAGGAAATTGGATGGCTTGGACGACGTACCGTGCGCCTCGCCGTTGAAACGCAAGAGTTCGGTGGGCACGCCCAGCCGCTTGAGCGCGGCGAAGTACTCCTCCGACTGCGGCATCGGGGTCCGGTCGTCATTGTCGCCCGTCATGATGAGCGTCGGCGTCTTCACGTTACCGACGTACATGAGCGGCGACTGCTTGAGCCACGGCATCGGATCTTCCCAGAACGGCTTGTCGAAGAAGTTGTCCGTGAAGAGCGGCACGTCGGTGGTACCCGCCATGCTGAGCCAGTTGGTCACCGGGCAGCGCACCGCGGCAGCCGCGAAACGCGTGGTCTGGCCGATCACCCAACTCGAGAGCACTCCGCCGCCGCTGCAGCCACCCACGTACATCCGCTTAGTGTCGATGTAGCCACGCTCGATCACCGCGTCCACGCCGGCCATCAGATCGTCGTAATCGACGCTCGGGTAGGCGCGCTCGATGGCGTTACCGAAATCGGTGCCGTAGCCGGTGCTGCCGCGCGGGTTGGTGTAGAGCACTACCATCCCGTTGGCCGCGAAGTTCTGGAACATGTAGTTGAAGGCCACGTTATACATGCCGTGCGGCCCGCCGTGGATCTCCATCGCGAGCGGATATTTCCTGTTCTGATCGAAATTCGGCGGCTTGACGATCCAGCCGTGGACCCGTGTACCGCCGCTCGACGTATACCAGATCTCCTCGACCTCGCCGAGCTTGATCTTGGCCAGCACATCGGCGTTGACCTCGGTGAGCCGGCTGATGTCGGCCGGTTTGGCAAGCGCGAAGCGGGCGATATCACCCGGCTGGTGCGGCGAGCTCAGCGTGCCGACCGCGACCCCGTTCTTCGAGATCGACGAGACGCCGAGCATGTGGTTGCCCGACGTCACCTGCCGGTAGCCGCCCCCGATCGGCGTGAAGAAGAGCTGCGAGGTGCCCTTATCCTGCGCACCATAGTAGACGCCGCTCCCGTCGCTCGCCCAGGTGATCCCGCCGACGTCGCGGTCGAGATCGCCCGAGGCCAGCCGCGGGTTGCTGCCGTCGATCCCCATGAAGTAGAGCTCGGAGGTCTTGTAGCTCTTCCGGGTCGAATCGTAGCCGGCGTAGGCGATGGTCTTGCCGTCCGGCGAAACCGAAGGGCTACTCCACGCCCCGGGTGTTCTGGTCAGGATGCGCAGGTTACTGGTCGCCACGTCGACGAAGGCCAGCTGCGAGTTGCGGTAGTTGAAGTCCGCGTTGCCCTCGAAGAAGCCCTCCACCACGATCGCTTTGCTGTCGGGCGTCCAGCTGTAGCCGGCGCCGCCGAAGCCCAGCCGGTCCATTCGGGCGCCGAGATCGAACTCACCCTTGGTGATCTGACGGGCCGTGCCGCCGTCGGCGGGCACCACGAAGAGATGCAGGTGCGCGAGCTGGAAGAATCCGGCCCGATCCTGCCGGTAGTGGAGATCGGTGACCCGGCGCGGCGCCGGCGTCCACTTCGCTCCGGCCGGCGCGGCCGGCATGCTGATGTTCCAGGGCCGCTCGAAGCGCACCAGGCTCGTGAACGAGAGCCACTTGCCGTCCGGCGACCACGCCACGCTCCCCGGCGACTCCAGCAGCCGCGTCACCTGCGAAACCGCTCCCTCCGCATCCATCCACCGCACGAAGATCTGGGGCTTCCCGTCCGCCTCGGCGACGTACGCGATCCGCGTCCCGTCGGGCGACCAGCGCGGGCTCCCGCCCTTGACCAGGAAGCGCTGCCGGGTGCCGTCGGCGTTCATGATCCAGATGGCACTGTCCCAGCGGTCTTCGACCGAATTGATCCACCGCCGAGAGAAGATGACCTGGCTCCCGTCCGGTGAAAGCTGCGGATCACCCGCCTGCTCCCAGTTGAGATAATGCTGCACCGTGAGCAGCGTGTCCGACGGCATCTCCTGCGCCGTTGCGACGCCCGCTCCCGCGACCAGCAGGAGCAACACCCCTGCGCTTCGGAAACCAGCCATACCGACCCTCCAGAGATTGACCCGCACCCGAGTGAAATACCGCTGTGTATCGCCCGCACCCGCCGACGCTCAGGCGCCGTACGGAATCCAGATATTCTTGATCTGTGTCGCTTCCCGCAAGAGTTCGTCGCTCGCCGGCTCGGTCGCGAGCCAGTCGCGCTCGGCGTCGCGGTCGATCCAGGTCCGCTTGAGGTTCCCGGCCGAAAGTCGCTCAACCTCGGCGCCAGCCTCGGGCGTGCCGCAGTACCAGATCCCATCGACATCGTCGTGGCTGGCGAGGACCGGAACGAGTTCGTCCTTGTGTCCGGTCACCAGGTTCACCACGCCCCCGGGCAAGTCGGAGGTGTCGAAGATCTGATAACAATCCAGCGCGGCAAGCGGATGCCGCTCCGACGGTACTACCACTACGGCGTTGCCCATCGCAATCGCCGGGAACACCAGCGAGAGGAAGCCCGCGAGCGACGGCATTTCGGGCGCCGCAATGCCCAGCACACCGACCGGTTCGACCATGGCGATCGTGACGTTACGATACGGCGTCGCGTGGATCCGCCCGTCGTACTTGTCCGCCCAGGCCGCATACCGATAGGCGCGGCGAAGGGCGATCTCGAGTTCGAGGCCCGCGTCGCGCAACGACACTCCCGTCGCCCGGCTGAGTTCCAGCACCAGCTCGCCCTCGCGGCGCTGGATATTCTCGGCCATGTAATACAGGATCTGCGCCCGATGATGCCCGGACAGCCGCGCCCACCCCGGTTGCGCCGCGCGGGCAGCCTCCACCGCGTTCCGGATGTCCTTCCGGTTGCCGAGCCCGGCTTCGGCTATGGATTGGCCATCCCGGTCGAGCACAGCGAGCGAGTATCCCGAATCGGGGCGCACCTGCTTGCCGCCGATGTAGAGTTTGTAGGTGCGATCGATCGCCAGCTCCGCATTAGCCGGAACGCCCGGGCGTCCGCGCCGCGATGGCCTCGCTCGGCGCGCAGGCTTCCGCGCGGCGGGTTTGACGTACTCCCAGAGCCCTTCCTTGCCGCCTTCCCGCCCGAAGCCGCTCTCGCGATAGCCGCCGAAGCCGCTCGCCGCATCGAACACATTGGTGCAGTTGACCCACACCGTGCCCGCTTTGACCTGGGGCGCGATGTCGAGCGCGATGTTGATGTTCTCCGTCCAGATACTGGCAGCCAACCCGTAGCGCGTGTTGTTGGCCAGCTCGACCGCCTCGGCCGGCGTACGGAACGTCATCATCACCACCACCGGCCCGAAGATCTCCACCTGCGCGATGGTCGAGGCCGGCGCCACGTTGGTGAAGAGCGTGGGCGGATAGAACAAACCCTCGGTCGGACAACTCCAGCTCGGCTGCCAGCGGGTCGCGCCTTCGCGCTCGCCCTGCTCCACCAGCGATCGGATCCGCTCGAGCTGTTCAGGCGCCACGATCGCGCCGATGTCGATGGCCTTGTCGAGCGGGTCGCCCACCCGGAGCTTTTCCATCCGGGCCCGCAGCTTGACCTCCAGTCGCGCGGCAATCGGTTCCTGCGCAAGGATGCGAGACCCCGCGCAGCAGACCTGGCCCTGATTGAACCAGATGGCGTCGACCACACCCTCCACCACGCTGTCGAGATCGGCGTCATCGAACACCACGAACGGGCTCTTGCCGCCCAGTTCGAGCGAAAGCTTCTTGCCGGTGCCCGCCGTCGCCACTCGGATGGCCCGCCCCACGTCGGTCGAGCCGGTAAAGGCGATCTTGTCCACGTCGGAGTGGCGCACCAGCGCCTCGCCCGTGCTGCCGTCGCCGGTCACGATGTTGACCACGCCCGGGGGCAGCCCGACCATCCGGCACAGCTCGCCGAACAGGAGCGCCGTAAGCGGGGTGTACTCCGCCGGTTTGAGCACCACCGTGTTCCCCATCGCCAGGGCAGGCGCGATCTTCCACGCCAGCATCAGCATCGGGAAGTTCCAGGGGATGATCTGCCCGATCACGCCGACCGGCTGATAGCCGGGCAGCTCCTCCGCCATCAGGTCTGCCCACCCGGCGTGATGATAGAAATGGCGGGCGGCGAGCGGGATGTCGATATCGCGCGACTCGCGGA
The DNA here is from genome assembly GCA_964619465.1 of uncultured Gemmatimonas sp. Classification (GTDB taxonomy): domain Bacteria; phylum Gemmatimonadota; class Gemmatimonadetes; order Gemmatimonadales; family GWC2-71-9; genus SHZU01. The sequence continues at coordinate 129,693 of CAZUES010000007.1, forward strand.
TCGGCTTGCCGTTGTCCAGGGTCTCGACCACCGCGAAGAGCCGGCTGTGCTTCTGGAGCTGGCGGGCAATGCCGTAGAGATAGCGGGCGCGGGCGTGCCCGCCGAGCCCGGCCCATGCCGGCTGCGCATCCCGGGCGGCCCGCACGGCGCGGTCGACATCCCCCGCCGACCCCTGCGTCACCAGCGCCACCTGCTCGCCGAGCGCCGGGTTGACCGTGGCAAACAGCGTCTTGCCCGGCGGCTCGAGCGCGCCGGCGATGAAATGCCCGAAGCGCCGGTCGTGGTTCTGGAGCCACGCCGTTGCCCCGGCGGTCGACTCGGGCGCGGGGCCCCAGCTCATCGCATCGAATTCGTCGCGTGCCCGGATCATCGCGGTCCTTTCGCCTCAACCCACCGGATGGCGGTGCGCAGCCGAGTAACGGCCGGTGACGTGGAACTCGAGCTGGCGCTCGATGTCGCCCAGCAGGGTACTGGCGCCGAAGCGGAAGAGATCGGGGCGCAGGTAGCGGTCGCCCAGCTCTTCCTTGATCAGCGCGAGCCAGTCCAGCGCTTCCTTCGCTTTCCGGATTCCGCCGGCCGGCTTGAGCCCGACGACGTGCCCGGTTCGCTCGTGGTAGGCGCGGATCGCGCGGGCCATCACCAGCCCGACCGGCAGCGTCGCGTTGACGCTCTCCTTGCCGGTCGAGGTCTTGATGAAATCGGCGCCGGCCATCATGCAGACCAGGCTGGCGCGATAGACGTCGCGCAAGGTGCCCAGATCGCCCGTCGCGAGGATGGTCTTGAGGTGGGCGTCGCCGCACGCTTCCCGAAACGTGCGCACCTCGTGGTAGAGCGCCTCCCAGTCGGCCGAGAGCACGTGAGCCCGGGTGATCACGATATCGATTTCGCGAGCGCCGGCCTCGACCGAGGCACGGATCTCGTCCACTCGCGTCACGAACGGCGATAGCCCGGCCGGAAAACCGGTCGACACCGCCGCGACCGGAATGCCCGACCTCGCGAGCGCGTCGACTGCGGTCGTCACGAAGGCGTGATAGACGCAGACCGCCCCGACCGTGATGGGTCGATCGGCCATGCCGAGGGCGGCGAGCAGATCGTCGCGGACGGGCTGGCGCGCCTTGGCACAGAGCCGGCGCACGCGCTGGGCCGTGTCGTCACCCTGCAGCGTGGTGAGATCCATCAGTGTCACGGCCCGCAGCAGCCACCCCAGCTGCCACTCCTTTTTCACCGTCCGGCGCTTGGGCAGTGTATCGGCTCGGCGCTCGACCGCGCTCCGGTTGACCCGAGCCTCCTCGACCCAGTCGAGCTCGAGGGCGGTGCCGGGGTTCCGGGGCAGATGGCCATCATCGAACGATGGTGGGCCGTTGGACATGGAGATCTCGAATGGCTGGACCGGCCAAATCTAGCACGACCCGCGAGGCGCGCTTCGACTCGGCAGCGTTCTACTTTCTTGACAATCGTTCGATGATTAGCTAAATATCATTTCATGAGCGCCGTCTTCAAAGCCCTGGCCGACCCGACCCGCCGACAGGTGCTTCAGCTCCTGCGGCGTAAACCCATGGGGGCTGGTGAGTTAGCGGAACACTTTACGGTATCCAAGCCGACCATGTCGGCCCACTTCACGGTGCTGGTCGCCGCCGGGCTCATTGAAGCCGAAAAGCAGGGCCGGTCCATCATCTACCGGCTCAAGATGTCGGTTCTCGAAGAGGCCTTGCTGGACTTCGCGCAGGCGTTCGGACTCGACGTGACACCCCGGACCCAGGACAAGCCGGCCAAAGCGCCGGCGACGGAGGAATCATGACTGCCAAGCGATCGAAGACGACATCCCTCAGAAGCGGGCTGCTGGCAGCTGCGCTGCTCCTGGTCGGCTCCGCCCTGCTGGTCTGGCTCTCGCCCGAGTACATCAGCAAGGATACCGCGCGTCGCCTCCTGGGCATGATGATGGGAGGTATGGTGGTGTTTTACGCCAATACCGCCTCCAAGCTGCTCCGGCCGCTCACAGAGATCCGCTGCGACGCCGAGAAGGAGCAAGCCATGCGGCGCTTCACGGCTAGAAGCATCGTCTTGGGCGGCTTGGCCTACGCGGCCGCGTACCTGATCGCGCCGCTTGGCCTGGCGGATTTCCTGGCGATCGCCCTGCTCGGCAGCTCCGTGCTGGTCGTCGTCATCCGCTGTGTCCTCTGGCATAAGGCAGCCGTACCGAACGCCTGAGGCATATCGATCCTCGCACCCGTTCCACAACTGGAGTCCCTCTCATGAACATCCTTTACCGGATGGTATGCTTTGCTGCGCTCGTGACGGTCGGTTCCGTCCCGGTCGCCGCGCAACATCGCGCCGCCGGAACATGGCACGGCGGGCTCGCCACGCCTGCAGGCCGGATCACGCTGGTGTTCCGGATCCAGGAAGGAGCCGGTGGCTGGACCGGCGAACTGGAGGCCGTCGACGAGATCCCGAGCCGGACGTTTCCGCTCGCGGGGCTCGAGGTGTCGACGCAACGCCTGGCCTTCTCGGTCCCGACGATCGGCGCGCGCTTCGAAGGAACCTGGCGCGACGGCGCCGGCAGCTGGGTCGGCGAATATCACCAGGGACTGACGATCCCGCTGTCGCTCGAGCGGGGCGCGCCACCCGCGAAGCCGACCGTCGCGGGGCTCGATGGCACCTGGCGCGGCGTCCTGCGGCGGAACGAGGCCAACCTCCGGCTCATCCTCCATGTCCGGACCGGCAGGTACGGCACTCTGGTGAAGCTCGACTCACCGGACCTGGGTGCCAGCGGGCTTCCCGTCGAACGGTTCGAGAGGGCGGGCGATACCGTCCGCTTCCAGGTGCCCAGCGGAGCGGTGCGGTTCGACGGCCAGCTGAGCAGCGACGGAGGCTCGCTCCGGGGCCGCTGGGTGAGGGCGGACCAGCCCGAGGTCGAGGTCGCTTTCGAGCGTGTCGGCAGCGAAACGACGGCACGGGTCCGGACCCAATGGCCGATCGAGATACGCGGCTATCGGGCCGAAGAGGTGGTCGTTCCGAACCCGAGCGCCGCCGGTGTCGCGCTCGCCGGCACGCTGACGATCCCCGATGGTCCCGGCCCCTTCCCCGCCGCCGTGCTGATCTCGGGATCGGGCCCGCAGGATCGGGACGAGACGATCTACGGCCACAAACCGTTCGCGGTGCTGGCGGACCACCTCTCCCGCCACGGCATCGCGGTGCTCCGGTACGACGATCGGGGCGTCGGCGCCTCGACCGGCGATCACGGACGCGCTACCTCAGCCGACTTCGCGACCGATGCGAATGCCGTCCTGCAGTACCTGCGCGGGCGCTCGGAGATCGACCACGGCGCCGTCGGATTCATCGGCCACAGCGAAGGCGGCCTGATCGGCCCCGTCGCCGCCGCCGGCAACGAACAGGTCGCCTTCCTGGTGATGCTGGCGGGTCCCGGCACCAATACCGTCCAGCTCTCGCTGACGCAGCGCCGGTTGCTCGGTCTCTCACAGGACGCCTCGGCTGAACTGCTGGAGCGCACCGAACCTGCTGTGCGCGCCCTCTATGAGGCGGTACGTTCGACCGATAATCCGGAGCAAGCGACTGCGAAGGTGCGCGCGCTGCTGACGCCGGAGACGCTGCAGGCGTTGGGCGAGAGCGAAGCGCAGCGCGACGCGATCGTCCGTCGCTTCACCAGTCCCTGGATGCGCTACTTCATCCGCTACGAACCCTCGGAGTTCCTGTCCCGCGTTCGGGCGCCGATCCTGGCCATCAGCGGCTCACTGGACTGGCAGGTGCCGACTGAGGAGAACCTCGCAGGGCTCCGCACCATCCTGGCCGGCCATCCGGACGCCACCGTCCGCGAGCTGCCCGGCCTCAATCACATGTTCCAGACGGCCCGGACCGGCACGCTCGGTGAGTACGCCGATCTCGCCGAAACGTTTGCGCCGGACGCGATGGCGCTGATCAGCGACTGGATTCTGGCTCGTTTCGGACCGCGGGCTCGAGGGCCGTGACGATGGGCTGTCGCGCGCCGGTCGAGACCTCCCCGCGTCTGACGTGTCTAAAATTCCTGCCATTGGAGATGACGTGGATCCGCTAGGTAAGGTGATCTGCCTTGCTGCCCTCATCGCAGTCAGCGCCATGCTGACTGCGCCGAATGACGGCGCTGACACCGGCGATGGGGCCGCATGCTCGTACCATTCGGACCGGCATCCCCCGCCCAGGCGGTTTGGGAGCCCTGACCACGAGTCTCGGGCCCACGACAGCGGCATCCTCGCCGAGCGCGAAGTGATCGGTCTGATCGCCGGTATCGCTCCTGGCCGCAGTCGGTGAAACTGGAACACCGGCTGATCCGTACCACTTCGAGACGTCTGCCACCCTTCTCCGACAGGTTTTCCGTGCATCCCACGCTTTCCGTTCTCACGGCCGGCATGCTGCTGGCATGCACGCCCACTCTCGCCGGCGCCCAGCCGGGCCCCGATTCCGCGCTCGCTCGGCGCGCGCCCGCGCTCACGGCGGTCGATCTCGAGGCCTTTCTCGACGGCGTCGTGCCCCTCGCCCTCAAGACCAACGACATCGCGGGGGCAGTGGTGTCCGTCGTCAGGAACGGACAGCTCCTCCTGGCCAAGGGCTACGGCCACGCCGACAAGGAAAAGGGCCTCCCCGTACGCGCCGACAGCACTCTGTTCCGGGTCGCCTCGATCTCCAAGCTCTTCACCGCCACCGCGGTGATGCAGCTGGTCGAGCAGGGCAAGCTCGATCTGGACGAGGAGATCGATCGCTACCTCGACTTCGCGGTGCCGCGGAAGTTCCCGGACAAGATCACGCTTCGCCAGATCCTCACCCACACGGCCGGCTTCGAGGAAGCATTCAAGGAGCTGCCGGCGGACTCCGGCAAGGGCGTGCCCCTCAAGGAGTGGGCGACCAGGACGACGCCGCCCCAGCTCTACCGCCCCGGGACGATCACCTCGTACTCCAACTACGGGACCGATCTGGCCGGTTACATCGTCGAGCACGTATCCGGCATTCCATTCCCCGAGTACGTCAGGCTCCATATTCTCGAGCCGCTCGGCATGCATCAGTCTTCGATCGCGGAGCCGCTGCCGCCTGCGCTACGCGCCGCGCTCTCCCAGGGCTACACCACCGCCGCCGATTCGGCCGGCACGTTCGACATCCTGATGGGCGAGCCGTCCGGCAACATGTCGGCCACCGCCACCGATATGGCCAAATTCGCCATTGCGCACCTGGCATTGGGCCGCTCCGACACGGTGCAGATCCTCCGGCCGGAAACGGCGCGGATGATGCACGAGACCCAGTTCCGGACCCATCCGCGAGTCACCGGTATGGGCTTAGGCTTCTTCGAGGAGGATCGGAACGGCTATCGGATTCGCGGCCACGGCGGCGATCTCCAATACTACCACAGCCACCTCTCGCTTCTCATGGACGAAGGGGTGGGCTTCTTCGTGTCGGTCAACAGCGACGGCCGCGCCGGTGGGTTCTACGGCTTGCGCGAGGCGGTGTATGACGCCTTCCTGGAGCGCTACTTCCCCAGAACCACGCCACTCCCGCCCGTCATCGCCAATACCAAAGAGGTGTCCAGCCGGTACGTCGGCTCTTACACCCTGTCGCGCCGCAGCTCGTCACTCGGCGGCGCCATTCTCCTCGGGGTGGACCTGGATGTCTCGGCCAACGACGACGGCAGTCTCCAGATTCCGTTTCTCTCCGGCCCGAACGGGCAGCCGATCCCGCTCTACCCGATCGACGAGACCACCTACCGAAGCGAAGACGGCATATGGACAATCGGCTTCGTTCCCGCGTCCGACGGTCTGCCGGCGCGGATCGGCCTCCTGGGTGGGCATGAGATCCATCGGGTCGGCACGCTCGACAGTCGAAGCTTCAACCTGCGCCTGATCGGCGGCTCACTCGGTATTTTCGCCCTGAGCCTGCTGCTGTGGCCGGTGGCTGCGCTGCTCAGACGACGGCACCGCGCTCCGTTCGTCGACGACGGCGTGAGCCTCAAACTCCGCTCCCTCACCCGGATCACCGCGGCAGCCGCCATCGGCTTTGCCATCGCGATGGGGCTGTTCATCACCAAAGCGCTGGGCGGCGACATCGAACTCAACAGCCGCTCCGACCTGCTGCTCGGCGCCATCCGGTTCGTCGGGCTGATCGCGATCCTCGGCACCATCACGTCGGTTCTCGCGTTCGTCCGTTCCCTCTCGGGCCAAAACGGCTGGGCGCGGTTCAAGTATCTGACGCTAACGCTGGCGGGCGTGGCGTTCAGCTGGTTCGTGGTGCACTGGAGCCTGGTGTCGTGGAACTTCCGGTACTGAGCGCCAGCGGGCCGGACGCAGACACACGAAGGGGGCGTTGGACTCGCCAAGGCTGGCGAGCCCACGCCCCCCGTGCATGCTCCCGGAGCTATCGTCTCGACGGCCGCGCCGTCCGACGGAAGCCGGCCCGCTCCGCAGGCGTCAGGGCAAACGACGCTTCGCTCACCCGGCCATCCGGCTCGGTCCCAAAGCGGACGAAGACGTAGGGAAGCAAGGTACCGGTCGACCCGAGCAGAGCCCAGCGGAAGGTGTTGCCGTTCCAGTATTCGAGGGCGCCGGACCAGTTCCCTCGTGTGGCAATCAGGCGTCCTGCCTCTTCCCGGACCGTAAAGTCCCCGTACATGGGATCGCGGTAGTCGCCGACGTACGCAGCCAACGCGGCGGGCGGATTGCCGCCGACGCGTCCGCGCTCCTGCATTCGGCTCAAGGAATCCTGGAGAACCTTGCCGCGCCGGGCCCGCTCCGCCGCCTCCGCAACCCAATCCCGCATCGGCGCGCCGAGATGGCGATCGAAGACGTACCGCATCAGGGCCGTCGGCGCCGACGAACTGGCGACGTTGGTCAGCACCACCACACCTAGACGGTGTTCGGGCAACATCGCCACCATGGTCTGAGTTCCGTCGGTTGCCCCGCCATGCTGCCAGATCAGGGCGCCGCGATAGTCCTCGACGAACCAGCCGAAGCCGTAGGTCCCGAAGCGCTGAAGCGAATCGACGTCATTCTCTCCGACGACGATGCTTTGCGGTGAATGCATTTCCCTGAGCACCGCACGACTCATGACCGGGCGCCCTTCGAATGAACCGTCGCCCAGCTGAAAGCGGAGCCAGCGCGCCATGTCCTGAACATTGGACGTCATCGCCCCGGCCGGCGCGATGTGATCGGCGAACCAGAATGGTTTCCGGTAAACGCTGTCGTCGAGCGGCGCGTGCCCGGTCGCGAGATTGGTCAGGCCATCGATCGTGCTTGGGTTGACGATGGTGGACGCCATGCCGAGCGGCTGGAGCAGGCGCCGGCGCACCAGCTCGTCGTACCCGATGCCCGAGACCGCTCCGGCCGCCTCGCCCGCCGCGAGATACATGATATTCGAGTATCCCCAGTGCGATCGCAGCCCGAAACTGGGCTCGAGGTGACGAACCCGCTCGATCACGTCGGCACGGGAAATCTTGCCCGCGCCGATCCAGATGAGGTCACCGCGGGGGAGGCCGGTCCGATGGGACAGAGCGTCGCGGACGGTGACGGTGGCCGTCAGGTACGGATCGTGAAGGCGAAAGCCGGGCAGCCGGCTGACCAGCGGATCGTCCCAGTGCATGGTGCCGTCGGAGACCAGGGCGGCCACCGCAGCTGCCGTAAACGCCTTGCCGGTGGATCCCAGGGCAAACAGGGTCTGGTCGTCGACCGGATCATTGGCGCCGGACGCCCGGACCCCGAAGCCCTTGCTGTAGACGACGGAATCATTCCGGACCACGGCAATCGCGAAGCCGGGGACTCGAAGGGCCGCCAAGGTCGATCGGGCGTAGGCATCGAGCCCGGCCAGGGGATCGACCGCCTTCTGCGCAACTGCCTGGTCCGAATGGACGGACACGGCAGCCAGCACCAGCACCACGCTACGGAACAGCTTGCCTGCAACGTTCATTGCCGACCGACCTCCCTCAAAGTTGAGAACCCCGACGGGCTTCGGTGCGCCGTTTGAGTCGTCGGGGTTCGCTGTTCTGTTGTCGCTTCGCCTGCGGCTGGCGGCGGCCGCTCAACGCGCGTACCAGCGCCTCGTTGCCGGCCGAACAGACCGCCAGCACCCGGCAACGCCCGCGGCCGCGTCGCAGGTAGGCATGCCCCATGGTACTGTCCAGATAGGCGGACTCTCCACGGCGCAGCACGAAGGGAGCGTAATCCTCAGTGTGTACCTCGATGGCCCCATCGAGGACGAAGACGAACTCCTCGCCCTCGTGCCGGACCAATTCGCCGAACTCTTCCAGCGTGGAGGCCAGGGGTGTGCCGATCATCGGAACGAACTGCTTGCGGACCAGGTCCGTGCTCAGGTACCAGTAGTCATAGGCGGGTGTCAGCAGCTGCCGCCCGGCCCCGATCCGATTGATGCTCCGCCGGGCCGCCGGCACCGGCGGCGCTCCCGGGGTGGCAAAGAGTTCGGCGATATCGGCGCCCGTCCCGCGGGTGACCTGGAGCAGCTTGTCGTAGGTAAGCGAGATCTTGTCCCGCTCGACTTTCGAGAGCGTCGAGATCGAGAGGCCGGTCCGCCCGCTCAGTTCAGCCAGCGTCCAGCCCCGCTCGGCGCGAAGCGCCCGCAACGCGGCACCGAGTCGGGGCTCCGAAGCACCCGGCGAGGAGGTCGTATTTTCTGTTTTGGCCATTTTTTTCTTCTATTGCGCAAAGTATCCAGAGCATGGGTCGGCCGCCAGGCCCCGGGGGGCCCAAACCCGGCAACCGCCGCCGGCGCCCCAAAACAACGACACCACCGGGACGGTCGTCCCGGTGGTGCAGGAGGGAAGCTGCTGCAGGCGAAGGAGAAGCGCTATACCGGTCGCCAGCGCGGCCCGGGACCGGTCGGCAGACGCCGATTCGATCTCGAGCCGCGAAAAGCGTCCTTCGAAACGGTCAGCGCCGTACGGTCAGAATCCAGTCGGCAATCGACTTCCCGACCCCGGGGCCGAGCGGCAGCGACGGATCGGTATACGACGCCATCTGTTCCTGTGCCGTAGCTCCGCCTGCCTCTTTGAGGACGTGGTTGACGCCAGGTAGCATGACAAGCTTCACATCGGGACGAGCCCCGGCCAGCGCCTTGGCATCGACCGCGGTAATCTGAACGTCCGTCTCACCCTGGACCACCAGCGTCGGGAGTGAAAGCCCGCGCAACAATACCACCGGATCGGACGCCTGCCAGCTCTGCATGAAGCGCCGATTGACGGGCACGAACAGCATTTCCAGCCCGCCCGGCGCCGTAAACTCGCCACCCTCCTTGATGTATCCCGCCCAGGCAACGTCGAACTGCTCCAGCAGCGCGGGCGGCAGCTGCTTACTCAGCTGTTCGCGAAGAATCGTCGATGCGTCGCGCCCGGCGGCGGCCAGCAGGACGAGCCCGGCAACGGGGGCGCCATCTTGCGCCGCCAGCAACGCAAGCAGCCCGCCTTCGCTGTGCCCCACGAACACGACCGGTCCGATGTCGTCCCGCGCATCGAGCGCCCGGGCAGCCGCCGCGGCGTCGGCGGCGAAATCATGAACCGTCGTCGTGGCCATGTCGAAGCTTCCCTTGCTGCTGGGCAAGCCCCGCTTGTCATAGCGGAGTGAGGCAATCCCGCGTTCGGCCAGCGCTGCCGCAAGCATGGCGTAGGAAGCAGGTTTCCCCACCATGGTATTGCCGTCGCCATCGGTAGGCCCGGACCCGGCGATGATGACCGCAGCCGGCCACGGTCCCGTACCGCTCGGCAGCGTCAAGGTTCCCTGGAGGGTGATGCCCCCATTGCTGAAACTGAACTCCGATTGCTGCGCCTGCCCGGCAGCGGTGTTCCCGACGCAAGCGGCGCCCATGGCAATGACTCCAATTGTCCAACGTACGATTCGCATCATGACTGCTTTCCTCGATACCAGAAAATGAACGATGCTGCAATAGGCACCAGCACCGCCGTCAGCACAGCACCAACGACGACATAAGGAATCAACGGTCCCGCCACGAACGCGGTCCCGATGATGACGATACCGGCCACGACGAACATCCATCCGGTCAGTCGATGAGTCTTGCGCCAGATTTCGGGATGATCGAGCGTCCAGGGGGTGCGGATGCCCAGGAACCAGTTGGGACGGACCCGACCGAGATAGTTGCCGCAGATGGCCAGCAGCAATCCGACGCAAGCCGCCCCGACCCGGGACGTGTCGATCGGGTATCCGGCGGCCGAGGCCAGTACGGTGATGTGGAGGACGCCGAAGAAAACACCGAGGCAGTTCCCCATCAGCCAGTAGGCGTCGAGGAACTTCTCGTAGTTCGCCCGCCGCGGATCGATCTTGGGCAGGATGCGAAGGCCAACCGCAATTCCGGCGATCAGGAGCGGCAGCATCACGGCAGCCATGATGCGCGGCGACCAGCCGTCCGGCTCGCCCCGGACATTCCAGTGCGTGGGAACCTGGTCCGGCAGACGATTCCACATCAGCACGGACGCCAGCGCCGCCACCGCGATGACGACGAAGAGCAACCACCGACTACGCATGGTCATTACCGGTCTTGAGCACGTTCATCATGTACCGAATGACCTCCTGATAGACCGTCGTGTTGAGCGTGTACCGGATATGCTGTCCCTCCCGCTCCGCAGCGACCAGCCCGGCATCTTTGAGAACCCCCAGATGACGTGACACCGAGGGGAACGCAATAGGAAACTCTTCCGCGATTTCGCCCGCGGTCAGATCCCGCTGAGCCAGCAACTCGAGGATCCGACGGCGGGTCGGGTCAGCCAAGGCGCGAAAGGCGCCATCGCGGGGAACCATTCTCCCAATTTAGCGAATTAGCTAAATATATCAATACTGAGGCTGCCGCGAGGATGGCGGAGCCTTCATACCGACCAGGCCCGCGCGAAAACGCGGGTAAAGTTCCCTCCCAGCACGGCGGCCCGATCCGCAGAGGTAAAGCCGGCCCGAGCCAGCGCGTCGGTCAGCAATCGCAGCCCGCCCAACTGCTCCAGTCCCTGGACATAGCGGAGCGGACGGGGCGGCAAATGATCGGTGGCATAGCGGCGGACGGAGATCGGGTCGAGATCCCAGCCGATCCCGACATGCGCCGAGCCGACCAGCGTGGCGATATGAGTGACATGCCGGATCAGGTCGGCCACAGTCGGTTGCGCACCACCAACCAGATCGGCCAGCGCGCTGACACCGATGACGCCACCGGTACCTGCGCATGAGCGGATCTGCCGATCGCTCAGATTCTGTGGATGCGGGTGAACGGCGTCCGCATTGGCATGGGTAAAGACGACCGGAGCAACACTCAGTTCCATCGCCTCGAGGCTGCTCCGCCGCCCGGTCGACGCCAGATCGATCAGCAGACCCCGACGATTGAGCTCGTGAAGCGCAGCGCGGCCGAACCGCGTCAAGCCAAGATCGGTCGGCTCGTGGATGCCGTCTGCCGCCCGGTTGCGCCAGCCGGAGGAGAGTTTGGTGGCGCGAAGCCCCGCGGCTCGCAGATCGGCAATCAAGCCGAAATTACCATCCGCCCACTGGAAGCCGTGTGCGTGCGCCACCACCGCAACCCGCCGATCTGGCTCGACCGACAAGTCAGCCGCCTGCTCGGCAGGCAGGCAGAGATCCGCAAGCTCCAGCAGCATCCGGCGGCGCCGAGCCAGAGCCAGCACGGCAGCGTCGCGCCGGGCCCCCTCGAATACGGGAGACACGACGACGCCCAAGCCCGCCGCCCTGGCTTGATCGAGGACGATGCGAGCCCGATCCACTGACGCCAGATTCACGGCGCCGACCACAGCCGGCGCACCGAGTTGAGGCATTGCATCGACGACACCGGGATCGGCCGCGAGAGCAACCGCCCCTGCACCAGCCGACGAGACGAAGGCCCGCCGGGAAATGAGGTTCCCTCTCATGCGCCCCAGATCTCCCGCCAGACGCGCAGCCAGTTGCCGCCCATCATGGCCGCAATGGATTCGCTCGAATACCGCCGCGCCAGCAGCCCGGCCACCACCCGTTCCAGCCCTTGAAAATCCGAGAGTCCCTCGGGGTAAACCCAATCCTCGAACGCCTGCGGATAGGCATCGGGGGTAAACATGTCGGTATCGGTGACCGGGCCGCGATACTCCTTGCCCAGGATGAAATCCAGACCGAGACCGACATGGTCGGGACCGATCAGGCGCGCGACATAATCGAGATGGTCGACGAAGTCATCGACGGTGCCACGCCCCGCGGGCACCAGGAAGAAGCTGAAGGCCGCGATCCCCACTACCCCGCCCCGATCGGCGATGGCCCGAAACAGCTCGTCGGTCATCCCCCGAGGCGTATTGCGAAGAGCGCGGGCCGTCGTATGCGTACAGACCACCGGGCCCCGGGTATGCCGCAGCGCGTCGAAGGAAGTTGCCTCGCTGCAATGCCCGCCGATATCGACCGCAATGCGGAGCGACTGCAGTGTCTCGACGAAGGAAACTCCGAACCGCGATAGCGGACCCGGGTCGAGCTCGGTACACCCCGATCCGACGTAGTTGCCGACATTGTAGGCCAGACCGCAGCTGCGCAGGCCGAGCGCATGAAGCACCGGGAGGCGGTCGAGATTCTCCTCGAGCATGTCGGCAACCTGCAGGCCGAAAAGGATGGCAATCTTCCCGGCGCTGCGGATCTGTTCGATCTCCGCCACCGTGGTGGCGAGCGCGATCCGGTCCGCCCGCTCCCGCAGATACTGGTGGTGGGGAGAGGTTACCCCCGACATCAGCCCCACGCCGTTCCGTGTGCTGCTCACCAGGCAGGCTCCGACTCGGCCGGCCGAGAGACTGTCGAGCAGAATGTCGCCAAAGTCCGAGGCGTCGAGCCCATTGACCAGCATTATCTCCGCGATCAGCGCGCGGGCTTCCCGTTCGAGGCCTCGATCGATCCCCACGGTTCCAGCGCTACTCACCCCGCACCTCCCGAAAGACTCGAAGGAAATTGCCGCCCAGCACCTTCACGATGTCCTCGGCGCTATAGCCCCGATCGAGCAGGCCTTCCGTCAGCTTGGGAAAGTCGCTGACGCTGTCCATCCCCTCCGGGGTCGGTATGATCATCGAGTCGAGATCACTGCCAATTCCGACATGATCGATCCCGGCAACCTGCACCGCATGGTCGATATGTTCGATGATCCGCGCAAACGGCGGCCGCGCGGGCGGATTCTTGAAGAACCCCTGCGATCGCTCACGGGCCCGGTCATCCAGTTCTTCGGGCGGAACCACGGGCGGGGCGTTCAGCTGTTCGATGATCTGACCCGTGCGGCGCGACATCTCATCGCGATAGCCCTGATCGATAAACTCGTTGTAGAAGTTGATGCCGACGACCCCGCCACGAGCGGCGATCTTGCGGAGCAACTCATCCGACAGGTTACGAGGGTGGTCGGTCAGCGCACGGCAGGACGAATGGGAAGCAATGATCGGCGCATCGGAAAGGTCGAGACACTGCAGGACGGTCTCGTCCGAGACATGTGATACGTCGACCATCATCCGAAGCCGATTCATTTCCCGGATCACCTCGCGCCCGAATGGGCTCAACCCGCCGGAACGGGGCCGGTCCGTGGAGGAGTCGACCCAATCGATACTGGCCGTATGGGTCAGGGTCATCGAACTCGCGCCGAGTCGGGCGTAGGTCCGGAGCAGGCAGAGGTCGTTTTGGATCGCGACCCCACCCTCGATTGCAATCATCGCGGCCAGCTTGCCCTCCGCGACGATGCGAAGCACGTCCCGAGCCGTCCAGGCCAGTTCGACCCGGTCCGGATACCGCTCGATCAGGCGATGCAGCGCGTCGATCTGCTGCAACGCACGACGAGCAGCATGATATGGCGCGTAGATGGTGTCGATCCACACCGCGAAGACCTGCGCCCCGACCCCACCCTCACGCCATCGGGTCAGATCGGCCTGCGCCTCACTGCGGACACCGAGGTCGATCCCATGCTCCACCACACGGATCAAACTATCCATGTGGGCATCCCAGACGAGCGATCGCCGATGGAGCGCGCCAGCCTCGGCGCCCTGTGATGGCTCGGACATATCTCGCCCTCTCGCGGCCGATGGCCGGGGCTTGCGCGGTTGGTGTCAGTGAACGGAAGAATGATAGAAAGGAAGAGCAGTCGTGGTAAGTTTCATGCACCATTTCCCTCGGAACCATCGATGACTCGACGTCTGATCAGCTCCGGATCCACCTTCGAAGACCAGATCGGATACTCCCGCGCCGTGGTCGACGGTGACTGGGTTTTTGTTTCCGGCACGACCGGGTTCGACTATGCCACGATGACGCTTGCCGAGGGAATCGTGGCCCAGACCGAGCAATGCTTCAAGAACATCGAAGCCGCGCTGACGGAAGCCGGAGTTGGGCTCGGCGACATCGTTCGAATAACCTACATCGTGCCCGAAGCCGGCGAATTCGAGCAATGCTGGCCGGTACTCCGACGCTACCTGGGCGAGGTCCGCCCCGCAGCAACGATGATCTCGGCCGGGCTGCTCGACCCTCGGATGAGGATCGAGATCGAGGTAACCGCCAAAGCCAGGGGTCGAACGCAATAGTAGCTCCAGGCGCCCCGGCCGCACTCGGCAATCCGAAACACCGAGACGGGTCGGTTCCGTATTGTCTGATAGAGTCGCGCACACGGCGAATCTGAACGCCGGACGACACCATCAGCCAACGGACCAGTCAGCAATGTGGACCACGCCTGCCGGAGAGTTGTTGCGCTCGCCGTTGTATGTCTGCCTCAGCGTCATCCTGTCCGCCACCGGCTGCGGTGCGCAGACCGGGCCGGAACCCGAGTTTCCTCCGGGAACGACACGGGTTCTGTTCATCGGAAACTCCCTGACCTATACCAACGACCTGCCGCGCATGCTGAGCGCCCTGGCGGAACTGGCCGGAGGCCCGGTCATCGGCACGGCTTCCGCGACGTTTCCCGACTTCGGACTGGAAGACCATTGGCAGCGAGGGACTGCGCGAGACCTGCTTGCCAGGCATAAATGGGATTTCGTGGTGATGCAGCAGGGCCCTTCATCGCTGCCGGAAAGCCAGGTCAACCTGCGGCAATGGACGGAGCAGTTTGGCCCGCCGATCCGGACGGCCGGGGCCGAACCGGTGTTGTACATGGTGTGGCCCACGTCACAACGACGGGGAGATTTTCCCGGCGTGAGGACGTCATATCGCAACGCCGCCGCGGCCGTGTCGGGACTGTTCGCGCCGGCAGGAGACGCTTGGCTCGCAGCATGGGAGGAAGCCCCCAACCGGGCGCTGTACGGGCCCGACGGCTTCCATCCGGGCGTGGACGGGACGTACCTTGCCGCCATTGTCCTCCTGGAACGGATTGCCGGCATCGATCCGCTCACCTTGCCCGCCACCATCCCCGGCAGCACGCTCGACCAGGCAACCATCCGTTTGCTGCAGCGAGCGGCCCGCACGGCGCTCGATCGCAACCCGGCACGACCTGCCCCATGATCCGACTACTCGCACTCTTCCTGCTTCTGCCCTCGGCACTTACCGCGCAGTCACACCCGGCGGTGGATTCCGCGGCCGCCGCTCGAACCGCGTGGCAGGCGGCCGTTGCTGCAGAGCGGCAGGGTGACGCCACGGCTGCCGTACGCCACACCCTGGCAGCGACCCGGGCGTGGCCCGAGCAGCCGTACTACCACGAGATGCTCGGCATCCTGGCAGCCAGGGTGAACGATACGGCCAATCTGCTCCGATCGACCCGTTCGCTGACGCAACTGCAATCGGGTGCGCGACTGGCGCGGGATTCGTCCGTTGCGCGGCTGCGTCAGGCGGCGGCGGTAGACGCCGCTCTCCGCAACCTGAGCAGCTCGCTCGAGCCGCGGCGCGAGAGCACGGTCTGGGCCCAGCTGACCGACAGCACCATCTATCCCGAAGGCCTCGATGCCGACCCGGCCACCGGAGTGGTCTATCTCGCCAGTATCCGCCACCGAACAGTCTACCGGGTGCTTCGCGGCCAAAGTAACGCGGTCGACTTGGGGCTCGGCGCCCGATCCGACCTCGGAGCCGTGATGGGGGTCCGCTTCGACGCGCCCCGCAAGCTCCTCTGGCTCACGACGGCCGGACTGCCGACGATGGCCGGTTTCCGAAGCTCGGATACGTCGCTAGCTGCGCTTGTCGCGGTAGGTCCCGACGACGGAAAGGTGGTCCATCGATTCGATCTGCCCGCCGGCGAACCGCACCTGCCGGGCGACCTGGCCATCGGCCCCGCGGGCGACGTCTTCGTGACCGATTCGCGGAGCCCGATCCTGTTCCGACTTCCGCCCGGCGGCGGGACGCTCGAGGCCATCCGTGACCCGCTGTTCCGGTCGCTGCAGGGCCTGGCACCGACCCCGGACGGCCGCTACCTCTATCTCGCCGACTATTCGCATGGCTTGCTGCGCCTGGATCTCGGCAGTCGCGCGGTTACGCGGGTCGACCTGCTGGGAGGAGGAACCTCGCTCGGCCTCGATGGGATGGTCCTGGTGGGATCGAGCCTTTACGCTATTCAGAATGGCGTAGCCCCACCGCGCGTGGTGCGTTTCGACCTGGGGGCCGACGGCGCCACCGCACGAGTCCGGGTGGTCGATCGCCACCTGCCTCAGGCCGACGAGCCCACCATCCTGACGGTACTCGGCAATCAGATCATCTACGTCGCCAACAGCCAGTGGGAAAAGTATGATGACGCGGGGGCGCGGCGTCCGGGCACCGCGCTGGCGGGACCGGTCCTTCTCGCACTGCCGATTGCCCGTTAGGCAACCCGGTGCTCCGTCAGCTTGTCGCCTCGCCGGTCGATGACTCTTCGGCATTCCAAAGCACCGCAACACCCAGGACGGCCGACAGCACCGAGGCGATGAACACGGCAATCTTCGCAGCAGCAAAATCGCCCGGATCGGGAAATGCTTGACCGGCAATGAACAGTGACATGGTAAACCCGATACCCGCGAGGGCACCTGCCCCGGCCAGCTGGCGCCAGGAGTACTGATCCGGTTTCCGGGCAATGCCGAGGCGGACGGACAAAACGGAAAGCACAACAAAGCCCAACGGCTTGCCGAGCAACAGGCCAGCCATGATCGCCACGACGAGCGGCTCACGTCCGACGAAAACGTCGGGCGTGATGGCAACCCCGGCATTGGCGAGCGCAAAGATCGGCAGCACCACATCAACAGGGAATGCGCTCGCCAGAACTGCTCGTTATCCGGCGCCGTCTCCGCC
>CAZUES010000008.1:0-14847 GCA_964619465.1 uncultured Gemmatimonas sp.
CCGACATTCTCGGCACCGAGGATCACCTGGGCGACATGGACTTCAAGGTGGCCGGAACCGAAAAGGGCATCACCTCGATCCAGATGGACATCAAGATCTCGGGCTTGAGCTTGGAGATCATGTCGGATGCGCTCGAGCGGGCGCGCCGCGGCCGCCTGCATATCCTGGGCGAGATGACCAAGACGCTGGCTGTGGCGCGTCCGGAGCTGTCGCAGCATGCGCCGCGGATCTTCACGATGATGATCAAGCCTGACAAGATCGGCGACGTGATCGGTCCCAAGGGCAAGACGATCCGGGGCATTCAGGACGCCACCGGCGCCAAGATCAGCATCGAGGACTCGGGCCTCGTGACCATCGCGGCCGTCGGCGGCGAGGCGGGCGACAAGGCCCGCGAGATGGTGTCGGCGCTGGTGGCCGAGCCCGAAGTTGGGAAGGTCTACGAAGGGCCGGTCAAGAGCACGACGGCGTTCGGCGCCTTCGTGGAAATCATGCCCGGCGTCGAAGGATTGCTGCATATCAGCGAACTGCAGCACGGTCGGACCGACAAGACCGAAGACGTCGTCAAGAAGGGCGACATCGTGCGGGTTCAGCTCCTCGAGGTCGATGATCGGGGCCGCATGAAGTTGTCGCGGAAAGCGCTCCTGCCCAAGGAGTGACCGTGGCTCGGGAGCAACTCGACGAGCGGCTCTACCAGACCACCGCACCGAACGGCCTCGTGGTGCTCACCGAGCACTTGCCGGGGCTCCGATCCGTGGCGGCAGGCATCTGGTTCCGCTCGGCGAGTGGTCACGAGCGGCGCGAGCAGATGGGGATTGCCCATCTGCTCGAGCACATGGTGTTCAAAGGAACCGAGCGGCGGACGGCCAAGGAACTGGCCCACGCGCTCGAAGTGCGCGGCGGCGCCCTCGACGCATATACCAGCCGAGACTATACCAGCTTTCAGGCGCATGTTCTCGATCAGGATCTTCCGCTCGCGGTGGAGATCCTGAGCGATCTGGTTCGTCGCCCGCTGTTGCGTGCGGAGGATCTCGCGCTCGAGCGCAACGTCGTCCTCGAAGAAATCAAAGGCGTCGAGGACACGCCCGACGATCTGATTTTCGATCTGGCGTCTGCTGCGCTGTGGCCGTCGCACCCGTACGGCTATTCGATTCTCGGCACGCCGGACACGGTAGGCGCGCTGACGGCTGACGATCTGAGGGCGTTCCATCGCGCTGCGTACCATCCGCGCAACGCCGTCATTGCCGCGGCCGGCAACATCGACCATGACCGCTTCCTGGATCAGCTGGCCGCGGAGGGGTGGCTCGACACCTCGCTCGACGGCGAGCGGACCCCTCCCGTGGATCCGATGCCCGCCCGGCGTGGAGCGATTTCCATGGTACCGCGCGACACGGCGCAGGTCCATCTGGTGCTGGGGACCGATACCTTCCAGTCGCGCGATCCGCGCCGCTACGCTCTGGCCATTTTGGCGAACCTGCTGGGTGGCGGCATGTCGAGCCGGCTCTTCCAGCAGGTTCGGGAGCAGCTGGGGCTGGCCTACGCGGTCTATGCGTTTCAGCAGTCCTACCGGTCGGCTGGCTTGTTGGGCATCTACGTGGCTTCCCAGCCCGCGACGGCCCAGCAAGCCAGGATCGAGATTGCCGGGGAACTTCAGCGGATGGCCTGCGGAGATCTGAGCAACGCCGAACTTGCCGACGGCAAACGACAGTTGCAGGGCCAGCTGATGCTGGCATTGGAAAACCCGTCGAGCCGAATGCACCGGCTGGCGGGTTTCGTGCTCAACGACGATCGATACCGTAGATTGGACGAAGTCCTGGCGGCAATCGACGGGGTGAGCCGGGAGGACGCGCTTCAGGTGGCCGAGGAGTTTCTGGCTCCCGAGCGGATGACCGTAGTACAGTTGGGCGGCTGAGGCTTCTGGCCGCTCCGGACGTAAACCAACTTTGTCGCGAGATGTGGAGACGGGCATGATCATCGGCGTACCGAAGGAGATCAAGACCAACGAGAATCGGATTGCGTTGGTCCCGGCTGGTGCGGAGTTACTCACGGAGGCGGGCAATACGGTCTACATCGAGAAGGGAGCCGGGCTGGGTAGCGGCTTCACCGATGAAGACTATGTAGGCGCCGGTGCCAAGATCCTCGACACCGCGGACGAGGTGTGGGCCAAGGCCGATATGATCATGAAGGTCAAGGAGCCGATCGCGGTCGAGTGGCCCCGGATGCGCGCCGGACAGATCATCTACACCTACTTCCATTTCGCCGCGGCTGAAGAGCTGACGCGGGCGGTCATCAACTCCGGGGCGATTGCGATTGCCTACGAGACGGTGCAGTTGCCGACCGGGGAACTGCCGCTCTTGACGCCGATGTCCGAGGTAGCCGGCCGGATGGCGGTGCAGGAGGGGGCCAAGTACCTGGAGAAGGTGTATGGCGGTCGCGGAGTGCTGCTGGGCGGCGTTCCCGGCGTGCCGCCGGCCGACGTGATCATCCTGGGCGGCGGCGTGGTGGGCATCAACGCGGCCAAGATGGCGGCCGGCATGGGTGCCAACGTCACCATTCTCGACCTGTCGCTCGACCGGCTGCGCTATCTCGACGACGTGCTGCCCGCCAACGTGACGACGCTCTATTCCAACCGTTACAACATCCTGGGGGCGATTCAGCGTGCCGACCTGGTGGTCGGCGCCGTGCTGCTGCCGGGTGCCAAGGCGCCACGCCTGATTCGGCGCGAGGATCTCAAGACGATGAAGCCGGGAGCGGTCATCGTCGACGTGGCGGTCGACCAGGGCGGCTGTGTCGAAACCATCAAGCCGACCACCCACGAGGATCCGATCTACTTCGTCGACGGCGTGCTGCACTATGCCGTGGCCAACATGCCGGGTGGCGTGCCGCGGACCTCGACGCTCGCGCTGACCAACGCCACGCTGCCCTACGCCATTCCGCTGGCCAAGCTGGGCTGGCAGGAGGCCTGCCGCCGCGATCGGTCGCTGCAGCTCGGCCTCAACGTGGTCGAGGGCAAGGTGGTTTACCCCGGTGTGGCGGAAGCGTTCGGTCTGCCGCTGGTCGAAGTCGGCGCGGTACTCTAAGCCTGTCTCGCGTCTCGTGCGTACCGACGGTCGGTGCGCACGAGACGTTTGGTTCCTGCCGGACTGTCTCCTCTTCTATTTCGCTTCCTGCGCATCGACGACCATGGCCACTGTTCAGATCCAGCGACTCCCCCACGGCGCGGACCTTCCCGTGCCAGCTCCGCAGACGGCAGGTTCGGCAGGTGCGGATCTCGCATCGGCCGAGGACGGCACGCTGGCGCCCGGCGAACGACGGATATTCCGGACCGGGTTTGCGGTGGCTATTCCGGCCGGGTTCGAAATCCAGCTCCGGCCGCGCTCCGGCCTGGCCATCAACCACGGCATCACCCTCCCCAACAGCCCGGCGACGATCGATTCGGACTACCGAGGCGAACTCAAGGTCGGTCTGATCAATTTGGGCCACGAACCCTTCCAGGTGACCCGTGGCATGCGGATCGCTCAGCTGGTGCTGGGGCGGGTCGAACCGGTGCAATTCGATCTGGTTGATTCGTTACCAGCGACGTCGCGTGGTGAGGGCGGCTTCGGAAGCACCGGCCTGAAATAAGTCTGCCGTTTCATTGTTGAACGCTCCTGTCAGGCCCGGGCAAGCTCCGGGGCTGGCGTAGGGCGGCTGGTGCAGCCTTGTCGAAGTTCTTGCCGGACATTAACTTGCGCATCGGCCGGGGGGCGTCAGCTATCTCATGAAGTTTCCGTTCAAATTCAAGTCACTCATACCCGCGAACGAGATCGCCGTCGATCTCGGCACAGCCAACACATTGGTCTACGTCAAGGGCGAAGGGATCGTCCTCAACGAGCCGTCGGTGGTGGCAATCGACCGGGTCAGCGGGGAACCCAGGGCGTTCGGGCTCGATGCCAAACGAATGCTCGGGCGGACCCCCGAAGGGATCATTGCCGTTCGTCCCCTCAAGGACGGCGTGATTGCCGATTTCGAACGGACCGAGAAGATGCTCCGCCATTTTCTGCGGACCATCATCTCGAAGCATTTCTTCCACGTCAAACCGATGGTGATCGTGGCGGTGCCGTCCGGGATCACCGAGGTGGAACGCCGCGCCGTGCGCGACTCGGCCGAAACGGCGGGGGCCAAGGCGGTCTTCATGGTTGCGGAGCCGATGGCTGCGGCAATCGGCGTGGGCCTTCCGGTCGAGACGCCGACCGGCAACATGGTCATCGATATCGGCGGCGGCACGACCGAGATCGCGGTCATTGCGCTGTCGGGCATCGTCTGTGACACCTCGATCCGCACCGGCGGAGACGAACTCGATCAGGCGATCGTCCAGTTCATGCGGAAGAACTACAACCTCCTGGTTGGCGAGCCGACTGCCGAGGCCATCAAGATCAAGATCGGCTCGGCCTACCCGACCGGCGACGAGCGGGAGATGGAGGTCAAGGGCCGCGACCTGGTTTCGGGTATTCCGAAAACGGTTCGGGTGCACTCGACCGAGGTGCGTGAGGCGGTCCAGGAGCCGATCCAGCAGATCGTCGATGCGGTACGCCGGGCCCTCGAGATTACGCCGCCCGAGCTGGCGGCCGATATCGTCGACCGCGGCATTGTCATGACGGGCGGCGGCGCGTTGATCCGCGGGCTCGATCTTCTCTTGCAGCAGGAAACCGGTCTGCCGATTCACGTCGATGAGGATCCCCTGACGTGTGTCGTCCGCGGTACCGGTCGGATTCTCGACGAGTACGACAAGTATCGGAATGTCCTGACGAGGTGACATGAGGCCGAGCCTGGGCCGGTCGCTGTCCCGGAGCGATACGTTCCTTCTCGCGGTGTGCCTGGTGCTGTCGCTCACGGCGCTGGCCCTGCCGTCGCGGTGGACGCTGGCGTTTGCCTCGTGGATCCGATCGACCGCCCTGGCCCCACTCATCTGGATCCAAACCAACGCCGAAGAACAGCGGACCAGCCGGTTGCGGCTGCGCGCCATTGCGGGAGCCCGCGATTCGGCGGCGTTGGCTGCGCAGTCTTTGGCGGGGCTGGCTTCCGAAAATGCGCAGCTTCGCGCCCTGCTCGATCTCCGGCCTCGGGTCGGGTTTCAGACGGTAGCCGCCGAGGTACTGCGACAGTCATTGCCCACCGACGGGCGGACCCTGTTGATCGGGGTGGGGCGGGCCTCCGGTGTGGCGGTCGGCGATCCCGTGGTGTCGCCCGAAGGGCTGGTCGGTCTGGTGATCAGCGTGGACGCGGCTTCCGCCGTGGCGATGTCGTGGGCGCATCCGGACTTTGCCGTAGCGGCCGTCACGGAAGACGGCAGCGTGATGGGTATTGCGGCTCCGATCGGGAATGTGGGCGCCAACGAGGCGTTCCTCGAGCTGCGGGGGGTACCGTATCGCGATACCGTCGCGGTGGGTACGCAGGTGCTGACCTCCGGCCTGACCGGGGTGTATCCCAAAGGTATTCCGATCGGTCGCGTCGCGGGTGTTCGCCGTGAGGAGCTGGGGTGGGAGCGGGTCTATCGCCTCAACCCCCTGGCCAACCCGGCTCATGTGACGCATGTACTGGTCTACCTGATCAGGAGTAGCAACCGCCTGTCCATCGGCGAGGCGGATTCGACACCATGAGCATGAACCGTCGGGCGCAGCGTTGGCGGGTCGGGGTTGTGGTGGCGATCCTGGTTGCCGCGCATTTCTACATTCGTCCCTGGTTCGGCGACCGGGCGGGGCCCGATCTGATCATGCTCGCGCTGATGCTGGTGGCGATTCGGAGTCGCCCCGGAACGGCTGCGGTGGTCGGTTTCATCGTCGGGCTCACGGCCGACATCCTGACACCGGCGCAGTTTGGCGCCGGGGCCCTGGCGCATACCATCGTCGGGTACCTGGCCGCCTGGGGCCGCGCGGTGTTCTTTCCGGATAACCTCCTGGTCAACGCCGGCCTGTTTGCGGCTGGCCTTTGGATCCGCAACCTGATTGTATTGATCACCAGTTCGGCAACGCCCGGTGACCTGGCGGAATCGCTCCTCATCTGGTCGCCGATCCAGGCGTTGGCAACCGCCGTGGCGGGAGTAATCGTGGTCGTGATGTTTCGGGAGTGGCTGGCAATCCGGCTGGAAGAATGAGCAACACGTTCAATCCGTTTCGGGTGCGTGAGCGGAGCGCCATTGCCACTTGGGTGCTGGCGGTCGTCTTTCTGCTCCTGGTCGGGGCCTTTTTCCGTGCGCAGGTGCTGAGCAGCGAAGACTTCCGCCGGCAATCGGCCAACAATCGTCTTCGGCGTTTGACGCTGGCCTCTCCGCGCGGGATCATTTTCGATCGGCACGGGGTTCCGATTGCTGAAAACGCACCGGGGTTCACCGTGCGTCTGGTGGCGCGGACCGGATCCGGCCAAAGTACCAAAGACTCGCTCCGGGCCGTGGTACGCCGGATCGGCAAGCTGGTGCCGATCAGCGACGATCTGGAAGCCCAGGTGGTCCGCCGTTTCGAGATTGCGCCGTTCCAGCCTGCGCTCGTCTTTGCCAACGCGAGCCTCGAAACGGTGGCGGTGCTGGAGGAGCATCGGTATCTGTTGCCGGGGCTCGTCGTCCGTACCGAGCCGCGTCGGTCCTATTCCGGCGGCGCGGCGGTTGCGCACCTGGTCGGCTACGTGACCGAAGTATCCGACGACGATCTCGACAAGAAACGGTACCCGGGTGCCAAGGCGGGTACGCTGGTGGGCAAGGATGGCCTCGAATTCCACTACGATTCGATCGTTCGGGGTATCGAGGGCGTCAGCTTCGTCGAGGTCGATGCCCGCGGCAGAATGGTGCGGGACGAAACCCAGTCGCCGGCGCTCAAGCCGGTCGCGGGCGAGCCGATCAGGACGACGATCGATCTCGATCTGCAGCTCTTTACCGACAGCCTCTGGAATGCGGAGCGACCGGGTACCCGAGGGGCCCTGATTGCCATGCAGCCGGATGGTGAAGTGCTGACATTGTATTCGGCCCCGAATTTCGATCCCAACGAGTTTATCAGCGGGATCACCTCGCAGCGATGGGCTTCCCTCAATACGGACGAAGCGCGCCCCCTCCTGAATCGAGCCGTCCGCGGCAGCTTTCCTCCCGGCTCCCCGTTCAAGCTGGTGACGGCGGCTGTGGCGCTCAAACGGGGCCTGGTCGACTTCGACTCCCATATGCCGCAGTCCTGCACCGGTGGACTGCGGTTCGGCAATCGCGTCTTCCATTGCTGGAAGCGGAGCGGTCACGGCTCGCTCAACCTGACCGGTGCGATTACCAACAGCTGTAACGTGTACTTCTACCAGCTGGGCTTGAAGATCGGCCTCGAGAATCTGCTCAGCGAAGTCACGGCCATGGGGCTCGGCCGGCCGACGGGCATCGACCTGGCGTCGGAGCGCAGTTCGATCTTTCCCCCTTCGACCGCATACTATGACCGGCAGTACGGTACCCGCGGCTGGAGTAACGCGGTGACGCTCAATCTGGTGATCGGACAGGGAGAGAATACCCAGACCTTGCTGAGCCAGGTCCGGTTCTATGCCGCGCTGGCCGGGGATGGCGCCATTCCGACGCCCTACATCGTCAAACCGCCCGTCGGTGCGCAGCGTTCGCTCGGTCTGTCGCAGGAACAGTTGCGCGGCTTGCGAAGTGCCATGCAGGGTGTGGTTGATCACGGCACCGCTGCCCGGAGCGGCGGTCGCGACATCCGGGTCGGCGGCAAGACGGGAACGGCCCAGAATCCGCACGGCGACGATCACGGCTGGTTCGTCGCCTTTGCGCCGGCGGACGATCCCAAGATCGTGGTCGGCGCCATCATGGAGTTTGCCAAGCACGGGTCCGGCGTGGCGCCCTTCGTCGTCAAAGTGATCCGGCGCTACCTGCAGAATCTCGACCCCTCCCTCAAGGATGTGGAGGTCCGGGTCACCATTCAGGCCGATTCGGCGACCACGATATCGGAGCTGCCGGAGGACTCGACTGGGCCGGTGCGCGAGCCGTAATGCGGACCAACCTCGATCGGCCGCTGATTATCACCCTGATTCTGCTCTGCGGGTACGGCCTTGCCATGGTGTACTCGGCCGGGCAGACCGATGTGCCTTCGTTTGCGGAGCGAGCCTGGATTCGTCAAACCGGCTGGATGGTCGTGGCCGCCATCGGCGCGGCTATTTCCTTTCGGGTGTCCTTTCGGCTGCTCGAATGGAGCGCCCCGCTGCTCTATGGGCTGGGCCTGGCGCTCCTCCTCGTCACATTGCTGGTCGGAACGGGGGCGGGAACGGCGGCGAGCAGTAAGAGCTGGCTTGCGATCGGCGGGGTTCGGATCGGGCAACCGGTCGAATTGGCCAAGCTGGGCACGGTGCTGCTCCTGGCCCGCTATCTGTCGGGCCTGAGGCACGCACCGGCGACGCTCCGGGACTTGGTGACCCCTGGGGTGATTGCCGGCGTCCCTTTTCTGCTGGTGTTGCGTCAGCCGGACCTGGGCAGCGCCATGGTGTTCATCGGCATTCTCTTTGCCATGCTGTTCTGGGGCGGCGTTCGGCCCTCCCTGCTGTTGCTGCTGGCCTCGCCCATGATCAGCCTGCTCCTGGCGGCGAATACGGTCTGGTGGGCCGGATGGATCGTTCTCCTGACCGTGTTGCTGCTGGTCTGGCGTACCTACGTGAGCGAAGGCGTCTTCATCTGGCTCGTCAACGCGGCGATGGGAGTCCTCGCGATCATGTTGTGGGATCGCCTCAAACCCCATCAACAGCTGCGTCTGGTGTCCTTCCTCAATCCGGCTGCCGATCCGGTCAATTCCGGGTACCAGGCGATTCAGTCGAAGGTGGCTATTGGTTCGGGAGGCTGGTTCGGCAACGGCTGGCTCGACGGGCCACAGAAACGGCTGGCCTTTCTGCCCGAGCAGCCGACCGACTTCATCTTCTCGGTGGTGGGAGAAGAAATGGGCTTCGTCGGCGTCCTGGTGGCGTTGGCGCTCTTCTTTACCCTGTTCATGATCCTGCTTCGGGTGGCCCGCCGCGCGACCGACACCTTCAGCAGCCTGGTGGTTTTCGGGGTGCTGGGAATGCTGGTTACTCACGTGTTCGAGAACGTGGGGATGACCATCAACCTGATGCCGATCACCGGAATTCCGCTGCCCTTCTTCTCCTACGGCGGTTCGTTCATTCTGGCGTGCGGGCTCTCCATGGGGCTCGTCTTTCGGGTGGCCTGGGACTCCCGGCTGAGTGGCTATGTCGAGACGTAGTAGTAAGTTAGCTGTCAAGGTCTGGCGCGAACCGGCCCCGGCAGCCAGATTCCACCGGTTGATTTCCTCAATGGAGACGCTCTCCTTGCGACCCGATGGCGGCGATGGCCTGGTTTAGAAAAGAACGGAAGCCTCGGGCGTCTCAGCGCGCCCGGCTCGAGATCCCGAAAGACGCATGGGACAAGTGCGAGGCGTGTGATCACGTCGATATTCGGGAACGGTTCGAGCGGGCTCTCAACGTGTGCCCGGCTTGCGGCCACCACCGTCGGTTCACGGCGGAGGAGTACATCGAGCTGTTAACCGACGCGGGTACCTGGCGCGAGCTGAACGCCAATCTCCGCGCGCTCGACCCGCTTTCCTTCGAAAACTACCCCGATCGTACTAAGCTGTCGCAGGCCAAGACCGGGCAGCTCGACGCGATGTATACCGGTTTGGCTCGGCTCGAGTCGATTCCGATTCATCTCGGCGTGATGAATTTTGCCTTCATGGGCGGGTCGATGGGGTCGGTGGTCGGTGAGCGGATTGCCCGCCTGGCGCGTCGTTCTGCCGACAAGGGAGTTCCCCTCATTTTGGTCTGCTGCTCGGGCGGCGCCCGGATGCAGGAGGGCGTCTTCTCCCTGATGCAAATGGCCAAGACCTCGGCGGCAATCGCGGAGGTCAAGCGCGAGGGCGTGCCCTTCCTGACCGTGCTGACCAACCCGACTACGGGCGGCGTCTCAGCGAGCTTCGCAATGCAGGGTGATGTCATCTTTGCCGAGCCGGGTGCGGTAATCGGGTTTGCGGGACAGCGGGTCATCAAACAGACCATCGGGCAGGATCTTCCCGAAGGGTTTCAGACGGCGGAGTTTCTGCTGGACCACGGTCAGATCGACGATGTGGTGCCGCGGGGCTCACTCCGCGAGACGATCACCCGGCTGTTCCGTCACATGCTCGGGCACAAGATCGAGGCTGCTGCTGGAGGGCCGAGGGCCGAGGGGTGAGCGAACCCGCGAGCCCGGGGGTCGGGGCCGCTCAGCAGAGCTACCGAGAAGCCATCGAGTTTCTCTTTCCCAGAACCACCGCCATCAAGTTTGGCCTGGAGCGCACCGAGCTTTTGCTCGAGGCGCTCGGGAACCCGCATCATGTGATGCGGGTCGTGCACGTCGGCGGAACCAACGGGAAGGGCAGTGTCACCGCCCTGATGGCCTCCGCGTTGGCGGCTGCCGGCTGGCGGGTCGGAACCTACACGTCGCCGCATCTGGTCGACTTCCGCGAGCGCATCACGGTCGATGGGGTGCCGATCTCGGAAGCGGCCGTGGCCATGTGGACCAACCGGCTCCGGCCGTTAATCGAGGCGGAGGGCGCCACCTTCTTCGAGGTGTCCACGGCCATCGCCTTTGCGGATCTGGCTGCGCGCGGGGCCGAGATTGCGGTGATCGAGGTCGGTCTGGGGGGACGGCTGGACAGCACCAACGTGGTGCAGCCCCTGGTCAGTGGCATCACCAAGATCGCGATGGACCACCAGAAATACCTGGGCGACACGCTCGAGCGGATTGCCACGGAAAAGGCCTGGATTGCCAAGCCAGGGGCTCCGTTCGTCATTGGCGAAGAGGATCCGGCGGTCGTGGCAGTGCTGGCGTCCGAGGCCGCCCGGGCGGTGCAGTCGCTTGATCCGTCGGCCCGTCCTGAGATCCGCCTGGTGCCTCTCCAGGACGTGTGGGATGGCCCGCTTGGGCTGGCGGGTCCGCACCAGCGACGCAACGCCGCGGTGGCGGCGGCCATGCTCGAGGCCCTTCCGGCTCCGTACCGGCCGCCCCTCGAGGCCACGGCCCTTGGGTTTGCGTCGGCGTTCGTTCCGGGCCGGCTCGATCGAAGGGGCAAGTGGCTTTTCGACGTCGCCCACAACCCGGACGGGGTCCGGGCGCTGGTGCGAGCCTTGGGCGACCAGCCCCCTCCACGCCCGGTGCATGCCCTGGTCTCGATTCTAGGCGACAAGGAGTGGCCGGCAATGCTGGTCGAACTCGACCGGGTCGTCGACCAGGGTATCCTGACGGTGGCGCCGTCCGCAGATACCCGGAAGTGGGATCTGGACTGGCTCCGGAACTGGCTCGACCGGACTGATCGCCCGATGCAGCAGGCCCGCTGGCGCCTGATCGAGGACTTTCCCTCGGCCCTGGCGGAGGTCCAGCGCGGAGCGGGCACGGTGCTGGTGACAGGGTCGTTTCACACCGTGGGCGACGTCATGGCGGCGCTGGGTTTCGCCTGACGCTCTGCCGTCCATAACCGGGGTTCCCCCGTCTATATTGTGGCATGGCGATACAGGCCCTCCCCGGCTTCCGTGACTTCCATCCAGATGATCTCGCTGCTCGGTCGCACCTCTTCGGGGCGATGCGGCGCGTGGCCCTCCGGTACGGCTTTCAGGAGTATGATGGTCCGCCGCTCGAGTCGCTGGAACTCTATACTCGGAAGAGCGGCGACGAGATCGTCGGTCAGCTCTACAATTTCCGGGACAAGGGCGATCGGGAGGTCGCCCTCCGGCCCGAGATGACGCCGACGTTGGCGCGGATGGTGGCGCCCAAGGCCGCTGCGCTCAAGAAACCGATCCGGTGGTTTTCGATCCCGCAGCTGTTCCGCTATGAACGGCAGCAGCGCGGCCGTCTCCGCGAGCACTTCCAGCTCAACTGCGACCTGATCGGCGAGGCAGGGCCGCTGGCGGACGCTGAGATCGTGGCGCTTTGCATCGACGTGATGCGCGAACTCGGCTTGACCGAAGCGGATGTCCGGGTGCGGATTTCCGACCGGCGCCTGCTGACCGGCATTCTGACGAGCCTCGGCTTGTCCGATGCGCAGCGATTGCTGGCGTTCCAGGCACTCGACAAGCTGGGCCGGAACGAATATGCCGCGCGGGAAGCCGCCCTGCGGGCTGAAGGCGTCGACGATGCGGTGCTGACCCGGTTGAGGGGGCTCGCGGCCATTACCGGCTGGGAGGCGCTCGATCAGGCCTTTCCGGAGCTGGGCACCGATGCTGAGCCGCTTCGTACCAGCTGGCGGGCGCTCGAGGCGATGGGACTGGGCGGCTTTCTCGATCTCGATCTGACCATCGTTCGGGGGCTCGCTTACTACACCGGCACCGTGTTCGAGCTGTTCGATGCCAAGCGGTCGCTGCGCGCCATTTGCGGCGGCGGCCGTTACGACAATCTGTTGCAGGCGCTGGGTGGCGTCGACCTTCCCGCGCTCGGCTTCGGAATGGGCGACGTCGTGCTCGCCGAGTTGCTGCGGGAACGCGGCCTCCTGCCGGGGGCGGGCGCCAGTGCGGATGTCTTCGTGGCGCAGGTAACGGCCGATGACCGTCCCCATGTTCTGGCGCTGACGCACCAGTTGCGGGACGCGGGGTTCCGGGTCGAGTTCTCCTTTGCGGAGCAGGCGGTCGGCAAACAGCTCAAACTGGCCGACGCTCGTGGCGTCCGTGCCGTGGTAGTGATCGGACCCGACGACCGGGCTCGGGGACAAGTGGTACTCAAAGATCTTTCGGCGGGGTCGCAGTCGGCCATCGAGCCGGCTCGCCTACCGGAGGCGCTCGACGGAATGGGAATTACCAAGGTCGCAGCTGCGATCGAGAGATAAGGGACAATCATGGCGGACAACAAGGCACTCACCACTCGGGCGCAGGACTTCAGCGCCTGGTACAACGAACTGATCGCCCGCGCCGAATTGGCCGATTACAGCCCGGTGCGCGGCTGCATGGTGATTCGTCCCAACGGCTATGCGGTCTGGGAGCACATGCAGTCGGCGCTCGACCGCATGTTCAAAGACACTGGCGTACAGAACGCCTACTTCCCGCTCTTCATTCCGCAGAGCTTCCTCGCCAAGGAGGCGGAGCACGTCGAGGGCTTTGCGCCCGAGACGGCGGTGGTCACCCACGGCGGCGGTAAGGAGCTCGAGGAGCCGCTGGTGATCCGGCCGACATCGGAAACGATCATCGGCTCGATGATGGCCAAGTGGATCCAGAGTCATCGCGACCTGCCCATGCTGCTCAATCAGTGGTGCAATGTGGTCCGCTGGGAACTGCGGACCAGGTTGTTCCTTCGGACCACCGAGTTCCTCTGGCAGGAGGGGCATACCGCGCACGCCACCGAGGACGACGCGGAGGCAAAGACGCTCGAGATCCTGCAGATCTACCGGCGCTTCCAGGAAGATTACCTGGCCATTCCGGTTATCACGGGACGCAAGAGCGAGAGCGAGAAGTTCGCCGGCGCGCTGCGAACCTACGCGCTCGAAGGCCTGATGCAGGACAACAAAGCCTTGCAGCTCGCGACCAGCCACAATCTCGGTCAGAACTTTGCCAAGGCGTTCGACATCACCTACCAGACTGCGGATGGCGGCCTCGAGCATGTCTGGAACACCTCTTGGGGTTCTTCGACGCGAATGATCGGCGGGATGATCATGGCGCACAGTGACGATGCGGGCTTCGTCTGTCCGCCGCGGTTGGCGCAATGGCAGGTGGTCATCGTTCCGATCTACAAGACCGATGCGGAGCGGGCGACGGTGTTCGAAGCTGCGACCCGGCTTGCCGCGGAACTCAAGGCGCAGGATCTGCGCGTCATGGTCGACACGCGTGAGGGAATCAAGCCGGGCGCCAAGTACTACGAGTGGGAGGGACGAGGGGTGCCGTTCCGGGTCGAGATTGGCCCCCGCGATCTTGCCTCCAGTTCCGTGATGCTGGCCCGAAGGTTGGGCGGTCCCAAGGCATCCCTGCCGCTGGCCGGGCTCGGTGGACGCTTGCACGGCGAGATCGATGCCATGCAGCGCGCCCTGCTCGATACGGCGCGGACGCGGCGCGAGGCCGCGACGCTTCGCGGTCCCAAGAGCAAGCAGGAATTCATCGACTACCTGGAAAACGGTGGGGGGATGGTCTACGCCGGTTGGTGCGGAGATCCGGCGGTCGAGGCCGAAATCAAGGAAGTGACCAAAGCCACCATCCGCGTCATTCCGGATCCGGAGTTCCGGTCGGCCACACCGCCGTCGACCTGTATCTGGACCGGGGAGCGAGCGACGGCCGAAGTCGTCTTTGCGAGGGCGTATTGAGCATACTGGTTACCCGGGGCGCTCATGACGCGCCGGTCGATCCGATTCCGCTGTTTGCCGACGCCGGCCTCGAACGTGACGGGCACGGTGTGCTGCGCTTGGGCGGAGTCTCGCTCGATTCCATCGCAGCCGACGTCGGCACTCCCGCGTATGTCTATCACGCGGCTCCGATTCGGGAACGATTCCAGGCGCTGAGTTCGGCGTTCCGGGATATCCCGCACGAAATCCACTACGCCGTCAAGGCAAACTCGAACCTTGCCGTCCTGCACCTGCTCGAGCAGGTCGGTGCCGGAGCCGACATCGTATCGGGAGGCGAACTTCGTCGGGCGTTGCGGGCCGGCTTCGATCCGCGTTTGATCGTATTCAGCGGCGTGGGCAAGTCGGAGGAGGAACTCGAGGCCGCAGTCGAGGCGCGGATCGGAAGCATCAATATCGAGGCTCCCGAAGAGATGACGGTGCTCGAACGGATTGCGGCCCGCCGCGCCAGCGAAGTGCCGATCCGACTGGGTATTCGAGTCAATCCCGACGTGGCGGCCGAGACGCATCC
>CAZUES010000008.1:14947-17491 GCA_964619465.1 uncultured Gemmatimonas sp.
CAGCCGGGCGAACGGATCGCGATCCTCTGTGCCGGTGCCTACGGCGCCGTGATGTCTTCCAACTACAACACCAGGCCCCGGGCGCCGGAGGTGCTGGTCGACCGTGGCCGGTACGCTATTGCCCGCCCGCGCGAGACGATCGACGCGCTGTTCAGCGACGAGGTCGTCGAGCCGTTACCGTAACAGGTTGCCCGTGAGTAAGAACGCAATTCTCATCCTGGACTTCGGATCCCAGTTTACGCAGCTGATTGCGCGCCGGGTGCGCGAGGCGCACGTCTACTGCGAGATCCATCCGCCCACCCGCAGCCTCGAATGGATCAAAGCATGGGATCCCAAAGGCATCATCCTCTCGGGAGGGCCAAACTCGGTCTACGATGAGGGGGCGCCGACTGCTCCGCAGGGTCTGCTCGAACTGGGAGTGCCGGTGCTCGGGCTCTGCTACGGCATGCAGATCATGGCGCAGCTGGCGGGGGGCACCGTGGTCCCGGCCGGCCGACGCGAGTATGGCCGGGCCCAGATCAGGGTAGAGGGGGGTAAGCTCTTCGGCGGCTTCCAAACCGGCGAAGCGACCACGGTCTGGATGAGCCATGGCGACCATGTCGATGCGGTGCCGCCCGGCTATCAGCTGACGGCGTCGAGCGACAACTGTCCCGTTGCCGGAATCGAGCACGAGCAGAAGCCGCTGTATGCCGTGCAGTTCCATCCGGAGGTGGCGCATACGGCTCGCGGTGGAGAGATCCTGAACGCGTTTCTCTTCGACATCTGCGGTTGCAGCCCGGATTGGACCTCGGCCCATTTCATCGAGACGGAAGTGGCCAAGGTACGGGCGCAGACGGGTGAGACATCACGAGTCATTTGCGGCCTGTCGGGCGGCGTCGATTCGGCGGTTGCCGCGGCACTGGTGCATCGGGCCGTGGGAGATCGCCTGACCTGTATCTTCGTCGATCACGGGCTGCTCAGACTGCATGAGCGCGAACAGGTGGAGCAGACCTTCCGTCGTCACCTGGGCATCGATCTTCGTGTCGTCGATGCCAGTGAGCAGTTCTTGCGGTTGCTCGATGGGGTGACCGATCCCGAGCAGAAGCGGCGAGTCATCGGCCACACCTTCATCGATGTCTTCGAACAGGCGGCCAAGGAAGTCGGAGAGGGGGTCGGCTTTCTGGTCCAGGGCACCCTCTATCCCGACGTGATCGAATCGGTCTCGCCGACCGGCGGGCCGTCGGTCACCATCAAGAGCCATCATAACGTGGGCGGGCTTCCCGAACGGCTGCCTTTTGCGCTGGTCGAGCCGCTGCGCGAACTCTTCAAAGACGAAGTGCGCTCGGTCGGCAGGGAGCTGGGCTTGCCGGAGGAAATCGTCGGGCGACACCCTTTTCCCGGCCCCGGGCTGGCGATTCGGATCCTGGGCGAAATCACCGGTCCGTCACTCGAGACGCTCCGCCTGGCCGATGCGATCTACCTCGAAGAGATTCGGGCGGCCGACCTCTACGATGAGATCTGGCAGGCCTTTGCCGTGCTGCTGCCGATCCGCTCGGTCGGTGTGCAGGGAGACGGGCGAACCTACGATCAGGTAGTCGCTCTCCGGGCGGTCACGAGCCGCGACGGAATGACGGCAGATTGGTATCCCTTCCCGCCGGATGTCATGGCGCGGATTTCCAACCGGATTGCCAACGAGGTGCGTGGCGTCAATCGGGTCGTCTATGATGTGAGCTCGAAGCCGCCGGCTACGATCGAATGGGAATAGCTCGGAAACCATGACGGCGGATTCGACTACGGCACCGCCGCTGCGCGTTCTGGTCACGGCAGCCGGAGGTGGGCTCGGCAGAGTCGTGGCTCGACGGTTTCAAGCTGCAGGTGCGCGGGTGGTGGCCTGCGATATCGATGGTGCCGCCGTTGCGCAGCTTGCGAACGAATCCGACGGGATCGTCGCAGTGCCGGCCGATGCCGGTGTCGAGTCGGAGGTCGGAGCCGTCTTCGACGCGGTGGCCAGCCATTTGGGCGGCCTCGATGTGCTGGTCAATAACGTCGGAATCGCCGGCCCGACGGCGGCGGCCGAGGATGTGACGCTCGACCAGTGGGATGCCTGCCTCCGTGCCAACCTGACGAGTCACTTTCTGTTTGCCCGAGCGGCCATTCCCGGCATGAAACGGCAGGGGAGCGGGCTCATCGTCAACATCTCGTCCGGCAGTGCCAAGGTTGGGTTGCCGCTGCGGTTGCCCTATGTGGTTTCCAAGGGAGCGGTACTGAGCCTGACGACCAACCTGGCCCGGGAACTCGGCCCGTTCGGGATCCGTGTCAACGCCATTCTTCCGGGTGCTATTCGCGGACCCAGGATCGAACGGGTCGTTGCCGCAAAGGCAGAGGCACTCGGCGTTCCGGCCGCCGAGTACGAGCGGTCGCTGCTGCGCTACATCTCGATGCGCACCATGGTTGAACCCGACGACATTGCGGCGATGATCGAGTTCCTGGCCTCACCGGGAGGAGCCCGAATTTCCGGGCAGCTGATCGGGGTCGACGGGAACGTCGAATGGGAGGAGTAGGCCG
>CAZUES010000008.1:17591-51633 GCA_964619465.1 uncultured Gemmatimonas sp.
ATTTCCGGGCAGCTGATCGGGGTCGACGGGAACGTCGAATGGGAGGAGTAGGCCGTTAGGATTACGCAGGCGAGCGAATCCGGCTCCGCGCAGCGAACAGTGCTCCAGCCGTAGCCGTGGCAAACGCCGCCCCCGCAAAGAAGGTTCCTTGCGGTCCGCTGGCATCCCATAGCGCCCCTGCAATGACGTAGTGGTTGCCCGTCCACCACATCAGCCCGATGGCCAGGAGCGGCCCCAGGAAGGCTCCCAGCGTGTCCAGCGACTGGCGCAGACCGAAGCTTGCGCCGCGCAGATTGGCTGGCGCTATGTCGGCAATCAGGGCGTCGCGCGGCGCGCCTCGGATACCTTTCCCGATCCGATCGATGAAGCGGGCGCCGACCAGCCACCCAATGGTTGGAGCCAGGGCAAAGATCGGCTTGGTCAGCGCGGCCAGGCCATAGCCGATGACGGTCAGCAGCTTCCGTTTGCCGAGCCGGTCGCTCAGCGCACCGGAGAAGATCTTGGTGGTTGAGGCGGTGGCTTCGGCAATACCTTCGATGAGGCCGACGGTTTGCATCGAAGCGCCCAGCACGGTCACCAGATAGACGGGAAGCAGGGCGTGGATGATCTCTGACGAGATATCCATCAGTATCGAAACGAATCCCAGCGCCCAGATGCCGGCGGGGATCCGAGCGCGCTGCCAGGTCACTCTTAAGAAGTCTTGAGGTCGAGGAGCGAGAAAAGCTCCTCGACCGACGTCAACCGGCTCAAGCGGAGAGGAACGTCGGGATCCTTAGCAAGCTGCGCTATCTTGCCGAGTACCGGCAGGTACTGGTTGGCCACTTCGGAAGGCGGGGCCACGATCAGGAAGACGTTGTTGACCGGCTTCTGATCGATTGAATTGAAGTCGATGCCGCGCTGATGGCGGCCATAGGCAACGCGAAGGCGGTTTACTGCGAGGGTGCGGCAATGGGGCACGGCCACGCCACGTCCGATGCCGGTGGAACCCAACTGTTCCCGGCGCTGCACCAGTCGAAGCACGGTGCCATGGGAACGCGGCTCGATCCCCAGCAGATGGACCATCTCTGCCAGCACCGCATCCCTGTCGGTACCGTTGAGATCGAGCGAAATTGCTCGAGGATCGAAAAAGTCACGTAGCCGCATGCGGGGGGAAGTCTATGATTCTCTTCGGGAATCCGGAAGGGTTCCAACCCGCATCCTGCGCAAGGGTTCGTAACACATTCCACTTCTTGCCTCGCCGAGGATTCCATGGCGCTGTCCGCCGCGCAATCGCTGAGTCTGATCCGCCGGGTCGTGGCGGCAACCTTACTGATCCATGGCGTTGCCCGCATCGCCCATGACGGTGTGACGGGGTTCGGCGGCTTTCTCGACCAGCAGGGCATCCCGATGGGCCTAGGGGTGGCATGGGCAATCTCGATTTTTGAGGTGCTCGGTGGCATCGCACTCTGGCTCGGCCGTTTTGTGCGACCGATCGCATGGATCTTTGCCGGGCAGCTGGCCGCGGGTATTGCCCTGGTCCATGCGCGTGAGGGATGGTTCGTGGTCGGGCTGGGCCGCAACGGGGCGGAGTTCAGCGTGGTGCTGATCGGCTGCCTGGTTGCCCTGGCTCTGGCCCAGGGACCGACGCGCAAGTAGTTTTAAACCATGCGGTTACCCTACGCCAGGTCGATCGAGACCCCGCTGATCCTGGCCCCGATGGCTGGGGTGTCAGAGGCTCCCTTCCGGCAGATTTGCCGGCAGTTTGGCGCTGACGTCCTGATGACGGAGTTTCTGGCGGCGGAGGCAATCCGTCGCGGCATCCGAGCCACGCTGGAGGGGTGCGAGTTCGAGGAAATCGAGCGCCCGCTCGGCGTGCAGATCTACGGCGCCGACCCGGACGCGATGGCGCGGGCGACCGAGATCGTAACGGCCGAGTACGCCCCGGATTTCATCGACATCAACTTCGGCTGCCCGGTCAAGAAGGTGGTCCAGCGGAACGGCGGGTCGGGCTGTCTCCGTGATATGGAGCTGGTCTCGGCCATTATCCGAGCTGCCGTCGCTGCCACGCACCTGCCCGTCACGGTCAAGACCAGAAGCGGATGGAGCGAGGATACCCGCCAGCCGGTCGAGATTGCGCTTCGGATGCAGGATGCCGGCGCCAAGGCGTTTACGCTGCACGCCCGGACCCGGACCCAGATGTTTTCCGGGAAGGCCAACTGGGATGAGATCGCCCGGGTGGTCGAGGCGCTCGAGATTCCCGTCATCGGCAATGGAGATATCGAGTCGCCGGCGGATCTGGTCCGGATGAAAGAACATACCGGTTGCGCAGCGATCATGATCGGCCGCGGCTCGTTCGGCAATCCGTGGCTGTTCGAACAGGGGCGGGCGCTCCTCGACGGGGCCGTCGAGGTCCGTCGCCCCTCGCCGGCCGAACGGTTCGAGGTCGCGCTTCGCCACGCCGAGCTTGCGCTCCGGCTCCAGGGCGATTCGCGTCGGACGGTGATCGAGTTCCGCAAACATCTGGGCTGGTACACCAAGGGGTTGCCTCAGGCGTCGTCGCTTCGCGAACGGTTGTTCCAGGTCGAGTCCATGGCTGCGGCCGAAGCGATTTTCCGCGAGTATCTCGAGGCAAGCACTATCGGCGTTTGATCGACTCACGAGGAACACTTTCTCAAGGATTGCGCGATGTTTCGCTCGTTCCGACACCTCTCCGCCGGGTTGGTTGCCGTTGGTCTCCTTGCCTGCGGTGGTGGTGGCGACCCGATCGCCCCGCCGCCACCGCCGCCGCCTCCACCACCTCCGCCGCCGGCCGTTGCATCGGTCGAGATCACGGGCAACTCGACCACCCCCCTCGCCGGCGGTCAAACCCGGGCTCTGTCAGCGGTGGTGCGGGATGCCGGGGGGACGGCCCTGACCGGCCGGACCGTGACCTGGAGTACGAGCAGCGCAGCAATCGCCACGGTGTCTGGTGCCGGTCTGGTAACGGCCCAGGGCGCCGGCACTGCGACCATTACGGCTGCATCCGAGGGCCGAAGCGGAACGGCGGACGTGGTCGTCCAGCTCGTTCCTGCGGCGGTCCAGTTGACCTACAGCAGCTCGTATCTGCTGCTTGACGACACGCTGCACCTCGCTGCGCTGGTGGTGGACAACGGTGGCCGACCAGTGCCGGAAGCAACGGTGTCCTTCGAGACCGATAACTCTACGGTTGCGAGCGTGTCGTCCGGCGGGATCATCACTGCCAACGCGCCGGGGCAGGTGGAGATCACCGTCTCGGCCGGGTCGCTCACCCGAACCGCGGCGCTGACCATCAAGGCAGGTGGCGGGGCCCGGGTGGCCAGCCTGGCGGCAATCGACAGCGTCGTGATCGGCGAACTCGTCCGCACCAACATTCCCGCCGTGTCGGTGGCCATCGCGCGGAATGGGGAACTGCTCTTCGCCCGCGCCTACGGCTATGCCGACACGACCACGAAACGCGTCGCCCAACCCGACCAGATGTACCGGATCGGCAGCACCTCGAAGCCGCTCACGGCGGTCGCGATACTGCGGCTGGTGCAGGAAGGGAAGCTCGCCCTCGACGACAGGCCGTTCGTGCTGCTCCAGAGCGAGATCCCGCTGCTTCCCGGGCAGACCGAGGATCCGCGGCTGGCGGACGTCACGCTGCGCGACCTGTTGCAGCATTCGGCCGGCTGGCATGGGGATCGCAGCATCGATGACGCCATCTGGCGCGCGGTCTGGCAGGATGGGGTGCTCGACCCGCTCGAGGTCGCCCGGTACGGCCGCGGTGTCGCACTCGCGACGAATCCGGGCACCGAGCACGCCTACAACAACTACGGTTATCAGGTGATGGGCCGGCTGATCGAGAAGGCTTCCGGCCAGCCGTACGAAACATATGTGAAGGACGCGATCCTCACGCCGGCCGGCGTGACCACGATGCGGCTCGGCCGAACCCCGCTTTCGCTCCGTGATCCGCTCGAAGTCACCTGTTACTCGCCGCTTCCGGTCATCACCGGGATGTACGGCAATGGGCCGTGGTGCGACGTCTCGCCCGAGCAGGAGTACGCGGAAGCATCCGGCTCCTGGGTCGCGTCCGCTAC
Source organism: uncultured Gemmatimonas sp. (assembly GCA_964619465.1). Lineage (GTDB taxonomy): Bacteria > Gemmatimonadota > Gemmatimonadetes > Gemmatimonadales > GWC2-71-9 > SHZU01. The sequence continues at coordinate 21,665 of CAZUES010000008.1, forward strand.
GGACATGGTGCGCTGGATGTCGGTGGTCGATGGATTCCCGGGCGCCCACGCCGACCTGTTGTCGGCCGCGACGATTACCACGATGACAGCGCGTGATGCGGCGGTCTGGCCCGGCACCACCGGCGCCTACTATTCGCTCGGTTGGCAGGTAGCGGCCGAGGGCGCGGGGTTGCGCTGGTTCCATTCCGGGGCGCAGGTGGGGGGAGACGGATACGTCACCCGGCTGCCTAACGGCGTCCTCATGGCGATTCTGATCAATCGCTCCCGTCCGAGCGCGCTGGCCGACCAGATCGATCAGAAGCTGGTTCCGCTGGTGCGAGGCATCACAACCTGGCCGGGCGGAACGGCGTTCTGACGATGCGGCAGACCGTGCTGGAGGCCGCCGACCCGCCGCTTACCTGGATCGACGTGATTGCCCCCGACCGGGCCGAGCTCACCGAGCTGGCCCGGGAGTTCGGCTTTCATTCCATGTCGGTGGAGGATTGCCTCGATCCGTGGCACCTGCCCAAGGTCGAGCGGATGGGCGACACCACCTTCCTCATCCTCCGGGTCTTCGATTCCAACAGCCCTCCGACCGGGGGGACGATCCAGGACATCACGCGGAAGATCGCCATCTACTATCGCGCGGGCCTGGTCATCACGATCCACCGGGTCGACCTGCCGGCGGTCCATGCGGCACGGGATCAGTTCGCCCATTGGTCCGGCGCCGGCACGCTGCACGAGACCCGGATCCTCGGCTTCATCATCAACGCGGCACTCGACTCGTTCGAGGCGCCACTCGACGTCGCCGAACGGACGCTGGACAGCTGCGAGGACGCGCTGATGAGTCTTCACATGCCGGCGCCGGATCTGCAGGCGGTCCACGGCGTCAAACGGCGGGTCGGGCTGATCAAGCGGCTGCTCTGGCAGACCAACTCGGTCATTCAGCGCCTGGTGCCGGTGCAGGAACGGAGCGGGGCGGTGTTCCAGGACGTCAAGGAGAGCGCCGAGAGCTATTTCTTCTACGCCGAGCAACTGCTGGACGAGGTGAACAACCTGCAGAGTCTCCACGTGTCGCTGGCGTCGCAGCGCGCCGGCGAGGTGATGCGGGTTCTCACGGTTTTCTCGGCCTTCTTCCTGCCGCTCACGTTCATCGTCGGTATTTATGGGATGAACTTCCAGTGGATGCCGGAGCTGCAGCACCCTTGGGGATACCCGGCGGTGCTGGTGGTCATGGCGGGAGTCAGTCTCGCGATCGCCGTTTGGTTCCGACGGCGGGGGTGGCTGGGTCGGAGAACTGGTCGAGATGAGGCGTAGTAAGTCATTGTTGTGTGGTCATTTACCGTGCGTGACCTCAGGTGGCATCTTGATTCGGATCGGGTAAGTGGTTATCGTAGATAGATCGGTCCCTTAGAGGGGGCGACTGGTTTCGACGGGTTAGATGAAGGTGGAAACGCGTGTCCAGGTTCCAAGCACCTGGTAAAACCCTTGGAAAACATTATCTGCCAACACTGAATTGGCGATGGCTGCCTAAGCTGAGCTAAGCTCGCTTACGCACCACCGGTGAAAGGAGCCCTGCCTGGGGCGCCCCATACCGGACCGAAAATCCAGGCTGGCCCGTAGCGACGCTCTCGCGATGCGGGTGAGATTCAGGAGAGCTCGGGTCGACGAAGGCTGGCCGGTAGCCGGCGTCGGGCTAGGGTAAGAAAATCGGCCTACACACGTAGTGGTTCTGCTGGAAGCTGATTCGGACCAGGGTTCGATTCCCTGCGCCTCCATTCCGAAAGCGGTCGGCCGTCGAGAGACGGTCGGCCGCTTCGGCTTTCTTGGCTGGGGGGCTACGCAAGCTCGGTAGCTCCGGTGCCGGCGGCCGTCCGAGGCCCGTGGCGATGTTCCATCCAGGCAAGTACCGCCACGACGGCGGCTTGGACGAGTACGAACGTCTGTCCCAGCGTCGTGAGCCCGGAGGCGAGCAGGAGATACCCCACGCTGAGCGCGACCCACGCGGCGTTGCCGAGCACGATGAATCGCAAGGCGGCTCGATTCGCCGCTTGGCGCACGGCGACCGTCACGAGGATCCCGGCAAAGGCGATCAGGATCACGAGGGCGACGGACTGTACGCCCGCCGTAATCCCCAGGGCGTGCCGGACCCAGCCTGCGGCGACGATGAACAGGAGCGCGGCACCGAGGCAGGTGACGGCGTCGAGGATCAGGATGCGGCGAAGGATCGGGGAGACGACAGCGGACATCGCAAATGCTCCAGTCGAAGATGGCACCCGCGCCACCACGGCGCGCGCGATGCCAACTTGGGACTTCCGGAGCGTCGTTTCAATTACGCGGGAGGTAATGGCTGCGATGGCGTCCGGGCCCTATGTTGCGGTCATGGAAGCCTCGCCTACAGCCGGCCAGCTGATCCGCGACTGGCGGATCCGGCGCCGGAAAAGCCAGCTCGAGCTTGCCCTGGCCGCGGACGTCTCCTCGCGCCACGTCAGCTTCATGGAGACGGGGCGTTCCCGGCCCAGCCGGCAGATGATTTTGCATCTGGCGGAGCATCTCGACATCCCGCTGCGGGAGCGGAATGGGCTCCTGGTCGCCGCCGGTTTCGCTCCGGTGTTTCCGGAGCGCCCGCTGAATGACGCGGCGCTCGCCGCCGCGCGCCGAGCAATCGAGGCCGTGCTCCGCGGGCACGAACCATTCCCCGCGCTGGCCGTCGACGGCCATTGGCAGATGCTCCTGGCGAACGATGCCGCCCGGCGGCTCTTCGCCGCGGTCGATCCGGTGCTGCTCGACGGGCCGATCAACGTCTTGCGGGTGAGTCTGCATCCACGCGGGCTGGCGCCCATGATCCGCAATCTGGCGGTGTGGCGAGGGCACGTACTTGCCCGGCTGGCGCATCAGATCGACGCGACCCGCGACCCTGTGCTTGCTGCGCTCTATGGCGAGCTCGCGGCGCTGCCGTCTCCCGCGCCGGCGGATTCGGAGCTATCGCGTCGGGAGATGCCGTTGTCGGATGCGGACTTCGTGGTGCCCCTGGAGCTCGAGCTTGGCGGTGCGACCTTGTCGCTGATCAGCACCACGACCGTCTTCGGCACGCCGAGAGACATCACACTCGCCGAGCTGGCGATCGAGGCATTCTATCCGGCGGACGAACGGAGCGCGGAGCTGCTGCGCGCGCTTCAGACTCCACAAAAGGCCCCGGACTGAGGGCAGGGCAAGCGCAGGGCCTCGATTCGGGGCGTCCCTTTGGCCGCCCGCCACGCCACCGCCGCCACCAGGGTGCGCGGGTACCCCATCCATCCGCACCGACTGGAGACGAGCCCGTCTGAGCCCTGGACCGGCTGCGTGAGTGGGCTCCGCGGCTCCGCCCCGTTGCTCCTACTCTTTTCCCGGGTGCTCTGGGAAAAGCTCTGCGCTGGAATAAACCACAATGATTGTAGCGAATACCTGCCGGAGGAACGGCATGCCCGCTCGCACCTCCCGGTACCATCTCGCGCCGCTCGATGGCGTCCGCGCTGCAGGCCGCCGGCTCAGGGCATGAGGGACTGGAATGCCTGCTTGGCTAGCGAGAGCGCCTCGGTGGAGGTGGCGGCGACGCAGTTGAGGTGGCCCATCTTCCGCCCCGGTCGCGGCGTCTTCTTGCCGTAGAGATGGAGCTTGACCCCAGGCAGCGCCAGGGCTCGATGCCAAAGCGGCGGTCCATCGGCCCAGAGGTCGCCCAGCAGGTTGACCATGGCAACCGGTGTGAGCAGTCGGGGATCGCCCAGCGGCAGACCGGCCAGGCAGCGCACCTGCTGTTCGAACTGGTCGGTGACGCACGCATCCATGGTGTAGTGCCCGGAGTTATGCGGCCGAGGGGCCAGTTCGTTGACGAAGAGCTGGCCGCCATTGGCGAGGAACATCTCGATGCCCAGCACCCCGACGTACTCGAGTTCCGTCGCTACGCGGCTGGCGAGCTCGAGCGCCTGTGCGGTGAGCCGCTCGTCGATCGCGGCCGGGACGACCGTGGTGTGCAGGATACCGTTGCGATGGACGTTTTCGCCGACCGGGAACGACGCAATCGCGCCGTCAGCTGCGCGGGCCAGTACCACGGACACCTCGAGCTCCAGCGCAAGCCGCCGCTCCAGCACGCAGGGAACTTTGCCGAAGCGCTCGAAGGCTGCGACGGCATCCTCGAGTGAGTCGACCAGCGCCTGTCCCTTGCCGTCGTAGCCCAGACGGCTGGTCTTGAGCAGGGCAGGGGCGCCGAGCCGCTCCCAGGCGTCCGGCAGGTCGGAGGCCAACTCGATCGACTCGAACGGCGCGGTGGCGATGCCGTTGGCTCGGAGGAACGACTTCTCGATCAAGCGATCCTGACAGATCGCAACGGCGGTGCCGGACGGACGGCATTCGACGTGTTCTGCGAGCCAATCGAGCGTAGCGGCCGGGACGTTCTCGAACTCGGTGGTGACCGCGGCGGCCGATCGGACCAGCATGTCGAGCGCCTGCAGGTCATCGTATGGCGCCGAGAGGTGACGCGTGGCTACCGCGCCAGCCGGGCTGTCAGGATCCGGTTCCAGGACCACGACCTCGTACCCCATGGCGCGAGCCCGTTGGGTGAACATCCGGCCGAGCTGGCCTCCGCCCAGGAGGCCGATGGTAGTTCCCGGTGGAATCATTCGGTCGGAAGAGTCGCGTCGAGCACGGTTGCCGTTTGCTTGCTGCGGAACTCGGCCAGGCGTTTCGCGAGTGCGGGATCGTGAAGGGCCAGCATGGCCACCGCATACAGCGCGGCGTTGTGGGCGCCGGCCTCGCCGATGGCAAACGTGGCGACCGGTACACCCGCGGGCATCTGGACGATGGAGAGCAGGGAGTCGAGGCCCTTGAGGTGCCGGCTTGGGACCGGCACGCCCAAGACGGGTACCGTCGTTTTCGCGGCCAGCATCCCTGGCAGGTGCGCAGCGCCGCCGGCGCCCGCGATGATGCAGGCGAGCCCCCGGGCCGCCGCCGATTCGGCGTACTCGAACAGCAGGTCCGGCGTCCGATGGGCTGAGACGACCCGGGTTTCGTGGGGTACGGCGAACTCCGTCAGCCGAGCCGCGGCGTGTCGCATCACCTCCCAGTCGGAGGTGGATCCCATCACGACGCCGACTAAGGGTGCCGCCATGTCAGAGCGTGCCTCGGGTGCGGTCCATGGTGCCGCGCTCCGCCAGCGCAGCCTGCGCAGCGGCAAGCCGTGCAATCGGAACGCGATAAGGCGAACAGGAGACGTAGTTCATCTTCTGTTTCTCGCAGAAGGCGATGGCGTTGGGCTCGCCGCCATGCTCGCCGCAGATGCCGACCTTGAGATCCTGGCGCGTCTTGCGCCCCAGGTCGACGGCCATCGAGATCAGGCGGCCGACGCCGACGATATCGAGTTCCTGGAACGGGTCGAACTCGATGATGTTGCGCTCGAGGTAGGCCGGGAGAAAGTAGCCCGAGTCGTCGCGGGACAGGCCCCAGGTTGTCTGGGTCAGGTCGTTGGTGCCGAACGAGAAAAATTGGGCCTCGCGGGCAATCTCATCGGCGGTGAGCGCCGCCCGCGGCAGCTCGATCATGGTGCCCAGCAGGTAGGGCACCGTAATCTGCCGCTCGCGAAAGACCTCTTCCGCCACCTGGCGAACGATCAACGCCTGCTTGCGAAACTCGACCACGTGCGCCACCAGCGGAATCATCACTTCCGGCTGAACTCGACCCTTCCTTTCCGCCACGGTACAGGCGGCTTCGAAGATGGCGCGCGCCTGCATGGCCGTGATCTCGGGATACATGATGCCAAGCCGACAGCCGCGCAGTCCGAGCATCGGGTTGACTTCATGCAACGAATCGATGATCCGCTGAATATCCTTGACCGACTTGCCGATCTGCTTGGCCAGGTCCGCGAGTTCGGTCGCGTCGTGCGGGAGGAACTCGTGGAGCGGCGGGTCGAGCAGCCGGATGGTGACGGGATACCCTTCCATGGCGCGGAAGATCCCTTCGAAATCCGCGCGCTGCATCGGCAACAATTTGGCGAGGGCCTTCTTCCGGCCGATTTCGTCTTCGGCGAGAATCATCTCGCGCATGGCCGGAAGCCGCTCACCTTCGAAGAACATATGCTCGGTGCGGCAAAGCCCGATCCCTTCGGCGCCGAAATCCCGGCCGCGGTGCGTATCGGCCGGCGTATCGGCGTTGACCCGGACCCGCAGGTGGCGCATCCGATCCGCCCAGACCATCAGACGGTTGAAGTGCTCATCCAGGACGGGCGTCACCAGTTGCGTCTGGCCCGCATAGACCCGACCGGTGCTGCCGTCGACGGAAATCCAGTCGCCCGCCGCAATGGTGCGTCCCTTGACTCGGAAGACGCCCTCGGCCATATCGACGTCGATGTCCTGAGCGCCCGCTACGCACGGCGTGCCCATGCCGCGAGCTACCACCGCGGCGTGCGAGGTCATGCCGCCGCGGGCGGTCAGGATCGCCTTGGCGGCGACCATGCCATGGAAGTCTTCCGGGCTGGTTTCCCGGCGCACCAGGATGACCGGGCCCTTCTTGGCGAGCTCGGCCGCGACGTCCGCGTCGAAGACGACGGTGCCGCTTGCTGCGCCAGGGGAGGCGGGCAGGCCGGTGGCGAGCCAATCCAGCTGAGCGGTCGCGTCGATGGTCGGGTGGAGCAACTGGTTCAGATCATTGGGAGGGATCCGGGCAACGGCTTCCTCCTCGCTGATCGATCCTTCGTCGACCATCTCGACCGCGATCCGGACCGCAGCCTGGCCGGACCGCTGCCCGCGCCTGGTCTGCAGCATGTAGAGTCGGCCGCGCTCGATGGTGAACTCGAGGTCCTGGACATCGCGGAAGTGGCGTTCGAGCGTCCGGGCAACCCGTTCGAGTTCGCCATACGCCTGCGGCATCAGATCCTTCAGCTCAACGATTGGAGCCGGGGTCCGGGCGCCTGAAACGACATCCTCACCCTGCGCATTGAGCAGGAATTCGCCGTAGAGGGTGTGCTCACCGGTGGATGGGTTCCGGGTGAACGCCACGCCGGTGCCTGAGTCTTCGCCCATGTTGCCGAACACCATCGCGACGATGTTGACGGCCGTTCCCATGCTGTCCGGAATGTCGTGCAGCTTTCGGTAGTCGATGGCGCGGCGGGTATTCCAGCTTTCGAAGACGGCTTCGATGGCGCCCCAGAGCTGGTCGACCGGTTCCTCGGGAAAGGGCTGATTGGTCTCCTGCTGAATCAGTTCCTTGAACTCGACCACGGTGGCGCGCAGTTCCTCGATGGGCAGGTCAATGTCCCGGGCCACGCCAAGCCGGTGCTTGCGGGCTTCGAGCCGCTCTTCGAAGAGCTTCTTGGGGAGGTCGAAGACCACGCTGCCGTACATCTGAACGAACCGCCGGTAGGAATCCCAGGCAAAGTGGGGATTCCCGCTCAACTGTTCGAGTCCGGCGACCGTCGTGTCGTTGAGGCCCAGGTTGAGGATGGTCTCCATCATGCCCGGCATGGAAAGGGCCGCTCCTGAGCGGACCGAGACCAGGAGGGGGTTCTCCACACCACCAAACTGCTTCCCGGTTGCAGCCTCCACCCGTTGCAGGGCCGCATCAACTTGGGCGCGAAGCCGCGGCGGAAACTGCCGCATGCCCAGGTAGGTTCCGCAGACGGTCGAGGGAATCGTGAATCCCGGCGGGACCGGGATACCCAAGTTGGTCATTTCGGCCAGGCCCGCGCCCTTCCCACCCAGCGTCTCCTTCATGGCCGCCGTACCGTCGGCGCGGCCTTGCCCGAAGAAGTAGACCAGCGGTTGGGTCAGGTGGTCGATCATGCCGTGCTCCCGGCGAGAGTTTGGGGTCGCCCGAACTGTATCAGCTCGTCGGCCACGTCCACGAGGTAGTGGCCCGAAAAGCAGGCGTGGCAAAAGCTGTTCCGCGCCCCGCCGGCTTTGATCATACCGTCCAAGGAGAGGTAGCCCAGGGAATCGACCCCGAGATAATCCCGAATCTCCGCCAGGGAATGGTTGGCTGCGATCAGCTCCGACCGGTTCGGGGTGTCGATCCCGTAGTGGCAGGGCCCGGTAATCGGGGGTGAGCCGAGCCGCAGGTGGACCTCGCGGGCGCCGGCTGCCCGGATCATGGAAACCAGGCCCTTGCTGGTCGTTCCGCGTACCAGGCTGTCGTCGACGACCACCACCGATTGGCCTTCGATGACATGGCGTACCGGGTTGAACTTGATTTTGACCTTGGCCACCCGGAGGGCCTGCGTCGGGTTGATGAAGGTCCGGCCGATGTAATGATTGCGGATCAGGCCGTGCTCGAGCTTGAGGCCCGATTGGTCCGCATAGCCGAGCGCCATCATGTTGGCGCTGTCCGGCACGCTGAAGACGACATCGGCGTGGGGTGCCGGATGCTCGATCGCCAGCTGGCGGCCGAGTTCGCGGCGGACACGGTCGACCGATTCGCCGAAGACGGTGCTGTCGGGCCGGGCGAAATAGACCAGCTCGAAGACGCAGCGCTGCGCAATCGGTGCGCGGCCCAGCGGGGCAAGGTCGCGAACCATGCCGTCGTCGATCTGGACGAAATCACCGGGCACGAGTTCCCGCTCGAGCGTCGCCCCGACCAGGTCGAGTGCGCAGGTTTCGGATGCCGCAACGACGCCCTGGCCCAGTCGGCCGAGCACCAGCGGGCGAAAGCCGTGCGGATCGACGGCGCAAAACAGGGTGCGCCCCACCGTGATGACCAGACTGAAGGCGCCCTCGATGCGCGAGAGCGCCTCGCGGATTCGGCCTTCGATCGTCGGCGCCCGTGAGCGGGCAATCAGGTGGACGATCACTTCGGAGTCCGATGACGTCTGGAAGATGGCGCCCTGGGCCACCAGTTCCTGTTTGATCGTCATCGCGTTGGTGAGATTGCCGTTGTGCGCCAGGGACAGCGGACCACCCTGGATATCGGCCAGGCAGGGCTGCGCGTTGGCCAGAACAGACGAGCCGGCGGTGGAGTAGCGGGTGTGTCCCACCGCGACCGATCCATAGAGCGCGCGGAAATCACCCTCGCGGAAGATGTCGCCCACCAGGCCCATGCCGCGGACCGTATGCGGGGTGCCGTCGTCGTCCACGGTGACGATCCCGGCGCTCTCCTGCCCCCGGTGCTGCAGGGCATAGAGACCGAGATACGCTACCCGAGACGCATCGGGCAGGTTGGAGACACCGATCACACCGCACATGGTTCAGGCCGCCATTCGTCGAGGAATTGCATCAAAGTAGGTTCGCCGGAGCTCGACCGTCTGCCAGCTGTGCAGCGCGGTCCCGACCGTGATCCGTAATTCGGCATCGGGCTCGGTCACGCTGCCGGCCACGGTGAAGGGCACGCCATGCTCAGCTGCCAATGCGCGCACGGCATCCACCTGGGCCGGGTCAAACGATACCAGGGCCCGGGCGCCGTCTTCGCCGTAGAGAAACGCGGCGGGGTCGAGCTGGTCCGGCACGGCGAACTGGACGCCGGCGCCGAGGCTGTGACGGGCATAGGGATCGCCGATGCAGGCTTCGGCCAGCGCAACCGCCAGCCCGCCGTCCGACAGGTCATGCGCCGAGCGGAGCAACTGCTGACGCGCCGCCGCAGCCAGGAACCGCTGCAAGCGGACCTCGGCGTCCAGATTGCAGGGGGGCGGCGATCCGCCCAGGAAGTCGCGGATCACCCACCAGTACATCGAGCCGCCGAGATGCCCGGTGGTCTCGCCGAGCACGGCGATCAGGTCGCCGGGGGTGCGGAAGCTGCTGGGAATCCGATTGGTGACGTCGTCGAGCAGCCCGACCATGCCTACCGTCGGGGTCGGATCGATGGCGCCGGTCGGATTCTCGTTGTAGAGCGACACGTTACCGCCCGTGACCGGCGTTCCGAAGGCCTTGCAGGCGTCGCCCATGCCGCGGACGGACTCGCGGAACTGGAAGAAGACCTCGGGCTTGTCGGGGTTGCCGAAGTTGAGGCAGTTGGTGATGCCGAGCGGAACGGCTCCGGTGCAGGCGACGTTCCGGGCCGCCTCCGCCACCGTCATTTTGCCGCCCTCATAGGGGTCGAGGGCGACATAGCGGTTGGGGCAGTCGACCGACACCGCCAGTCCGAAGCTGGCGCCTTCGACCATCAGGACGCCGGCATCGCCGCCGGGGCCGAGCACCGTGTTGGCCTGCACCGTGGAGTCGTACTGTTCGTAGACCCATCGCTTGCTGGCGATGGTCGGATCGTCGAGCAGGCGGAGCAGGGCGTCCGTCGCGTTTGCCACGGGCGCCGCCGCTGGCGTCTCGCTGCGCCGAGCCACGGCCTCGGGGGCTTCCTCGGCGTCGGGATGGTAGATCGGGACGCCGTTGACCAGTCGTTCGCCGGGAATGGCGGCGACGGTGACGCCATCATGCACTACGCGGAAGAGGCCGTCGTCGGTGACCCGGCCGATCGGAGTTGCCACCAGTTCCCACCTGGCGCAGATCGCCTGAACCTCGGCGACGCGTTCCGGCTCGACCACCACGAGCATCCGCTCCTGCGATTCCGAGAGGAGGATCTCGTAGGGCGTCATGCCCGGTTCGCGCAGCGGAACCTTGCTGGTGTCGAGTTCGACGCCGACGCCGCCCCGCGCCGCCATCTCGGCCGACGAACTGGTCAGCCCCGCCGCTCCCATGTCCTGAATCGCGACGATGGTCCCGGAGGTGATCAGTTCGAGGCTCGCCTCGAGCAGCAGTTTTTCGGTGAAGGGATCGCCCACCTGGACCTGAGGGCGGCGGGCCTCGCTGGCCGCGGACAGGTCTTCCGATGCGAAGCTGGCGCCGTGAATCCCGTCCCGCCCGGTCCGGGCGCCGACGTTCATCAGAATGTTGCCGACGCCATGGGCGCGGGCGCGGATCAGATCCTTGGCCCGGAGAATCCCGACGCACATTGCGTTGACCAGCGGGTTGCCCGAGTAGCCGGGGGCGAAGGTCACTTCACCGCCCAAAGTCGGCACGCCGACGCAATTGCCGTAGTCGCCCACGCCCTTGACCACGCCGCTGAAGAGGTAGCGGTTGCGGGCGTCGTCGAGTGGACCGAAGCGCAGGCTGTTGAGCACGGCGATCGGCCGGGCGCCCATGGTAAAGACGTCGCGGAGAATGCCGCCCACGCCGGTCGCGGCTCCCTGATACGGTTCGACGGCAGACGGGTGATTGTGCGATTCGATCTTGAACGCCACGGCCCAGCCGTCGGGCAGCGCCAGCACCCCCGCGTTTTCACCCGGTCCCTGGAGTACCTGCGGCCCCTCGGTGGGAAAGGTTCCGAGCACCGGTCTGGTGTGTTTGTAGGAGCAGTGCTCCGACCAGAGTGCACTGAAGACGCCGAGTTCGGTCAGCGTAGGGGTGCGACCGAGGATGGCGAGGATCGTGTCATACTCCTGCTCGGTGAGCTTGTGCTCCTTGACGAGCGTCTCGGTGACCGCGGGTTCTCCGGCAAACGGGCTGGCTGCAACGGCTCGAGCCATGGTCACGCTTTCTTCCGATTCGAGAAGAGACTGCCGAAGAAGCGCCCGAAGTATCCCGGATCGTCCTGCTTGGCGAGTCGTTCCAGCTCGCCATCGTCGAGCCAGATCCCGTTACACTCGGGACAATGGTCGATCTCCACATCGCCGATGGCCTGATGCTGCAGGTGGCCGCCGTCTTTCGGGCAGCGCATGTAGTGCGTTTTCCGCTCCTCCAGATCGGTGGCCTTCTGCTGCGCAATGCGCTGCGCTTCGAGCAGTTCGGCGCTCTGGCGGGCGAAGTATTCGTCTTCGTTCTGGCTCGGCTTCTCGGTCATTGGGAACCTCGCGTAGTTTCGGTGATCAGGAGGCCGGCGCGACCGAGGCTCGCGTCCAGCGCATCAGCGATGTGAAGGTGCGGCGCCCTGCCGAGCTGCCGAGCATCTCGTCGGCCAGCCGTTCGGGATGCGGCATCATGCCCACGATGGTGCCGCTCGGGCTCGAGATCGCCGCAATGTCCCGTACTGCCGCGTTGGGATTGGCGTGCACGTCCGGCATGCCGGTCGCGACATACCGCATCACGATCCGGCCGGTCGACTCGAGCTGGTCGAGCGTCTCTTCGGAGGCCGTGAACCGGCCGTCGCCGTGCCCGACGGGGATCCGGATGATCTCACCCTGCCGGTAGTCGCCGGTGAAGGGCGTATCGGTCCGCTCGATCCGGACGTCGACGGGGCGGGAGACATAGCGCAGACTCTCGTTCCGCACCAGGCCGCCGGGCAGCAGTCCTGCCTCGCACAGGATCTGGAACCCGTTGCAGATCCCGAGGACGGGCTTGCCGTCGGCGGCATGGCGTTCGACCGCGGCCATGATCGGACTGAACCGGGCAATCGCACCGGCCCGCAGATAGTCGCCGTAGCTGAAGCCGCCCGGCAGAATGACCGCATCGGCGTCCTGCAAGTCGGTGTCGCGATGGAAGACGTAGAACGCGGTGCCGCCTTCGCGCTCGACCGCTCGGTGTGCATCCGGCTCGCAATTACTGCCGGGAAACCGGAGAACCGCCACCCGCGTCATCGGGCCGTCACCTCGATTTCATACTCCTCGGTGACGGGGTTGGCGAGCAGCTTCTCGCACATGGCAATCGCTGCGTTCCGTGCGGCACTCTCGCTTTCGGCCTGCAGGTCGAACGCGATGGCGCGGCCGACATGGACGTTGTCCGCCTGATCGAACTTGAGGGCGCGGAGAGCCGATTCGACGGCCTGGCCTTGCGGGTCGAGCAGGCCACGTCGCGGCATGACACGAACAAAGACTCGAAAACTCATCGTTCCTCCTCGGGAACGCTATCGACGGGGGATTGGCTGCCGGCGGCTTCGCCAAGCTCGGCCGGCTGGCCGCGCTCGAGCAGGTTCAGGATCATATGGCGCACGATGCCGCCCAGCATGTAGAAAATGCCCAGCAGGAACAGGAAGGATGTCGGAGCCAGAATGGCGCCCGCAATGATGACGATATGTACCAGCAGGCCGGCAATGCCGGACCAGGTCCGGATCCCGATGCGTGGCCAGCGAGGGTACTTGATGTTGCTCACCATCAGCGCGGCGAGCAGCAGCATCAGCACGGTCACCCCGATGTGCTGCGCATCCCGATCGGCAAAGGCGGATTGGTACCAGGCGGTCTCGGTAAACAGATAGAACGTGGCTAGCGTCATGCCGGCGGCCGGCGACGGGATGCCGGTGAACCACGCCGACGGCGCGCCGTGCGACATCACGTTGTATCGGGCCAGGCGGAGTGCCGTGGCCACGACATAGAGGTAGCAGACCACCCAGCCGAACTTGCCCGCGGTGGTAAACTCCAGGAAATACATCAGGAGCGCCGGCGCCACGCCGAACGACACCACGTCGACCAGCGAGTCCAGCTCGGCGCCGAACTTGGTGCCGGTGTTCGAGAGCCGGGCAATCCGGCCATCCACCATGTCGAGCACACCGGCAAACACGATGAAGAGCCCGGCCCAACGGAAGTTGCCGTTGAAGGCCATGACGATGGCCCAGAACCCGAAGAACAGGTTGGCCAGCGTGAAGAAACTCGGTACCACGACCACGACGCGCCGAATTCCGGAACGGCGGCGCGGTTCGGTCATGTCGGCCATGTGGCAATCACCGTCTCGCCCGCCTTGGTGATATCGCCGGTCTTGACGCGGAGCGTGGCGTCAGACGGAAGGAAAAGATCGACCCGCGAGCCGAAGCGGATCAGGCCGAGACGATCTCCCTGTGCTGCCTGGTGACCGACCTCGTGGTCGGTCACGATACGGCGTGCCACCAGGCCGGCAATCTGGCGAATCAGCAGCTTGCCGTGCATGGTTCGCAAGCCGATGGTCGCCTGTTCGTTGGCGGTGCTGGCTTTCTCGACCGCCGCGTTGAGGAAGGCGCCCGCAGTGTAGCTGCGCATTTCGACGCTGCCCGTAGCGGGATACCGGTTCACATGGACGTTGAACACGTTCATGAAGATGGCGACCCGGGTGGCCGGTCCGCCTAGGAAGAGCGGTTCGTCGATCGGGATGATGCTGACGATCTTGCCGTCGGCGGGCGCCAGCACCAGGTCGCTGCCGCGGACCTGATCGCGGACCGGATCACGGAAGAATGCAACGACCCAGATCGTGATCGGCAGCCAGATCAGGGCCGCGACGTACCAGCCCGCCGCTGCAAGCAGGAGCAGGATCGCGGCGGCGATCAGGATGAAGGGCCAGCCCTCGCGCGCAACTTTCATGGCGCATCCTCGGCAAGAGCGACGCCGGTCAGCAGTCGGTACGCATCGAGATAGCGCCGGCTGGTCGCATCGACCACCTCGGGCGGCAGCGGCGGAGGGGGCGCCTCCATGTTCCAGCGACCGGCCCGTTCGAGTTCCTGCAGGTAGTCGCGCAGGGGCTGCTTGTCGAAGCTCGGCTGGGAGCGGCCGGGGGCATACCGATCCTGCGGCCAGAAGCGCGACGAATCCGGCGTCAACACCTCGTCGATCAGGCGAAGAGTCCCGTCGGGACTGACCCCGAACTCGAACTTGGTATCGGCAATGATGATCCCGCGGCTGGCCGCGTGATCTCGCCCGGCGCGATAGATGGCCTGGCTGCGGGCCTCGAGTTGCGCTGTAAAATCGGCACCGAGCGCTGTGGCGACATCCTCGGGTGTGACATTGATGTCATGGCCCGACGCGGCCTTGGTAGCCGGCGAAAAGATCGGGGTCGGGAAGGGGTCGCTTTCCCGAAGTCCTGCGGGTAACGGCGCCCCGGCCAGCGTGCCGGTCGCTGCGTATTCTTTCCAGGCAGATCCCGAGATGTAGCCGCGAATGACGCACTCGAACAGCACCGGCTCGGTGCGCCGGACCAGCATTGCGCGCCCGAACAGCTGGCGCCGTTCCTCGGCCAGCGCGGGAATCTCGCGGACGATGTCGTCGACGTCGGCCGTCAGAAAATGGGTGGGACCGAGGGGCGCAAGCTTCTCGAACCAGAAGGCCGAGAGTTGTGTTAGCACGGCGCCCTTCTGCGGGATGGTCTCGTGCATCACAACGTCGAACGCGCTGACCCGGTCGCTGGCGACCAGCAGCAGGCGGTCGGCGTCGACTTCGTAGACCTCGCGAACCTTGCCGCGACGAAGCAGCGGCAGCGGCAGCGAGCTGGCGGCGAGCGCGGTCATACGGTCACCTCGGCAGCGGGAGCATCGGCCGCGACGGCTGCCGCGCGGTCGAGCAGCGGGAGGAAGAACTCCCGGAGGAACTCGGTCGTTTGCTCCGGCGCCCGTCCGACGTATCGCGCCGGGTCGAGCTCGGCGCGCAGCTGCGCTACCGGGACCGAGGCGAACTCCGGCGCGACAGCCAGGCGCTCGAGCAGATCGTTGGGACCGCCTTCGCTGACCTGCTTGGCCACCGTGTGGCTGGCCTGGCGAATCACTTCGTGCAGCACCTGACGGTCGCCGCCGGCGCGGACACCGACCATCATCCACCGCTCGGTGGCCATGAACGGCATCTGTTCGGCAACATGCCGGGCGATGACTCCCTCACGCACCTCGAGACCGGCCGCGATGTTGGTGGCCAGGATCAGCACGGCGTCGGTTGCCAGAAATGCCTCGGGCAGCGTGAGCCGGCGGTTGGCGCTGTCGTCGAGCGTCCGCTCGAGCCACTGGGTTGCCGCGGTGTGGGCGGTATTGGCCGTCAGCGAAATGACGAAACGCGCCAGCGCATTGATCCGCTCGGCGCGCATCGGATTCCGCTTGTAGGCCATGGCGCTGGAGCCGATCTGCTCCGACTCGAAAGGTTCGAGCAGCTCCCCCTCGTGCTGCAGCAGGCGGAGGTCCGACGCCATTTTCGACGCCGACTGCGCAATGCCGCTCAAGAGATCGACGATCTGGGCGTCGGCCTTCCGGCTGTAGGTCTGGCCGGTGACCGGGAACGACGCCGAGAATCCGAGCCGGGCGGTCACGGCGCGATCGAGTTCTCGGACCTTGTCGTGATCGCCGTGAAACAGCTCGAGGAAAGAAGCCTGGGTGCCGGTGGTGCCCTTGCAGCCCCGGGTGCGCAGCGTGTCGAGCCGGTGCAGCGTCTCTTCGATGTCCAGCGCAATATCCTGGGCCCACAGCGTAGCTCGCTTGCCTACCGTGGTGAGCTGCGCCGGCTGGAAGTGGGTGTAGGCCAGGCAGGGCAACCCGGCGTGACGCTCCGCAAAGCCGGCCAGGGCGCCGCCCAGCGCAACCAGGCGGCCCAAGAGCAGCCGCAGACCGTCGCGCATCACCATCATGTCCGCATTGTCGGTCACGAATGCGCTGGTGGCGCCGAGATGAATGAAGGGGCGTGCCGCGGGCGCCTGCTCACCAAGAGCGTGGACATGCGCCATCACATCGTGGCGGAATCGCCGCTCGAACTGGGCCGCCTGGGCCAGGTCGCAGTCGTCGAGATGCGCCCGAATCTGATCGGTGGCCTCATCGGGAATCGCGATCCCCAGCTCTCGCTCCGCTTCCGCGAGCGCAAGCCAGATCCGGCGCCAGAGCCCGACTTTGTATCGCTCGCTCCACAGCGATTGCATCGCAGGCGAGGCATATCGGGTCCCCAGCGGGGAGTTGTAACGGGGCTCGGTCATCGGAACGAAAGATCCACGTAAGAGTAGGCGCCGCCCCGCTCGAAGAAGATGCGGAACAGCGCGTTCGAGCCCATCGACTCGAGCATGCTTGCCACCTGGGCCGCCGTGCGGACCTCGGTGCGGTTGATTGCGATCAGCACGTCGCCTTCCATCAGACCGGTCGCACGGCCGACTTCCGGTGTGATTCGGTAGATCAACGCGCCGCGGTCCCGTCTGAGCCGGCGCTCGGCCATGACGCTCGAGTTCACGGTGATCAGCTCGAGGCCGCGAATCACACTGACCTTGGCGGCGGTGACGCTGGGCAGGTCGCCGGTCACGATCCGACGCGTCTCGAGGGATGCGGTGGTACCGCGCTTGAAACGCAGCGAGACGGTGTCGCCGACGTGCAGGTCGAGTTTGACCGCTTCCCAGTCGAGATAGTTGCGGAGCTGGCGACCGTTGGCCTCGACCAGCACGGTGCCGGCTTCGATACCGGCTTTGGCTGCCGGCCCATCGGCGGTCACGTCCACCACTTGCACGCCGCCGGAACGCTTCCAGTCGCGCATGGTGGATGCGTCACCCACCGTAAGTCCGGTCCAAGCTCGCCGCACCGCGCCGTTACGGATGATTTCATCGGCCACGCGGATCACCCGCTCGATCGGAATCGCAAAGCCGATGCCGGTCGAACCCGCCGTCGTCGAGAGGATGAAGGAGTTGACTCCGACGACCTCGCCCAGGGAGTTGGTCAGCGGCCCGCCTGAGTTGCCCTGGTTGATGGCGGCATCGGTCTGGATCATGTCCAGATAGAGACCGGACAGCGTGTTGTTAGGCAGCACGTTGCGACCCAGCGCGCTGACCACGCCGGCCGTAACGGTCGGTTCGGCGTTGCCAAGGAGATAGGTGTACGGGTTGCCGAGTGCTACGACCCACTCGCCGATCATCAGATCGGTGCTGCGGCCGATCTGGACGGCGGGAAGGGTCTGCTCGACCTTGAGGACGGCGATGTCCGTGGTGGGGTCTTCGCCGAGCAACCGGGCCGGCAGATCGGTGCCGTCCGGCAGCGACACGGTGATCGAGTCGGCGCCTTCGACCACATGCTGGTTGGTGACGATGATGCCGTTCGGCTTGGCCACGAACCCGGTGCCGTATCCCTGGACGGTCCGCTCGGTGGTCTGGGGCACGAAGAAGGAGAAGAAGTCGCTCGATTCACCCGCCGCCACCCGGCGTCGCGAGAGCACGCTGATCGATACGACCGAGGGGGCGACTCGCGTCACCGCGTCGACGATGGCGGTTCGGCGGCTGGAGTCGATCACGGACGAATGCGTAGCCACTCGCTGGGCACTCGCCTGGTCGCCGAGCGGGGCGGCGTCGCGTTGCCGATCGGAGCACGCCACGAAGGCGCCTGCGAGCAGCAGCGACGCGATCAGGAAGCGAAAGGAGGCGCGAACCATTCCTCTGAGTACACCGCAGTTACGAAGTAGAGACCCTCGGCCGGCGCCGGCGGACTGGTCCGGACGTCGGCGGCTCGAGCCAGGAGCCGGTCGAGATCGTCGAGCGGTCGGCGACCGAGCGCGATGTCCACCGATGTGCCGACCAGCATGCGCACCATGTGGTGCAGAAAGCGGTTGGCTGCGATGGCAAACATCACTCCGGTTCCATCTCCGCGCTCGGTCCATTCGGCCTGGCGGATCTCGCATCGCGTGTGGGGCGGATGCGACCGCAGCACCGAAAGGGCGGCAAAGTCGTGCTCGCCCAGCAAGCGATTCGCGCAGGTTCGCAACTGCACGAGATCGAGCGGAATCCCCAGGGCCCACTCATAGGGCCGGCGAAACGGGGATCGCGCCAGGCGATCGGTTCCGATCAGGTACCGGTACCGGCGCTCAGTCGCGGACCGCCGGGCGTGGAACCCCTCGCGTGCCTCCCGGACGGCGGTCACGAAGCAATCGCGGGGCGCCAGTGCGTTCATGGCTCGCTCTAACGCAGCCGGGGTCCAGCGATCCGGGAGAGCGAAGCTGATCGCCATTCCCAAAGCGTGGACCCCGGCGTCGGTTCGGCCTGCCGCGTGCACGCGCACCGGTTGGCCCGCGAGCCGCTGGAGTACCGCCTCCAGCTCGGTCTGTACCGCGCGTCCTTCTCGCTGACGTTGCCAGCCGACGAAGTCGGTGCCGTCGAATTGGAGCGTCGCGAGAAACGTTCGCGGCATCGGTAATAATGTAGCGCAATACAGGGGGGAAACAAAGCGGGGCGGTGCCGAGAAACCCGATGCCGAAGTGAGGGAAACCCCGCCGCCAGCAGGCGGGCCGCGGGGCAACGGTGAAGCCAGGCGAGGTCAGTACTTCCTGATGACCCCGACAACCACGCCCTGGATCATTACGTCGCTTTCGGGAAGGCGAATCGGCTGCATGCTGGCGTTGGCCGGCTGCAGTCGGACCCAGCCGCCGCTCTCGCGATAGTACCGTTTGACCGTTGCTTCGGCGCCGTTGACGAGCGCAATGACCATCTCGCCGTTGTCGGCGGTCTGCCGTCCGTGGACCACGACCAGGTCGCCATCGATGACGTGGTCGTCGACCATCGAGTTGCCGCGAACCCGGAGCGCGTAATTCGGCCCCCTGCGGCTCAGCATCTGATCAGGAATCGACACCATTTCGCCGTGGACGGCGGCCTCGATCGGCAGACCGGCGGCGACCAGACCGAGCAGCGGAATTTCCGTGGCTCCGGCCGTGCCCTTGGGGGGAAGAACTTCGATCGACCGGCTCTCGTTGTAGGTCCGCCGGATGTAGCCCTTTCGCTCCAGGTTGGTCAGGTGCTCATGTACCGTGGCCAATGACTGAAAGGCGAACTGCTCGGCGATTTCCTCGAAACTTGGCGCATAGCCATACTGGCGAATGTGCTGTTCGAGGTAGGTCAGGATTTCTCGCTGGCGTCGCGTGAGCGCCATAATTGGTCCTCCGGGGGCGATCGCTGTTACAGAAACCCGAAACAACGCCAAAGTACCCGAACGAGTCCCGAAGCGCAAGGCGACCGAGTGCGCCCGGCATGCCATTGGCGACTATTATCTTGTGCTGGTCGCTGTTCGGGCACGGGGGTGCCGGTCGGCGATTTTCGAAGTGCCATTCGACGACGTATTGCCTTTGGGGGGCCGCCTGACGGACGCTGTCCGCTCTGCGGGAGATCTCGATCTTCCGCTCCCGCCACAGCAGGTCGAGGAACTGATTCGGACCGTCGTCAAGGCGGTCCGGGCGTTCCAGATGTATCTCCCGAACAACCCGATCTACCAGCGCTCGATCGATGCCCTCCGGGCGGCCTTCAATCCCATCTGGGCCAATCTCTCGTCGCTTACGCTCAAAGTCGTCGAGACCGACCTGATCTGGGAGGATCAGGTGGTCTATCACCAGCCGATCCGAAACGAGAGCTTCGCCTGGAGTCTCTACAAGGATGGGCTCCGGGTGCTGGTTCTCAAACCGAGCGTCGAGGACGAGGAACTGGCCGTCTTTCTCCAGACCATCGTTCGCGCTCGGCTGCTGGCTCCGGATGCGGGTGACGACCTGCTCACGCTGCTGTGGGAACACGATTTTGCCTTCATCGACTACCGGTTTGCCGAGATCGTGACGGAAACGCTCACGGTGCTCGACCCGCAGGCAATCGAGATGGGAATCGGCCCCGATCCCTACCAGCAGACCCAGACGCAGCAGCGGATTCGTGATGAGCTGGGCTCGATCGGTCCGGGGATCGTCGACCTCGACGAGTTCGACTCGACGCTCTACTTCCTCGATGAAATCGAGATCAACGCGCTCAAACGCCAGGTCGACGAGGAGTACGAGCGCGACATCCGGACCTCGGCGCTTTCCGCGCTGCTCGACATCTTCGAACTCCAGGTCAACACGGCCGTTCGCGAAGAAGTCATCTCGGTGCTCGAGTCCGTCTTCCCCAATCTCCTCAACCGCGGCGAGTTCAGGGTGGTGGCGTGGCTGTTGCGGGAACTGCGTTTGATCGGTCACCGGGTCGCCGCCATCGATCCCGCCATCCGGGTCAAGCTGGACTCTTTCGAGAACCGGCTCAGCGAACCGGCGTTGCTCGCCCAAATGTTGCAGGCGGTGGATGAGGCCGTCGGGTCGGTCCAGGACGAGGACATGACCGAGTTGCTCAAGGAACTGCGGGTGCCGGCGCTCGAACCGCTGTTGGTCCATCTGGCCGGCGTGCGCAACGAGCGAACCCGCAACATCCTCGAGCAGGCGGCCGACCGGATCGTGCGGGGGCATGTCGATGCCTTCCTCGAGTTGCTCCGCCGTCGGGATTTTCCGGCTCTCCCGGGCGCCATCGAAATCGTGCGGCGGATCGAACTCCAGCCGGCCATCGCCCCGCTCGGCGACCTGGTGGGGCATCAGGATGCCGCGGTCCGGCTTGCGGCGGTCGAAACGCTCGGCCAGCTGGGCACCCCCGGTGCGCTCTCGTTGCTGGAGCGCGGTGTCGATGATGCGGACCGATTGGTGCGTCTTGCGGCCGTGGGGATCGTGTCAGCCCGCGGCTACAAGGGAGCGCTCAAGCGGCTCGAAGCGGTGGTACAGGGCAAGGGGGCGCACGAACTCGAGCGCGCCGAGAAGCGGCAGTTCTTCGAAGCCTTCGCGGTCGTCGCGGGGCCGAAGGGGTTGCCGATGCTTGCAGAGATCCTCGAACCGAAGGGCATGTTCCGTCGCAAGGAATCACCGGACACCCGAACCTGTGCTGCGTACGCAATTGCCAGAATCAAGACGGCGGAAGCGCGGGAAATCCTCGAGCGGATCGCAAACGATAAGGAACTGTCGGTGCGGAACGCCGTGACCCGGGCGCTCAGGGAGTGGGACGCGTGACGGGCGAAGAGAATCGGCCGCGGCCGGGAGGACGTGAAGCCGGCGATGAGGCGTTCATCCGCTCCTCAGGCCGGGGCTTGCTGCTCGCGCTGCATTCGGCGCTGCGCTCGCTCAAGCTCTATCCCGTCGAGAACGCGACGGTGCAAAAGTCGCTCGATGAGCTGCAGGCGCAGTCCGCCGCCTTCGTGGCGTCGGAGCAGGAAATCGAACTCAGCCTGTCCGGCGATTTCATGTTCCTGAACGGGGTCCGACTGCGCCTCGAACTGGATAACTTCGCCGCCTTCAGCGGGGTCGTCTCGATTCTTCGTGCCTTCGACGTGGGCGTCCTGCGGGTCCATGACGGAATCGAGCGGCGCGAATGGCTCGCCTTTCTCAGTATCATGCTCCATCTGGCTACGCAGCCGGCCGACGATCGATATGTCATGCTGCTCGAGCGGATGTCCGGAGCGGCACTGCCGAATCTCGAACTCGAACCGAGCGCGCAGGCGTCGGAAGAGATCGGGGCAGAGCAGGAGTCCAAGGAAGTCGCCAAGCGGACCTATGCCCAGGGCGTCGCCGTCACGAAGGAAGTCGTCAACTCGATCCGGATGGGTCGCTCCTCGAGTCTCAAGAAGGTCAAGCGTGCGGTCCAGATGATCGTCGACCAGGTGCTCAACAACGAGACCTCGATCATCGGCCTGACCACGCTTCGCGACTACGACGAGTACACCTTCATGCACTCGGTCAATGTCTGCATCTTTGCGGTAGCCCTGGGCCGGAAAATCGGTTTTAGCAAGCTGCAGCTCTACGACCTCGGGATGACGGCGCTGCTCCACGATATCGGTAAGGCGCGCGTGCCGATCGAGATCACCAACAAAACCACCGGCCTGGAAGAGTTCGAGTGGCGTGAAATGCAAGCGCATCCCTGGCGGGGCGCGATGACGCTGTTCAGCCTGCGCGGCTACGATGAGATTCCCTACCGGCCGATTCTGGTCGCCTATGAGCACCACATGAAGATGGATCTGACGGGCTATCCGCGGATCGTCCGGCCGAGAGCGCTGGGCTTGTTCTCGCGTATCGTGGCGGTTGCCGACGGTTTCGATGCGGCGACGACGCGGCGCAGCTATCAGACCACCCCGATCGAGCCGGATCAGGTACTCAAGGAGATGTGGAGCAACCCGCGGCGCGGCTACGATCCGATGATCGTCAAAGCGCTGATCAATCTGATCGGGGTCTATCCGATTGGCACCTGCGTCATTCTCGACACCTTCGAGGTCGGTATCGTCGCGTCGACGGTCACGGATCGGGACCAGCTGAATCGTCCGGAGGTGCGCATCGCCATCGACGCCAACGGCGGCGCCGTGCCGCCGCCCGGCCTCGCGGTCGATCTGCAGGAGACGGACGCCTCCGGGAACTTCGTTCGCTCGATCGTCAAGGTCACCAGCCCTGAGCGGTACGGGCTGGTGCCCGGCGACTTCTTCGTCTGAGCGATTCGATGTCTTCCGGAGTCGAAATGGTCGCGCGAGGGTACGCCCGGGCGCTTGCGTACCTGGGTACCGCGACGGTGGCGGCGACGCTGGTGCTCGATCTGCGCTGGCTCGAGATGCCGCTGGTGGCGCTCGCCATTGCCGGAAGTCTGCTCATCCTCCGCGCCGCACCGGTTCGGCTCAGCAAGTTCTCCTATCTGACCCAGACCGGCGTCGCGGCCCTGGCTGCTGCCGTTACCACGCCGCCCTCGATCGCGGTGCTCGGCTTGTTTGCGGGGGTGCTGCTGACCGACTGGGCCGTGCTGCGCAAGACGCCCTGGGCCGCCCTGGTCAACGCCGGACGCGAGGTGATCGCGTTTGCGGTAGGGTACGGTTTCTACGCTCTGGTGCTCGATGCGATCGGGCTGACGACCATCCGCCTCGAGTTCCTCCCGGCCGCGGCAGCTCTCTGTGCGGCATACTTCTTTGCCAGCCGGCTGCTGTTCTATTTCTCACTGCTCTTACGTGGCAAGCTGACGCAGCAGGATCGATCCTTTCTGCTGCGCTGGGAAGTGGTCTCCTTTTTGGTGACGGTGCTGGCCACGGCCGTCGTCGTCTGGGCCATTGCTGCTCTGTCGCCGATCGGCTGGATTCCGGTCGCGGTCGCGCTCGGCGTGCTCGGTTTTCTGACCCGGTTGCTGCTCGAGGAGGCCATTGCCGCGGAGGATCTGAACAAGGTCCACATGATGCAGTCGACCATCACCAGCAATGTCAGCCTGCGTCTCTCGTTCGAGCAACTCGAGGAGCTGGCCTACCGACTGCTCGACTGGGGCGACTTCCGGGTCTATCGCGGCTCCGTCGAACCGGCCCTGGCGTACCGTGCCGAGAACGGCCGGCCGGGACGGCGGGCGCCGGATGCCGGACTCAACCCCATTCGCCGTCAAGTGGTTGAGACCGGTGAAGTCGCCATCATCGACGACACGCGCCAGCGTCCCGGCCTGACCACCTCGCCCGACGTCCGTTCGATCGTGATCCATCCGCTCCGGTTTGCCGACCAGTCGCTTGGCACGCTGGAGCTGGAGCACCACAAGCGCTATCACTATCGCTCGCGCGATCTCTCGGCAATTTCCGCGATTGCCACGCAGATCTCCACCGCCATTCATATCGCCGAGCTGCGTCGGCCGCTGTTCGAAACGGTCGATCAGATCGGGTCGCAGTCGCAGGCCCTGGCTCGGGCCGTCAATTCGCTCCGCGCCTCGGCCAACGCCCTGGCCGCCGCGTCCGAGAACATGCGACGGGAGGCCGCGACACAAGAGGCCTTTGCGCGCACCGGGCTCGACGCCACCACCCAGCTTTCATCGCGCGCGGAGCGAGCGGCATCGGCGGGCGCGCGCGCGGCGCGGGTCAGCCAGCGCGCCGCCGGTGACGCCGCCAAGCACCGCTCCGGCATCGAAGAGGCCATCGAACGTTTGCTCCAGGTGCAGGGGTTCGTGGCCGACAGCTCCCGTCAGGTCGCCTCACTCGGCGAGACGAATGCGCGAATTCAAGGGCTGCTCGACTCGATTCAGGAGTTGGCGGAACTGACCAATCTGATTGCACTCAACGCCTCGATCGAGGCCACCCGCGCCGGCGACGGAGGTCGCGGATTTGCGGTCGTGGCCCAGGAAATTCAGAAGCTCGCCATCCAGAGCGGCCACACCAGTGAGGAAGCCGGCCGTCTGGTGGCCGATATTGTCAGGAAAACGGCCGGTATCGGTGAGCAGATGGCGCGCGGCCAGGAACTCGTGGCGGGGGTGGGGCAGATGAGTACCGAGGCGGCCCGCGCGCTCGATGCCATCGTCCACGCCACCGTCGAAGCGGGCGAGCATGCCCGGGCCATTGCCGAGTCGGAGGCCGAGCAGGAGCAGGGAAGCCGGCGGCTGGCCGATCAGATTCGGCAGCTGGCGGAGGCTTCGGTGCGGATGCGCGGCGAGACCGAGTCGCTGGCTCGGCAAGCTGGCGAGGCGACCCACGGCCAGGCCGAACTCGAGGCCGCGTTGAGCGAGTTGCAGCGGGTCGCGGCCGATCTCAAGCAGCTGGCTCGGCACTTTGCGGTGGAGACCTGAGCGATGCAGGTCGCAGCGACCGTGCATGCTCTTCGCGATGCCGTCAGGGTCTGGCGCGCTCGGGGTGAGCGAGTAGCGCTGGTGCCGACCATGGGGGCCCTGCACGAAGGACATCTGGCGCTGGTCGATGCGGCCCGCGCACAGGCCGATCGGGTGGTCGCCAGCGTATTCGTCAATCCGCTGCAGTTCGGACCGAGTGAAGATCTGGCCCGGTACCCGCGCAACCTCGAACGGGATCGCGCGCTGCTCGAGGAACGTGGCGTCGACCTGCTTTACGTACCGAGCGTGGAGGAGATGTACCCCGAGCAGGTCCAGGTCACGCTCGAGCCCGGCGTGCTGGCGACCCGCTGGGACGGCGCCGCCCGCCCCGGGCATTTTGCCGGAGTCCTCACGGTCGTCGCCAAGCTGTTCAATCAGGTCGGCCCCGATGCCGCGGTATTCGGTCAGAAGGACTTCCAGCAGGTGACGCTGATCGGTCGGATGATTCGCGATCTCAACTGGCCCATCGACCTCATCGTCGTTCCGACCGTTCGCGAGGCCGACGGCTTGGCACTCAGCAGCCGTAACGTTTACCTGAGCCCGACCGATCGAGTCGAAGCCCGCCGCTTATCGGCGGCCATTCGAGCGGTTCAGCGCGCCTGGGAAGCTGAGGAAACCGATCCGTCCCGGCTCGAGGCGGTGGGACGCGCTGTGCTCGAGGAAGGGCAGGGCATTACGATCGACTATCTCGCCGTGGTCGACCCCGCCACCTTGGAGGCACCCGCGCGCGCCGACGCCGGTTCCGTCGTGCTGATCGCGGCGCGGGTCGGGCCGACTCGACTGATCGACAACGCCGCGCTCGGGCGTTCGCTTGGTGCGCCATGATGTATCACACGGTAACCGATCCTCGCCTCCCCTCTTGGGCCTGCGTCGGCGAACGGCGCCTGGAACACATCCGGCGAGTAGCCGCGCTGGTTGAGGAGTGGGCCGACGCCATGCGGATTGCGCCTGATGAGCGTCTCCGCTGGCTGCGAGCGGTCTGGCTCCATGACGCGTTCCGGGATGCCGACCCGGCGGTCCTGGCCGCCGAGGGCGGCGAGACTGCCGGGGTGACGCTGCCCGATGTGCTCCACGGTCCCGCCGCTGCGCATCGGGCCGAGCGTGAGGGAGAGCGGGATCAGGGCATTCTCGATGCCGTTCGGTATCACTCGGTCGGCTACGCGGACTGGGAACCGGTCGGCCGGGTGCTCTATGCCGCGGACTTTCTCGAACCGGGCCGCAAGTTCGATCGCGCCGAGCGGGCGGCGCTGGCCGAGCGATTTCCGAGCGATCCCGACGGCGTCTTCCGCGAAGTGGTTCGTCGCCGACTTGCCTATATCGTACGCGAGGGTTGGGGCATTCCCGAGCCGACCGTCCGCCTCTGGAATCATCTCGCCGCATCGAACTGATACCCAAAGGTACGCTGCTCTCCTCGTTGTAGGATGCGGAATGCGGGAGAACGGGCGACGTTTGCCGCAACTGCCCCTGGGGGGGGCTGGCGACACCTGCGGAGGCGATCACTCGTAGAGAGAAGTATCGTTCTGGTCGCCCCTCTCGCTCCGGGCCGCCGGAACCGAACCCAATCTCGCAATGTTCGGAGAGCTCATGATCCTCCTTGCCGCCGCCCTCACGGCCGTGACCGCCGCGACCCCGCAGCAACCCGCCGGGCCGGTCCTCGTCGTCGTCAACAAGCCCGTCGCTACCGTTTCCGTGGTGGCGCTCGCCTCCGGGAAGATCCTGGCAACCTTGCCCACCGGCGCCGGACCGCACGAGGTGGCCGCGTCGGCCGATGGACGCTGGGCGGTGGTCACCGACTACGGGGCCCAGACCCCCGGCTCGTCCCTCACGGTCGTAGACCTGCGAACCCTGACCGTGGCGCGCACCATCGCGCTGCCCGCCAACCCGCGCCCGCACGGCGTCTGGTTCCTTCCCGACAACGTCACGGTGGCGATCTCATCCGAGACGAGCCAGGCGGTGGTGCTCGTCGACGCCGCTCAGGGCACTATCACGCGCACGGTGCCCACCGGGCAGCCGGTGAGCCACATGGTTGCGGTCTCGCGCGACGGGAAGCGGGGCTATACCGCCAACATCACGCCCGGCACCCTGAGCGCCATGGATCTCCAGACGCCGGGCGAGCCCAAAGTGCTCAAGGTGGGGACCATGACCGAGGCGATCAACATCACCCCGGGCGACGATCAGGTCTGGCTCGGCAGCAACAACACCGGCAAGGTGTATGTGGTCGACCTGACCCGGTGGCAGGTAATCGATTCGCTGCAGACCAGCGGGTTTCCCTATCGAATCGGCTTCACGCCCGACGGCGCCACCGCCATCGTCACCAATCCGCAGCAAGATCAGGTGCAGGTGATCGACGCGAAGACCCGCGCCAAGCTGGCCACGGTGCCGGTGAGCGGTGGTCCGATGGGCGTCGCGATCGCGCCGGACGGGTCGGTCGCGTGGATCACGCTGACGGGTGCGGGCGAGGTGGCCGAACTCGATCTCCGCACCCACACGGTGCGCCGGCGGTTCGCAGCAGGGGCGGGGCCCGACGGGATCGCGTACGCCGTTCCGAGCCGCTAGGCGGCGACGGCATCCGGCCGGTACGCCGGGGAAAGCAGCCCGCGCTCCCGGGCCGGAGCCATTCGCGCCTTCCGGTCGAACCTGTGTGTGCCGGGATCCAGCCGTTGCGCACAGTCTCTCATCGAGCGTGCGCAGCCCGTCGGGTGTCGAGCGGTCCGACCCGATGGGTCGCGCCGGCCGGACGACTCTTGACGCGCGCTCGACCACGTCGCGGGCTTGCCGTCCCGGTCCCGGTACCGGCGGACTCGACTGTTGCGCGAGAGATTCGTTCCTGCGCGCCCCTGCCGTTTCCGGATGC
This sequence comes from uncultured Gemmatimonas sp., assembly GCA_964619465.1. Taxonomy (GTDB): domain Bacteria; phylum Gemmatimonadota; class Gemmatimonadetes; order Gemmatimonadales; family GWC2-71-9; genus SHZU01. Next base: position 49,475 of record CAZUES010000008.1, read on the forward strand.
GCCACTCGATGCAACGGGTGCGCGGCGGGGCGCGATCACCGCGTGGGCCTGATGCGATGGCCGCGCAGGTCGAGCCGATCGTTACGCCCGGTCGATCGGTGATCGCGCCTCCGCACTGACCTCCACGTTCGACACCACTGTCCTCAAACGAGGACGCCTCCGAAATGAACGGGCCGCATCGACGCCCTGGGCGGCCGAGTCCCGCCGCGCCTGACGGCCCGGCGCTTTCTTCTTGTTTGACAACGAGATAGGCGTGGTTTCATCGCCGATAGCATCGGCCGGATGGAGCGATCCGAGTCGGGTGGCCCGATCCTCGCCTCCTCCGCAGCTGCGGCGCGATGCTGGGGAAGCGCCGCGCAGACCACCAGTGGACGAGGGCGCGGTGCCCCAGCGACCGCGCCGGTGAGGTACCCGAAAGGAGTCGTCGTATGATGAGCAGCGTGCGCAGGAAACTGGAGATGGCGGTTCGGGTCCGCGATTTCAACCGGGCTCACCCCTTCTCGGACCCGAGCCACGAGGCCCTGGTCGTCCGTCTTGCGGACCTGGTGGCCAGGGCCGCGCCGCTCGCGGTGCAGGAGCAGGCCGGCCGGCTCGGTGCGGCCGCCGCCAACCGGCATCGCCGGGAGCTCCGGCGCGGCATGCACCACGCCTTGATCCGCTACCTGGCGCGGGTCGGCGAGTTCGCGTCGCACGAAGTCGCCGAGTTTGCCGGACGGTTCCGGGCGCCGGCACACAACGGCAGTAACGCCGCGTTTCTGGCCCGGGCGTGGGATCTGCTCAACCTGGCGAGGCAGCACGAGGAGGTCCTCGCGCGGCACGGCCTGGCGGCGAGCCAGCTCGACCTGCTCGCGTCCGATCTCACGGCGTACGAGGCCGCCACCGAGCGGGCCAATGCCGGCCGCCGCGAGCACGTCGGCGCCCGGGCGGACCTGCTCAAGGTTACGGCGGAGCTGATGGATCTGGTGCGCCTGATGGACGTACTCAACCGCAGCAGGTTCGCGGAGCAAGCGGAGCCGCTCGCCGCGTGGATCAGCGCGGCCAATGTGGTCGGGCCGTTTCGCGGTAAAGGTGCGGAGCAGGCGCAGGCGCCCGTGCCGGAGCCGCCTGGAGAAGTGCCGCCGAATGAGGGCGGCTCGGAACGCGCGGCATGAGGCGCGCCGAGCCGTCGTCGGGGCGGCACCAGCTGAAACACTGAAGGCCCGGTCGGGAAATTCGGCCGGGCCTTTTGGCCTCTAGATCTTGTCAGGTTCGTTCGAGGATAGGGGCCGCGTCGGCGAGGATATAGGGCTTCAAATACGGAGAGAGCGACTCCGGAGTGACCAACTCGACCGGTCTGTCCAGCACGCGCTCCAGCAGATCGCCGAGGGCGACGAAGTGATCAAATGTTTTCTGGCCCGGCTCGAACTCGACGAGTACATCGATATCACTATCGGCTCGAGCTGTATCATGGCGCATGGAACCGAAGAGGGCCAAGCGCCGCACTCCCAATCCGAATATCTCAGCCTGAGCTTCAGTGAGGCTGGCGTGCACCTCGGCACGGGAGAGAGGCTGTACGGTCATGGCTCGAATCTACCCCTTGGCCACGAGTTGGTTCCCGGGTGGTTGGATCACAGTACCCGATGAGGGTCGGGATTCTTGCGGCGGCTTCCGGCCGGCGACACATCGATCATCAGCGCGACAACCAGCCCCGCGATCGGCCAGAGCGTCCACTGGCCGCCGAACCAATGTTGCACCGCCGAGTACCAGAGCAAGGTGGTCGGGAGGAAGAAGAACCCGAGAATCGGCCAGAGCATGGAGGCAAAGAGTCCGTCGAACCAGCGCGTGAAGAACCAGAGCGCGGCGACTGTTACGCGCGGTGCGGCTAGGGCGAGGAGGGTGACGAGACAGGGCACGGGGCATGCCTCCGTGGTTCGGGAGGGGTGTGTCCCGAGATGGTTCCCCCGGGATTGCCTGAGTCCTCAATGTAAGAGAGGTTGGAACCATGAGCGAACCAACCCGGCCCTTACCTGTCATCAGCCCCGACGAAGTTCCGCGGTGGGGGTGAGCGATCCCGACGGCGTATTTCGCGACGTGGTTCGTCGCCGAGTCGCCTATATTGTGCGCCAGGGTTGGGACCTTCCCGAGCCGACCGTCTATCATGAAATCATCTCGCCGCATCG
>CAZUES010000008.1:51733-129012 GCA_964619465.1 uncultured Gemmatimonas sp.
AGGGTTGGGACCTTCCCGAGCCGACCGTCTATCATGAAATCATCTCGCCGCATCGGATTGATCGTCAAAGGCGCGCTGCTCTGCGCTGCGCTCGTCGTCGTGGGACGCTGGGCGTGGGGGGCGTGGCAGGAGGAGCGCACGACGCCACCGCGGCCCGCGATCGCGTTGGTGGGCCAGGTCGCGGGCGCCCATCGCGGTGTGATCGTCGAGGTAATCAATGCCACCGGCCGTGAAGGCCTGGCCCGACAGGTCACCCGGCTCCTGCGCGAGCAGGGGGTCGATGTCGTCTACTTCGGCTCGACCGATCGGCGGCCGGATTCGACCACCGTGATGGTGCGGCGCGGCGACGATCCGGAACTGGGGCGGGGGATTGCTCGCATCGTGGGCACCAGGCGTATCGCGGTCGAGACCGACAGCACGCGCCGAGTCGACCTGACGATCATGCTTGGTGCGGACTACCGGTTTCCTGGGAATCGCTTTCCCCTCTGATTCCCGGTCGATCTCCCACCAGCACTACCATGACATCCATCACGTTCGTTCCGGTCAGGCCCGGGCGGAGCAGGGCGCCCGCGGCGGCCAGGGCCGGGTGGGCGTCGTGCCTGGCAAGCGCGCGGTCGGGGTCGAGTCCGGCCTGGCGGATGGCATCCCAGGTTCGCGGGTCGACTACGGCTCCCGCCGCGTCGGTCGGACCATCTCGGCCATCGGTGCCGCCCGCCAGCAGGGTCACGCGGCGGCGATCCCGATACTGAGCCAGCTCGCCGGCGGCCGCCAGCGCCAGTTCCTGGCAGCGGCCGCCATTGCCGTGATGCGGACCGAGCGAGACCGTCGTTTCACCCCCGCCGATCCACGCCGTGCCTGGAGGCGGGTCGTCGGCCAGAAACGATCGGATCAGTTCGGCGCCGACGCTCCTGGCTTCTCCGATAATCGGAGCCGTATGCCGCCGGACCTGGTAGCCCAGGGCCAGGGCTCGTTCCTCGGCGTGGTCGAGCGCCAGCGCATTAGAGCCCACCAGGCGAGTCGTCATGCCATCGAAAATCGGGTCGTTCGGTTTGGGTGTTTCGGGAACCATTCCGCGGACCGTGCGCTCGAGGTACCGGAGCGCCGCTTCGGGAACGCCGGTCCCCTCACCCATCGCATCGAGCAGTGAGAGAATTTCCGCGGCGGTGCTGGGATCCGGTGCGCAGGGACCCGAGCCGATATCGGCGGGATCGTCTCCGGGAACGTCGGAGAGCAGGAAGACGCGGAGTCGCTCGCCGCGGCAGGCTGCCGCGATGCGCCCGGCTCCCCACCGTGAGAACCGTTTCCGGACGCGGTTGAGCACTGCGATGGGCAGGCCGGCCCGGGCAAGCGCCCGCATCAACAGGTCGTACTCGACGTCAGACACTCCGTCCACCGGCGCGCCCACCAGACTGCTGGTGCCGCCCGAGATCAGGACCCAGACCTCGTCGCGATGATTGATGGCTGCCAGCGCGTCGCCGAGCGCGGCGGCTGCCGCACGAGATCTGGTGCCGGGTACCGGATGGTCGCCGGTGACGCGCCGGAGCCTCGGGTCGGGCGTATCCCCGACGTCGGGCGTGACGACCAGCCCCCCAAGGATCGGTACCTCGAGACGGTCGAAATGCTGGGCGGCGGCGGCCGCCATCGGATAGGCGGCTTTCCCGAGCGCAATGATCCGCGCGGGATTGGGTGGCGGGGTCCCGGCAAAGGCACGGGTCACTGCGCGGCGGGGTTCGACCCCGGCGACGGCGGCGGCGTAAATTGCAACCGCGTCGGTGCGGAGCCGGTCGAGAAGCTGGTTCACCGCGCCAATATATCGCGTCTCTGATCGATCGCGAGGAAGGAAACCACGTGACGGATCGTCCCAGCATCTTCTGTCTGCATCGTCTGCCGCGCACCGTCGAGTCCCGGCTCGAGAACACATTCCGGATGGAATGGAACCCGGACGACGGCCCCGTCCCGGTCGACGAACTGGTCCGGCGAGTCGGCCAGGTCGACGGTCTGCTCACCACCGTGACCGATTCGGTGCCGGCCTCGGTGTTCCGCGCAGCCGGTCGGCGCGCCGGGATCGTCGCCAACTTCGGCGTCGGCGTCGACCGAATCGACCTCGACGCAGCTCGCGCGGCCGGCGTCGTGGTTACCAACACTCCCGAGGTGCTGACCGACTGCACCGCGGATCTCACGCTGGGCCTGATCATGATGACGTTGCGGCGGCTGGGTGAGGGCGAACGGTTGCTCCGGGCCGGCCAGTGGACCGGCTGGCGACCGACCCATCATCTGGGCCGGCGGGTGTCGGGCAAAACCCTGGGCATCATCGGGATGGGGCGAATCGGGCGGGCGGTTGCGGCCCGGGCGTGGCACGGCTTCGGTATGCCGATTCTGTACGCCAGCAGAACCGAGCTGGCGGCCGATCTGGCTGCGGAGCTGGGTGCCGTACGATGCGAGGTCGATGAACTGCTTAGTCGAGCGGACATCGTTTCCCTGCACGTTCCCGCAACGCCCGACACCGTGGGGATGCTCGATGCCCGCCGGCTCGGCCTGATGCGCCCCGAGGCCGTTCTGATCAACACGGCGCGAGGGAATCTGGTCGACGAGGTGGCGCTTGCTGCGGCCCTGGCCTCCGGCCGGCTATCGGCAACGGGGCTCGATGTCTTCGTCCACGAACCGGCGGTAACCTCGACTCTGCTCGAACTCGACAACGTGGTTCTGCTTCCGCATCTGGGGAGCGCAACCGAGGAAACGCGCACCGCTATGGGCATGATGGCGGTCGACAATCTCGAAGCGTTTTTCAGCGGCCGCCTTCCGCCCCATCGGATCGCCTGAGGGAGACTACGATGGTTCGCCGGTCGGCGCCTGATCCAGTTCGAGCCGGCGGGCCAGGTCGAGGAGGTCGGTGCGGAGCAAGGCCCTCTCCCGATGCAGCCGCTGATAATGTTCGGGCTCGAAGAGGTGAAAGCCGAGTGCGCGCGTCGCGGTCAGGAACCGGTCGGATCGTTCCGCCAGCTTGATCGCCGCGAACCCGGAAAGCGGGGCCGCCAGCGCGGCAACGACCCCGAACTCCAGCCCTGCGGTGCGCCCGACCAGCAGCCCGATCAACAGCCAGGTCAGGGGATAGAACAGGGCGGCTCCGACCACTTTGACCGTGGCACGCGCGTCAGGATGTTCTCTGGTGAGGTAGTGGGCCGTCCGGTCGACCAGCCAGTAGGCGGGCAGGTGGAGTAGCAAGCCGGGCAGCGCAAGCGGAATGAAGATCGCAAGTCGGAACACCAGCCATCCGATGGCCTGCGCGAGGTGGCGGGGGCGGGCCTTTGTCCTCGCGGTCCCCGACGGATCCAGACCGGCCAGCTGAAAGGCGCGCTCCAGCCGGTCCAGTCGCCGCTCGAACCGTTCCAGGAGCACCGGGTCGGTTTGCTTGAGCGTCCGATATCCTTCCACCACCCGGCGGCGGACTGCCCAGCTGTCGTCCAGTCGCCAAGCCTTCGGGTCGCTGGAGCCGGCTGAAATCACCTGCTCGATCCGCTTGGCCAGATGCAGGGCTTCGTGCTCGTCCGCCTGGACCACGACGGATGCCAGGCGGTCTTCGATGGCGCGAGTGAGGTTGGCTACCATCTCGGTGCGTGGCTCGCCGTCGGTCGGCAGTTGCGCAGGGTCGACCAGCAACGGTTCCCCGAAATAGACCAGTACCGAACTCCGGAACTTCATCTTGTCGCTGTAGTCCAAACCAACGGGAACGATGGAGACCGGCGCCGAGGTGCCGGCGCCCAGCGCAATGCGGGCCGCGCCGCTCTTGAACGGCCGGAGGCGGCTCTCGCTGTGACTGGCGCCCTCCGGAGCAATCGCAATCGCCCCGTCCTGTTCCAGCAGCTCGCGGGCCCGGCGGAAGGTCTCGCGATTCTTGGACATGTCGGCGGCATCCTGGGTGCGATAGACCGGAATCGCATCCATGGCCCGCACGAACCAACCGATCACCGGCATCCGAAAGAGTGGTTCTTTGGCGAGGAATGAGACCGGCCTTGGTGCGTAGCAGAGCACCAGGAGCGGATCGATCAGCGCATTGGGGTGATTGATGACGAAGAGCACCGGGCCGTGCGGCGGGATATTGCCCAGCCCGGCAATCTCGATGCGCCGGAAGAAAAGCTCCAGCACCCAGGTGAAAAATGCTCGCAGGGTGGAGCGGACCATGGATCAGCCGGCGGGGGCGCCTGCTGCCGTTGCATCACGCCGCCGTTTGGCCTCGAGTTCGACATAGAGCTGGCCGCAGGCGGCGTTGATGTCGAGCCCGCGGCTCCGGCGCACCACGGTTTCGATCCCCGCCTCTCGGAGCCGATCCGCAAACGCATGAATCCGGTTGCCTGAACTCGGCACTAGGCCGGGCGCGCCGCCCGGGTGCAGCGGCAGCAGGTTGACATGTGCAGCAAGTGGATAGGCCAGTTGCGCCAGGGCGTCCGCATCGGCATCCCGGTCGTTCCGACCCTGGATCATGACGTACTCGAAAGTGACCCGCCGTCCAAAGGTTCCGGCCACGTTGAGCACGTCGCGGAGCCGATACTTTTTTTCGATCGGCATCAGATCGAGTCGCTCCTCGGGGTCGGGCGAGTGCAGCGAGATGGCCAGCCGGAACTGTTCCGGTCGCTTACGCAGTTCCTCCATTCCAGGCACGATACCCACGGTCGATACCGTGATGTGCCGTGCGCCGATGCCGAAGCCGCGTTCGTCGTTCAGGATGGAAAGCGTCGTGGAGACCGCCGGCCAGTTGAGCAGCGGTTCGCCCATCCCCATGAAAACAATGTTGGTCGGTTTGTCCGCCGGGTTCCGGAGCACGATTTCCCGAACCTGGCAGGCGATTTCGGCCGGCGTCAGATTGCGACGGAACCCCATCCGCCCGGTAGCACAGAAGACACAGCCGAGGGCGCACCCGGCCTGTGAGGAAATGCAGAGCGTTCTGCGGGTGCCGCTCGGGATCAGGACCGACTCGACCGCTTCCTGATCCGCCAGGCGCCAAAGGAACTTCTGGGTTCCGTCCGTTGATACCTGATGAGAAGCGACCTCGAGCCGGGTCAGCGGTACGCTGGCATCGAGGTCGGCGCGCAGGCTGGCCGGCAGATCCGTCGCCTCCGACCAGGCTCCGATCGGATTGATCCAGAGCCGGCGGGCAATCTGGTCGGCGCGGTAGCTGGGTAAGCCGCGTTCGCTCACCCATCGGTGCACCAGCGCATAGCCGTCGGCCGGGGTCAGGTCCAGGATCGTGTCTGCCATGGCCGAAAGGTAACCCGGAACCACCCGAAACCGCCCGGCAAAACGAGCTAACTTACCGTCTCGCAATCGCTTGCCGTTGGCCGTGCGGGGGCGTTACGTTTGCTCGGATATGGCCAAAGATCCTGCCGTAGAGACGGCCCTGCGAACTCACCGTGCTGGTTCCCTCGATCGATCCCACCTTGGAGCAACGGTTCGCCTCGCCGGCTGGGTGCACCGCCGACGGGACTTGGGCGGACTGATTTTCATCGATCTCCGCGACCGCGACGGAATCGTCCAGCTCTCATTGAGTCCCGACTGGAGCTCAGCCGACGTGATGGCTCGGGCAGGGGCGGCAGGGACGGAAACGGTCGTGCTCGCCACCGGACGGGTCGAACTTCGCCCCAACCCGGCCCGGGACGAAACGATGACGTCACGGGAGGTCGAGGTCTATGTCACCGACCTCACCATCGTCGGACCGGCCGAGACCCCGATCATTCCCGTGGCCCGCAAAGAGAATGAGGAGTTGGCGGCCGAGGATCTGCGGCTCAAACATCGGGTCCTTGATCTGCGCCGTCCGGAACTCACCGCCAACCTGGTGCTCCGCCATCGTCTGGCTCAGCGGGCCCGACAGACGTTGAGCGACCTGGGCTTCCTGGAAGTCGAAACGCCGATTCTCACCAAGCCGACGCCCGAAGGCGCCCGTGACTATCTGGTGCCGTCGCGAGTGCATCCGGGTGAGTTCTATGCGCTGCCGCAGTCGCCGCAGATCTACAAGCAGCTGCTGATGGTGGCCGGATACGACCGGTACTTTCAGATTGCGCGCTGCTTCCGCGACGAAGACCTTCGCGCCGACCGTCAGCCCGAATTCACCCAGATCGACCTCGAAGCGTCATTCGTGGACGCCGAGGATGTCATGGGCTTCATCGAAGCGGTGCTGGTGGCGCTCTGGGACGAAGCGGGGCACACCGTTCCGCGTCCGTTTCTCCGGCTCTCTCATGCGGAGGCCATGGAACGATTCGGCATCGACAAGCCCGATCTGCGCTTCGATCTGGAGTTGGCCGACTATACCAGCTCCTTGGGAGCGGACAGGGCCCCTTTCCTGGCCGAGGCTGGGCAGAACGGCGTTCGCTTCCGGGGGCTGCTGGTTCCCGGGGCGGCTGCGCTTGCTCGGAAGGACTTCGATGCGCTGACGACGGTGGCCAAAAGCGCCGGGGCGGGTGGCCTGGTCTGGCTCAAGCGCGGTGCAGAAGCATGGGAGGGGCAGGGTGCCAAGGCGGTGGGGACTGGCTTCCTGGCAACGCTTGTCGGGCAGCCGGGAGATGCCTTCCTCGCGGTCATCGGGCCGGATAGTGTCACATCGCCGGCGCTGCACGCGGTGCGGATGGCCACGATCGAGCGGCTGGGTTTCGCGCCGACTTCACCCCACGCCTTTCTCTGGGTGGTCGATTTCCCGCTGTTCGAGCCCGATCCGGCCACGGGACAGCATATCTTCGTGCACCATCCGTTCACGTCGCCGCGTCCCGACGACATTCCGTTTCTGGAGAATGATCCGGGACGCTGCCGGGCCATCCACTACGACGCCGTCTACAACGGCAACGAACTCGGCAGCGGTTCGATCCGTATTACCGATCCGGTGCTGCAGGCGCGGGTCTTTGCGCTGCTCGGTGTCGATGCCGAGGAGCAGCGGCGCCGCTTCGGATTCCTGCTCGATGCGCTGGGCACCGGCGCGCCGCCGATGGGTGGCTTTGCCATCGGATTCGATCGGGTCGTCATGTTGCTGGCCGGAGCCCCGTCGCTGCGGGACGTGATTGCGTTCCCCAAGACGACGGCGGCGCGGGCCCTGTTCGAAGGGGCGCCGACCCCGGTCAATCCTCGCGATCTCGAGGCTTTGTCGATTACCGTGACCGGTACTGCCGGGCAGTAGCCGGAAACGGAAGCAAGGAGTTCGATGGCTGACGAAACCGTACAGCGATTCAGTACCGAGGGCGCCGACCCGCTGCTCTTGGCGGGCGTCAATGACACCAACCTGGTCGAGTTGGGACGGATGCTCGGCGTGCGGGCCGCGCTCCGGGGCGACACGCTCACCGTGAGCGGACCTGCCGAGCAGGTCGAGCGCGCCGGGGCGGTGGTGCAGGGGCTGGTCGACTTGGTGCGCATGGGCGAGGCCGTTGCGCCGGACATGCTGGTGCGCATGGTCCAGGACGGCACCCTGCCGGCTGACCTGGCCGCACCTGGCGAGGGGCGCATCCTGTTGCCCGGGGTCCGTCGCGCCATCCTCCCCAAAACCCAGGGGCAGCGCGACTACCTCGAGGCCATTGCGCAGCACGACATCGTGGTCGGGATCGGTCCGGCGGGCACCGGCAAGACCTATCTGGCCGTGGCCAAGGCGGTCGAAGCGTTGGCGCGGAAGCGGGTGCGCCGAATCATTCTGGCGCGTCCCGCCGTGGAAGCGGGCGAGTCGCTCGGATTCCTGCCGGGCGACCTGCAGGCCAAGGTCGATCCGTATCTCCGGCCGTTGTACGACGCGCTCGAAGACATGATGCCGCACGATCGGGTCCAGAAGTCCATCGAAAGCCGCACCATCGAAATCGCTCCGCTCGCCTACATGCGCGGCCGCACATTGGCCGATGCATTCATCATCCTGGATGAAGCGCAGAACGCGACGGGCGCGCAGATGAAGATGTTCCTGACCCGGTTGGGCGTGAACAGCAAGGTCGTGGTAACGGGTGACAAGACCCAGATCGATCTTCCCAAGCGGGAAGATTCGGGCCTGATTCAGATCGAGCGGATCCTGCTCGGCATCGAGGGCCTCGCCTTCTGCTACCTGACCGAAGCCGACGTGGTACGGCATCGGCTGGTGCGCGAAATCATCCGTGCCTACGCGGATGACCAGAACGGCTGAGCCGCCGCTCTCGGTGACCGTGCGGGGCAATCATGCCCCGGTCTCGCTGCGCAAGGTCGTTGCCGCGGTCCGCCTGGTGTTGGAGCGCGAGCGGGTTCGGGCGGCCGTGGCCGTCACCTTTCTCGGTCCGGCGCGGATGCGGGAACTCAATCGGATCTGGAAGGGACACGATCGGCCGACGGATGTCCTGGCCTTTGCGTTGCCGCAACCGGATGGCAGCCTGATGGGTGATGTCTACGTCTGCCGGGCCGTAGCCAAGATAGAGTCGGCGGCGCGGACGCTGCCGTTGCGGGAGGAACTGCTGCGGCTCGTGATTCACGGAACCCTTCATGTCGTCGGCTATGACCACCCGGAGGATGCGGGTCGGATCCGGTCTTCGATGTGGCGCAGACAGGAGCGATATCTCGCGTGTCTGGTTTGATCGCCGCGCTGCAACTCGGTGTCGCCCCGCTGCTCGCGGGGGTGTTCACGTTGTGGGCCGCGCTGATCGGGCTGGCGACGGAAGACGATATCGGGTTGCCCCGTCTCGTGGCTCCGAACGGCGCCGCCGCGCCGGGGCGGCTGTCGCCGGCCCGGGCGCTGCACGTCGCGCACCTGGCGCTGATGATGATTGCGGCGTTCTTTGCCGGGCTGGCCCTCGCCTGGTGGGCATGGCCGGTGCCGCAGGCTCTGGTGCGCCTGGCCCTGGCGGTCCTGTTCGTCTGGGTCGTGAGCGACCTGTTGCCGCGCCTGTGGGCCAGCAACGAACCCGATCTGGTTCGCGCCGATGGCCGGATTGCAACGACCACGCTGGCGCTGCTCGCGCCGATGCTCCGCTTCGTTGCCTGGGCCGATCGCGGCGGCCGGCCGCTCGACGAACTCCCCTCGTCCCGCTCCACCGACCACGACGTTCGCGATCGTCTCTCCGGCGTCTTCAGCCTGCGTGACATGACCGTGGAAGAGGTGATGACGCCTCGCATGGATGTCATCACCGTCGACCTCTCCGCCAACGGTGCCCAGCTGCTCGACACGCTTCGCGCTGCCGAGCATTCGCGCCTGGTCGTCGTCGACGGCGATCCGGACAATGTCGTCGGGGTGATCTATGCCAAGGACCTGCTGGCGAGCGCCGGGCATCGTGAGGCGTCGGACTGGCACTCGCTGGTGCGCCAGGTGGAGTTCGTTCCGGAGGCCAAGCGTCTCGACCGGCAGCTGCGCGACTTCCAGCGCGGTGGCGCCCACCTGGTCGTCGTGGTCGACGAGTTCGGCGGCACTGCGGGCATCGTGACGCTCGAAGACGTGCTCGAGCAGATCGTCGGCGAGATTCAGGACGAGTACGATACCGACGAAGCGGTCCCGATCCAGCATACGCCCGAAGGCGCCTGGGTGGTGCAGGGGAGTGTCCCGCTCGCCGATCTCGAGGCGGAACTGGACCATCATTTCGATCGCGAGGACGTCGGAACGGTCGGAGGGTTGATCCTTGCACTGGTCGGGCGGGTGCCTCGGACCGGCGATTCGCTGGTCGCCGGCGAATACGTTCTAACCATCGATCAGGTGGCTCGGCGGCGGGTCCGCCGGGTCACCATCCGACGGATCCTTGCGGCGCCGGCAACCACGCCTTCCGAGCAGGCCGACACATGATCTGGGTCGTCGTTGCCGTGGGCTTTGTCATCACCGTTTTTGGCGTGGCTGCCTCCGCCGCGCTGATTACCGTGAGCCGGGCTGATCTTGCCGACGCAGTGTCCCGCCGGCTGCGTGGCGCCTCGGAGTCGCTCGACTGGCTTCGTGATGCCGAGCGCGAACTGGCAGCGGCAACCGCGACGACCGGACTGGGCATTGCCGTGCTGGCCGTTGGTCTCTCCGGCCTGGTCGACTGGATTACCGGCGATCTCCCGCTCTGGGGTGTGCTGGTCCTGCTGCTGGGCGTTGCCCTGCCGTTCGTGCTGATGAGCGGATACGTGTTGCCGCGCTGGCTCACGGCGCAGCGGGCCAGTCGGGCGGCAGATCTCTTCCGGCCGGTTCTCCGACCCTGGTCTCGGGTGGTTGCGTGGGTGCTCCCGGAACTCAAGAAGCGCCCCGTTGCCGACGTCCGCGCGCTCTGGCGCGAGGGCGCGGCGGGCGCGCTGACCGAGACCGATGAACTGGTGATGGTGAGCAACGTAATCACTTTTGCGCAGCGACCGATTCGCGAGGTCATGACGCCGCGCACCAATCTGGTTGCGATTCCCGAAGGCGCCCAGTACGACGAGATCCACGCCGCCTTCGTCCAGAGCGGCTACAGCCGGCTGCCGGTCTATCGCGGCACCGTCGACGACATCGTCGGGATGGTGCACGTCTTCGACCTGTTCAAGATGATGCCGACCGAGCCGGTCCCGGTCCGTCCGGTCGGGGCTGCCCCGGCCAGTCGAACCTCGGGCGATGTGCTGCTCGACATGCAGCGCGAGCGGCGTCACCTGACGGTGGTGCTGGATGAGTTCGGCGGGACGTTGGGTATCGTGACGATGGAGGATCTGCTCGAAGCGATGGTCGGCGAGATCTTCGACGAGAATGACGAAACGGCGGAGCGGCGGATTCCCGCCGGCGCCTTGCCACTCGAAACCGATGGCGGAGCAGGGCTCGACCAGATCGAACACCGATTCGGCGTGGAGCTTCCGGACGGACCGTCGCGTTCCATCGGCGGCAGGTTGGTCGAACTGCTGGGGCGGTTTCCCCGGGCGGGTGAGCGGCTCCGCCTCCGAGGGCTCGAGTTCGACATCATTGCCGTGTCGCCCACCCGAATCGACCGCCTGGTCGTCCGTCGAGTCGGCGCCGATCCCGTCACGCTCGACCACCCCGGATCGTGAAAAGCGCTGCCGAGCAACTGATCGCCCTCTGGCGTGAGGGTCGGCTCGAGGACTTTTCGGCCCGGGCCGACGAGCTCGAGCCTGCGGACCTTGCGGACGTTCTGGCGGCGGCCGACGAGCACGAGCGGGTCGAGATCGTCAAACGACTGCCCCCCTCGATCTCCGGATCGGCCCTCTGGGAAATGGCGTCCGAGGAGCACGCGGGCGAGACCCTGGCGGCCCTCGAGCCGGCGCAGGCCGCCGGCATCGTCGAAGAGCTGCCCGACGACGATGCTGCCGACTTGCTGGCGGATCTCGAACCCGAAGATCGCGCCAGGATCCTCGCCCACGTAGGCGATCCCGACCAGCGCGACGAAGTCGTCGAACTGCTCCGCTACGATTCGGAGTCGGCCGGCGGCCTGATGACCACGCGCGTCGTCACCGTGCTGGAATCGGCGACCGTGGGGCAGGCGCTCGACGAGATCAGGCATCAGGCGGAGGAGGTCGACGATTTCTCCGAGGCCTACGTCGTGACGCCGCTGGGTCGCCTGATCGGGGTGATGACGTTCAAGCGGCTGGTCTTGTCGTCCCCGGGGTCGCCGGTCCGGGAGGCCATGGAGGAGCACGAGGTCACCGTCCGTCCCGAAACCGACCAGGAAGAAGTCGCGCGGCTGATGGCGCGGTACAACGTCTCCAGTATTCCCGTCGTGACGGCCGACGATCGGTTGCTCGGCAGAATCACGTTCGATGACGTGATGGACGTCGGAGAGGCCGAGGCAACGGAAGACCTGCTGCGCTTCGGCGGCGTGTCGGGCGACGAAGACCTGGGCGCGGGGTGGCGGGAGGCGGTCCGCAGTCGGTTGCCCTGGCTGCTCGTCAATATGGTCACGGCCTACGTGGCGGCCATGGTGCCGTTGTATTTCGGCAGCACCATCGAGCGGATCGGATTCGTGGCGGCCTATATGGGTATGGTTGCCGGCATGGGCGGCAATACCGGCGTTCAAGCCTTGGCCGTCAATGTTCGCCGGCTGGCGCTTGGTCAGGTCGATTTCAGCCAGTTTGGAGGCGTGCTCCGGAAGGAAATCACCGTCGGCTTCGTCAACGGTATGCTCACGGGCCTCGTAGCGGGAGCCGGTGCCGCCCTGATCCAGGGTAACCCGATGTTCGGCCTGGTCGTCTTCATTGCGATGGCCGGGAATCTGTTCGTCGCGGGATTTGCCGGTGCGTTCATTCCGCTGCTCCTCAAGCGAGTGGGTATCGATCCGGCGCTCGCTTCCTCGGTGTTCGTCACGGCGCTCACCGACACCTGCGGTTTCTTCCTCCTCCTCGGCCTGTCGACAGCCCTGTTGCTCTAAAGCCCCGAGATCGAGGCCGGAACGGCGCTTCGCGGCGGGCGAAATTCGCGCGTAATTCGTGGTCTGGCAGCAACTTGCGGTCGGTCCCCGGGGGTGCGACTTTGCTGGTATGGATCTGACCCCGCTACTCGACGATTTCTCGCCGACGAAGCCCGCCATTTTGGCCCGGGCCATTTCCGTCGTCGAGAATGGTCGGACGGGTTTCGAACGACTGCTGGGGTCGATCCATGCCAAGCTCGGCCGCGCGCACCGCATCGGAATCACCGGACCACCGGGTGCCGGAAAATCGACCCTGACCCATCAGCTCGCGGCGCACTACCGCCGCGAGGGTTTGACGGTCGCTATCGTCGCGGTCGATCCGACCAGCCCGTTCACCGGTGGCGCCTTGCTCGGCGACCGGATTCGCATGGAGCAGGTGGCGCTCGATCCGGGCGTGTTCATCCGCTCGATGGCGACGCGTGGTTCGCTCGGCGGACTCGCGACCAGTACGCGCGAAGTCTGTGACGTGCTCGATGCGGCGGGGTTCGATCGGATTCTGATCGAAACCGTCGGCGTGGGCCAGTCTGAGCTCGATGTCGCCCGGATGGCCGACACCACGGTGCTGGTATTGGTCCCGGAATCCGGCGATGGCATCCAGACGCTCAAGTCCGGGGTGATGGAGATCGCGGATATTTTCGTGGTCAACAAGGCTGACCGGCCAGGGGCAGGGAAGTTGCAGATGGAGATCGACGTAACCCTCGGTATCCGCAAGGGAAACGCGTTCCGTCGCATCAAGTCGCATCACGGCGCCTCATTGCGGTCGGTCGGGGCCGTCGGCGCAGCCGAGCCGGATCCGAATGCGGTGCCGTCGTGGGAGCCGCCGGTGCTGCTGGCCACGGCCGCCGAGGGGACGGGTATCCCGGAAGTCGCCGAGGCGATTGGCAAGCACCTGGCACAGATGGAAGCGGCGGGAGAGTTGACGTCGCGACGACGGCAGCGGCTGCTGCGTCACGCCAAGGAAGTCGTCAGTCGCGCAGTCGAACGCTGGATCTGGAACGAATCGGAAACCAACGCCATCATCGAACGGCACGCCGACGACATGATGGCGGGTCAGATCAGTCCCTATGATCTGGCGGCCGAAGTGGTCGCCGGCATGAAGGAGGGAGCCAGGGTATGACGGACACACAAGGACTCTCGGCAGCGGACCTCGCAATGCGGTTGGCCGACCGGGAACGGGAGCTGGCGGCGCTGACGCGCGAGGTGGCCGCATGGCGGAGCGAGTACGGTCGCCTGCCGCTTCGGAAGGACGGCAACTTCACCTCGATCTCCGGTCGCAGCGTCGAGCCGGTCTACACGCCTGGTGACCTGGTCGACACGCTTGGTGCGGAAGGTGCGCTGCCCGGGCACTTCCCGTTTACCCGCGGCATCCATCCCACCATGTACCGCGGCAAGCTGTGGACCATGCGGCTCTTCGCCGGGTTCGGCACCGCGATCGACACCAACAAGCGCTACAAGTTTTTGCTCGAGCGCGGTCAGACCGGTTTGTCCGTCGCCTTCGACTTCCCGACCTTGATGGGCTACGACTCCGACCATCCCAGGTCGGAGGGAGAAGTCGGCAAGTGCGGCGTCGCGATCTCGAGCCTGGCCGACATGGAAACGCTGTTCGACGGCATTCCGCTCGATCAGGTCTCCACCTCGATGACGATCAACGGGCCGGCGTCGATGCTCTGGTGCTTTTATCTGGCTGCCGCGGAAAAGCAGGGCGTCAATCTCCAGAAGCTGCAGGGCACGGTTCAGAATGACATGTTGAAGGAGTACCAGGCGCAGCATGCCTGGCTCTATCCGGTCGAGCACGCCATGAAGGTCGTGGTGGACATGTTCGAGTGGGGCGCCGCCAATGCCGGGAAGTGGAACACGATTTCGATCTCGGGCTATCACATCCGTGAAGCGGGCTCGACTGCTGCGCAAGAGCTGGCCTTCACGCTGGCCAACGGGTTCAGCTATGTGGAGCACGGGATGGCTCGGGGGCTCCCGGTCGACAGCTTCGCACCTCGCCTGTCATTCTTCTGGGACGTGCACAACGATTTCTTCGAAGAGATCGCCAAGATGCGGGCCGCGCGGCGTGTCTGGGCCCGCCGGCTGCGTGACCGGTACGGCGCGCGCGACGATCGCAGCATGAAGATGCGGTTCCACTGCCAGACCGCCGGCGTCAGTCTGACGGCGCAGCAGCCGCTCAACAACGTGGTGCGGGTGGCGTACCAGGCCATGGCCGCCGTGTTGGGCGGGACCCAGTCGCTCCACACCAACGCACTGGACGAGACCCTGGCGCTGCCCACCGAAGAGTCGGTGCGGGTTGCGCTTCGGACGCAGCAGATTCTGGCCTACGAAACCGGCGCGGCCAACGTGATCGATCCGCTCGGCGGGTCGTATTACGTCGAGGCCCTGACCGACGCGATGGAGCGCGAAGCCGAGGGCCTCTTTGCCGAGATCGATGCGCAGGGCGGTGTGGTGGCGGCCATCGAGAAGGGGTGGTTCCAGCGCCAGATTGCAGCGTCGGCATCGCGCTTCCAGGACGAAGTCGATTCGGGTCACCGTCCGGTGGTCGGCGTCAACGCGTTTGTCGAAGAAGAGCCGGATCGTCCGATGGAGCTGCTCCGCATCGGCGCCGAGGCGGATGAAACCCAGCGGGTCCGCCTGGGACGGCTGCGCGCTGAGCGAAACAACGAGCAGGTAACCCGGTGTCTCGATGCGCTGACGCAGGCGGCGCGCGAGGATCAGAACGTGATTCCCGCCATGCTCGACTGCGCCCGCTCCTATTGTACGCTGTACGAAATTCGTTATGCGCTCGAGAAGGTCTACGGCGCGTATCGCGAGCCGGTCTTCTTCTAGAGCCCCCTATGCCTGAAGCCGAAATTATGTCTCGACCCATTCGTGTTCTGGTCGCCAAGCCCGGCTTGGACGGCCACGATCGCGGCGCCAAAGTCGTGGCGGCTGCGCTGCGTGACGCCGGCATGGAGGTGATCTATACCGGCCTCCATCAGACGCCCGAGATGGTTGCGACCGCCGCTGTGCAGGAAGACGTCGACGTGGTCGGACTCTCGATTCTGTCAGGCGCGCACATGACGCTCTTCCCGAGGGTGCGGAAACTCCTCGTGGATGCCGGCCGCCCCGATATCCTGGTTACCGGCGGGGGCATCATTCCAGCCGAGGACGCCGACGAACTGCAGCGCTTGGGGATCGGCAAACTGTTCGGGCCCGGTACTCCGCTGTCGGACCTGGTCGACTACATCAACACCTGGGCTGCCGAGCATCTCGATCGGTAGCCTGCCGATTCCTCCTTTCCCGTCGAATCAGGACGATCCGTTTTGAGCACGAAGCCCTCGAAATCCTCCGGCCAGTCCGAGCCGGCCAAACGGTCTCGCCTCAGGGAACTGACGGCCGAGTACCGCACGCTCGCCGACAAACTCCGCGCCGGAGGCGGCCCGGAACGGGTTGCCAAGATGCATGCGCAGGGTAAGCTCTCGCCGCGGGAGCGCGTCGCAGCGTTGCTGGATCCCGGAACCCCGTGGGTCGAAACCGGACTCCTGGTCGCTTACGATCGGTATGACGGGCAGGCGCCGGGCGCCGGCGTCATTACCGGTGTCGGTGTCGTGGAAGGGCGGGAAGTGGTCGTCGTGGCCAACGATGCCACGGTCAAGGCAGGCTCCTGGTGGCCCGAGACCATCGGCAAGATCCTCCGGGCGCAGGAAATCGCGATGCGGCAGCGTATCCCGATCATCTATCTGGTCGACAGCGCCGGCGTCAATCTTCCCTATCAGGGCGGCGTCTTTCCGGGTCAGTACGGTGCGGCCAGGATTTTCTACTATAACTCGATCATGCGGCGCTACCTCCATGTGCCGCAGATCGCCGCGGTGATGGGTAGTTGCGTGGCTGGCGGTGCTTACCTGCCGGCGTTGTCCGACGTGATCTTCATGGTCGACGGCACCAGCTTCATGGGGCTGGGTGGTCCCAATCTGGTGAAGGGTGCCACGGGTCAGGTGGTGGACGGCGAGCTGCTGGGCGGGGCGCGGACGCACACGGAAATCAGCGCGGTCGCCCATTATATGGCGGCCAACGACCCCGAATGCCTGGTCCGGATCCGGGAATATGTCGCACGCTTGCCGCGTTTGCCCGGTGTGACCCATCGTCTGGTGGAGTCGCTCCCGCCGGCCCGGCCGGTGGAGGAGCTCTACGACCTGTTGCCGCAGGATCATCGCATGTCGTACGACATGCGACAGGTGCTCGACTGCGTGCTCGATGGCGGGCAGCTCGATGAATTCCAGCCTGCAGTAGGTGCGGAGATGATCTGCGGCCACGGTCGGATCGACGGATGGCCGGTTGCCGTGATTGCCAATCAGCGCGGGCTCATCAAGGGCAGGCCCGGTGAGCGGCCCAAGTTCGGCGGCATCATCTACACCGAAAGTGCCGAAAAAGTCGCCTACTTCATCGAAACGGCGAGCCGGGAGCGGATCCCGATCCTCTTCGTGCAGGATGTCAGCGGCTTCATGGTGGGGCCCGATGCGGAGCATTCGGGCATCATCCGCGCGGGAGCCCGCTTCGTCGAGGCCATGGCCACGGCCGTCGTTCCGCGCATCGTCCTGACGGTCAATCACGCCTCGGGGGCAGGGTACTACGCCATGGCCGGCCAAGGTTTCGATCCGGACTTCATTCTGTCGTGGCCGACCGGCCGGATGGGCGTGATGGAGGGCGAGGCCGCCATCATGGCGGTGCACGGCCCGGCCATCGAGAAGGCCAAGAAGTCGGGCAACCCGGTGCCGCCCGAGGTCGAGTCCGCCGTAACGCAAATGCGCGCGGACTACGATCGGGATCTCGATGCGCGCCATGCGGCTGCGCGAGGTCAGGTCGATGCCATCATCACGCCGGAGGAGACTCGTGACCTGCTTGCCTTCCTGGTCCGCACCTCGGCTAACTTCGCCGGACCCCATATCGGGCCTTTCGTCCTCCCGACGCTCGATCACACAGGTGGCTAGGCCGTTCTGGGCGGGTGTCGCCCTCTTCGCGCTCGGATGTGCCCCGGCGCCAGTCGAAGCGCCGCGACCGACGATGGACCCCGGTCGCGTTCCACCTCCTCGAGTCGAAGTTGCTCCGCCCCCGCCGCCAGCCGCGCCGGTGCTGCCCCCCGAGGAAGCGTCGCGGCGCGGGTTGATGCCGCTCGCATCGACCAACGTCTGGGCCTATCGGCAGAGCCGCCCGACCTACGACGGCCGAGGGGTGCTGGTCGGCATTTTGGACAGCGGCGTGGACGGTGCCGTTCCCGGCCTCCTCACCACCTCGACCGGCGATCGCAAGATTCTCGACCTGCGCGACTTCTCCGCGGAAGGGCGGGTGACTCTGAGCGCCCCGTCGATCCACGGAGACACCATTGTCGTCGGTGGAATCCGCTTGCTCGGTATGCAACGCGTCGCCGGGATGATCGCACCGGGAACCGTTCTGGCCGGCGTGCTCCGCGAACGCCTCCTGGGTGACCTGCCAGCCGGTGATCTCAACGGCGATGGCGACAACGCCGACACCCTTGCGGTCGTGGTCGGGAAAGCCGCCGACGGCTGGGTCCTCTTTGCGGATACCGACGGCGACGGCTCACTCGCCAACGAGCGGCCGGTGCGCGACTTCCTCGCCGCGCGCGAAACCTTCGGATGGACCACCGCCGGCCGAGCCAGTCCGCTCGCGGTTGCCGTCAACTTTTCCGGCACCGAGACGGTGCCGATTCTGGATCTGTTCTTCGATACCAGCGGGCACGGCACCCACGTAGCCGGGATCGCGGCCGGCCACGCCATGTACGGAGTCGAAGGATTCGACGGGGTCGCTCCAGGTGCGCAGCTCTTGGGTCTCAAGATTGCGAACAATGCGCACGGCGGTATTTCGGTTACCGGTTCCATGGTCCGCGCTATCGACTATGCCATCCGCTTTGCCCGCGAACGGCGTTTGCCCCTGGTGCTCAACATGAGCTTTGGCGTCGGGAACGAACGCGAGGGCGCCGCCCGGATCGATGCCATCCTCGACTCCGTGCTCGCAGCCAATCCGGAAGTGCTCTTTGCCACCAGCGCAGGAAACGACGGCCCCGGCCTGTCCACCATGGGGTTCCCGGGCTCCGCCGATCGGGCGCTGTCCGTCGGCGCAACCATACCCCCGGCTTTCACGGGCGCCACAGCCGGTGACGTGGTGGCGTTCTTCAGCTCGCGTGGCGGCGAAGTGGCCAAGCCCGATATCCTGGCGCCGGGAATTGCCTTCTCCACGGTTCCGCGATGGGATACCGGGTCGGAAGACAAGAGTGGGACCAGCATGGCGTCGCCTCATGTTGCCGGTGCCCTGGCACTGCTGCTGTCCGGCGTCGTGCAGGAGCAGCGGACCTGGACGGCCGCCCAGATCAAGCAGGCGGTACGCGCCACCGGTCGGCCGATGAGCGGCGCCGCGCGACCGGATCAGGGCGCGGGATTGCTCGATGTCGTTGCTGCGGATCAGGTGCTCCGCAAGCTGCCCATCATGGCCGCCGTACGCACGGTGGTCGGTGGCATTCCCGGCGGAGGATTTTTTCAGGTCGTGGAACCGGCCAAAGCGCGGGATACCACCATCGCCGTCGAGATTCGCGGAACGCTCGGCGGGCGGGTTCGGCTGGTCAGCGATGCCGGCTGGCTGGTGGCCCCGCCGACGGTTCAGCTGACTCCGCCCTCGACCCGTTTCGAGGTCACGGTGCGGGCATCGACGGTACAGGGGGCGGGCGTGCTGAATGGCGTCGTCACCGGATGGGCCACCGATACCACCATCGGTCCGCTGTTCACCGTTCCGGCGACGCTTGCGGCGCCGTTTGCCATTCCCGACACCGGGCTGCTGGTACGCACTCCCCTCAACGCGGGAGCTGCCCAGCGAGTCCTGGTACCTGCGGATTCCGGACGGCCCTTCCGGGTTGAGGTCGGCACGGCCGCCATGGGGCAGGAGGTGCTGGCATTCCTGCATGAGCCGGGCGGGCAGCCGTTCCGGACCGAGAATGGCCGCCCGGGCGGCGCAGGTGCGCAGGCGGCGAGTTATGAACTCGACGGCCGCGATGTCGTAACCGGAACCTACGAAGTCGTTGCCGTGGCCCCTCCGGCTTCGGCGGCCGCGGTCGAAGTACGGGTGATCCGTGCCCCGCTCTCGCTTGGAGCCGTTCGCCTCCGAGGAGACAGCGTAGCCGCAACCCTGACCAATCCGACCCGCGCTACAGTGGCGGGCACGGCCATGTTCGGGCTGGTAGGCGCGGAGCGCAGCGTGGTGTTCAGCCAGCGGGGTTCGGCGGTTCGGCGGATCCCGGTTCGAATCCCATCCTGGGCCCGGCGGATGGTGGTCGAGATGCAGATGCCTCGCGAACAATGGCCCGCGTTTACCGACCTGGGCCTCAGCGTGGTCGATCCGGAGGAGCGGATTCTCGGCCATGACCCGATGAACTATGCGCTCGGTCGGGTCAGCCTCGAACTCGAAGCGACCGATGACGATCGCGATGTCGAGATCGTGTTGCTTCCCGGTCTGGCCGATCCGGTTGCGGAGCCGATCTGGAATGCCGCCATCTCGATTCGCTTCTATGCCGAGTCTCCGGTCCTCGTCGAGATGCCAACCGGCGCCGAGTTCGAGGTCGAATCGGGAGCCGCTGCGTCGATCCGCTTCCCGCTGGGCCGGATCCCGTGGCCCCTGGGCGATGCGTTCTTCCCTCTGGCGCAGCTGGTGGTCGATGTCGGCGGCGAGCTGTGGGGCAACGAGGTACGGCTTCCGGTACCGACCGGACCGATCATGCCATGACCGTCCATCAGTTCCGCATCGGCCTCGCGCTGTTTGGTTTCGGCCTGGCGGCGCTGGGCGCTGCGCTCCGCAATCGAACCATCGTCTGGGCCGCGATGGCTGTTCTGATCCTTTCGCTCCTGATCCGCATCTATCTTCGCGGGCGGGATCGCTAGTTCGCTGACACTCCGGATCGAGGGCTGACACCAGCCCTCGCGCGGTGGCGGGACGGCCCCGGAGTTGGCGCGACCGGGCAGCCGTGCAGTAATCGGATACCGGTTCGCGTGCGTTGGGTTGTCGCTGGCTCGCGATCTGAGCCCACCTTACGGTATGACGATTGCCGCTCCGCCGTCCGCCGATCGCTTCGATGCCGCCATCGCCGTTCTCGAGCGTCACTTCGGATTCTCGGCCTTTCGAGCGCCGCAGGAACGAGTCGTCCGTTCCGTCCTCTCCGGTCGGGACACGCTTGGTGTGCTTCCAACCGGCGCCGGCAAATCGGTCTGCTTTCAGGTTCCTGCCGTAGTGCTGGGCGGTGTCACGATCGTCATCTCACCGTTGCTGGCGTTGATGCAGGACCAGGTCGATGCGGCACGGCGGCGTGGCCTTCCCGCTCGCGCGCTCAACAGCCTCCAGACCCAGGCGGAACAGGATCTGGCCAGACGAGAGCTGGCCTCGGGAAAACTCCGCCTCCTGTATGTCGCCCCCGAACGGAGCCGCCGGCTGCTCGAGGAACTGGCGGATGCGGGGCAAACCGTCTCGCTCCTTGCCGTGGACGAAGCCCACTGTATTGCGGAATGGGGGCCGGATTTTCGCCCAGCCTATCTCGGACTGGGCACCCTCCGGACGGCGCTGGGCAATCCGCCTGCCGTGGCCCTCACCGGCAGCGCCACGCCGGAGGTTCGGGAGACGATTGCCCGGTTGCTCTGCTTAGGCGTGCGTCACGGTGGCCGGTTCGATCGCCATGTGGCGTCATTCGACCGACGGAATCTCTGGTTTGGTGTCGTGCGGGTCAAAGATCAGCGCGACCGGCTTCGGGTTCTGCTCGATCTGGTCCGGGATGTTCCCGGGGCCGTGATCGTCTACGGAGCAACCAGGAACACGGTGGAGGCGCTGGCCCGGGTGTTACGGGAACGGGGCCGGCGTGCCGTTGCCTATCATGCGGGGCTGACCAAGGAGCGGCGTGCCCAGGTACTGGAGGCGTTCCTCGAAGATCGGGTCGATGTCGTAGTTGCTACCTGCGCATTCGGAATGGGCATCGACAAACCGACCGTTCGCCTGGTGGTGCATTGGACCATGCCGCCAACCCCCGAGTCCTATTATCAGGAGGCAGGACGCGCCGGGCGTGACGGGCAGCTGTCCCGCTGCATCCTGTTGTATCACCCGGATGACGCCCTGCTGCCCAAACGTGCCCTCGATGTCACCTTTCCGGAGCGGCAGCTGGTCGAATCGACGGCGGGCAACCCAGCGGCGCTGGCACGCCTTCCCCGCAACGTAGCGGCATCCGTCACCCGGATTCAGCATGAATTGACCACGCGGAGTGATCCCGATCCGTGGCGGTGGATCAAACGCCGCCGCAAGGCCGCCGAATCGCGGATCGCAGCCGTCGACAGGTACGCACGCCGGCAACGCTGCCGGCGTGTCGCGCTGCTCGAGTACTTCGGCGAACGGTCGGCACGGTGCTCGGGCTGTGATGTCTGCGGCGGTGTGCAGTAGCGGCTGCATTCGGCGCTGGGTATCTCAGTCCATTCTCCTATGAGACGCAGCTTAGGCAAGCGGCATAGCTCGGTGTCCATTAAATCGAGTAAATCGAGGCAACCCCAACGAACACTCAATCGGGTACGACGCCCCACCCGGTTACGGGCGGTCCCACCTTATTCTCGTACGTAACCCAGACGGTATCCCCGGGCGCGATTCGAAGCTTGAAGTCCCCTGGTTGCCCCCCAGGCGTCGTCTGGATGTCAACGAACGAGTTGTATGGTGGCCGCATCCCGGGAAATGATACGTCACCACGCTTCTCATATCGGATCTCATCGACCTCCCGCCACGAAGCGAGGATCCGATGCGCCTCCCGGCGGTCGATGTCGAATCGCAGCACCTGGACACTAAAGGTGGTCCCTCCCTGCAGGACAGCGGTGACCTGGCCAACACTCGCGATACGATCTTTCACGTCTTCAAACGTGAAGCCAGGTTTGAGGGTGACGAGGAACTGTTCTGCGGGACCCAAAACGTCTTCATGATCGCCGTTTGAGGTCTCGAACCGTGCCCTCGTCAGTTCGTTCGGGCCCAGTGGTGGCTCGTCGACATGGTACCAAAGCTCGGCAAATAGATGATTGTGTTCTGAAACCCGTGCGAAATCGAGCGAAATGTACTCCACGCGTGGGGTCACAATTACGGTAGGTGGGTAGTCTGGTCCGGATGTACACGCGCCGACGAGTCCCACTAGCCCAATCGCGATTGGATACAATACGCTCGATGTTCGCATGAAAAGCCTCTGGCTATGCCCGAACTAGCAAGTCCGAATCCACCGACCATCTGAGCTGCGATGGTTGACCGACCAGCCAAATGCGCATGCGCCTCGGTCGCGCCCTGATCGCGCCGGCGCCGCTATCCGCGCACGAAAGCTATGGCTCGGCTCGACGCGCAATCGAGGTGTCGGGGGGAACCATCGGCCCGCTCTGAATAGCACCGCCCGGCCGGGGAGCAATGTCGAGTCGGCTGTTCTCGGCCGAGTTGACCATCCGAACGGTGGGCCCAGCCTCGTCGGACAGGTTGAGCGTCAGGGCCGGCTCGCCGCGATTGGTGAGCATGATCAGGCCCGGAACACCCGCCTGGCTCAGGCCGACATCGAGCCGCATCTGGCCGGTTGAGTCGTACAGGGTGAGGGCCACGCCGTCGTTGGTAACCCCGAACATCGCGCGGGTTCGTCCGTCCGCGTCTTTGGCAAGCCAGAGCCGGCCTTCGGTAATTGGGTCGGCGGTCCGGAGCAGGGCAACGCCGAGCGCTCCGGCGGCGACGCCGAATGACAGCATGGCGACGATCCGGAGGCGCCCGAGTCGCGTCTCGAGAACCGCGAGGCGGGTGCTGACGAGATCCTGGTCGGCCACAGGGCATGCTCCGGTGAAGGGTTGTCGAAGCTAATCCTGCCTGGATGCAAAGCCGAGACGGGGCCGGCGATGGGGCGAGATACCCGTTATATTTATTCCGCGCCGCGCTTGGCCATTTGGCCAAGGATCGGCAGCATCCCCATTCGACCTCATTCGCCCGGATCCCATGGACGACTCTCTGTATTTCTCCGAACAGCACCACCAGGTTCGCGAAATGGTGCGCGAATTTGCCAAGACGCACGTCGCCCCGGTTGCTCGAGAACTCGATCGGACGTCCACCTTTCCGTGGGAGAACATCAAGCGGATGGGGGAACTTGGGATGCTGGGGGTGCCGTGGTCCGAGGAACTGGGCGGAGCGGGCCTCGATCAGATCTCGTACTACATCACCATTCACGAACTGGCCAAGGTCGATGCTTCCCACGGCCTGACCATCAGCGCCCACACCAATCTCGGTACCTCGCCGATCGTCGATTTCGGGACCGAGGCGCAGCGTGAGCGCTACGTCCCACTGCTTGCGTCGGGCACCGTTCTGGGCGGGTTTGGCCTCACCGAGCCGGGGGCCGGCAGCGATGCGGGCGGAACGGCCACGACCGCCGAGGACAAGGGCGATCACTTCCTGCTCAACGGTTCCAAGATCTTTATCACGCACGCCGGGGTCGGTGAAATCTTCTCGGTCACGGCGCGAACCGATGCGGGGCAGGGGCATCGCGGCATCACCAGCTTCATCGTCACCAAGGATACCGTCGATCTCGATCAGTGCCGCGAGTTGGGGATAGGACACGCTGCGGACCTGCCGAAGATCGAGGGTGTCCGGGCCGGCAAGAAGGAAGACAAGATGGGGTGGCGCGCCAGTGATACGCGCGAACTCCATTTCGACAACGCCGTAATTCCCAAGGAGAACATGCTGGGGGAACGGGGCAGCGGGTTCGTCAACTTTCTCAAGACCCTCGACGCCGGCCGCATCGGCATCGCCGCCCTGTCGCTCGGTATCGCCGAAGGCGCCTATCAGGCTGCCCTCGAATACGCGGGCACCCGCAAGCAATTCGGACGATTCATCGGGAGCTTCCAGGGCATCAGCTTCAAGCTCGCCGACATGGCCATGGAAATCGAAGCCGGTACCCATCTGCTCTACAATGCGGCTCGGCTCAAGCAGGCCGGCAAGCCGTTCAAGCAGGAAGCGGCCATGGCCAAGCTGTTCTGCTCGGAGTTGGCAATGCGGGCCACCACCGAGGCGGTGCAGATCTTCGGCGGCTACGGCTACACCACGGAGTACCCGGTGGAGCGGATGATGCGGGACGCCAAGGTCTGCGAGATCGGCGAAGGCACCAGCGAGATCCAGCGGATCGTGATTGCGCGACACATCCTGGGGAGTGTCGTCGACGGCTGACAGTTTCAGGGTGGAACGTAAACAGCTTTTGGCGCCTCCCGGGTCGCACGTAAACCGGGGGGCGTCATATATTTAGCTCATGCGACTTGAGGCGGATCGGTATCTCACCTCCATGTCCGGCCGACGGCTGTCGGTCGGATCGATCGTCGCTCGCCTGTATCAGTTGTTTCTGTGGTTCCTCCGGGTCCGAGTCGTCGATCGGGCCCGTGGCAGTTGGTCCCCGTTGCGTTTCGAGAACCTGACCGCTGGTCGGACCGGGGCAGAGCCGTCTGTGCTCGCCTGGGTCCGGCGGTGGAGTCTGCGTCTCATCAACGGTCAACTGCCCGGCTCGGCGCGGTCCCCTCGAGGGGACTTCCGCGCGACCGATCCCGGAAGACGTTTGTGCCCCCGAACCGTTGCAGTCGGGGCATCCACCCTTTCCATCGCGACACCATTCCCAGACTCGATGATCGATAGCAGTCCGGGAGGGCTCGCAAAGGACCCATCGCGTGAAGCGCGAGATTCTCATCTCCAGTGGCCCCCGGGAAACCCGCGTGGCCATTCTCGAGGACGACCAGCTCGCCGAGCTGATGTTCGATCGTCCGGACCACCGCCGCATCGTCGGCGATATTTACCTGGGCCGGGTCGATGCGGTGCTCCCGGGTATTCAGGCAGCCTTCATCGACATCGGTTTGGAGAAGAGCGCCTTTCTCCACGCCTCGGATCTGCTCGAGCCTGACGAGGACGAAGAGCCCAGCGATAACGACGACGCCGACGAGATTCCCGATGTCGACGAGATCCAGGCCGAGGAAAGCAGCCGCGCCAAGTCCAATGGGAAAAACGGCGAGCCGCGGCAGCGTGAGGCGGGGCGCCGGGCCGTGCCCGATATCGGCGAGATCCTGAAGAAGGGTCAGACACTTCCGGTTCAGGTCACCAAGGAGCCGATCAGCACCAAAGGCTGCCGGGTCACTGCGCAGATCTCTCTGCCCGGTCGCTTCCTGGTCTACATGCCGTACGCATCGCGCGTCGGGGTCAGTCGCAAAATCGAGAGTCGCGAACAGCGCGGCCGGCTCAGGGAACTGGTGACCCGCCTGCTGCCCGAAGATGCCGGCGGCATGATCGTTCGGACCGTGGCCGAAGGCGTCACCGAGGACCAGTTCGAGCGCGAAGTCGAGTCGCTGCTCAACCAGTGGAAGAAGATCAAGCGCAAACAGGGGTATGTCCGGAAGGCGCCGGCCCTGCTGCAGCGTGAGGCCAGCCTGACGCGCGGACTGATCCGTGACGTCTTTTCCGATAAGGTCGACGGCCTCTGGATCGACTCCAAAGAGATCCACAAGGAAATCGAGCAGTACCTGGAGCAGGTCGATCCGGAGCTGATGGGACGCGCCAGGCTCTATGCGGAGCCGGTGCCGCTTTTCGATAAGTTCGGGATCGAAGCCGAGATCAAGGGACTGTTCAATCCGCGGGTCGAGCTGCCTTCCGGTGGCTCGCTAGTGATTCAGCCCACCGAGGCGCTGGTGTCGATCGACGTCAACACCGGCCGGTATACCGGGAAGAAAGATCCCGAAAAGACCATTCTCAAAACCAATCTCGACGCCGCGCGCGAAATTGCCCGCCAGCTGCGCTTGCGGGATCTCGGCGGCATCATCGTCTGCGATTTCATCGACATGGAATCACGCGGCAACCGCGACCGGGTGCTCCAGGAGCTGCGCACCCATCTGGGCCGCGATCGAGCGCGGACCAAAGCGCTTGCCGTATCCGATCTGGGACTGGTCGAGATGACCCGGCAGCGGGTGCGCGGTTCCCTCTGGTCGACCATGACGACCGAGTGCCACGTGTGCCACGGCACCGGGCGCGTTTTCACGCCCGAGGTGGTCAGCCGGCGGATCGAGCGATCGCTCAAGCGGATCGCCAACGAGCAGCGCGAACGGCAGATTCGGGTCCGACTGCATCCCGAAGTGGCTCTGTATCTCAAGGAGGAGGAGCCCAAGCTGGTGGCCGGGCTGACCCGCCTCCTGGGCGTCGAAATCGAGCTTCGCGACGACCCGACCGTGCATCAGGACGAGTTCCGGCTGGTCAGTCAGCCGGGGGGCAGGGATGTGACCGAGGTGTACGCGGTTGCCTGACCCAGGGGGTTGCTCTATCCCGTTCCTCCTGATACACTTAAGGGCTTTCTCATAACGTGGACTGTCGGCGATGTACGTGATTTTCAAGGCCTTAGGCCATCAATTCAAGGCGCAGGAGGGCGATACCGTCCGACTGCCCCTCATGGAAGCCGAGCCGGGCAGCACGGTTACCTTTAACGAGGTACTGCTGACCTCCGACGGCGACTCCGTCCAGGCCGGGACACCTTTTGTGGCCAACGCCGCGGTCGAGGCGGAAGTCATCGGACAGGCCAAGGGCGAGAAGATTTACGTCTTCAAGTTCAAGCGGCGTAAGAACTACCGCCGCAAGACCGGCCATCGGCAGAAATACACCGACGTGCGCATCACCGCCGTCAAGGTAGGCTGATCATGGCACATAAAAAGGGCGCGGGCTCCTCGAGAAACGGGCGCACCGCCAATCCGAAGTTCCTGGGCGTCAAGCGGTTCGGCGGCGAGCATGTGGTGTCTGGCAACATCATCCTCCGCCAGCGTGGCACCAAGTTCCATCCGGGTAAGAACGTTCGCCGTGCCAACGACGACACCCTCTTTGCGGTGGCCGATGGTGTGGTCACGTTCGAGTGGAAGTCCAAGGGGAAGCAGCAGGTTTCGGTCTACCCGCCGCTCGCCAACTGAGCCTTTCCGGTTCTCGATTTGCCAGGGGTGACCAATCGGTCACCCCTTTTCATTTTGAAACCGTACCGTAGCTTCCAACGTTGTTGGAGCTGGGTCGATGGTTCGGAATCGCCAAGGAGGCGTAAGATGGCATCGGTATTCGATCGGTTTCGGACCGAGCTGGATCAGCTCGGCGACCGGGTGAAGGACGCAGTGGCGTCGAGCAAGCTCCACGTCGAGCGCTCGAGCCTGGTGGCGGTTCGCAGTAAGGTGGCGTACAAGCTCGGGATGATGGTGTACCGGAAGGAACGGGGCGGGGAGATCAATCAGGGCGAGATCGATGCGCTCTTCTCCCAGATGGACGACGTTAGCGCCAAGATCGCCACGATCGACCGCGAACTCGACGGGCTGGACGATGATGGCATCCGTGTCGATGAACAGCCTGCGCCAGCTGCGGAGACAGTCGAGGCCGAGATCATTCCGCCGGACGAGTCGAAGCCCTGAGCAAGTGCTGCAAATGGACAGCCCCCGGGGACGATAACCCTATCGACCCGGGGGCTGATCCGTATCACCTTCAGAGAGAGCGACGTTCGTGTCAGCGAACCGGTGGCACGGTCATGTACCGGTCCCGAAGCTCGGTTTCGCGGGTCTTGAGCGAGGCTTCCTGACCGCGGATAAAGACCTTCTCCGCAGCCGACGACAGCTCGAACGGATCGCCGGACCAGACCACGACGTTGCCGACCGCTCCAACCGCGAGCGAGCCGTACTGCGGCAAGCCGAACGCCTGCGCCGGCCACAGCGTAACGGCCTTGAGCGCGTCGTCCCAACTGAGGCCGTTACGGACGGCGTTTCCGGCGGCGTATCGAAGGCTGCGCTCACCACCCGGGTCGCTGCCGGCAATGACGACCGTCACGCCGGCTTCCCGCAGCAGCGCGATGTTGTCGAGCCGTGCGCCGAGTCCGTCGAAACTCGGAATGTCCTGGTTCGGTCCGATGATGACGGGTACTTTGGCCGAGGCAATCGCGCCGGCGACCTTCCAGCCTTCCACCGCACCAAGCAAGACGACGCGGAGCTTGTATTCCCGGCCCAGGCGAAGCGCGTTCTCGATGTCGATCAGGCGGTTGGCCGCAAAGACAACGGGAACTTCGCCGCGGAGCGCCGGCAGCAGCGCATCGAGTTCCGCGACCGGAGCGCTGAACGACTGCGTCGCAGAGCGGTTGTACTCGAGACGGCGACGATCGTATTCGAGCGCGTCCCGGAACAGCGTTTTCAAAAGTGCGATTGCGCCGGCGCGGGATCCGCCGCCAGCTCCACGGGCCCTGCCGGTCAGGTTGATCAGCAAAGCCGACGGTGCCTTGACGATCATGTCGTCGACTCGGGCGCCGGCGTAGTCGACCGCGACGGATACGCCGGGAAGGAACGAACCGTTCGGCAAGAGGATCGCGGTGGTGACGCCGCCGGTGCGCGCCACCGGAATCGAGATCGCTTCCGGGTCGATTCCGAAGGTCAGGTCGAACGACGGATTGACCTCACCCTGTTTGGTGGCCTCGCCGAATCCCTGCAGGCCACCGACCCCGGTTCCGGCGCTGGCGTCGGAATGAATCAGTCCCGGAGTGACCCACTTGCCGGCGGCATCGACGACCGTGGCGCCGGCCGGTGCCGCGACATCGGCACCGACCGCGGTGATCCGGCCATTGGTAATGACGACGGTGCCCCGCTCGATTTTGGGGCCGGACACCGGATAAACGGTGCCATTGGTGATCGCCACGGTTTGCGCAGCTGCCGAAGCAGCCAGTGACGTCAGCGCGATGAGGGACAGCATCGAACCCCGGATCATCGTCCCACCCCCGGAGCGGTCTGCCCCAAATTGAAGTCGGTCTTGTACAGGCGATTCGGATCGGAGCGATCGAAGGCCAGCCACCCTTCATTCCAGACCTTCTCGGCCTTCGAGTAGACCGAGAAGGGATCGCCCGACCAAAGCACCACGTCGGCGAGCTTGCCCGGCTCGAGCGTGCCCGTTTCGCGGTCGATGCCCAAGACCCACGCCGGATTGGCGGTGATCCATCGGAGTGCCTGATCCCGGGTGATGGGAATCCCGGCGCGAATCCCGGCATACATCGCTTTCGCGGCGTCCTGATTCATCCGCTGGATCCCGTCCGGACTGTCGGTGTGCAGCACGGTGCGCACGCCGGCTTTGGTGAGCAACGCGAGATTCTCGGTGATCCGGTCGAACGCTTCCATCTTGAAGCTGCCCCAGTCGTACCAGACCGACGCCGCGGTTCCTGCGGACGCCAGCAGGTCGGCAACCTTGTACGCCTCGACGCCGTGGTGGATCGAACGAACCGTGAAGCCGAACTCGCGCGCCACGTCCAGCATCTGCGCGATCTCGTCGCCGCGATAGCAGTGATTCTGAACCGAGATCTCGCCGCGCAGAACACCGGCCAGGGTTTCGAGCTTGAGGTCGCGAGCCGGCGGATCGCCTTTGCGGTCCTTGAGCCACTTGTCCCAACGCTGCCGGTACTGCTCAGCCTGGATGAAGGCGGTCCGGTAGCCGGCGACATTCCCCATCCGGGTGGCGGGACCGCGCGACGCGTAAACCCGCTTCGGGTTCTCGCCGCAGGCCATCTTCACGCCATACGGCGCGCCGGGGTACTTCATTTCCTGGACGGTTCGCGCCGGGACGAAGCGTACCGTCACCGAGCGGCCACCGATCAGGTTGGCCGAACCGGGCAGGATTTGCGCAACGGTCACCCCGCCGGCAATTGCCAACGGAATCTGCGGGTCATGCGGCCAGAACGAATGCTCGGCCCAGACCTCGGCCGTATTCGGATTGGTCATCTCGTTCCCGTCGCTTTCCGCGGCGGTGCCGGGGGCGGCGTAGACGCCAATATGGCTGTGGGTATCGATGATACCCGGCGTCACGAACTTGCCTTGCGCGTCGATCACTTGCGCACCGGACGGAACCGAGCCGACCTCGCCGACCGCGACGATCTTGCCATCCTGGAAGAGGATCGACGCGTTGGTGAGTTCACGGCCCGTGGCGGTCATGATGGTGGCGTTCCGGATCACCACCGCCTGGTTGGACCGCCGCTGATAGGTCGACGGATACTGGCTCCGGTCGAAGCTCAAGGTATCGCGGAACGTCTCCGCGCTCGGGCTCGACGTGGCCTGGGCTTGGGCCTCGTGCGCGCCAAGAGCGAGCACCAGCGCCGGCGCAACGAGAAACGATCTTACACCCATCTTCCTCCTCTTTCTCATACATGTGGAACGATCGAACCGTCCGCCTTTAGTTGCGCCGGACGGTTCCCACGGACATTCTGCGTCCTACTCTACGCGCACGATTTCGACTGGGGTTCCCGCGATGGCAATCTTGAGCAAGCGAAACGGCGCCTGGCGCGACACCCAGAAGTTGACGGTTTGCGGTCCGCCGGTGAGGTCGACCAGGTAGGCGTCAACGTTGAGGCCTCCGGTGAGAACCACCTGGTCGGTGCCGGTCACCTGCAAGGTACGGACGGCGGTTTCGTTCTGGCCTCCGCTGAAGACACGGAAGGTCCAGCGGCTATCGGCTGCCCAGGGCAGGGCGGGCACCAGACCCTGGATGGCATTGTCATCGACGACCGGCTCGGTCAACGTCGTATCGATCGTAATGCTGACCGGTCCATTTGGGCCGACGGTATTGGCGCGTCCTTTGACCCCGCCGTTGCCGTAGTCCAACTCGATGACGGTCGGCTCGCCCTGGACCTGGCCGGACTGGCGGACCCGTAGCATGGCGCCCTGGCGATCGAGGTCGACCGTGGTTTCCTGTTCGACCAGTCCCTCGATGCGGCTATGCTCGCGGAGCCGGACGCCGTCGGCGGTAGCTTCGACTGCGGTAACCAGCGAACCCAGCGGCAAGCCGTTGGCCCTGATGGCAAAGCTGTCCCGGGCCGGAACGAGCGCTGCGACACGAATCGGAAGGGCCTGGGCCGCCGCAACGCTTCCGATCGGGACGGTGAGCGCCAAGGCAACGATGATACGCATCCTGAGGAGACCTCGATGGTGGTCCGACGACGGTGCAATCTAGCCGCGCCAAAGCGAAATCGCTGCGGAAGATTGGGTCGTCTGAATGGGGTGCTCTGGCCAGGTGGGGTCGACATATCGGCCCTGATGGCCGAAAACAATTCGTCAAATATGCTCTATTCAAGTCGGAAATCACCTTTCTTGCTATACGCTAAGTCAATGTATACCAGGTGATTATGAATAGTTCATTTACCGACTTAACAATCACGACCGAGGCGCGTCTATCCTGATGCGACCGATGACGGAACCAACCGACGAGGACCTGATCCGCGAGTTTCTGGCGGGTAATGAAGCGGCTGCGACCGAAATCGTCGTCCGCCACACATCGTCCTTGAGTCGATATCTGGCTGCGGTAGGCGCCGATCCGGGCGAAATCGAGGATCTGGTTCAGGAGGCATTGTTTCGGGCCTTCCGATCGCTTGGCAGTTGGAAGGGGCACGGGTCGTTTCGCGCCTGGTTGTTTCGGATCGGCGTCAATCTCGCCCGGGATCGGGCCCGCGCCGGCCGCGGCCTGACCCTGGTTCCGATCGAGGAAGAGGAGATCGTCGCCGGGGCAGATCCGGAGGGTGAGTTGGGGGCCAATGAGTTGGTCGGCCGGATCGAGGGTGTGTTGGCCGAGTTACCGCGATTGCAGCGGGAAGTCTTTCTCCTCAGGGCGCAGCAAGCTCTGGGCTATGACGAGATCGCAGCGGCGCTCGGGACGACGCCAGGATCGGCCCGGGTTCACTATCACCAGGCCGTGCGACGACTGAAGGAGGCGGTGAAGTAATGCGCTGCGAAGACCTGTCGGAACGGCTGCCGCAATTGGCGGCGGGAGCGGAGTGGACGGCTGACGAGTTGACCCATCTGGCCGGCTGTCCCGCTTGTACCGACGAATGGATCGTGGTGCAGGCGGGCCGGCGCCTGGGAGGCAACGGGCCTCGGTTGGATCCGAATGAGGTGGCGAGCCGAGTCCTGGCCCGACTGCGGACCGAGCCGCCCGTGTCGGTGGGCCGGATCGGACCGCCGGTGGCTCGACGGGCTCGCTGGATCGGAGTTGGACTGGCCGCCGCTGCGGCGCTGACGCTGGCCATCGGCCTCGGCCGAGACCAGTGGCCGGCGGATCGGGAAACCGCTGTGCCACCGGCGGAAATGATGTTGACCGAGTTGGAAGGGCTTACCAGTGCCGAGCTCGAAGAAATCATGGCACAACTCGAGATCGACGATGTCGGGAGCATGGTGGAGCCCGGGTTGGCCGATCTCACCAACGAAGAACTGGAGCGCTTGCTGCGCTTCTGGGAAGGATAACGAAATGCGAACCATGAATTGGTTGGTACTGGCCGGAACGTTGTTTGCGATGCCCATGGTGGCACAGGAGCGACCCAACCGTCCGAACCGGCCCGATACCGGGCGGACCCGTCCCGATCCCGAGCGGGTCGAGCGGGCGCGGCAGATGATCGAAACCCGGTTCTTTCGCCGGCTGAGCACGGATCTGCAGCTCGACTCGGCGCAGGCGGGCAAGGTCCGGGAAATCCTCGCCGCGACGGCCACCAAGCGGCGGACGCTGATGCAGGAAGGCCGCCAGGCCAGGGTCGAGCTGCAGCGGCAGATGCAACCGGGTGTTGCAGCCGATGCCCAGGCCGTCAACCGCCTGATCGACAACCTGGTCCGGAATCGCACGGCGCAGGCGCAAACGTTCGAGGAGGAACAGCAGGCGCTCGCGGGAGTGCTCACGCCGGTGCAACGGGCTCGTTACCTCCTGTTGCGGGAGCGGCTGGTGCAGGGCGTTCGCGATGTTCGAGGCGCGCGGGGGGGACCGTCGCCGCATCAGCGGATGCGAAATCGTCCCTGAAAGGGCCGCTCAGGTGTAGATTTCGCACCTCACCAGAGGAGAGGTGAATAGTGCGAATCTTGACCCTGGCGGCGTGCCTGGTCGGCGCAGCTCCTGCAGTTGCGCCGGCACAGAGCCCGGTGATCTATCGGGTTCCGATTACCGGTGTCATCGAGAACGGTCTGGCGCCCTATGTGGCGCGCGCGATCAAAGCAGCCGAGGCGGCTAACGCCTCGGCTATCGTGCTCGACATCGACACGCCGGGCGGGCGGGTCGACGCGGCCGAGCGGATCGTCGACGCCGTGCAGGGGGCATCAGTTCCCGTCTATGCCTATATCAATCCGAGAGCGTACAGCGCCGGAGCGATGATCGCTCTCGCCGCCAAGGGCGTCTTCATGCAGCCCAGTGGGGTCGTCGGTGCCGCCACACCGGTCGACGGCCAGGGCACCAAAGCGTCAGAAAAAATGGTCAGCGCCATGCGGGCCGCGTTCCGGGCGCTGGCCGAGACGCGCGGAATCGACCCGCGTCTAGCGGAGGCAATGGTCGATGAGACGATCGAAATTCCCGGGGTCAAGCCGGCGGGCACACTGCTGACGCTGACTGCGGGCGAAGCGCTGCAGCACCAGTTTGCCCAGGATACCGCCCGTTCGCTCGAGCAGGTCGCGGCGGCCATCGGTGTCGTCAATCCCGTGGTGCAAGAAGTTCCGATCAACTGGGCCGAGCGATTGGTCCGCTTTCTGACTCATCCGGTCGTGTCGCCGTTGCTCCTGTCGCTCGGCATGCTCGGTCTGGTCTTCGAGATCAAGACGGGGGCGTTCGGACTGGGTGGCGTCGTGAGCCTTGGCGCGCTGGGTCTGTTCTTCGGTTCGGGTGTTCTGCTCGGTCTGGCCGGTTGGGAGGAAGTCATTTTGCTGGGACTGGGCCTTGTTGCTATCGGTATCGAAGTCTTTCTGCTGCCTGGATTCGGGGTGGCCGGCGTGCTGGGCTTGGGACTGGTGGGCACCTCGATCGTGCTCGCCATGGTGAGCGGGATCCCGACGGGTGCCGATCTGGTCCAGGCCTCGGCGATTCTGGTTGCCGCTCTGGTCATCACCATCGCGGTGGCCTTTGCCTGGATCCGCCATCTGCCCAGCAGCCGGCGGTTCGGAAAAGCCTTGCTTGGTGAGCACCTCAGTACCGAGAGCGGCTACATCTCGGCGCCGCCGCGACCGGATCTGATCGGCCGGATGGGCCGAGCGGTCACGGATCTGCGTCCCGCCGGCGTGGTCGCGATCGACGACGAGCGGATCGACGTCGTCACGGAAGGTGAGTTCGTCACTGCGGGCACGGTGGTGGCCGTGATCCGGGCCGAATCGTACCGTCACATCGTCCGGGCAGCCACCGAACAGCCGGCACCGTAGCAAGCGCCACGACGGCCGGGGCCGTCGATTGATACTCGACTCGATAGGGGGAACGCGTGGATCAGGACGCAGTTGGACTTGGATTGCTCGTGGCAATGATCATCGGCGGCCTGGTGCTGCTGTCAGTATTCTTTCGGTTCGTGCCGCTCGGGCTCTGGTTCCAGGCGTTGGTGTCCGGAGTGCGGGTCTCATTCCTGCAGCTCTTCTTCATGCGCTTCCGACGGGTCGATCCGGCGTCGATCGTGAATTCGCTGGTCAACGCCCACAAGGCCGGTCTGGCCCTGACTGCGGATCAGCTCGAGTCGCACTATCTCTCGGGCGGACATGTGGCGCGGGTGGTGAACGCGCTGATTTCCGCCGACAAGGCTGGCATTCCGCTCGATTTCAAACAAGCGACGGCAATCGACCTGGCCGGGCGCGACGTTTTCGAGGCGGTGCAGGTCAGCGTCAACCCGAAGGTCATTACGACACCGAAGGTTGCTGCCATGGCCAAGGACGGGATTCAGCTGCTGGCGCTGGCGCGGGTCACGGTTCGGGCCAACATCAACCGCTTGGTCGGCGGCGCGGGCGAAGAGACGATCCTGGCGCGGGTCGGTGAAGGAATCGTGAGCACCATCGGTTCCGCAGCGAGCCACAAGGCCGTGCTCGAGAACCCGGATATGATTTCCAAGACGGTGCTGGCCAAGGGCCTCGATGCCGGAACAGCGTTCGAGATCCTCTCGATCGATATCGCCGACGTCGACGTGGGCAAGAACATCGGGGCCGAGTTGCAGACCGATCAGGCCGAAGCGGACAAGCGGATCGCGCAGGCCAAGGCGGAGGAGCGTCGCGCGCTGGCTGTGGCCATGGAGCAGGAGTACAAGGCGGGCGTGCAGAAGGAACGCGCCAAGCTGGTTGCTGCGGAAGCGGAGATTCCGCTTGCCATGGCGGATGCGTTCCGGCGGGGTATCCTGGGCGTGATGGACTATCAGCGGATCCGGAACGTCGAGGCTGATACGCAGATGCGCCAGGCCATTGCCGGGCAGTCGGATAGCAGCACCTCGTCGGGTTCCTTGGGCAGCTGATGGAGATTCTCTTTCTCCTGATCCTGTTCGCGGTCGGGAATCTGCTCAAGTCCAACGCCGAGAAGAAACGGCGCGAGCAGGCCGACCTGGAACTCGACCTCGAGGAGGCGCCTCCCGCGCGCGACGATCTGATGGAAGAGATCCGTCGCGCCATGGAAGGGATGCGTCAGCAGCGGCAGCCGGACGTCGCTCTGCCGACCCGGTACGGCGAGGGCCGTCACCTCCCGGCGCCGGAGCCCGATGACGACAGCTTCGATGAAGAGGATGAGACACTCGAGGAAGTTCCTATGGTGCGGAGCCTCGAGGAGGAAGTCCGCCGTCCGGAGCGGGAGCGGGTCGACTATGACGAACAGTCGAAGGCGGCTGTGCAGCGCCGCATCGAGTGGGCCGAGGTTCGTACGCGGGCACACCGGCCCGAGGATCATCGTGCCTTCGACAGGCGGATTCGTGCGGTAGAGCCGGAAGTGGTTCCTTCCGTCGAGGCAGGGCCATCAATCGATCGACAGAAGCTTCAGCAACTGGTCATCTGGCAGGAGATCCTGAGTAAACCACTGGCGCTCCGCGAACGCGATAATGCATAGGGTGTCCTGGTAACTTCGCTCTCAGGATCCGCGGGTCCAGAGAATGATGACACCGCATTGATCTCCCGTCGTGGTGTATTGCACTGGTGTTTCAGAACTGCGGCGGTACACCTCGATTCCGTCGAGTTGACTGACCTGGAACTTGTTGAGGTCAGCATCGTTGATTCGGACGCCGTTTACCATCAGCGTCATGACACACTGGGTGTTGGTGCTCGAAAACGTTGGCGTCCTCCGGCCCATCGGTACCGCTACGTTCCCCCTTGGGTCGACGAGTACCTCGACCCCCATCTGACGGACCAAATCCATCAGCGAACGGTGTTCGTTGTCCCGCATCTCTTCCGGCAACAGAAAGCGTCCGAAGCCCCTCCGTCGTTTCTCTTCGAGGTCCTGCATCACGCGGGAACGGCGAGGCGCCCTGACGTAGATCGTCTCGAGTTCCGGAACCCAGGGAGTCAGGCCCAGATCGATGTCGAGGCTGTCCGAACTCTCGACTTTGAGCGTTGCCACTGCTCCTTCGAAGCCGATCCGGCGTATCCGCAGCTCATGCGAACCAATCGGAATGTCGGTGATCCGGAAATCGCCGGAGTCGTTGGTCCAGGCCCTGATCTTCAGGCTGTCGATCAGGACCTCGACGAGTGCCAGCGGCGTTTCTGATTGGGCCGATCGGATTCGGCCCTTGAGGACCGCCTGGGCTGAGATCTCGTGGCTTGCCAGCGCAGCGAGCCCCATGACCAGAAGAAGGGCCCGAATGCCGTGCGCTCGATGTCCGGTTCGGTCGAGATCAGGCTGGCTCCTGTCTCGTACCGCTGGGCTGGGTACCAGGGTGAACGACCGCACTCGTGTCTCCCGGGTTTGGGAAGAAGACCTCGGGTCTTCGTAAGGTTAGCACGGTGGGCCGCCGGGCGCGAGCCCGTCCCGGCCGGTAGCGGAATCGGTCCCTGCGGGGGCGGTCAGCTGCTCCCGTAGCGCGTTGAGTAGCGCTGCATACAATCGAGAACGATCTGTCTGGCGGCAGCGGCGTTACCGAAACCGAGACTCTCCTGGCGGCGACGCCCTTCGCCTTCGAGTTCTTTGTAGACGAGAAAGAAATGCTCGATCTCGCGGAGCGTGTGCGGAGCCAGGTCGTCCAGATCGTGAATTTCCCGGGTCCAGGGGTCGGCAAGTGGAACGGCAAGGATCTTTTCGTCGTTCTCGCCCTTGTCGACCAGCTTGAAGACGCCGACCGGCCGGACCTCGATGAGACAGCCAGGGAAGACCGGTTCCGTCATCGCGACCAGGACGTCGAGTGGGTCGTCATCCTCGGCCAGGGTGCGCGGGAGGAATCCGTAGTCGCCGGGGTAGTGCATGGCGCTGTGGAGAACGCGATCCAGGCGGAAGATACCGAGTTCCTTGTCCAGCTCGTACTTGTTCTGGTCGTTTTTGGGAATCTCGATGATGGCGTTGACGACCTCCGGCGGGTTGGAGCCGGTCGGAACGTCATGCCAGAGATGGACGGGGCTTCGAGGGTTAATTGGCACAGGGGCTGCTTCGCAGAACGTGGAGCCCCAATCTAAGCGAGTCCAGTAAGGAGAGCCGGGTCGGGGCTCGAACCGGTCTCCCCGGCGCGAAGCTGTCGTCGAATCGCTTGCCCGAAGCAGGGGGCCTTGGCATATTTGCCGGCCTTGCCCGAGTGGCGGAATGGCAGACGCAGTGGACTCAAAATCCACCGGGGGCAACCCCGTGCGAGTTCGACTCTCGCCTCGGGCACTGCAGGTCTCCAACGGTCTCCCTCATCTCAGCCACCCGGTGACCCTTCCGCATGTCTTTGACCACCGTTCTCAGTGAATCGCTTCCCCATGAGTTTCGGGGCCCTCTTCTCGTTGTCCTGACCGGCGAGGGCGCCTTACCCGGTTCGCTGAACGCGCTCGATGCCCGGTTGGATGGCGCGCTCGGACGAGTCTTCGGGAGCGGTGACTTCTCGGGGAAAAAGGATGAAACGGTTGCCCTGTACCCGAGCGGTGAGCTGACCCGGGTTCTTCTGATCGGGGTGGGGAAGGCTCCCGGGCGGGCGGCCTGGCGGCGCGGTGCGGCTGTCGGCGCCAAGCGGGCACGGGTTCTGGGGGCTCAGGCGGTGGGAATTGCCGTCGCGGTCGAGTACCAGGCCGACCTCTCGACGACGCAGCTCTACCAAGCTCTGGCTGAAGGCGCCGCCCAGGGAGCCTGGCACTTTGCCGAAATGAAACGGCCTCCGGAGCAGCCCAAGCCCGCTCTGACGAAGGTCGAGTTGCTCGCGCCGGCAGCCGATCGAGAGGCTGCCGCCGCCGGGGTGCGTATCGGCGAGGCCGTCGGGGCTGGTCATCAGTTGGCTCGGGGGGTCCAGATCCTACCGCCCAACGTGCTGACGCCTGAGCGTCTGGCGGAAGAGGCCACGGCGCTGGCCGGCCGCCACGGCTTCGGTGTTACCGTGCTCGATGCGGTACAGGCCGAGGCCGAGGGGCTGCGCGCCTTACTCGCGGTCGGTCGAGGTTCGGTCAATCAGCCGCGGTTCATCGTGCTCGAGTACCGGGGAGGCTCCGGTGCGCCGGCCGTGTTGGTGGGCAAGGGGGTCACCTTCGATACCGGCGGCATCTCGATCAAGCCGGCGCAGAGCATGGAGGACATGAAGTACGACATGTCCGGCGCCGCTGCGGTGCTGGGGACATTCGAGGTGCTGGGTCGCCTCAAGCCGCCATTCAATGTGATCGGGCTGATTCCCTCGGCCGAGAACATGCCGTCGGGAACGGCGTACCGTCCGGCCGACGTGGTGACGGCGCATTTCGGGAAGACGATCGAGGTCGTCAACACCGATGCCGAAGGCCGCTTGCTGCTGGTCGACGCGCTGTCGTATGCGCGGCGTTATCAGCCGGCGTGGGTCGTCAACATCGCGACGCTGACCGGCGCGATCGGGATCGCGCTGGGTCAGACCGCGGCCGGCGTGATGGGAACCGATGCCGGACTGGTGCAGGACGTGCTGGCCGCCGGTCGGGATGCCCATGAGCGGGCCTGGGAACTGCCGCTCTGGGACGACTATCGGGATCTGATCAAATCGGACATTGCCGACGTCAAAAACTCCGGCGGGCGGTTGGCCGGCAGCATCACGGCGGGCTGGTTTCTCCGTGAATTCGTCGAAGGCTATCCGTGGGCGCATCTCGACATCGCAGCGACGGCGTACACCGATCGTGAGGATGCCGCATTGGTCAAAGGCCCGACGGGCTTTGGCGTGCGTCTCTTTACCGAACTGCTCTTCCGTCGGGCAGGTGCCTAACGGTGTTCCGCTTGCTGGTCGGTGCGCTGCTGGTCGGCCTGGCCGCCGGGTGCGGGTCGGATCCGACCGGCGCCACTGCGGAAGTCGCCTTCGACTTTGCCTTCGAGGATGCGGTGGGCGATACCACCGAGGCCACGACCAATCCGGACGAGGTTTCGGCCGTCGACCTGATTGCCGTATCGGGGCGGGTCGATGCCGCTTCCGTCCGGGTGGTGCTCGAGTTTGCCGACCCGATCTCGCGTTGGAGCGACGGGTTGGCCAACGGTCTCGACGGCTTCATCCATTTCGACGTCGATCAGAACGCCGGGACGCCCACGCTGACTATGGCGCAGGGTGGTGAGTTCTATATCGACCTTCGTGACAACGGTTTCGGTAAGGTCGGGCTGGTGGCGGTGACGGCCCGGACGATCACGGTTCTGGACGCCAAGTTCGACGGCAACCGTTTCGAGGTCGAGGTGCCGAGGCGCGCGCTCGAAATATCCTCTGACACGGACAATCGGCTCGATCTGCTGGTCCGGGTCGGATCCCGGAATCGGCTTCCGTTGACCGACCGGGGGCCGGATGGGGACGATCGGTACCGGCTGGCGCCGCCGGGAGAGGAGGAGACGCCGTGATTCGTCTCTTCGCGGTCCTGACGGCGTTGTTCGTACTGCTTACCGCCGTGCCGCTCGATGCGCAGGTACCGGATTCACTCCCGGCCGACAGTCTCGCGTTGGCAGACACGACAGACTATTCCGCGCTGTTCATGCGGACCCACGAGGAAGGCCGCGTTCGGGTACCGGTCTACCCCAGGCTGGGCCGGACCGGGCTGCTTCCTGCGCTGGCGCGGCGGGTCATCGACCGGGACTCGCTCGAGTGGCATGCGGCCCAGACGGTATCCGACCTGATTGCCAAGATCCCGGGCGTTTTCGTGGCCCGGGGGGGCTGGGTGGGCCGGCCGGAGCCGATCCACTTTCAGGGGCGGGGTATGGCGTCGGCCGAGTACCTGATCGACGGGGTTCCGCTGCTGCCGCTCGGCGCCGACAGCATCAGCATCGATCCGTCTACGCTTCCGCTCAGTTTCTTCGACCGGGTCGAAATCGAGCGGCTGCCTGGCCAGCTGCGCATCCATCTCTTTACCCGCCAGCACGACCGGCTGCCGCCCCGGACCCGGGTCGGCGTTGCCAGCGGTGACTTCGACATCGCGCGCTATTTGGGGTCGCTCGAGCGGCGCAGCCGGGGCGGGTTCGGGTTCGTCGTTGCGGCAGATCACCTGGCCATTCCGCTGCGTACCGGTGATCAGGGCGCCTACAGCAGCACCCAGATCTGGCTGCAGATGAGCTATGCCCCGCAAGATCGACCGTGGAAGGCGATGGCGCAGGTGATGCGCGGCGGTTTCGATCGCCGGGTGATTCGAGCCGTCGAGCCGGGCGGACAGACACTGGGCGACTCGCTGTCGCTCGGGATCGATGGCGGCCGGACCGATGCGCAAGCCAGTCTGGTTTACCAGCCACGGAGCGACGGCCTGGGGCTGCGGGCCGCGCTGCTGGCCGGGTACAGCAGTTGGTCGGAGGACTCGACGGCGCTCTCGCTGGGCACGCCGGACGGTCATATCCGCTGGGTCGACCAGTCGCTCTGGCAGTTTGGTGCGCAGCTCGGGTTGCGCAGTCGTACCGCCAGCTTCGATGCGACGGCCTGGCACCGGACCCGATGGACCCCGATCGACGTCCGTGCTAATCTCGGGGTTAACCCGGTCGGCCCGATTACGCTCAGTGCGGAAGGGGTGTACCGGCAGCATGAACAGGACCGGGTCAGCCAGTGGGTTACGGGCAGGGCCGGGATTGCGCTGCCGCTCGGTTTCCGGGCCACGGGGCAGGTGCGCACCGGCAGCTTCGTGGCGTCGCCGACGCTGCTGGATGACGCTGCGCAGGATCTGACCGACCTGGGCGGTCTGGTCGCGTTGGGGGGCTCACGCCTCTTTGCCGAG
Organism: uncultured Gemmatimonas sp.; assembly: GCA_964619465.1. Classification (GTDB taxonomy): domain Bacteria; phylum Gemmatimonadota; class Gemmatimonadetes; order Gemmatimonadales; family GWC2-71-9; genus SHZU01. The sequence continues at coordinate 93,195 of CAZUES010000008.1, forward strand.
GTCGGGTATTGGCGGACCAGCGGCTTTGCCCCGTCCGCCTTTCCACTCTATCCGGCAATCGGATCGATTGCACCGAGTCCGGAAACCAACTGGCTGACGGTTTCGGGGCGGATCGCGCCGTTCCAGTGGTTCAGCATCGACGGCTGGTACAGCAATCCGATCAACGGTCGCCCCGACGGTCAGCCGCCGACCCACTCGATCGTCAATGCCACGTTGCAGAGCCGATTCCTCCCGACTTTCCGGAGCGGGATCTTTGCCCTCAAGCTGCAGGGGAGCATGGAGACCTGGGGCACGGGCGTGGCCGGTCGCACGGCGGATGGCGATCCGATCACGCTCAGGGGCGCGACTTTCATCCGGGCCCATATCCAGCTCAAGATCGGCGATTTCGTAGCCTTCTACGACCGGGCCAACTTCCAGGCAAGCCGGCTCGGGTATGTTCCTGACCTGGCCATGCTCCGGTTGGCCAGCACCTTCGGGGTCCGCTGGGAGTTCTCCAACTGATCCCGCCGACCCGACGCACTCCTCGTCGTCGTCATAACTCCTTGTCATAACGTTAGATAGAACGGTACCCCCCGGCCTGCGTGCGCCCTCCTGATGGCCTACCTTCGGCGGTCTGAATCCGGTAGATTTAAGGGCTAGGCCTGGCCCGCAATTTCAGGAGGTCCGTTGGCGCAAAGCATGACCGGCTTCGGTGCCGCAGAGGGTTCGGTTGGGGGCGGGGTGATCCGGATCGAACTCAAATCGGTCAATCACCGGTACCTGAGCATGTCTTTCAAGGCGCCGGGCGAAATCGTGTCGTTCGAGGCCGACGTGCGGGAGCGACTCCGGCGCGACTTCGAGCGGGGGCACGTCACCGTGTCGATTCGCTGGCTCGAGTCGCCCTCGGCCGAGCGTGCGCAGGAGGCGGACCCGGCCGGGGTGGCGGCGGCCTTTGCCCGCCTGGCGAGCATTGCCGATGCGGCGGGTCGGCCGAGGAGTGAAATCACCCTCGACCTGCTGATGCGTCAGCCCGATCTCTTTGCCTCGGCCGATGACACGCCGGCGCTCGAATGGGCGGCCATCGAGTCAGTCCTGGCGCGTGCGATCGAAGCACTGCGGGAAACCCGGGTCCGCGAGGGTGTGGCGCTGGTTGCCGAGCTCGAGGGGCGGATCAGCGCGCTCCATGGGCATGCCGAGGCGGTTCGCCTGCTGGCGCCGGAGCGGCTGGTCCGCGAGCGGGATCGGCTCCGGACCGCAGTGCAGATATTGCTCGACGGCCGGTCGGTTGATGAGCAGCGATTGAATCAGGAACTGGCGTTTCTGGCCGAGCGGCTCGACATCACCGAAGAACTGGTTCGGTTGGAGGCGCACGTTGCCGCCTGCCGAACCGTTCTGACGGGTGCGAAGCCGGCCGGCAAGCAGCTCGGATTCCTGGCGCAGGAAATGGGGCGCGAGGTCAATACCATCGGCTCGAAGGCCAACGACGCTGCGATTCAGCACCTCGCCGTGGAGATGAAAGGGGAGTTGGAGCGATTCCGGGAACAGCTCGAGAACTTAGAGTAAAGCGATTTCTCCTGGTACTCTCGTCGCCCTCGGGGGGAGGCAAGTCGACCATCGCGCGGCACCTGTTGGCCGGTCGGGACGATCTGGTCTACTCGGTTTCCGCGACGACTCGGCCGATGCGGCAAGCCGAAGCGGAAGGTGAGCATTACTACTTCCTCTCGCCCGACGAGTTTGCCCGCCGGATTGCGGACGGAGAGTTCCTCGAGTGGGCCGAGTACGGCGGCTACCGGTACGGCACGCTTCGAGCGGAGATCGAGCGAGGTCTGGCTTCGGATCGGCATGTGGTGCTCGATATCGACGTCCAGGGAGCCGAGCAACTCCGGGCGCAGTTTCCCAACGCGGTGCATGTATTCATCCTGCCCCCGTCGGCGGGGACGCTGACTCAGCGGCTGCGTAGCCGGAATACCGAGTCCGACGCGATGGTGCGGAAGCGCCTCGACGCGGCGTCCGAAGAGTTGCGGCATGCGGACCGGTACGATTTCGTCGTAGTCAACGACGATTTGGTCGAGGCAGTAGCGCAGGTAGCGGCAATCCTGGATCTCGAGGCGCGCCGCCCGGACCGCCTGCTGAATCTGACGAGTGTGGTGGAGCAGTTGCGCCAGGATCTGGCGCAGTCTTTCTAGAGGAGAGGGAATCTGATGGAAATCGTGACGCCCACCGAGGCAGCCAAGCATGCCGGAACCAAGTACCGGAGCATTCTGGTCGCTTCGCGCTTTGCGCGGATGGTGAACGAGCTGCCGAAGGAGAAGCAGGCGCAGCTGGAGCAGGTGCATCAGTACAAGAAGCTGACCACGCTTGCCCTCCGGAAACTCGCCTCCGGCGAGTTGATTTTCCGTGAGCTTCGCCGCCGTCGGACCGAGGTCTGACGCAATGTGGGCCGGCCGTCACGTCGTGGTCGGCGTGACGGGTGGCATTGCGTGTTACAAGAGCTGCCACCTCGTCCGCCGTCTGGTCGAATCCGGAGCGCGGGTCGATGTGGTGCTCACGCGGGGAGCGGCCGAGTTCGTCCAGCCGCTCACGTTCGAGGCACTCTCCGGGCGTCCGGTGCTCAGTTCATTGTGGGAGCCCGAGCACGCCCTCGCCCACGTCAAACTCGGTCACGAGGCCGACCTGATCATCGTTGCTCCGGCCACGGCGCATGCGCTGGCCCGGCTGGCGCACGGCATGGCCGACGACTTCCTCACCGCCCTGATACTCGCAACGACCAAACCGGTGCTGCTCGCGCCGGCCATGAACGACGCGATGTTCGCGGCGGAGCCTACCCGCGACAATCTTCGCCGGCTGATTGATCGGGGCATGACTATCGTTGGTCCCGAGACCGGTCCGTTGGCCGAGGGGCCCGCCGATCGTCCCGGGCGGATGACCGAGCCTGACGTCATCGTTCGCCACGCCGCCCGCCTGGTGCGGAAGACGGCGCGCTGGTCCGGGCGTCGCGTCGTAGTCACGGCTGGTCCGACTCGTGAGGCGATCGATCCAGTGCGGGTCGTAACTAACCGTTCGAGCGGAAAGATGGGGTATCGTCTGGCGGAGGCGGCCTGGCTTCGCGGGGCAGAGGTCACCCTGATCGCGGGGCCTGGGGCCGAACCGGCCCCCGAGGGGGTCACAGTCGAGCGGATCGAGTCGACGGCGGATCTCGATGCTGCGGTTCGTCGCCATCTACCCGAGGCCGACCTGCTCGTGATGGCCGCGGCGCCGGCCGACTATCGACCGGCCGCTCCGACGGATCGGAAACGGCCCCGCGAAGAGGGGCGGCTCTCGCTCGAGTTCGAACCGACGGCGGATATTCTCCAGGGGACGACGGCGCTGCGCAAACCCGGAGCGGTAGTGGTCGGCTTTGCGCTGGAAACCGGCGATGCTGTGGCGAAAGCGGCTGCCAAGCTGGCGCGAAAGGGGCTCGATCTGATCGTCGCAAACGATGCGCTGGAGCCCGGTGCCGGTTTCGAGGTGGAGACCAACCGTGTCACGATCGTCGATCGCGACGGCGGGCAGCAGGTGGTGCCGTTGCAATCGAAGGAGCTGGTGGCCGAAGCGATTCTGGATGCGATCGAGGTGCGGCTTGGATGAGCTACGTCGCCGGTATCTCCGGCAACAGGTCGACCTGGGTGGCCCGGAGCTGGTGGCCAGTGTTCCCATGTCCGAACTCACGGCTCGCCAGCCGCGAGGGGTGGCGCCGTCGCCCGCGCCAGCCGTCGCGGCAGCCACGAACGATCCTGCCGGGAAGGTCGCGACTGGGAAGACCGTGACAGAGAAGGCCGCGACCGGTGCCGCCCCGGATCAGGCGCCTGACGCGCCGGCGCCCGCCTCTGCCGGGGCAGCTGGTGCCGCCGGTCGCGACTGGCGAGTCGGTGCGCCGCCTATTCCCGGGCCCGGTCTTGTGATCGCGCCACCGCTCGACCTGACGATCTCGGCTGACTGGACCTCACTCGAAGCCGTGGCAGGCGTCATTGCGGGGTGTACCAAGTGCGTGCTGGCGCAAACCCGAACCCAGACGGTCCCGGGCGAAGGGAATCCGAATGCCCGGCTGCTGCTGGTCGGGGAGGGGCCTGGGCAAACCGAAGACCAGACGGGTCGTCCTTTCGTGGGGCGAGCCGGGGAACTGCTCAACGGGATTCTGGCCGCGATCGGTTTTCAGCGCGAGGACGTCTTCATCTGCAATGTGGTGAAGTGCCGGCCACCTCAGAATCGCAAGCCGTTGCCCGATGAAATGTCGGCCTGCTCCTCGTACCTCGACGCCCAGTTACGGCTGGTCCGGCCGAAGGTTATTCTTGCTCTCGGGAGCACGGCCGCCGAAGCACTCCTCAAGGTCAAACGCTCGCTGACCAATCTGCGCGGTCAGGTGCACTCGTATCAGGGAACGCCACTGGTGGTGACGTACCATCCGGCGGCACTCCTGCGAAACCCGAATTGGAAGAAACCCACCTGGGATGACGTCCGCATCGCCCGACAACTTGTTGACCGTTGAGCAGACGCTCCGGGGCGCGCCCTGGAGCCAGGAAGCCGAGCAAGCGGTGTTGGGCGCCATGATCCTCGATCAGGACGCGGCGCTCCGCGCGGTCGAATCGCTCGATCACTCGATGTTCTACCGTGAGCCTCACCGGCGGCTGTTCCGCGCCCTGGTGGCGCTGACGGAGCAGCGGGTGGTGGTGGACCACGTCACGCTGCGCGACGAACTGATGCGGCGCGGCGACCTCGAGGCGGTCGGCGGGATGGAGTATCTCGCCGAGGTGGTTGATTCGGTCGCCACGGCCGCGAACCTCGACCACCACGTCCGGATCGTCCGGGACAAGGGCATCCTCCGGCGGTTGATCGAAGTTTCGACCCAGACGATTACCGAGGCTTACGACGCCAAGCTGTCCGCCGGTGAACTGGTCGACCAGGCCGAGGGACGGATCTTCAAGATTGCGCAGGAGCGGAAGCAGGACGGGTTCACCCGCATCAAGGAGATGCTGTGGCCTACGATGGAGCGCATCGAAACGCTCCAGAAGAGCGGCAAAAAGATTACCGGTGTGCCAAGCGGCTTTACAGATTTGGATGACCTGACCTCGGGATTCCAACCCTCGGAGCTTGTCATCGTGGCCGCACGTCCGTCGATGGGCAAAACCGCGTTGTGTCTCAACATCGCCACCGAAGCGGGCCATCACGGCGTCGGGGTCGCAATCTTCTCGCTGGAAATGTCGAAGGACTCGCTGGTACAGCGTATGTTGTGCGCCGAAGCTCGGGTCGACAGCCAGGCGGTACGGCGGGGTATGCTGCGCGATCGCGACTTCACCAATCTGGCGCGCGCGGCAGGCATCCTGCAGCAGTGCCCGATCTGGATCGACGACACGCCGGCCATCACATTGCTCGAAATGCGCTCCAAGGCTCGGCGGCTCAAGGCGGAGTCGGATCTGGGCATGATCATCGTCGACTATCTGCAGTTGATGCGCAGTCCCGAGTACGCCGAAAACCGGGTCCAGGAAGTCTCCGACATTTCGCGGTCGCTCAAGGCGCTGTCGCGCGAGCTGTCGGTGCCGGTGGTGGCATTGTCGCAGCTGTCGCGGGCTTCGGAGCAGCGGGGCGGCGATCGCCGTCCGCAGCTTTCGGATCTGCGCGACTCGGGCGCCATCGAGCAGGACGCCGACGTGGTGATCTTCATTCACCGGCCCGAATACTACGACCGTGAAGACGAGTCGAAGCGTGGCCTGGCCGAAATCATTCTGGCCAAACACCGTAACGGTCCGACCGGAGACGTGAATTTGCGGTTCCATCGAGAGTTTACCCGGTTCGAGGATTTCTCCAACCGGGAACAGGCGCCGTCGGGGTATTAGCGCAATGGCCAAGCCCCGATCGGTGTATCGCTGTGCCGAATGCGGCCACGAGCACGCCAAGTGGGCCGGGCGATGCGAAGCATGTGGCGCCTGGAATACGGTAGCCGAGGAGCCGACCGAGTCCCGGCCGGCACGGCGAACGGGTGCCAAGCGAGCGTTGCCGGACGACCGGCGACCGCGTCCGCTCGGTGATGTCGCCGGCGAGCGGCTCGAACGCTGGTCCCTGGGCATTCCGGAACTGGATTTCGTCTTCGGGGGCGGGATCGTGCCGGGGTCGATGTCGCTGATCGGCGGCGAGCCCGGAGTGGGGAAATCCACGCTGCTGCTGCAGGCGGCTGCGCGGCTGGTGGAAGGTGGCCGCCGGGTGCTCTATGCCAGCGGCGAGGAGTCCGCCGAGCAGATCCGGCTCAGGGCCGATCGGTTGCCGGAGGATGCCAGCGGCGTGCTGGTGCTGGGCGAAACCCACTTGGAAACCATCCTGGCGGCCACCCGCGAGGTCGCCGCCGATCTGCTGATTCTCGACTCGATTCAGACCGTTTTTACCGAAGCCCTGGAGAGCGCGCCCGGCAGTGTCGGCCAGGTGCGGGAGTCCGCCGCGCGGCTGATGCGGTTTGCCAAAGAGTCGGGCGTGAGCGTGATCGTGGTCGGCCATGTCACCAAGGGCGGCATGCTGGCCGGACCCAAGACGCTCGAGCACATCGTCGACACCGTCCTCTACTTCGAGGGCGAGACCTCGCTCAACTATCGCTTGCTGCGCGCGACCAAGAACCGGTTCGGATCGGTCGACGAACTCGGCGTCTTTGCGATGTCGGACCGCGGCCTGACCGGGGTGCCGAATCCGTCGGCGTTGTTCCTCGAAGCCCGGTCGACCACGACGAGCGGCAGCGCCGTGACCGCGCTGATGGAAGGCACCCGTCCGGTGCTGGTCGAAGTGCAGGCGCTTGCTGCGCCGTCCGGCTATGGCACGCCGCAGCGGGTGGCGACGGGGCTCGATCCGAAGCGGCTCGCGGTGTTGCTCGCCGTGCTCGAGCGTCGGGGCGGCCACAACTTCGGTTCGCTCGACGTCTTCGTCCAGGTCAGCGCCGGCGTCCGGCTCACCGAACCGGGGGCCGATCTGGCCGTCGCAGCCGCGCTGGTTTCCAGTCTGCTCAATCAGCCCACGCCGGCTGACGCGCTCTTCCTCGGCGAAATCGGTTTGGCGGGCGAGGTGCGGCCGGTCGGTGGGATCGATCGTCGGCTGGCTGAAGCCGGACGGCTGGGCTTCCGGCGGGCGTTCGGGTCGGGGCGGCACGGCGATTCACAGACCATCCAGTGTATCTCGCTCGATCACATCGACGAACTGGTCCATGTCCTCGCCGCGTGACGTCGGAGTCATCGTCGTGGCCGCCGGCCGCGGGGTGCGGGCCGGGGGCGGCGTGCCCAAGCAGTACCGCGAGGTCGGTGGCGTACCGGTCCTGCTGCGGGCGCTGCGGCCGTTTCTGGCGCATCCCGAGGTCGATCGGATCGTCGCGGTGCTTCCGGAAGCGGATGTTGCGGCGCCGCCGGAATGGTTAGGGCCCCTGGTCGGTGATCGACTGGTGCTCGCCCCGGGTGGAACGGAACGGATGGCGTCGGTCGAGCGGGGACTTGCGGAGCTACCGTCGTCGGCGCGCCTCGTCGTGGTGCATGACGGGGCGCGACCATTCGTCGATGCCGCGGTGATCGATGCCGTGATTGCCGAGGCGCGGGCCGGACGCGGGGCGGTGGCGGCGCTTCCGGTTTCCGATACGCTCAAGCGGTCCGTCACGGGGCCGACCGAGCTATCGGTCATCGCGGAGACCGTGTCTCGCGACGCATTGTGGCGGGCTCAGACCCCTCAAGCGTTTCCCACAGAGGTGCTGCGTCGGGGGCTGGCGGCGGCGCGGGCCGCGGGGGGCATGGTCACCGACGATGCGCAGGCGGTCGAATCGGAAGGACTCGCCGTGGTACTGGTTCCGGATCGGCCGACCAATTTCAAGCTGACGACGCCGGCAGATTTTCATCTGGCAGAGGCGTTACTGCGGGGTGGCGTGTGATTCTGCCGTTTGGCACCGACCAGGAAGTCGATGAGGCGGCCCTGGTGGTCGGTCCGCACCTGTCGGGCGGCGGCTTGCTTGGCTACCCGACGGAAACAGTCTACGGAGTCGGATCGTACCCGACCGACGAAGGGCTCAGTGCGCTGGCGCGACTCAAGGGCCGTCCGGAGCGGAAGCCCTTTCTGCTGCTGATCGGCAGTCGCCTGATGGCTGAGCACGCGGGGCTCGTCTTCACCGCGTCGGCCCGCGCCTTGGCGGACCATTTCTGGCCCGGGCCTCTCACCCTGGTTCTCAAGGGCGGTGAGGGGCGTTTGCCGGCACGGCTCCGAGGTGCTGAAGGAGGCGTTGCGGTGCGTCACACGTCTCATCGGGGTATGGCGCGGCTGATCATGCGGCTCGACCGGCCGATTACCTCTACCTCTGCAAACCATGCCGGCGGCCCGCCCGCCCCGGGGGCGGCCAGGTTGGCCGAACTGTTTGCGCCAGCGGTCCTCGCCGGGCAACTCATCGTTCTGGACGGCGGCGTGCTGGGCAACGTGCCGCCGTCGACTCTCGTCGACTGTACCACGCCGGTGCCGACCCTGATTCGCGAAGGTGCGATTCCTCGGGGCGAACTCCGTCGCGCGGTGGGAAGGCTGGCGCCCTGATGCGTGTGCTGATCGTCTGTACCGGGAATACCTGTCGCAGTCCCCTGGCTGCCGCCCTGATCCGACAGGGACTGTTGCTTGCCGGCCATAGCGGCGTCGAGGTCGAATCGGCCGGCACTGGAGCGTGGGATGGCGCTCCGGCATCCGAGGGGGCATACCTGGTTGCCCTGGAGAGCGGTCTCGACCTGTCGGCCCATCGAGCTCGTCTCCTGAGCAAGAGCCTGGTCGATCAGGCCGATCTGATCCTGGCCATGTCCCGTCCTCATCTGGGGCGCGTCCGGGAATTGGGGGGCGGCAGCCGTGCTCACCTGCTGGGTGAGTATGCCGGCCTGATTGGATCTCAGGCGGAAGTCGGTGATCCATACGGCGGCGCGGTCGAGGAATACCGGGCCACGCTGCGGGAACTCGCACTGATGACGCCGGCCGTACTGGCCCGGATCGTCGGCTTGGCCGGGTCATGACGACGGCGCGAACCCGGACGTTCGCGCTGCTCGGCGATCCGGTCGGGCATTCGCTCTCGCCTGCCATGCATAACGCGGCCTTTCGCGCCTTGGGCCTCGATGCGGTCTACATCGCGCTGCGCTGCGTGGCGGAGGATGTCGCCGGTCTGATGCGCAGCCTGGCGCGAGCCGGAGGAGGGGGCAACGTGACCGTGCCCCATAAGCTGATTGCTGCGCAAGTGGCGCGGGGCCCTGATGGGCGTGCGCTCGCGGCCTGCAATACCTTCTGGGGTGAAGACGGCGCCATCGTCGGCGACGAAACCGATCCGGCCGGCATTCGGTTTGCCTGGGAACGTCTCGGGTCGCCGGCGGGTGATTGGCTGGTGCTGGGGACCGGTGGGAGCGCGCTGGGCGCCGCCGGGGCTGCCCGGGACCTCGGGGTCGGGGTGCGGGTGGCGTCGCGGTCGCCGGAGCGGGCAGCGCGATTCGAGCAAGAACTCGAAGGCCGGGGCACCCGGCGGGCCAACGGAGCAATCGGGCTGGTGGTCAACTGTACCCCGCTCGGCCTCGCGGCTGACGATGCCATGCCGCTGCCGGTTGCTGAGGTGCCGCTGGCGGCTGCGGTGCTCGACCTGGTCTACCATCCGGGCCAAACCCGATGGGTTCGCGCCTTGCAGGGAGCCGGGGTTTCCGCCCGCGATGGCCGGGATGTCCTGCTCGGGCAGGGGGCTCGGGCGTTCGAGCGGTGGTTCCCCGGTCTCACCGCGCCGATCGAGGTGATGCGTGCCGCCCTGGACCGCCACCTGGTCTGAGAGCCTGGCCGCCCTCGAGCGCTGGCTCTTGCCGGGGGCGTGCCTGCTCTGTCAGGACCCGGTGGGCGTTCCGGGCGCCGACCCGCTGGTCTGTGCGGTATGTCGGTTGCGGTGGCGGCGCTTGCCCGAGCCCCGGTGCGGCCGGTGTGGTCAGCCGATCGACCTCGATTCGGACTGCCGGATTTGTCGGGAATGGCCGGAGGGCTTCGGTGGCGTGGCAAGCGCGGTGTGGCTCGAGACCAGCGCCCGCCGAGCGGTACACCTGCTCAAGTACGAAGGCTGGCGCCAGGTGGCGGCGGCGCTGGCCGATGCGATGGCTCCGCTCGAGCCGTTGCGGAATCGGCCAGCGCTGGTTCCGATCCCGCTGTCGGCCACGCGCGAACGGCAGCGCGGTTATAATCAGAGCGTCGAGCTGGCTCGCGCGCTGCTCTGCCGCCGCGGCGGGCGGATCTGTTCCTGCCTGGTGCGGACCAGGCATACTCGAACGCAGACCACGCTGACGCCGGAAGAGCGCGCGGCCAACCTGGCGGGAGCGTTTGCGACGGTCGGGACGGTGCCCGAGCGGGTGGTGCTGGTCGACGACGTTTTTACGACGGGCGCCACGCTGGTGGAAGCTGCGCATGCGTTGTTGCGCGGCGGGGCGCGGGAGGTTTCGGCAGTGACGTTCGGTCGTGCGGAGCTTCCGCTCGCCGCCGTCAGCCGGGTAGTGTGAATCTGAGCGGTATCTGACGATCATTCAGCGGATTTCTTAGGAGACGACATGGCGATTCGAGTGGCAATCAACGGGTTCGGCCGGATCGGCCGCAATGTGGTGCGGGCGGCAACGGTGGAAGGAACCCCTGAACTCGAGATCGTGGCGGTCAACGACCTGACCGATACCAAGACGTTGGCGCATCTGCTCAAGTACGATTCGGTCCACCGGAAGTTCCCCGGCACCGTGGAAACCGCAGAGAACGGCATCGTCGTCAACGGCAAGTTGATGCAGGTGCTGTCGGAACGAGATCCGGCCAAGCTTCCGTGGAAGGACCTCAAGATCGATGTCGTGCTGGAGTCGACCGGTCACTTTACCGACCGGGACGGCGCCGCGAAGCACCTCGCAGCCGGTGCGCAGCGTGTCGTCATCTCGGCGCCGGGCAAGAACGAAGACATCACGGTCGTGTACGGGGTCAACCACACGGCATTCGATCCGGCCAAGCATTTCGTGATCTCGAACGCGAGCTGCACCACCAACTGTCTGGTGCCGGTGGTCAAGACGATCCGCGATAATTTCGGATTCCAGCGCGGTTACATGACCACGGTGCACGCCTACACCAACGACCAGCAGATTCTCGACCTTCCGCACAAGGATCTGCGCCGGGCCCGGGCCGCCGGGCTGTCAATCATCCCGACGACGACGGGCGCCGCCAAGGCCACCGCGCTGGTGATTCCCGAGGTCAAGGGCAAGATCGATGGGATTGCGCTCCGGGTGCCGACGGCCGACGTCTCGCTCGTCGACCTGACCTGCATCGTCGAGAAGTCGACGACGGTGGCCGAGGTGAACGCCGCATTTCAGGCGGCGGCAGCGTCAGGTCCGCTCAAGGGTGTGCTTGCCGTCAGCGATGAGCCGCTCGTTTCGGTCGACTATACCGGGAACCTCGCCTCGAGCACCATCGACATGCTGTCGACCCAGGTTCTCGACGGCACCATGGTGCACGTCTCCTCCTGGTATGACAACGAGATGGGGTACTCGGCCCGCTGCGTCGACCTGCTGCAGTATATCGGAACGCACGGCGCATGAAACGAAGCCTTGCCTCGCTCGATGCGGCCCGCCTGGACGGGCAGCGCGCGCTGGTCCGGGTCGACTTCAATTGCCCGGTCAAAGACGGAGAGGTTTCCGACGACACCCGGATCCGCGCCGCGCTGCCGACCATCAAGTACCTGCGGGAAAAGGGCGCCCGGGTGGTGCTGCTTTCGCACTTCGGGCGGCCCAAGGGCAAGGTCGACCCAGCCTTCTCGATCAAGCCGATCATCCGCCCGCTGGAACGCCTGCTCGGTGTGCCGGTAACCTTGCTCGAGGATCCGACCTCCGAGGCTGCGGCGCAAACGGTCCGTCGCCTGCCGCGGGGGAGCGTCGCGCTGGCCGAGAATACCCGGTTTTATCCGGGCGAAGAAAAGAATGATCCGGAGCTGGCGAGGTCGTTTGCTGCGCTGGGTGACTTCTTCGTCAACGACGCCTTCGGTGCGGCCCACCGGGCGCATGCGTCGACCGAAGCCGTTGCGCACCTGCTCAAGCCGGCGGTCTCGGGTTTCCTGATGGAAACTGAACTCAAGTATCTGGGAGAGGCGCTCGATGAGCCCAAGCGGCCGTTTGTCGCGGTGCTGGGCGGCGCCAAGATCTCCGGTAAGATCGACCTGATCGACGCGCTCCTGCCCAAGGTCGATGAGATCCTGATCGGTGGCGCGATGGCGTGTACCTTCTTTCGCGCCATGGGTCTGGAAACCGGTAATTCGCTGGTCGAAGCAGATCGAGTCGACCTGGCGCGGCAACTGCTCGACCGGGCGGGTGAGAAGCTCGTGCTGCCCAAGGGCGGCGTCATCGCACCGAATCTCGTCGAGGGAATCACCACGTTGACGGTGCCGCGCGAATCGGTGCCGCCCGGCTTTGCCGTCTTCGACATCGATCCGGCCACAGCCCGTGATTTTGCCGAACGGATTGCTCGAGCGGGTACGGTGGTCTGGAATGGTCCGATGGGCGTGTTCGAGACGAAACCCTTCGATCAGGGTACGCTGGCAATCGCGTATGCTATGGCGGCGGCCACGGCGCACGGGGCTGTGACGGTGATCGGCGGCGGCGATTCGGCGGCTGCCGTTGCGCAGGCAGGGCTTTCGGATCGGGTGACCCATGTTTCTACCGGAGGCGGGGCGTCGCTCGAGTTTCTCGAGGGTAAAGTGCTGCCGGGCGTTGCCGCCCTGGATGACGTCCGATGAGCCGCCCCCTCATTTTTGCGGCCAACTGGAAGATGCACCTCGCGCCCGGGGAGGTGCGGACCTTTGCGGCTGCCTTCCTCGATGGGTTCGCACCGGTGCAGGGACGGTCCTACTGGTTTTTCCCGAGCGCGGTCAGCATCGAAGCCGCGGCCCGGGCGTTCGAACAACACGCCGAAATCCAGGTTGGTGCGCAGGATGTCTACTGGGAACCGAAAGGGGCCTTTACCGGCGCCACCTCGGTCGGGTTGGCGCGCGGGGCCGGAGCGGGACTTGCGCTGATCGGCCATTCGGAGCGGCGCCACGTCTTCGGTGAAACCGAGGATGAAACGGCCCGCAAGCTGAGAGCGGCGCTCGAAGGCGGTTTGGTTCCGCTTCTCTGTGTGGGCGAAACGCTGGGTGAACGCGAGTCGGGACAGACCGATGCCGTGGTGCTCAGGCAACTGCGGTCGGCCGTGCGCGGGCTGCCTGGTGCGCAGTTGGGCCAAGTGGTGTTGGCTTACGAGCCGGTCTGGGCCATCGGGACCGGCCGGAATGCCACGCCGGACGACGCAGCACGCGTCCACCTGGCGCTCCGGGCCGAACTCGAGGCCGCAGGACATCCGACACCTCGCATCCTCTACGGAGGAAGCGTCAACGCATCCAATGCGTCGGCGCTGCTTGCCGAAGCCGAGATCGACGGTGTGCTGGTCGGCGGCGCCAGTCTCGACGCGACGGGATGGCGGGCCATCGTCGAGACGGATCTCGAACACACCGGAAACGAACATTAGATCGTACGCCCGGCCGCTGTTCAGTTCGCCATCTGGTCTCGCGCCGCCGCGGTTAGCCCGATCGGCGGCTGAGTTCACATTGCCCGGGCGCGCTCCGGGGTTGCTGCGGCCTTGTCCGCGTTGTCGGCGACGCCATGCACGCCCGAATGGCGAGCGCAGTGGGCGCAACAGTAGATCGTGCCGCCTGCTTCGTGGCCGTGCCCGATAACCCGACAGCTGCAATGGGCACAGACGGGTGCGAGCCGGTGGATGGCGCATTCGAACGAATCGAAAATGTGCCGTTCGCCGGCTGCGTCGGTGATTTCGAACGACCGGGCGTAGTTGTTTCCGCACACTTCACAGATTGCCATGCTGCCCTCCTCGGCTCGGGGGTGTTTCAAGAGTTGACGAACACGGTCCGGCGCCAGGCACACGGGCGAGGGGCAGGGTGGTGCGGTCGCAGGCCGGGAATTCGGAACCGGCTGCAGCCCCTCGGTTGACGGAACTCTGCTTCGGGCATTATGTTAGAGGGCTTTTTCCAAGACGACGATGCTCTACGGATTAATTCTGACACTCCTGATAATCGACGGCATTCTGCTCGCCGTCGTGGTCCTGTTGCAGGCTGGCCAGGGTGGCGGTCTCGCCTCGCTCGGCGGCGGCGGCACCGATCTCGTAATGGGTGGCCGCCAGGCGGTCACGCTGTTGCACACGCTGGCCTGGTGGACCGGGGGCATCTTCATGGCCCTGGCCCTGGTGCTGTCGTTCATGACGGGCGGAAACACCGTCGGCTCCTCGCCGGTGCAGCAGCAACTGCGGACCGCACCGGCTCCGGTAACGGCTCCACCCATCGGCGAAGCGCCGGCTACGACGCCTGCGCCCGTGACTCCTCCGGCTACGAACTAGGCGAGATGGTGAATCTGTTTGCTTCGACCGGGGCGCTCGGATGACCGAGCGCCCCGCGTTTGTGTTGCTCGAAGATGGCGCCTGGTTCGCCGGGACCACGCGGTATGACCTGGGACCGGCCTTGGGCGAGGTGGTCTTTACCACCAACCTGACGGGGTACCAAGAGACCTTCACGGATCCGAGCTTCATCGGCCAGATCGTGGTGATGACCGCGCCGATGATCGGAAACTACGGCGTCAACGAAATCGATCTGGAGTCGGCTCGGCCGCAGATTGCCGGCGTGGTGGTCCGCGAGTTGTCGCAGACCCACTCGAACTGGCGGGCGACCAAGGGGCTCTCGGACTGGTTGGCCGAGTCCGACATCCCGGTGATCGAAGGAGTCGACACTCGGCGGCTGACCCGCCACCTGCGGGAGCGGGGGGCCATGCGGGGCGTCATTGCGGCCGGGACCGAGCCAACCGATCAGCTCCGGGCGGAATTGCTGGGTTCGCCCGGGATGGCGGGTCTCGACCTGGCATCGACGGCTGGAACGCGTGACGTCTACCGGGTGGGGGCCGACAATCGGCCTCACGTCGTTGCGCTCGATTTCGGGATGAAGCGCAATATCGTCCGGATGCTGGTCGAGGCGGGCTGCCGGGTAACCGTGATGCCGGGCAACACGCCGCCGGCCGAGGTGTTGGCGCAGAAGCCGGATGGCCTGTTCCTGTCCAATGGCCCCGGTGATCCGGGAGCCCTGAATCAGGCCATCGAAAACATCCGGGCCCTGACCAGTGCCGGGGTGCCGACTTTCGGGATTTGCCTGGGCCACCAGCTGCTGGGCTGGGCCTTCGGCGGCCGGACGGTCAAGCTTCCCTATGGCCACCGGGGCGGCAATCACCCGGTTCAGGATCTGGCGAGTGGCCGAGTCCTGATCACGTCCCAGAACCACGGGTTTGCGGTCGAGGGCGGGCGGGACGGGGTTCCCGGGGCACCGGACGTCGCCGTGACCCACATCAACCTGAATGACGGGACGGTCGAGGGCTTGCGCCATCGAAAGCTCCCGGTCTTTGCCGTTCAATACCATCCCGAGGCCGCTCCGGGGCCTCATGACGCCTTCCCGCACTTCCAGGAATTTCTGGCCCTGATGGCTTCACAAACCGTTAACCCCTTGACACACAAGGGTTAAGGCCATAGTATCGGTCGCCAAGCAGCGTCGATCCTGTCGGGGGTCGACGCTCGTTGTGACCCTGAAGGGGGGAGCATGACGAAGGCCGATCTGGTGGAGCAGGTAACTGCGGCGATGGCTCGCACGGCAGGACCGCTCATTTCAAAGAAAGACTGCGCTCGGGTCGTCGATGCGTTTCTCGACTCGATCAAGCTGGCGCTGAAAGAACAGCACAACATCGAAGTCCGCGGTTTTGGGACCTTCAAGATCCGTCGCCGGAAAACGCGCATGGCGCGCAATCCGCGCACCGGTGATCCGGTCGAGGTCGCTGCGCGGCCAGTGCCGGTGTTCAAGCCCAGCAAGGAGTTACGCGCGTTGGTGGCGGAGGACAGCGATGAGACTCCGAGCCTTCGCAGCGAGGACCAGAGCTGAACTGGCAGCGTTCCTCGTCCGGGTAACTGCGGGGTCGGCGTCAGGATGCGCCGGCCCCGTTTTCATTCCCGGTGGTGTTCACGCCTTGCCGTCCGCCCTCTCGGCGGTCATAATCTGGATATGAACTCATTCTTCACCGTACTCATGTTTGCGCGGTATGCCGACCTTCTCGGAGCCAACCGGTTCGAGGTGCCGACGTCGGCCGCCGCAACTATCGGTGATCTCGTCACTTACGTACGGAGCCTCCCGGGAGGAGCCACCCTTCCATTCCGTCCGTTCGTGGCCGTCAATCTGGCGCAGGTCGAGATGGACTATGTGCCCAAGCCGGGCGACGAGATCGCATTTCTTCCACCGATGGCTGGAGGGTAACCCATGGATGTGCTCACCCGTGAGCCGATTGATCTGACGACGCTCATCAACGCCGTCGAGTCTCCCGAACGAGGCGCCATCGCCACCTTTCTGGGCAAAGTTCGCAATCACCACAGCGGTCGGACGGTTCTGGATCTGGAGTATTCGGCGTATGAGCCGATGGCGACCGAACGATTGCGAGGAATTCTGGCGGAGGCCGAAGGACTCTGGGCCGTTCGCGTCGCCGCAAGTCACCGTCTCGGAGTGCTCTCGGTGGGGGATGCTGCGGTCGGGGTTGCGGTGGCCAGCGAGCATCGGAACGATGCCTTCGTCGCGTGTCGATTCGTGATCGAAGAAATCAAGTCCAGGCTTCCCGTCTGGAAGCGCGAGCGCTACGACGATGGTGGCGAAGTGTGGGTCGATCCGACCTCTTCGAGCGGTGCCTATCCTGTCTTGAGTCAGTCCCGGAACGGATGACCCTGCTCGATGCGCTGGGGCGGCCGCTCGGCAGCCTCAGGTTGTCGGTAACCGACCGATGCAACATGCGGTGCGGTTACTGCATGCCGAACGACCATTACGTCTGGCTGCCGCGCGCGTCGATCCTGACATTTGAAGAACTCGATCGCCTGGCCGGCGTGTTCGCCGGCCTCGGAGCCCGCAAGGTCCGCTTGACCGGTGGCGAGCCGCTGCTCAGGCAGCATCTCGACCGCCTGGTGGCGCTCCTGTCGGCGCGTCCAGATGTTCAGGATATTGCGCTGACCACCAATGGAACGCTGCTGGCAGAGCAAGCCGAAGCGCTGGCGGCTGCCGGCTTGGGACGCATCACGGTCAGTCTGGATACGCTCGTCCCGGCACGCCTCAAGGCGTTTGCCCGGTCCGACCGGCACGACGCCATCCTCGACGGGATCTCCGCAGCTACCGACGCCGGTTTTGCGGTCAAGCTCAATACCGTGGTGATTCGCGGGTACAACGACGACGAGATCGTGCCGTTGCTTCGTTTTGCGCGCGCGCGGGGGCTGGAACTCCGCTTCATCGAGTACATGGATGTCGGCGGTGCCACGGCGTGGCAGGAGGGGGCGGTGGTCTCCCGCGACGAAATCCTGCGGACCATTACCGCGGCATTCGGTCCGGTGGCTCTGGTGGATGGTCGTGGCGAGGCGCCGGCCGAGCAGTTCCGGCTGGCGGACGGGAACGTATTCGGGATCATCGCCTCGACGACGGCACCGTTCTGCGGCCAGTGCGACCGCAGTCGGATCACGGCCGACGGCACCTGGTTCCGTTGCCTGTATGCCGATGACGGTTTGGATCTGCGGACCCCGCTTCGGGATGGCGCTTCCGACGACGAGCTTCGGGCGCTGATCACGGAAACCTGGCGGGTGCGGGTGGATCGCGGTGCCGAGACGAGGTTGGTGGTGTCGGGGCGGAGTGCCCTGTACCCGCTCGAGGGGCTTCGGGCCGATCCGCGTCGCGAAATGCACACTCGAGGGGGCTAGCGACAGTCTGTGGCGCTGCACATCGCGTTGATCGAGCCGGAAATCCCGCCCAATACCGGGAACATCGCGCGTCTCTGTGCTGCGACGGATTCGGCGCTGCATCTGATCGGACCGCTCGGGTTCTCGGTCGACGATGCCGAGGTCCGCCGGGCGGGGCTCGACTACTGGCCGCACGTTGATCTCTGGGTCCATGACAACTGGTTTGCTTTTCGCGATGCGATCAGCCGGGAGCGCTGCTTCTACTTTTCGGCCCGGGCCGAGCGCCCGTTCTGGGAGGCCCCTTTCCAGGCGAACAGCTGCCTGGTGTTCGGGAACGAGACTGCCGGCATGCCCGAGCGGATTCTGGACAAGCATCCGGAGCGCTGCTTCACCATCCCGATGCCCGGAGGGAAGGTTCGCAGCCTCAACCTGGCGACGGCGACAGGAATCGTGCTCTACGAGGCGATGCGCCAGCTGGGAGCTGGCGGGACAGTTCCGGCGGCGCCCCGGCGATCTTCGCGGCGAGCGAAGTAAGGCCCCGGTCCCTTGGACCAACCTTTTGGTATTACTATGTTTCCGCCGTGTCGGACCGCTCGGCCTGCCGAGGCCGTTTGCTGATGTTGCCGACCGACCTCACAAAAAATACAGGCCTATGTTCAACAAGATCACTGTCGTCGGCGCTGGCAACGTAGGTGCCACTGCCGCTCAACGTTTGGCTGAGAAGAACCTGGCTCGGACCATCGTCATGCTGGACGTGGTCGAAGGCGTTCCGCAGGGCAAGGCGCTGGATCAGTGGCAGTCGGGGCCGATCGAGGGCTACGACGCGCGGATTTACGGGGCCAACGACTACGAAGCGGCGCGCGACTCCGAACTCTTCGTGGTGACTGCGGGGATTGCCCGCAAACCCGGCATGAGCCGGGATGATCTGATCAAGACCAACGCCGGCATCGTCAAGTCGGTTTCGGCCGAGATTGCCCGGGTGGCGCCCAACTCGATCATCATCGTGGTGTCGAATCCGCTCGACGTGATGTCCTACGTCGCCATGAAGGCGAGCGGATTTCCGCGCGAGCGCGTGCTGGGCATGGCGGGCGTGCTCGATACGGCGCGCTACCGGATGTTCCTGGCCGAGGCCGCCAATGTGTCGGTCGAAGACATTCAGGCCATGGTGTTGGGTGGTCATGGTGATACCATGGTGCCGCTCATTTCCTACACCACCGTCTCGGGCATTCCGATCACGCAGCTGCTCGATAGCGACACGCTGGGCAAGATCGTCGATCGGACCCGGAATGGCGGGGCCGAGATCGTCAAGCACCTCAAAACCGGCTCGGCGTACTACGCACCGAGCGCGGCCGCGGTCCAGATGGTCGAGGCCATCGTGCTCGACAAGAAGCGGATTCTGCCGAGCGCGGCCTGGTTGCAGGGCGAGTACGGCCTGACCGACGTGTATTGCGGTGTGCCGTGCAAGTTGGGGAGGGGTGGTTTGGAGCAGATCATCGACGTGACGCTGACCGAGCAGGAGCGGAAAGACCTGTACGCGTCGGCGGAGCAGGTCCGATCGCTCCAGGCCGTCGTCGGGCTTTGACGATCGCGGATACGCGACCCGCGCCGGCGGGGAACTGGCTGGTTCGATTCTATGCCTCGACGATCGGCCGCAAGATCGTCATGGCGGCGACCGGGATCATCCTGGTCGGCTACGTCGTCATTCACATGGCTGGTAACCTGCTGGTCTTCCGCGGCCAGCAGGCAATGAACGACTATGCGCACATGCTCCAGAGCAACCTCCCGTTGCTCTGGGGCGCGCGGGTCGTACTGCTGCTCTCCGCCATTTTGCACATTCATGCCGCCTACACGCTGACTCGGCTAGCCCGCGCAGCGCGACCGGCTCGGTACGCCGGGCTCAAGCCACAGGCCTCGACGTGGTCGGCCCGCGCGATGCGAATCGGCGGCGTCCTGCTGCTGGTCTTCATTGTCTTCCACATTCTGCACTTCACCACCGGGACCGTGCTTCCTGCGCAGTTCGTGCGTGGCGAGGCATATCAGAACGTGGTGCGCAGTTTCTCGATTGCCTGGGTCACGGTATTCTATGTCGTGGCCATGGCAGCGCTGGCTTTTCACCTCCATCACGGCATCTGGAGCCTCTTCCAGACCGTGGGAGCCAACCATCCCAATCTCAATCCCACCCGGCGCAAGCTGGCCTGGTTCCTTTCGATTGTGGTCCCGGTCGGCTTTGCGGCGGTACCGCTGGCGATCGTCTTCGGGATGGTTCGGTAACTGATATGGAATTGAACGCACGAATCCCGAGCGGGCCGATCGAACAGAAGTGGGATCGGCACAAATTCGACCTCAAGCTCGTCAACCCGGCCAACAAGCGGAAATATTCGGTCATCGTCGTCGGCTCCGGACTGGCCGGTGGCGCCGCCGCCGCATCGCTCGGCGAACTCGGCTACCGGGTGCGCTGTTTCTGCATTCAGGATTCGCCCCGGCGAGCCCACAGCATCGCGGCGCAGGGCGGCATCAATGCTGCCAAGAACTACCAGAACGACGGTGACAGCGTCTACCGGTTGTTCTATGACACGGTCAAGGGCGGTGACTTCCGCGCCCGGGAAGCCAACGTCTACCGGCTGGCCCAGGTCAGCGTCGACATCATCGATCAGTGCGTGGCGCAAGGGGTGCCGTTTGCCCGGGAGTACGGCGGGCTGCTGGCGAATCGGTCGTTCGGTGGTGCGCAGGTTTCGCGCACCTTCTACGCCCGCGGCCAGACGGGGCAGCAGCTGCTGCTGGGCGCCTACAGCGCGCTCGAGCGCCAGGTGGCGGCCGGAACGGTCACCATGCACGACCGGACCGAGATGCTCGATCTGATCGTCGAAGACGGTCGCGCGGTCGGGATCGTGACCCGCCATTTGGTAACGGGCGCGGTGGAGTCGGTCTTTGCCGATGCGGTGGTTTTGGCCACCGGCGGATATGGCAACGTGTTCTACCTGTCGACCAACGCCAAGGGCTCGAACGTCACGGCCAGCTTCCGCGCCTACAAGCGCGGCGCCGCCTTCGGGAATCCCTGCTATACCCAGATCCATCCGACCTGCATCCCGATGAGCGGCGACTATCAGTCGAAGCTCACGCTGATGAGCGAGTCGCTCCGGAACGATGGTCGAGTCTGGGTACCCAAGGCGCACGGCGACAAGCGCGCAGCAAGCGACATTCCCGAGTCCGAACGCGATTACTACCTCGAGCGCAAGTATCCGAGCTACGGCAACCTCTGCCCGCGCGACATCGCCTCGCGCGCGGCGAAGGAAGTCTGCGACGAGGGACGCGGTGTCGGAGAGACCGGACTGGGCGTCTACCTCGACTTCGCCGATTCCATCCGCCGGCTCGGCGAGGACAAGATTCGCGAGCGCTACGGGAATCTGTTCGATATGTACGAACGGATCACCGGCGAGAATCCCTATCAGGTGCCGATGCGGATTTATCCCGCCGTCCATTACACCATGGGCGGCCTCTGGGTGGACTACAATCTGATGAGCACGGTGCCGGGGCTGTTCGTTCTCGGCGAGGCGAATTTCTCGGATCACGGGGCCAACCGGCTCGGGGCCAGCGCGCTGATGCAGGGCCTTGCCGACGGCTACTTCATCATCCCGTACACCATCGGCAACTATCTCGCCCAGGTAAAGCCGGGGTCGTGGCGCACGGACAGTCCGGAAGCGCGCGCGACCGAGCTGGAGGCGACGTCGCGGATCAGCCGGCTGCTCGACATCAACGGCAACCGCACGGTCGATTCTTTCCATCGCGAGCTGGGCAAGATCATGTGGGAGGACTGCGGTATGGCGCGCTCGGCGGAAAGCCTGCAGCATGCCTTGGCGGAGATTCCTCGGCTGCGTGAGGAGTTCTGGCGCTCGCTGCGCGTGACCGGCCGTGGCGAGGAATTCAACCAGTCGCTCGAGAAGGCAGGGCGGGTCGCCGATTTCCTGGAGTTCGCGGAACTGCTGTGCCGCGATGCCTTCCACCGGGAAGAGTCGTGTGGCGGCCACTTCCGAACCGAACATCAGACCCCGGACGGCGAGGCCGAGCGGGACGACGAGAACTTCTGCTACGTTGCCGCCTGGGAGTACCGGGGCGAGAACCAGCCCCCGGTATTGCACCGGGAGCCGCTCGAGTTCGAGAACGTCAAACTTGCCACGCGCAGCTACAAGTAGCCGATGCGAATTACTCTGAAAGTCTGGCGGCAGGAAAGCCCGAAGGTTGCGGGCCGATTCGAGACGTACCTCGCCAATGACGTCAGCCCCGA
Source organism: uncultured Gemmatimonas sp. (assembly GCA_964619465.1). Taxonomy (GTDB): domain Bacteria; phylum Gemmatimonadota; class Gemmatimonadetes; order Gemmatimonadales; family GWC2-71-9; genus SHZU01. Next base: position 115,291 of record CAZUES010000008.1, read on the forward strand.
TATGTCGTTCCTCGAAATGATGGACGTCGTCAATGAGGAACTGACCGGACAGGGGCGCGACCCGATTGCCTTCGATCACGACTGCCGTGAGGGAATCTGCGGCATGTGCAGCATGGTGATCGACGGGACGCCGCATGGTCCGCACAAGGCGACCACGACCTGCCAGCTCCACATGCGCTCGTTTTCCGACGGCGATACCATCACGGTCGAGCCGTTTCGCGCGCGCGGGTTTCCGATCGTTCGCGATCTCGCGGTCGATCGCTCGGCACTCGACCGGATCATTCAGGCCGGCGGCTATGTCAGCGTCGCGACCGGCAATGCCCCTGATGCGAACTCGGTTCCCGTCGCCAAAGAGGCGGCGGACCGCGCCATGGACGTGGCCCAATGTATCGGTTGCGGAGCGTGCGTGGCTGCCTGTCCCAACGCCAGCGCCATGCTCTTCGTCGGCGCCAAGGTGAGCCATCTCGGGCTGCTACCGCAGGGTCAGCCGGAGCGATATCGGCGGACCCTGGCGATGGTGACGCAAATGGATATCGAAGATTTCGGCGGCTGCAGTAATTTCGGGGAATGCGAAGCTGCTTGCCCGAAGGAGATCGGGATATGGGCCATTGCCCGGATGAATGCCGACTTCGTCAAGGCTTCGGCCCTGGCACGCAACGACGCCGGAAACGGCAGCGACGGAGCGTAGATACTGTGCTGATTCGGCCGCTGGCGATCGGGGTGGCTTTGACGATCGCAGCGGCCGGTCTGGGCTGCACTCGCGCCCCGACCGACCCGGGCCGCGATCCGGGCATTTCCGACGAGCCGGAACTCGTTGCTTCGGTACCGATCCCCCCAGAGTACGGCATCCATGACACCTTCGTCCGCGACGGGCTGGCCTTCGTCTCGGCGTGGAATACCGGACTCATCATCTTCGACGTCGGCCATGGCCTGCGTGGCGGGTCGCCGTCTCGTCCGGTCGAGGTAAGTCGAATCGTCACCAGCGGGAACGGAGTGCCTGGTGGGCCGGCGGTGCATAACGCCTGGTGGTTCCACAACCCGGTCTCAGGTGAGAAACGCTACGTCTTCGTCGGCCAGGAAGGTCCCGGGACGCTGTTCTCCTCCGCGTCCGGCGATCTCTATGTCGTCGATGTCTCCGACCTGACTCAGCCGCGGGAAGTTGCCTCACTCCGCATTCCCGGTGCTGGCGTGCATAACGTCTGGATGGACGAGGGACGGCAGGTGCTCTACGCCGCTTGGTACAACGCCGGTGTGGTGGCGATCGATGTGTCGGGAACGCTGAGCGGCGATCTCACCAGCCGGATCATTGCCCGAACCCCGACCGACGGAGCGTTCGGTAGCTACGTATGGGGCGTGATGCTCGCCGGCGGGGCGCTCTGGGTCAACGACATGGTCGACGGCTTCTGGCGGCTCGATCCGGTCTCGCTCCAACCGCAGGGCGGCGGACACAACCTCACCAACCGGTGGGGCTCTGACCTCTGGGTTCGCGGCGAGTACGCCTACACCGGTACCTGGGGTGGCACGGCTCGAAACGGCTCCGGATTCGGTGACGTGGTGAACATCTGGCGAGTCGCGGGGCCGAATGCGCCGGTCCTGGTCGACTCGATCCGGATCGCCGACGTGCGGACCGTCAGCGACCTCGAGGTGAGCGATGACGGCCGGGTGCTGGTCGTGACGACCGAGCGCCTCGCCGGGGCGGGATTCCACGTCTACGATCTCACCAATCCGGCCCGGCCGACCTTGCAGGCCAGTGTGCACGTCATACCGGGCGTTCATACCGGATCGCTGGGACGGATCGATGGAGAGCTGTACCTCTTTGCCGCCAAGAACCCGCCCGAACCTGCGCTGCTGATCTACCGTCTCACGCCCTGATCTGCACTATCCGACCGAGGGCGCGGGCCCGGTGAATCAGCCGAGATAGTGGGGCAGCATCTTACGCCACCAGGGCCAGTCGTGATCGACGTCATGGCCCCAGAGATCGAGCGTATGAGGGATGCCCTTGCGATTGAGCAGGTCGGAAAACCGACGCGAACAGTCCGGAGCTTCATAGGCTCCCTGACCGGTCACCAGCACGATGCGGCAGTCGTGCTGCAGCCGCTGCAGTTCGGGGCCGGCCAAATCGGTCAGAAACCACGACGGGTTGTTGAAGTAGCAGTTGTCGTCGGAATAGCCGCGCAGGTAGTCCGGCCCCAGATCGTAAAAGCCGCTCATCGCGATCAGCCCGGCGAACAGGTCGGGCCGACGGAACACGGCATTGGCAGCATGGAAGGCGCCGAAGCTTGCGCCCGAGGCAATCGGCCGCGCCGCCGGATCGCCAAAGGCGCTGCGGATCCACGGCACCACTTCGTCCTCGACGTACCGCGAGTAGAGCGCTTGCCGCCGCGCCTGTTCTTTGACCGGAAGGGTGCGGTCCATCCAGGCAAACCGATTGATACTCTCGATCGACACCACGCGGATCCGTCCCGCCATAATGGCGGGCTCGATCGACTTGATGAGAAAGAATCGTTCGCACTCGAGGTAGTCCGCGGCCGCAGTCGGGAACAGCAGCACCGGGTGGCCACGGTTGCCATAGGATACGAGCGGCATCTCGAGACCCAAGGCCGGGCTGTGCCAGGAAACCAGCGCACGCGGCAGGGCGGGGTCGACGTACTGATAGCTCATGGGCCGATGCTCACTCAGAGTCGTGGCAGGGTGACGCCCTTCTGACCCTGGTACTTCCCGGCTTTGTCGCGGTAGCTCGTCTCGCAGACGTCGTCCTCGTCGGCCTCGAAGAAGAGAACCTGGCAGATCCCCTCGTTGGCGTAGACGCGGGCGGGCAGGGGGGTGGTGTTGGAAATTTCGAGCGTGACGTGGCCTTCCCACTCCGGTTCGAACGGCGTCACGTTGGTGATAATGCCGCAGCGGGCGTAGGTCGATTTGCCGACGCAGATGGTCAGGACGTTTCGCGGGATCCGGAAATACTCGACCGACCGGGCCAGTGCAAAGCTGTTGGGCGGCACGATGCAGACATCGCCCTCGAACTCGACCAGACTCCGCGGGTCGAAATCCTTGGGGTCGACGATGGCCGACAGCACGTTGGTGAAGATCTTGAACTCCGGGGCGACCCGCATGTCGTATCCGTAGGACGAGACGCCGTACGAAATGACCTTCCGGCCTTGCGCGTCGACCTGGCGGACCTGGTTCTCGACGAAGGGCTCGATCATCTGGTACTCGGCGGCCATCCGGCGAATCCACCGGTCGGACTTGATGGACATCCGTATTGTTTCCGTGTCAAAAGGGGGGATTTGGCGGGCTGCGGGTTCCCTGGTCGCAGTCACCGAGGGGAGGAATATAGCCAAGGGCGTGGGTCACGCGACCCGACCCGACTCGGGTGGTGGCGTAGCGCGGGAACTGGACTGCAGGTTTGGGACGGTAACGGGCCGGTAAAAGGCTAGAAGTTAAGTCGGGATTGACGGTGTAAACCCATTGTGTACCGTAAGTTAAAGCGTCGATCTCGGGTTGAAGTCGCCTGGCCGCCCGGTTAGATTCACAGGTTACATCGTGAATCTTTTCACGATGTTTTCCGGCCGTGTCGATCGCATCGAGAAGACCATCTAGCTCGGACGCCTATGCTTCGGTCGTATTCTCCCCTCCTCATTCTGATCGCCTTCGTGGTGGCCAACGCGATCTTGATGCTCGGGGTGTCGCACATCTTCTCGACTTATCGTCGAACCGCCGTCAAGGTGGCGCCGTACGAGTCCGGTATTCCGGCCTTGGGCGACACTCGCGAACGCTTCTCGGTCAAGTTCTATCTGGTCGCGATGCTGTTCATCATCTTCGATATCGAAGCCGTCTTTCTGATTCCCTGGGCCGTGGCATTCAGCCAGTTCAAGGACATCACGGGGCTTCTGCTGATCGAGATCCTCGTCTTCCTCGGGATTCTCGGAATCGGCTACGTGTACGTGTGGAAGCGAGGTGCGTTGCAATGGGATTGACACTACCGGCTGGGCATGACACGACGGAGTTGCCGGGCGAATCTCCCAACTACGTCGCGACCCGGCTCGATTTCCTGGTCAACTGGGCCCGGTCCAATTCCTTGTGGCCGATGCCGTTCGGCACGGCCTGCTGCGCCATCGAGTTCATGGCGACGGCGGCCGGACGGTTCGATCTGGCCCGGTTCGGGATGGAGCGGCAGAGCTTTTCGCCGCGCCAGGCAGACGTGCTGATCTGCGCCGGGCGGTTGCCGTTCAAGCTGGCGCCGATCATCCGGCGGGTCTGGGATCAGATGCCGCAGCCCAAGTGGTCGATTTCGATGGGCGCCTGCGCATCGAGCGGAGGAATCTTCGATACCTACTCGATGGTGCAGGGCATCGACACGATCATTCCGGTCGACGTCTACGTCCCGGGGTGTCCGCCTCGACCCGAAGGGCTGCTGTACGGGATCATGCTGCTCCAGAAGAAGATCATGGGTGAGGCGATGAAGGATCCGTCGCTGCGCCAGGAGTTCCTGGTGAACGACAAGGGCTTCTACATCCCGCCGGCCAAGATCGACGAGGTCTCGGAGCCGTTCGGTAACTCGGTCCATCAGACCCGCTCCGCATGACGGTCGCTCAGATTTCCGCGTCCACGGTCGACGCGCTGCGCACCGAGTTCGGCTCGGCCATCCTGTACGACACGGTGAGCTGCGGCGATACCATCGTCGCGGTCGACGCGTCGCGGTCGCATGATGTGCTGGCCTGGCTCAAGCAGACACCGGAGCAGGATTTCGACTACCTGACCGATATCACGGCGGTCGATTACCGCGATCCCGAGCACCCGCTGGAAGTGGTGTACCAGCTGCGCTCGCTCAAGCGCAAAGTGGATCTCCGGATCAAGGTGCCGCTGGACAAGGACGGCACGCTCGTGGTCCAGTCGGTCTGGGATCTGTGGAAGGGATGCAACTGGCTGGAGCGGGAGGTGTACGACATGTTCGGGGTGCGCTTCGACGGGCATCCCGACCTGCGGCGGATCCTGATGTGGGACACCTACGCGGAAGGCTATCCGCTCCGCAAGGACTTCCCGCTGCGCGGCAACTTTACGCGAGCCGAGCAGACCCGGCAGGCGCTTGCTGCCAACCCGGAAGCGCACTACTCGCTGGAGGAGCTCTCGATCGTCGATGCCTTCGATGAGCTGCCCGAAGACATGAAGCGCCGGCTTGCGGCCGGGAAGCGGGGAGAAGTCCGATGACGACGCGTACGCTCGAAGTCGCCCTCTCGACTCCCAGTCTCGATCCGCTCGGTCGGCCGACCCAGGTTCCGCTCGTCATGGCGGATCGGTCGCCGGGCGACGACCTCGGCGCGGAGCACATGCTGGTCAACATCGGACCGCAGCATCCGGCAACCCACGGCGTGCTGCGTCTGGTGCTCGAGCTCGACGGTGAAACGGTGATCCGGTGTATCCCGCACATCGGGTATCTCCATTCCGGTTTTGAAAAGCTCGCCGAGTATCGTCACTACAATCAGATCATCCCGCTGACCGATCGGACCGACTACCTCTCGCCGATGGCCAACAACGTCTGTCTGGCGCTGGCGGCCGAGAAGCTGATGGGGATTCAGATCACCGAGCGGTGCCAGGTGCTCCGGGTCATCGCGTGCGAGATGAGCCGAATCATTTCACACATCGTCTGGCTGGGAACCACGGGGATCGATCTCGGCGCCTTCACGCCGTTTTTGTGGCTCTTCTATCAGCGTGAGCGGATCTACAACCTCCAGGAGGCCTGGACCGGTGCGCGGCTGACGACGAGTCTGACCCGGGTCGGCGGTATGATGGCCGACGTGCCGGACGGGTGGGAGGCCGGGCTCCGGCAGTTCTGCGAGACCTTCCCGAAGACGCTCGACGAAGTCGATGCCGTCTTCAGCCGCAACGCGATCTGGTGCGGCCGTACCCAGGGCGTCGGCGTCATCGGTGCAGAGGAAGCGATCAACTACTCGCTTTCCGGGCCGATGCTGCGGGCCAGCGGCGTCGCCTACGACGTGCGGAAGGATCGTCCGTACCTCGGCTACGACGAGTACGAGTTCGACGTTCCGGTCGGTGAGCATGGCGACATCTACGACCGCTACATGCTGCGTCTCGAAGAGATGTATCAGTCCACGCGGATCCTGTCCCAGGCGCTCGACAAGCTGGCGCGCCTCAAGGGCGCTCCGCTCAATGCGCAGGACCACCGGGTCATTCTCCCGCCCAAGTCGGCGGCGATGAGCGACATGGAAGCCATGATCCATCACTTCAAGCAGGTGATGGAAGGGGTTGCCGCCCCCCCGGGGGAGGCGTACATGGGCATCGAGAATCCGAAGGGCGAGTTGGGCTACTACTTCGTCTCGGACGGAACCGCCAAGCCGGTGCGCTGGCGGATCCGGCCGCCGTCGTTCATCAACCTGGCCTGTCTGCCGCGGCTCTGCGAAGGGTCGCTCCTGGCGGACGTCATTGCCATCAACGCGAGTGTCGACATCGTGATGGGAGAGATCGACCGATGAGCGCCCCGGGTTCTCGACCCGTGCTGCATCAGCTGGGCGGTGTAGCGTCGGGCCATGGGCACGGACACGGCCATGCGGATCAACCGTACGAGCCGGTCTTCGTGGGCGCGGCGCGGGCCGAACTCGACGCCCTCTTTCCGAAGTATCCGACCAAGCGTGCCTGTCTGCTGCCGGCGCTCTGGATCGTCCAGGAGCAGCGTGGCTGGATTTCGCCGGACGCGATCGACGAGATCGGCGCAGTCCTGGAGTTATCGCCGGCGTATATCCGGGGCGTGGCGACGTTCTATACGATGTATCACCTGCACCCGGTCGGCCGCCATTTCATTCAGGTCTGCGGCACCTCGCCGTGCCACCTGTGCGGTTCCGATCAGGTGCTCGAGGCCATCGTCCGCGAAACGGGCTGCGGCGAGGTCGGGGCAACCAGCGTGGATGGTCGCTTTACGGTCGTCGAGGTCGAGTGCCTGGGCGCCTGTGGCTTTGCGACACCGGTGCTGATCGACGACGACTTCCACGACAGCGTGACGCCGGAGCAGGTGCCCGGCTTGCTGGCGAGGTATTCCTAATGGGTTATCCGCATCGTCCGCATCCCAAGGAGTCGGTCGTCCTGTCCGAGTACTTCGGTGACGCCGAGGCTCGGACCTACGACGGCTGGATCAAGCGGGGCGGTTATCAGGCGCTCAAGAAAGCGCTCAGCATGACGCCCGACGCGATCATCGAGGAAGTCAAAGCCTCGGGATTGCGGGGCCGAGGCGGGGCCGGGTTTCCGACCGGGCTCAAGTGGAGCTTCATGCCCAAGGGCGACGGCAAGCCTCACTACCTGGTCTGCAACGCCGATGAGTCGGAACCCGGCACCTTCAAAGACCGGGAGATCATGCGGTGGACGCCGCATCAGTTGATCGAAGGGTGCGCCATCGGGGCGTACGCGATCGGTGCGGAAACCTGTTACATCTACATCCGGGGCGAGTTTACCGAGCCGTGGCGAGTCATGAAGGCCGCGGTGGCGGAAGCCTATCAGAACGGCGCGCTTGGTGAGAACGTGTTCGGCTCCGGCAAGCGGATCGACATCGTGCTGCATCGCGGGGCGGGGGCGTACATCTGCGGTGAAGAGACCGCGATGATGAACTCGATCGAAGGCCGGCGCGGCAACCCGCGGATCAAGCCGCCGTTTCCCGCGCAAGCGGGCCTCTTCGGTATGCCGACGACGATCAACAACGTCGAAACGCTGACGGCCGTGAGCTACATCTTGAACCGCGGCGCGGCCTGGTACAAAGCCCTCTGTCTCAACAACCCGAAGAGTACGGGAACCAAGCTGTTCTCGGTCTGCGGGCACGTGATGAAGCCCGGGAATTTCGAAATCACCATGGGCTTCCCGATGAAAGACCTGATCCACGATCTGGCCGGCGGGATGCGGCCGGGGCGCCGGCTCAAAGCGGTTATCCCGGGCGGATCGTCGGTACCGATCATGACCGCGACCGAGGCCGAAGCAGCCTTGTGCGACTACGAGGGTATCGTCGAGCAGGGGTCGATGCTCGGGTCTGCGGGTTTCATCGTGATGGACGACTCGGCCGACTTAGTCTACGAGATCTACCGGCTCGCGAAGTTCTATGCGCACGAATCGTGTGCGCAGTGCACCCAGTGCCGCGAAGGCACGGCATGGACCACCAAGATCCTGGAGCGGATCCTCAAGGGTGAGGGCAAGCCGTCCGATCTGGACCTGCTGCTCGACCTCTCGGATCAGATGACCGGCAAGACGATTTGCGTATTGAGCGATTCCTGCGCAACGCCGATCGTCAGCGGCATCAAGAAGTTCCCGGAAGAATTTGAAGCGTACTTGAGTCGGGCCAAGGCGCCCGTCCTGGCGGGCGTATGAGTGAACTCGTCACCGTAACCATCGACGGCGTGCCGGTGTCCGTGCCGAAAGGCACGTCGATCATCGAGGCTGCCAAGCAGGCGGGCGTGCTGGTCCCGCACTATTGCTACCATCCGTCGCTGCCGTCGCCGGCGGTGTGCCGCATGTGCCTGGTCGAGGTCGAAAAGGCCCCCAAGCTCCTGCCGGCCTGCGTCACCACGGTGGCCGACGGCAATGTGATTCACGTCAACAGCGCCGCGGCCAAGAAGGCGCGGGAAGCGGTGCTCGAGTTCCTGCTGATCAACCATCCGCTCGATTGCCCGATCTGCGATCAGGCCGGCGAATGTGAGCTGCAGGACTATGTCTTCCAGGAAGGACGGCCGGGTACCCGCTACGCCGACTACGCCAAGCGGTTCAATCCGGTCGAGGATTTCGGCCCCGACGTGCTGTACGTGGCCAATCGCTGCATCCTCTGCACGCGCTGTGTTCGATTCATGGAAGACGTCGCCGACGATCCGGTGCTCAACGTCTCGGAACGCGGCGATCGCGCCTACATCGGGATCGATCCCGATCACGTGCTGAGCCATCCGTGGTCCGGCAACGTGGTTGATCTCTGCCCGGTCGGGTCGCTGATCTCGAAGGACTTCCTGCACAAGGCGCGGGCCTGGGATCTCGACAAGACGGCGAGCATCTGCCCCGGTTGCACCCAGGGGTGCAACATCATGGTCGATACGCGCGATGAGGTGGTGGTCCGGTTGCGGCCGCGTGCCAATCTCGACGTCAACCGCCATTTCATCTGCGATACCGGCCGGCTCGACTACCGCTGGATGAACCGCGGCGATCGGATCGAGGTGCCGCTGGTGCGCGAAGGCGCCCGCCTGGTGCCGACCGACTGGGACGGGGCCGTTACCCGCCTGGCAGATCTGGTCCGGGACGCCAAGTCGGTTGCGGTGCTGGCGTCGGGGCGGGCATCGACCGAAGCGCTCGGCACGATTGCGCGGCTGGTGCGTCGCGCCGATGTCACGGCCGTGGTCAAGGTGCCGACCGGACCGGAGGCGCCGCTGGCCCGTGTTCCGAACCTGTCGCTGCGCGCCGAGCGGGTGCCGAATCTGAACGGGGCGCAGTTGCTGGGCTATACGGCGGACTGGTCGGCCGGCCTGGCAGCTGCCCAGCGAGCAGATCTGGTTCTGGTGCTCGATGCGGACCTCGACGATCGGGATCTGGCGGCGATCGCGGATGCCAAGGCCGTGGTGCTGATCGGTACCGTCGACGACGATCGCCTCGATCGTGCGACGCTGGTGCTGCCGACGACGACCATGGTCGAGGAGAACGGGACCTACGTCAATCGGGATAACCGGGTGCAGCGGTACTTCCAGGCCAAAGGCGCCCCCGGTATGGCGCGTCCGGCCTGGTGGATCGGTGCCAGCGCTGCAGCCGAACTCGATGGCGGCTCGGTTCCGGCCACGGCCGGAGACGCTTTTGCCGAGCTGACCCGTGCTGTCACCACCTTCGATGACCTCACCTACCAGGATCTCGGCTTTGTCGGCCGAGTGGTCGGACGGACGGCGGAGGCCGCACGATGACGCCCGAAACCAAGGGGCTCCTGATCCTCTCGTCACTCAAGATGCTCGTGGTCTTTACGGTCACGATGGTCGGCGTGGCAATGATGACCTGGATGGAGCGCAAAGTCTGTTCGTGGATGCAGAACCGTCGCGGCCCGAATCGGGTCGGCTGGGCGGGGCTGCTGCAGCCGGCGGCCGACGGTCTCAAGAACATCGTCAAGGAAGAGACCTATCCGGAGGAGGCCAACAGCTTCCTCTTCATCCTGGCGCCGGCCATGGCCTTCATTCCGGCACTGCTGCTCGGATCGGTGATTCCCTGGGGTGCGCCGATCCAGGTCGACTTCGACTGGCAGTTGCCGGTGCTTGGTGCGGTGTCCTATCACGGCCTGTTGCCGTTGGCCGTCATCGATCTGCCGATCGGGTTCCTGTTTGTCTTCGCCATCAGCTCGCTCGGCATCTATGGCATCGTACTGGCCGGGTGGGCGTCGAACAGCAAGTACAGCATGCTCGGCGGCCTCCGTGCCACGGCGCAGATGATCTCGTACGAAGTGGCCCTCGGGCTCAGTCTGATTCCGATCCTGCTGGTGGCCGGCAATCCGACCTTTTCGCAGGTGATCAGCAGCCAGCAGAGCGGGCCGTTCTCCTGGTTTGTCCTGCAGCTCACGGTGGCGTGCTTCATCTTCATCGTCGCTGCGTTTGCGGAAACCAACCGGCTGCCGTTCGATATGCCCGAGGCGGAGTCCGAACTGATTGCCGGATATCACACGGAATATTCGGCCATGAAGTTCTCGATGTTCTTCATTGCCGAGTATGCCAACATCCTGACCATGTCGGCGATGATGGCGACACTGTTCTTCGGCGGGTGGGACATTCCGTTCACGAGCTGGGATCAGGGCGGGTCGGTTGCCGCGACGATTGCGACGGCGGGGATGATGTTCCTCAAGACCACCTTCTTTGTGTTCTTCTTCATGTGGATCCGCTGGACGCTGCCGCGGTTCCGCTACGACCAGCTGATGGCGCTCGGGTGGAAGTTCATGATCCCCCTCGCGCTGGTCTATGTCGTCGCCGTGGCCCTGCTCATCTGGGGCGTGGAAAGCGTGGCCGGGATCACGAGTCCGCTGATCAAGTCGCTCGTGTTCCTCGGAGTCAACGTGGTCGCGTGTTACGTGATCTTCTTCATTCTCGACCGTGGTACGCTGGTGTCGGGATCGTACCGCCGCGCCGTGGGCGCGGTGAGGGGCTGAGCTTATGGCGATCGGCGTCAAGGTCATGAAGCGCCCGGAGCGTGAGACGAGTTACGTCCGCGCGACGCTTAAGGGGCTGGCATTGACCTTCAAGAACATGTTCCGCACCAAGATCACGATGCAGTACCCGGAAGAGCGGAGTACCGCGGACGAGCGTGGCAGCTACGCGCTCTCGCCCCGGTGGCGGGGAACGCACCGGATGCTGGCCGACGAGCAGGGGCGCTCCAAATGCGTCGCCTGCGGACTCTGCCCGCAGATCTGCCCGGCCAACTGCATCAAGCTGGTTCCCGGTGAGGACGAAGAGGGCAACCGGTACCCGTTGATCTACGAGATCGACGAGTTCCGCTGCGTCTTCTGCGGCTACTGCCAGGAAGTCTGTCCCGAGGAGGCGATCCACGTCGGCGTGCACTATGAGAACGCCGAGTACAGCCGAGACCGGTTCGTCTATGATCTGGAGCGCCTGACATCGCAGACTCATCCGGTGTCGTCGCTCTGGGATCCCGCCGATCCGCGGGGGGAGTGATGGTCCATTTCGTCTTCTACACCCTGGCGATCCTGGCCGTCGTCTCGGCGTTACTCTGTATTACCCGGAAGAATCCGGTGTCGGCGGCGTTGTGGCTGGTCTCCACCATGTTCGCGCTTGCCGGCATCTACGTCCTGCTCAATGCGCAGTTCATTGCCGCGATGCAGGTCCTGGTGTATGCCGGCGCCATCATGGTGCTGTTTCTGTTCGTCATCATGTTGCTCAATCTCGGGCGCAGTGAGGAATCCGACCTCAAGAAGGGCCCGATCGCAGGTGTCGCGGCTCTGCTTGGTGTGGCCATGATTGGGGCGCTGATGGTGGTTCGTGGCACCTCGCCTGCCGCGCTCGCGGCGGCGCTGGGAACCGTTCCGGGCGCCTCGGGTCCGGCGGCTGCGCTGCCCGGGGCGGCCGAGGTCCATGCGGTCGAATCGTTCACCAATGCGGTCGGGGCGGTTGCCTCGCCGATGTTCCGTACTTATCTCGTGCCGTTCGAACTGACCTCGGTGCTGCTCCTGGCGGCCGCGGTCGGGGCGGTCGTGCTCGCGAAACGGAAGCTCTGATGCTCCTGGAACATTCGCTCATCCTGTCGGCGATCCTCTTCACGATCGGTGTCGTGGGAGTGATGGTCCGTCGCAACGCGATCGTGCTGTTCATGTGTGTCGAGCTGATGCTCAACGCAGTGAATCTCTCGTTCGTGGCGCTGTCCAACGCCCACGGCTTTACCGGCCAGGTCATGGTCTTCTTCGTCATGACCGTTGCGGCGGCCGAGGCCGCGGTCGGACTGGCCATCATTCTCGCCATCTTCCGGCATACTCAGTCGGTTGATCTCAAGACCATGAACCTGCTGCAGGGCTGATGAATCCCTCCTGGATTTGGCTGACCATCGCGCTCCCGTTCGCCGGCTTCCTGGTGAACGGCACGCTTGCCCTGGTCAAGCCCGATGCGAAGCGGCTGGTCTCTCTGGTCGGCCCTGGTGTGCTGCTGGCGGCGTTTGCGGTCGCAGCGTCGGTGTTCGTCGGGTTTGCGGGGCAACCGCTCACCGAACCCGTCATCGTTCCCCTCTGGACCTGGATTGCCACCGGCGCGCTCGACCTGGGATTGTCGCTACAGGTCGATCAGCTCTCGCTGGTGATGCTGCTGGTCATTACCGGCGTCGGCAGTCTGATCCACATCTTCAGTGTCGGATACATGTCGGCAGATCCGGGGTACGCGAAGTTTTTCGCGTACCTGAATCTGTTCGTCGTGTTCATGCTGGTGCTGGTGCTGGGGTCGAGTCTTCCGGTGCTGTTCATCGGATGGGAAGGGGTCGGGCTCTGCTCGTACCTGCTGATCGGATTCTGGTATCAGGACAAGGCCAACGCGGACGCCGGCAAGAAGGCGTTCATCGTCAACCGGATCGGCGATCTGGGCGTGCTGATCGCGATGTTCCTGATCTTCTGGTCACTTGGCACGCTCGAGTTCCGCGAAATTGCCGAACGGGCTCCCGGCGGGCTGCTGGTCGGTGGCGGCCTGGTGACCGCGATCACGCTGTTCCTCTTCCTGGGCTGCACCGGTAAGTCGGCGCAGATCCCGCTCTTTACCTGGCTTCCCGACGCCATGGCGGGCCCGACGCCGGTGTCCGCGCTGATCCATGCGGCCACCATGGTGACGGCGGGCGTCTATCTGATTGCGCGAACCAGCGTGCTCTTCGCGATGGCGCCCTTGTCGAGCATGATCGTGGCGGGCGTCGGCGCGCTAACGGCGCTCTTCGCGGCATCGATCGGGCTCCGGCAGTACGACATCAAGAAGGTGCTGGCGTACTCCACCGTTTCCCAGCTGGGCTACATGTTCCTGGGGGTCGGCTCGGCGGCGTACACCGCCGGCGTCTTCCATCTGGTGACGCATGCCTTCTTCAAGGCGCTCCTGTTCCTCGGGTCGGGCAGTGTCATCCATGCGATGCACCATGCCTACCATGCGACCCACAGTCACGACGACGCGCAGGACATGCGGAACATGGGCGGTCTCAAGAAGTACATGCCGGCCACCTTCATCCTGATGCTGCTTTCCACCCTGGCGA
>CAZUES010000009.1:0-41751 GCA_964619465.1 uncultured Gemmatimonas sp.
GTCAACGTTAGAGTCAAATTCGGGGTACGACAAGCAGTGGCCGCTCCCGTCACAGGCCAGCCCCGGGAAAGCGGCGGTAGAGAAAGACCCGCGAACCGATCGTGATGGTATCGTGATCGAGCAGATCGAGCGGACCAGTCACCGGCTGCTCGCCCAGTCTGACGGGCTCACTGCCGGGTCCGGCCGGCGCCACGCGGCAGCGCCCCTGCTCGCTACGCACCTCGAGCGCGGTCTCTACGACCATGATACCATGGAACGGTATGATCCACCCGCGGTGTCCCGTCAGGCCGACCGGCTCGGCATCGGCTCGCTGCAGTTCAATGATGCCCAGCGAGCGAATCAGCACCGGGAGAACGACACCGATTCCGGTTCCGGCTCCGATGACCAGGAGTCCCGGCAGCCGCCAGAGCTCCGACGGTCCGGGCAACGACATCACCACCCCCGCGACGACTCCCGCTCCCGAGCCCCAAAGCAGCGCCTCGAAAGGCACCACCATGAAGGTATTGGCCCAGCGAAACGCCAGAAACATTCCGAGAAACCCGGTGGTCAGCGACCAGATAATCATGCGGGCGACGAGAAGGCCCTGCCACGAGTCACCGAGGCCGGCGTATCTCGCGATCACGAGACCACAAAACGAACCGACCACCGCACCGGCCACCCCGAGCCCAGCGCCCAGCGCCAGCTCCGCCACGATCGACTCGCCACGGGCCCGCGCGAGAGCGCCAAACAGTGCGCCACCGATCGACGCACCGAGAACGACTACCGTGGCGAAACTGAGCGAAGTGCCCCCCGGATCGGCGCTGGGCGCTGCGGTCACGAGCCACGCGAACGCCACTCCAATGCAGCCCGATACCACCGCCAGACGGGACGTCCTGAGGCGAAACGGGGCGACCGGCGGCTCCACCCGACGAGGCAGTGCTTCGCCTCGGGGATCCGGGGTGTCCCCGTCCCGGTCAGCCTCGCTGTAGCGCATCGACGGCCTCCAACAGTACCCGTAACGCGGTGTCGACGGTGCGCCGATGGGTTCGGAAAGACAGGATCGCCATACGAAGCGTGTAGCGGCCGTCGATCATGGTGGATGAAAGAAAGATCCGGCCGTCATCCCGCAGCCAGTCGACGATCCGGCGATTAAAGGCGTTGATCTCCTCGAGGGAGAGCCCGGCCGGCGCCCACCGGAACGTAACCAGCGACAGATCCGGCGGAGGACCGACTTCAAACCCCAGCTCCGCTACCCGGGCATGGAAGTACTGCGCCAGGAGCAGCTTCTCGTCCAGCGCGGCCCGGAACGGCTTGACGCCAAGCAGCTTGAGCGGGAGCCAGATCCGCAGCCCGCGAAACGGCCGCGTCAATTCGGGCGATACATCGGCCGGCGAGATCTCGGTGGGATCGTCGGGTATGTCCTGAAGATAGGCACCGCTGCCCCGATGAGCCCGACGCATCGGTTCCGGATCCCGAAGCAGTACGATCCCGGATCCGTACGGGAGGAAGAGGCTCTTGTGCGGATCGAGCACGACGGAGTCGGCCCGTTCGATCCCGCAGAGCACCCGCTTACCGGTCTCGGTCAGGGCAAAGAACCCACCGTACGCCGCGTCGACATGGAACCAGCACCCCTCCCGCGCCGCAATGTCTGCCAACTGGTCGAGCGGATCGACGGCGCCCGTATCGGTGGTTCCCGCCGCGCCCAGGATGAGCCACGGACGCAACCCAAGCACCCGATCGGCCGCGATCTGCTCAGCCAGAAGATCGGCTCGCATCCGAAAGGCGGCATCGATCGGGATCTGACGCACCACCGCTTCGCCCAGTCCCGCAATCCGCAGTGCTTTATCGAGCGAGTGGTGGGCTTGCGATGTGAGATAGACCACCTGCGACGGAACCGCCAGAGCGCCGATCTCGTGCGCTTCCCGCGCAGAGACGACCGCAATCAGATTGGCGATACTGCCGCCCGAGGTCAGGTTGCCGACCGCATCGGCCGGGAAACCGATTGCCCGAGCCGCCCATCGCAGCACCATGTTCTCGACCCGGACCGCCCCGGGAGCTCCGAAGAACACGCCGGTATACTTGTTGGTAACCGCCGCCAGGTAGTCGCCTAACGCCGAGTAGTAGATCCCCCCGCCGGGGATATAGCCGAGGTAACCTGGAGCGGCGGTGTTGGCGCCGGGATGCAGCACCTCCTGTTCGAACAGCGGGACCAAGTCCCGCATTTCCATACCCTGCTCACCGATCGGAGCGTCGAGCAATCCATCGCCCCGGCGGCCATCGAACGTCGGCAGGTGTTCGTTCGATCGGAGGAATCGATCTCCCGAGGCCGATACCGCCGCCCGCGCCGCGCGACGACGCCCCGTCCCAGGATTGAGGGGCCGCGACGCTCGCTCCAACTCTTTCAAACGGGCAATCAGTTCCGAATCGGTCATGGATCTCACGGAGGGCACGGGAACTACGGCTGCCACGGCATGGCGCACCACGCCGTACAGTGCGCGAAAAGAATAAGGGGGCGAACCGGAATTCGCCCCCCTCTTCTCGAGTTTTACCGGCCCGCGGCAAAGCCGGCCACACCGTCCTAGAACTTCGACCAGAGATACTGATTGGTGATCTCGTGGTGGAACTGAATCTCCGGAATCTTGATCTGTGAGCCCAGCGCCTTCGGGCAACGTTCCGCCGACGCGAGCTTCAGATCCGTATACTTCTTGTGCACCGACTCCGTCAGCAGATCGGCAGCGAACTTCGAACTCTTGAACAACCGGATTCCGTCATAGATGTTGTCCGGCAGGAACTTGGTCCGATCCCGTTTCTTGTCTCCCGACTCCTCGATCGGCCCTTCGAGGCCGGTCCTGAGCAGCGAGTAGAGCACCATGTATGGGTTGGCATCCGGGGCAATCGAGCGGACCTCGACCCGAGCCGACTTCTCGTTACCGATCGGAATCCGAACCATCGAGCCGCGATCCACAGCCGACGCCTTGATCTGATTGGGCGCCTCGTAATGCGGGTCGAGACGACGATAGGAGTTGACGCTCGGATTGAGGAGCAAGCACAACTCCTGGCCGCTCGACAGGATGCGGTCGATGAAATTCCAGCCCAACTCCGAGAGCTGATCCTGACCGTTCTTGTCGAAGAACAGGTTCTTGCCGTTCTTGCTGATCGACATATTGGTGTGCATTCCCGACCCGTTGACGCCGGTCACCGGCTTGGGCAGGAAGCTCGCCGTCATGTCGAGCCGAGAGGCCACCTGGCGACAAACCAGCTTGTAGAGCAGCACCTGGTCGGCGGCCACACTCGCCTCGGTGTAGCCGTAATTGACCTCGAACTGCGAAGGCGCCACCTCGGGGTGGTCCTTCTCATTGCCAAATCCAAGCGCCCGTTGCGACTCCGCCACAGTATCGATGAAGGTGCGCAGCGCATCCCCGGGCAGCGAGTGATAGTAGCCGCCCGTCGAGACGTACTCGAACCCGCCGGTTTCGTGGTAGCGGCGCTCCGCATCGCGCCCTTTGAAAAGGAAGCCCTCGATTTCCGGCGCAACGTTGCAGGTGTACCCTTCGGTCTCACGCAGCGTCGCCAGGTAGCTCTTGAGCCGGGAACGAATGTCGGCCGGATACGGTGCGCCGTCCTTTTCAAGCACATCCCCGAATACCAGCGTCTTGCCCGGACCGAAGATATCGGACGGCAACCAGTAGAAGGCCGGCCAATCGATGCTGAGACGGAGGTCGGACTCCTGCTGCGCAGAAAACCCCCGCACCGACGACCCATCGAAGGTCAGATTGTCGTATGACTTGATCAGAAACTTCTTGTCATAGTCGAGCATGTGAAGGCGGCCCTCCAAGTCTGCGAAGCAGACGGTGACTGCCTTGATGCGCTTTTCGTCGGTCAGGTACTTGATCCGCTTCTCACGGATCTTGTCAAGGTCGACCCGATCGAGCCGTTCAGCCTTGGCTTCGAGGTTGATTTCCTCGAGTTCATCGTACGGGATTTCGAGGAAGTCACGCAGGCTCATAGAGGTTGCTCCGACAGATCAAATTGTTTAACTACACCAGACGTAACCTAAACAACAGTCTATTTAATGTAAATAGTGCTCAATTTAAGATAGTCGAACTAAAATATACATTAAAACAACATGCATAAAGCGTGCCCAGACTTCGGACTACACCCGCAGGACGCCGAGTCAGCAGCTTTCGGACCGGCCAGTCAGCCAGCACTTTGACCTGGCCGAGGCCCCGGGACATACTGATTCCATGCCGACGCGACCGCGATTCTATGACGAGTTGGCCACCTGGTGGCCCCTCTTTTCTCCCCCGGCCGACTACGCCCCGGAGGCTGAGGACCTGCTGCAACGGATCGGCCCACTGCCGGCAAACCGGCGCCCAACGCTGCTCGAACTGGGCGCTGGCGGGGGCAACCTGGCCTGGCACCTTGCTCCCCACTTCAGACTGACACTGACCGATCGGGCCCCGGCCATGCTCCAGGTCAGTGCGACCCTGAACCCCGACGCCGAGCACGTCGTCGGTGACATGCAGACCCTGCGACTCGAGCGGACGTTCGATGTGGTGCTGATTCACGACGCCATCATGTACGCCACCACGCCCGAGGAGGTCCGCGCCACCCTGCGCACGGCGGCCCTCCACTGCAGGGAGGATGGCGTGGTCGTCGTCCTCCCCGACTACGTTCGCGAAACGTTCACCGAAGGCGTTGAAGCCGACGGCGCCGATGGACCGGATGGCCGCGGGCTCCGCTATCTCGAATGGCGCTGGGATCCCGACCCGACCGACACGACCTATATCGTCGACTACGCCTTCATGCTGCGCAGCCCCGACGGCAGCGTCACCGTCGAACACGACCGGCACGTCGAAGGCGTCTTTCCCCTCGCCGACTGGCTCGCCTGGTTCGAAGCAGTCGGCCTCACCGCCCGCTCGGTCCGCGACCCCTGGGAGCGCGACATCTTCATCGCACGCCCGTCGGCCTGAGGCACGCCCGGCCGTAGCCCGGCCGGCCAAACCTGCCGGCCGATAGTCCGCCATATCGGAGTGGCGGATTTTGGGCACGTCAACTCCGAGCCTCCTCATTCGTCTCTCACTCAGACCACCGCATCATGGTCCGGCATGCGAGCATCGACCCCGATCGCTTCGGGGATGAACGAATCAAACTGATGGGGGACTCAAGATGACGACGATCGCGAAGTTCACGGGCGCTGCACTTCTGATGGCCTCGGTGAGTGGCTGCGCAACCAAAGGCTATGTCAATCGGCAGGTCCAGGCCTCGGCCGACACCAGCCGGGCCGGCTGGATGGCGGGGGACGAAGACGTGCGACGTGACCTCTCCGGACAGATCGCGAGCGTCCGTACCGATGTCGATGGCGTCAAGCGCGACGTCACGACCCTGCAACAGGACTTGGGCGTTCTCCGCGATTCGCTCGGCGCCCGGATCATTGCAATGGAGAGCGGCATGCAGTTCGCCTTCCCGATCCGATTCGCCTACGACGACGCCACCGTCCGACCCGACGATCGCACCGCGCTCGACCGCTTCGCTCAAGTGGTCAACCGCCACTATGCCGGATCTGTCGTGACCATCGAAGGCTTCGCCGATCCCGCGGGCACGGTCGCATACAACCGCCGCCTCTCGCAGGAACGGGCCGACAATGTCCGTGCCTACCTGGAACAGGCCGGCATCTCGGGTGTCACGCTCCGCGCCGTCGGCATGGGCAAGACGCGTCAGTTGGTCGAAGGCGCCTACGGCGAAATGCCCGGAGCCGAGGCCAATCGACGCGTCGTTTTCGTGATCGAAGGCGTGCCGAGCAGCACTAACGACTGAGGCTCAACATCGGGCGCCCGTGGCGCGTAGGGATTTACATGGCTTTCTCTCCCACGCGCCGCGGGCTCCAGCGTGCTTTGCTGACCGCGATCGGCGTCGCCGTCTCGACCGGTTGCTCCTCGGGTGACGGCGAACAACGCACCCGACGGCCGGCAACGGCGGTCGCCGTCGTCGCCGCCGAGCGTCAGAATCTGGCCCGCACCGTTACCCTCACCGGGCCGGTCGAGCCGATCCGCGTCATCGGCGTCAACAGCCAGGCATCCGGAACCATTCTCGCCGTCCGCGTCACCGAGGGCGACCGGGTTCGTCCCGGACAAGTGCTTGCTGAGCTGGACGCCCGGGAAACCGTGGCCCAGTTGGAGCGGGCGCGGGCCGTCCTCGCCAACGCCCGGACCGCATTCGATCGCAGCGAGGAGATGCAGAAGGCCGGCATCATCACCGACGCCGAATTCGAACAAGCGCGGGCAGCGTTCGCTACGGCAGCCAGCGATGTGCAGCTGTGGGAAACCCGACTCGAGTTCACGCGCGTCACCGCACCGAGCGCGGGCGTCATCACCAGCAAAGCGGTGGAAACCGGCAGTGCCGTCTCCACCAACCAGCGCCTCTTCGACATTGCCGACGATGCCCTGCTGGTGGTCCGGGTCCAAATGTCGGAACTCGATGTCGTGCATGTCGCCGACAATGACTCGGTCTCGGTGCGACTCGATGCGCAGCCGGGCGTACGGTTGCGCGGCACGGTGCGGCGAATCTTCCCAAGCGCCGATCCGGCGACCCGGCTGGTCCCCGTCGAAGTGGGCCTGGCGCGTCCTCCGCCCACCGTTCGGATTCAGCCGGGCTTTCTGGCGCGCGCCGATTTCAATGTCGAGCGGCGCAACGGGGTTCTGGCAGTACCCGCCGCCGCAATCGGCGCCGCCTCCGACGGCAATTTCGTCTTCGTCGTTGCCAACGACACCCTGACCCGCCGCAGCATCGTTATCGGCATGACATCCGCCGGCCTCGTCGAAGTTACCGATGGCCTCGATCCCGGCGAGTTGGTGGTCACCTCGGGCCAGCTCAATCTCCGAACCGGCGCACAGGTCCGCGTCACCGCAGGCCGCCCGAGCCCGGACTCCGCTTCCATCGTCCGGATCGACACCCCATGACCGCGCGGCGCTCGAGTCTTCCCAGCCTCGCCATCCGGCGACCGATCGGCACCCTCTCACTCGCCGCCGTCGTCATCGTCCTCGGTGTCTTCATCGGCCGACGCCTGCCGATCGACCTGCTGCCCCAAATCGTCTATCCGCAGGTACGGGTCAACGTCCAGTATCCTGGCGTGGCTCCCGAGGTGATGGAAGAGCAGGTCACCAAAGTCCTGGAAACGGCGCTCGCAACCACCGAGAACCTGATCCGGCTCGAATCGGAAACCCAGGAAGGGCGGTCCGAAATCGGACTCCACTTCCGCTACGGCACGGATATGAACTTCGCGCTGCAGGATGCGTCGAAGAATCTCGATCGTGCCCGTTCGCGCCTGCCGATCGATGTGCAACCGCCGTCGATCAACAAATCCGATCCGTCCCAGATGCCGGTGTACGAGGTGGGCTTCAGCTCGGGCACCATGAGCCCGGTCGAACTGCGGCGCTGGGTCGACCTGCAGCTGTTGCCGCAGCTGCTGACCGTCGAGGGCGTCGGCTCGATCGACATCTCGGGCGGACTGATTCGGGAAATCCGCGTAACCCTCGATCAGGAACGGCTTCGTTCGTACGGATTCACCGTCAGCGACATCCTGAATACGCTGCGCGACGAGAATCAGGACATTGCCGCCGGCAGTCTGACTTCGCCGCAGTTCGAGGTAGTCGGGAAAACCGCCGGGAAGTTCAAGACGGTGGACGATATCCGCAGGCTGCTGATCAACCGGCCAGGCACGACGCAGCGGCTGCCGCTGGCCGATCTTGCCACCGTTTCCGATACCAATCGCGAGCAGCGGCTCTGGAGCCGCCTCAACGGCGTGCCGGCCGTCAAGCTCTCAGTGCGCAAGCTTCCGGAAGCCAACACGGTGGCGGTTGCCGCCGGCGTCGGCGACAAACTCGAGCAACTGGCCGAGTCGCGCTTCATTCCTGACGACGTGGCGCACCGGGTGGTCGCGGACCAATCCTTTTTCATCGAGAGCGCCATCTCGAGCGTGACGGACGCCGCCATCGCCGGATCTCTACTGGCCATGGTCGTGGTGCTTCTCTTCCTGGGCAGCGTCCGGAAAACCCTGATCATCGGCGTCTCGATCCCGATCGCGATCCTGGCTACGCTGGCGCTGATGGGCGCCACCGGCCTCACGCTCAACATCATGAGCATGGGCGGGCTGGCCTTGGGCGTCGGGCTTTTGCTCGACAACGCCATCGTGATGCTGGAAAACGTCTTCCGTCACCGCGGCAAGGGCAAAGATCCGGAAACCGCTGCGCACGACGGCGCCGGCGAAGTCACCTCGGCCGTGATCGCCTCGACCACGACCAATCTTGCCGCTGTGGTGCCGTTCCTGCTGATCACCGGACTCGCTGCGCTGATCTTCAAGGAGTTGATCCTGACGGTCACCTTCGCGATCGCGGCCTCGCTGCCCGTGGCTCTCACGCTGGTGCCGATGCTCACGGCACAGCTGGCCAAGGTGCGTTGGAGCACCGGGCTCGATCGCTCACGTCCGATCGTGGCGTTCAATCGCTCCATAACCAGACTGGGCGACAGGTACCGCAGCCTCGCGCGAGGCACGCTCCGCCGGCGCGGCTGGGTGATCGGAACTTCGTTTGCCCTGCTGGCGGGAACGCTGTATCTGGCCACCCGCCTGCCGAGCGAGTTCCTCCCGGTCGTCGACGACGGATCGATCGGGGTCTGGGTCTCGATGCCCCCGGGGACCCCGCCCGAGCGCACCGACCAGGTGGTCCGACAGCTCGAGTCGATGGTTGCGGAGCGGCCGCATGTGCAGGACGTCTTTGCCACGGCCGGCGGCTTCCTCTTCGGCAGCGGCACGTCGGAACGAGGGGGACGAGGCTCGCTCAGCATCCAGCTGACGCCGGCACCCGACCGGCCCGGCGTCAGCGCGTCCGACTGGGTCGCCGAGTTTCAGCGGGAAATCGACGCGCTCGGTATTCCCGGAGCCCGGATCGGCGTCCGGCCGCCGCGGATCCGGGGACTCCGCACCAACCGGTCCGGCACGGATGCGGCCGTCGCGATTCAGGGCAACGACCTGGTGACCCTGCAGCGGATCGGCTCGGAAGTCATGGCTCGCATGCAAGGCATCGAGGGGCTGGAAAGCATTCAGATCTCGACCGAGGAAGCGAGTCCGCAGCTGGCCATCCGGATCGATCGCGACCGCACGGCAGACTTGGGACTTAGCGTCGCGGCGGTAGGCCAGAGCGTGCGAACCGCGCTCGAGGGCGCCATCCCGACACGGTACGCCGAGGGGAACTACGAGTACGACGTCCGGGTCCGCTTGCCGCGCGAGCAGTTCAGCAGCGCCGAAGACCTGGGCGCCATCGCACTCTTTTCGGGCCGAGACCGGCCGATCCACCTGCGGGACGTGGCATCGGTCAGCGTCGGCACCGGACCCACCACCATCGTACGCGAAAACCAGAACCGGCAGATCCAGGTCGAGGGCGACGTCAACACCTCGCTCACCAACATCAGCCGGGTCAGCACCGAGATTCGGGCCCGACTTGCCGACCTGACGCTGCCCGAAGGATTCGCCATCCTCTACGGCGGCGAGGAAGAGGCCATTCGCGAGAATAACCGCAATCTCGCTATCGTGATCGTGCTGGCCATCTTCCTAGTGTTCGTGGTCATGGCCGTGCAGTACGAAAGCGTGGTCAATCCGCTGGTCATTCTCGTCTCGGTGCCGCTGGCGCTGGTCGGGGTCGGCGCCGCCCTGCTGCTGACCGGAACGCCGCTCAGCGCCCCCGTGCTGCTCGGCGTCATTCTACTGGCCGGCATCGTGGTCAACAATGCGATTCTCCTGGTCGAGTACGTCGAGATCGGGAGGCGTGACGACGGGTTGTCGACCGAAGATGCCGTCGTCGAAGCAGGCGTGGTGCGCCTGCGCCCCATCCTGATGACGACCTTCACCAGTATCCTCGGCATGCTGCCCCTCGCGCTCGGCATCGGCGAAGGTACCGAGCTGATGCAGCCGCTTGCCGTGACCCTGGTGGGCGGTATCATCGTATCTACGGCTCTGACGCTGCTGGTCGTCCCGGCAGTGTACCTCCTGGCGCACGCGGCCACCGATCGGCTCCGGCGGGCAGTCATCGGCGACCCGGGAAAGACCTCACACGGAGCCGCCGAACCGGAGCCGGAACTCGCGCCCTGAACGTGCTGATACGCCGGCACCAAACGCCGACGCGCCCGATCATTTCCAGAGGAGAATGGTCCCAATGATGACTCGTACCACCGCCACACTTGCTGCGCTTGCCACGCTGGCATTGGCCACGGCACCCGTTCATGCGCAGGACCCGCCCAACCTCGACGTCCACTTTGTCCCTACCCCGAATCAGGTGGTCGAGCGGATGCTCGACATGGCCAAGGTGACCAAGAACGATTTCGTCATCGATCTGGGCTCCGGCGACGGGCGGATCCCGATTGCCGCGGCCAAGCTGCACAATGCGCGCGGCATGGGTGTCGACCTCGATCCGCAGCGGATCAAGGAGGCGCAGGAAAACCTGCGGACCTCGGGCGTCGGCGACCGGGTCTCGTTCCACCAGCAGAATCTCTTCGAGACGGACCTCACCAAGGCCACCGTCATCACGATGTATCTGCTGCCCAGCCTGAACGTCAAGCTCCGTCCCATTCTGCTCGACCTCAAACCGGGAACGCGGCTGGCTTCCCACGCCTTCGACATGGGCGACTGGCGACCGGATCGTCACGATGTGATCGACGGCCGCAGCGCCTACCTCTGGATCGTTCCGGCCAAAGTAGCCGGGCGATGGGACGTGACCGACGGACCGCGAACCTACACCATCGAATTGACCCAGCAGTATCAGGTCGTCGAGGGTTCGGCCAAGATCGGGGAGTCGAGCTATCGATTGCAGGAAACCGCGCTGCGCGGCGACGAGATTCGCTTCGTGATCGACGGACCGGACGGGCGCCACGCCTATGTCGGCCGCGTAGCCGGCGATCGGATCACCGCTGTCCAGGGCGCCGGCGGGCGGCCCTGGGGCGCGACCCGCGGATCCTGATCGCTTCAGCACTTCGATACCCCCTCCGGGGAGCGGTGCGCACGCGCCGTTCCCCGCTCCCACCCAGCAAGCGAGCAGATCGTGGCTGACCAGACCCGGACGACCGGCCCGCGCCAGACCCTGTCCATCACGACCGGCGCCTCATTTCTGATCGGGATCGTGATCGGCATCGGGATCTTCCGAACCCCGTCGCTGGTGGCCTCGAACGTGGCGAGCGAAGCCGCTTTCATGGGCGTGTGGCTGGCCGGCGGCTTGATCATGCTGGTCGGCGCCTTCTGCTATGCGGAACTCGGCAGCGCCTGGCCCAGCGCCGGAGGCGAATATCACTTCCTGCGCTCAGCCTACGGCCACCGTCTGGGCGTTCTGTTTGCCTGGAGCCGAGGTACCGTGATTCAAACGGGCGCGATTGCGGCCGTGGCGTTCGTCTACGGCGACTATGCGTCGAGGGTCCTGCCGCTCGGCGAGTTCGGCAGCGCCATCCATGCTCTGCTCGCCGTCGTCGCGATTACCGCCATCAACCTCGCCGGCACTCGGCCCAGCACCCGAGTTCAGGTCGGACTCACGGTGCTCACCGTGGCGGCGCTGGGCATCGTGATCGCGGCGGGGTTCACCGTACCTGCCGCCGCGCCGGCAGCGGCCCCGGCAAGCGGTGGCGGCGCTATCGGCCTCGCCATGGTCTTCGTCCTGCTCACCTACGGCGGGTGGAACGAGGTGGCCTATCTGTCCGGCGAAATGCGGGACGTTCAGCGCAACATGATTCGCGCGCTTGGACTGGGCACCGTCGTCGTCGTAGTCCTCTACCTCGCTGCGAACTACGGCTACCTCCGCACACTCGGCCTGGAACGGCTCCGCGGCACGGATACCGTTGGGGCCGAGTTGGTCCGACTCATGGCAGGCGATGTCGGGGCGCTGCTCTTCAGTCTTTCGGTTTGCGTCTGCGCGCTCAGCACGCTCAACGCGACCGTCTTCACGGGTGCCAGATCCTACTACGCACTGGGCCGAGACGTCCCGCTGATCCGGCGCCTCGGGGTCTGGAACGAGCAGGGGGACAAGCCGGCCAACGCATTGTTGCTGCAAGCCGTCATCGCGATTGCTCTGGTGGTGTTCGGCGCGGTAACCCGAAGCGGCTTCGAGGCGATGGTGGCCTACACGGCGCCGGTCTTCTGGTTCTTCCTGCTGCTGGTGGCGGGTTCGGTGGTCATCTTCCGGCGGCGCGGCGTGGCCCTGCCCTATCGTATGCCGCTCTATCCGCTGCCGCCGCTGCTGTTCGGGGCGGCAGCGGCATGGATGGTCTACTCGAGCGTGCTCTACGCCGGAATCGGATCACTGCTCGGTATCGCCGTGGTCCTGCTGGGTATCCTGCTGCTGCCGTTTACATCGGGAACCGTGCTCGGCGGCGCCGAAGGGCAGCCGCCGAGCCTCTGAACCGCTAGTGCCCGGCTACCGACAGGCGGGAAGAGGGGCCAGCGATTCTTCCCGCGCCATGGGGCGTACGTCGAGCTGCTGCACCTTGGCCGGTTCGGTCGGCGCCAGGGTAATCGAAACCCGGAGATCTCCCGACGCGCAGCGCAGGCGCCAACGCCCGCGCAGCGCGTTTTCGACTTCGAACGGCCCTTCCGGACGGCAGCTCCCGCCGACCTGCGCACGTACTCGCTCGATCGCCGCCCGCCGGCGCGGCGCGGGCTCGTCCAGATAGAGATTCATCGCGGCAATACTGTCGGCCAGCGGCTCATTCCAGTCCAGCACGAGTCGTGTCACCTGTTCCCGCGCCTGCTCGAGCACCGGCGCGGGCTGCGGCACCCGACGGATCAAACCGCCGGTCTGGTCGAGCAGATCGAACGCCTGGTCGACCGGACCACGCCATCCGGTGTAGGTCAGATTGCCGAGTGTCACGATGCCCACGCCGTAGTCGGGCAACCACTGCATGATCGAGCCGAAGCCGGGCAGTCCGCCGCTGTGCGAAACGTTGGACGGCACTTGGCAGGACTGCCGGACACCCAAGCCGTAACCGTAGCCACCGGCGCTCAGCGTGACCGCACCGGTGGTGGGGTTCCGCACGCTCGACGCGCCGTTGTAGCGGGCCACCTGCTGCATCTCGCGCACCGACGCCCGGCGGACCGGCCCGCGCTCTGCGCCGTCGCGCGGCGGCCAGGCATCGAGCATGAACCCGACCCAACGGCTCAGGTCGTCGATCGAGGTCAGTATCCCTCCCATCGGCCCGAAGGCGCCATCCGGCAGCTGCGCTTCCTCGAGCCAGGTGGTATCCTGCCACCGGTAGCCATGCGCCAGGCGCGCGGGCGACACCGTCCGAGCTTCCAGCGTGGTCACGGTCATGCCGAGCGGCGCAAGGATCTTCTGGTCCAGGTAGCGTGCAAACGGCATTCCCGACACGTTGGCCACGATCCGACCCAGGATGGCGAAGCCGTAGTTCGAGTACTCGTAGGCGGTACCGGGCGCGGTCGAGAAAGGAATCCCGCTCCGCATCAACCGGTTCATCTCCTCATCGCCCAAGGCCAGTTGCTGATCGCCCCAGGGGTTGTCTTCGGGGAACCCTTCGGAATGCGACAGCAGATGACGAATCGTGATCTTGGGCGAATCGGTGGTCGGGTAGCGCAACCCGGCGAGTTCCGGCACATAACGCTCCGCCGGATCATCCAGGGCGAGCTTGCCCTCATCGCGCAGCTGCAGCACCGCGAGCGCCGTGAAACTCTTCGACATCGAGGCAATCCGGAACACGCTGGACGAATCGACCGGTGCTCGCGAACCAAGCTCGCGGAATCCGGCCGTGCCCCGATGGGCCAGACGCCCGTCGATGACGATGCCGTAGGCAATCCCCGGCACCCGCGACCGCTCCGCGAAATCCCGCATCAGGCGGTCGATGGCGGGAAAGGCCTGAGACAGCTTGGCGACCCGATCGGGGTCGGGAAACGCCGGCGGTGGCGCCAGACTGCTGGCATCGCGCTGCGCCGATGCCGCGGTCGAGCCGAGCACCAGCAACGTCGCAACGAACGGGAGAACGGAACGGATCGTCATAAGTCGGGACCATTACGAGAGAATCGGTGAGTCGGTCAGCCGGAATGCGGCCAAAGTTCGGGGTGCGGACGAGCCCCGTCAACCGAACCGGATTCCACCGCTCCCCTGCCGGACCGGTTTATCGTATCTTGAGGCAACATTGCGGTTTCCGCCCCTCCACGTCACGAGTATTGCCATGCCGACCCTTGCCGCGCGCTCACGTGCTTCGTCCTGGATGCTGCTCATTTGCCTAACCGGGGCAGTGGGTTCGAGCTGCAGTATCGCGTCGAAGGCTCCGGAATCGGCCGCCGGCCGGCGCAGCGCAGCCGCCGATGTCCGAACCACTGCCGAAGAGCTGGGCTCGACCCGAAACAGCAAAGTGGCCATCGAGCGGAGCGCCGGGGCAACGCCGCTCACCTTCTTCGTGTCCGCCGGCGCACAGGGTCGGTTGGGCGATACGACCGGTCTCGGTCCTGTCCGTGTAGTGTTCGGCCTCTCACGCGAAGAGGCGCTGAGCCGGGCCCAGGAAGCGCATGGCATCGATGCGTCCTATGCGCGGCCCGAGTTCATTGCGGCCGCCACCAACCTCGCCTGGATCCACACCACCAGCGCCGGGGTCGACCACCTGCTGGCCCAACTGGGCGAACGGTCCGACCAGATCGTGGTGACCAACTCACGCGCGGTGCACGGTCCGGCCATTGCCGACCACGTCTTTGCCATGCTCCTGGGCCTGACCCGGAATTTGCCGACCTACCTCGAAGCCCAGCGGACTGGACGATGGGTCCGGGACGACAATGCGGGCCTCCCGGCGGTGGCACTGCAGGGTCGGACGCTGCTGGTCGTCGGATTGGGCGGCATCGGAACGGAAATCGGGCGACGCGGCGCTGGTTTCGGGATGCGGGTCATCGGCACCCGCCGCAGCGACGACCCCGCACCCGATTTCGTCGAGCGGGTCGGCAAGCCGAACGAATTGCTGTCGATGCTTCCCGAGGCCGACGTGGTCGCCATCGCGGTGCCGCTCACGCCCGAAACCGAGCATATGTTCGATGCGGCAGCCTTCGCGGCCATGAAGCCGGGCAGCTACCTGATCAACATCGCGCGTGGTAAAGTCGTCGAAACCGGAGCGCTGCTGGACGCTCTGAGTTCGGGACGCCTGGCAGGCGCCGGCCTCGACGTCACCGATCCGGAACCGCTGCCGAGCGACCACCCGCTCTGGAAACAGGCCAACGTCATCATCACTCCCCACATGGCATCGCTGGGAGCACTGACGGTCGAACGGGGCGCGGCATTGTACCGTGAAAATCTTCGACGGTTCGCGGCGGGCGAGCCGCTGCTCAACGTGGTCGACAAGGCAGCCGGATACTAGGTCGGTCCGGCAGTTAGATTCACGACGTCGTCGATCGAGGAGGGGCGCCCAGGTTCTCGACAGTCGCCCGCGCTCGGATGTGCAGATTGGACCGGGTTGGGACGTCCCCCGGTCTTCGGGGTACGCGCCTGCGCCGTGCCCCGGCTCGACCCGGGCGAACCTCCCTCGAGTTCCGGGTAGTAGCGCGACCATCACCATCCATCGATTTCACTGCGGCCGCTCCCCTCCGGCCGGCAGGGCGTCGATGCTCACAGGAGCTTCGCACCATGGCCATCTGGAAGGAAAAGGAAAAGGAACCGGTTCTCGCCAAAAAGGACGCTGTGCCGATTCCGGAGCCCGCGACCGCCAAGGAACCTGATGCCAACCGTATCACCCTCCCGTCAACGAACTTCGAGGCGGGGCGGAAAGCCCCGGAGCGCGAGATGAAAGAATCCCTGATTGCAGCCGAGCTGACGATCGAGGGTAAGATCGAGGGCGCCGGTCACATTCGGATCGCGGGCCGATTCAAGGGCGACGTCAATGTCCAGGGGAATCTGACCATCGAGCAGGGGGCCAAGCTGACCGGTGCGGTTCGCGCCCACACCGTCATCATCGGGGGCGAAGTCGAGGGCAACATCGAAGACGCCACCCGGGTCGAACTGCTGCAGACCGGGGTGCTGACCGGCGACCTCAAGGCCGGCTCACTCACGGTCGCTGCCGGCTCCCGGATGCGCGGCCAGGCCGAATTCGGTTGGGACAACGCCGGGAAATGAGCGCTCGGCCGGGTACTCCGGGGGCAACGCGTACCTGCCCCCATTGTCGCACCTCGATCCTCGAGAGCGCGAGCATTTGCCCAGCTTGCCGGCACCACCTGCGCTCCGGCGCGGGTGGCAAGGTGGCTCCGGCATTCTCGGCGCTCCAGGTCGAGGGGACCATCCGCCACCCGGATGTCGGGGAAGCGTGGGAGTACTCGGTCCTGCTCACTATTCGTAACGCGCGCGGTGAAGAGATCGGCCGCCATGTCGTCGGGGTCGGCGCGCTGCAGGGCACGGATGAGCGCAGCTTCACCCTGGCGGTCGAAGTTTTCACACCAGGCGGAGCCCGACACCCCGTCGGCTCCTGACCCGAGGGACCTTCCTTGCGCAAGGTCGGCGGCTGGCGCTACGTAAAGAGGGACAGGTAGCGGCTGAAAACGAAGAGCCGATTGCGCCGCTGCCCTGTGATTTCCACCAGCACACCATGTTTCAGCAGATCGTTGATCAGCGCCGCAGCGGTGTTGACCGTCGTCTCGAGAAGCCTGGCCACGGCCTTGACGCTGGTGACGGGCTGCCGATAGAGATGCCGGACCAACTGCTGTGCATTGGCCTGCCGCCGATGGCCGAAGTGCGGTAACACCTCCCGCTCGATCCACTCCTTCAAGGCAAGGATGGCCCGAAACACGGCAATCGACGATCGCGCCGTTTGTTCGGTCCCGTGAAGGAAAAAAATCAGCCAATCCCGGATGTGATTGCCCTCCCGCACCGCCATGAGATGATCCACATAGGCCGTCTTGTGTCGCTCGAAGTAATCGGACAAATAGAGCGCCGGCTTGGCAAGCAGCTCCTCCGCGGCGAGATAGAGTGAGATCATCAGCCGACCGAGCCGGCCGTTGCCGTCGAGGAATGGGTGAATGGTCTCGAACTGATAGTGTGCCATGGCAATCCGGATCAGCGGCGGCACCCGCAGCGTACGGTCATGGAGGAATTTTTCCATGTCACTCATCAACCCGGGCACGTGCTCGTGATGAGGCGGTACGAACACGGCGTTGCCCAAACTGACACCGATCCAGTTCTGGCTGACCCGGAACTCTCCCGGTTGCTTGGTGTTGCCGCGTACGCCCTGCATCAGCACGGCGTGGGTCTCCTTGAGCAGTCGATTGGAAAAGGGCAGCCGCGCCAGGCTCTCGATGGCAAAGTTGATGGCCTGGATATAGTTCTGCACCTCGGCCCAGTCGTTCCGGGCCTCGGGAGAAACGTCCTCGGCGTCCTTGAACGCGTCCTCGATGTTGGTCTGGGTACCCTCGATCCGGCTCGACTGCGCTGCCTCCTTGGCTACGTATGTCGCAATGAAGAAGTCGATGTCCGGAACCAACTGCGAAAAGGCGTTCAGTTCCCCCAGTGCGCGATCGGCACGCCCCAGGACGTCGAGAACCTCTGGATCGGAGAGCAACCAGGGATGGTGAATCGAGGCCGGGAGGAAGCTCTCATACTCGAGCTGCCTCTCATAACGCCCGGCCCGGAAATCAGACAAGTTCATACTTCACATACCATGAACGTTTCTACAATAATACAAATTATATGTCAGAAAGTATAGTATTTTATGAAATTTGATGATGACTTCTGGTACCACGGAAGAACCGACCGAACAAGAATCACCACAAATGTGAGATACATGCGATCTTTCTGACATAAACAAACCCATATGTCAGAAATGGGTTAGTCACATGGCAGAGACGGGAGGCTTGCTCGCCCCGCCGGCCCTGATAAGTTGCGGCCCCATGTCGAGCTCGATTGAAACACCGGAACCTTCGTCCCTCCTCGATCCCGTCCTCCTGGCACGACTGGAGGCCGCTGCCGACCTCCTGGACGAACTTGTCGCGGATCGCGGCCTCCTTGCCGGGATCCCTGACGAACTGAAAGTCAGACTCCTGGGCGCCGCCGGCCGGCTTTCCCGGCCCGACGCCCTGGTCCGCCGACAGCTCATCAAGGCATCGCGTCGGCAACGCAAGGCGGCCCGGGTTGCTCACGAAGAGCAGATTCTTTCGTCAACCGGGATCCGCAAGCTGCGCCAGGAAAAGGTCTTCACGACCCCCAACGTCTTTCCGCCGACTCCGGCGGGGGTCGATGCTGCCCCGGACCCGATCGAGAGGCAGGACCAACTCGACGAGCGGCACTGTTACACCTGCAAGGTCCGCTTCATCGGACTCCACCACTTCTACGATCAACTTTGCCCCGCCTGCGCCGAGCTCAACTTCCGCAAACGGACCGAATTGGCCGACTTGAAGGGCCGCGTGGCTCTGCTCACCGGAGGCCGGGTCAAGATCGGCTACCAGGCGGGCATCAAGCTGCTCCGCTCGGGCGCCCACCTGATCGTCACGACGCGCTTCCCGCGCGACTCGGCCGCCCGCTACGCTGCGGAGCCCGACTTCGAAGACTGGAAGGACCGGCTCGAGGTCTTCGGCCTCGACCTGCGGCACACGCCGAGCGTCGAAGCATTCTGTCATCACCTGCTGGCCACCCGGGACCGGCTGGACTTCATCATCAACAATGCCTGCCAGACGGTCCGGCGCCCGCCCGCGTTCTATCAGCACATGATGGAACGGGAAACGGCCGTTGCATCCGAGTTACCGGCCCGGGCGCGCAGCCTGCTTGGCGGCTACGAAGGACTGCGGAGCCACCGGTTGCTCCCCGAGAGCTCGGGCCAGCCGGCGGTGGAGGCCGTCGCGCAGGCGACCGGACTGGTCCATGCTGCGGAGCTGTCACAGATCCCGCTTCTTCCCGATGAGCTCGACGCCCAGCGCCACCTCTTTCCCGAGGGGCACTTCGATCAGGACCTGCAGCAGATCGATCTCCGCAGCCACAATTCGTGGCGCATGCTGATGGCCGAGGTGCCGTCGGTCGAGCTGATCGAAGTCCAGCTGGTCAACGCGATCGCGCCGTTCATCCTGAACGCCCGGCTCAAGCCCCTGATGCTTCGGAGCGAGCAGCGCGACAAGCACATCGTCAACGTCTCGGCGGTCGAAGGCCAGTTCTATCGCCGCTTCAAGACCACGCGGCACCCGCACACCAACATGGCCAAGGCCGCGCTCAACATGATGACGCGAACTTCGGCCACCGACTATTTCAACGATGGGATCCACATGAACAGCGTCGACACCGGCTGGGTGACCGACGAAGATCCTGTGGAGATCGCCGCGCGGAAGACCGCAGAACATCGCTTCCATCCGCCGCTCGATATCGTCGACGGCGCCGCGCGGATCGTCGATCCGATCATTACCGGGTTCAACACAGGCCACCACGTCTGGGGCAAGTTCCTCAAAGACTACGAACCGACGGACTGGTAAACCATGGAATGGCTGGCCGACCCGCAGATCTGGATTGCCCTGGCGACGCTGACGGTACTCGAAGTGGTCCTGGGTATCGACAACATCGTGTTCATCTCGATTCTGAGCGCCAGGCTGCCGGCGCACCAGCAGAAACGGGCTCGGCAGGTCGGCCTGATGCTCGCGATGATCACCCGGATCGGCCTGCTCTTCTCGATCTCATGGATTATTCGACTCACCGCGCCGCTGTTCGCCGTCTTCGGTGAAGAGATTTCCGGTCGCGACCTGATTCTGATTCTGGGCGGCCTCTTCCTGCTGGCCAAGAGTACCCACGAGATCCACAGCAAGCTGGAAGGCGCGACCGCCGAGTCGAAGACGCCGGCGTATCCGTCGTTCGGCGCCGTCATCCTCCAGATCCTGCTGCTCGACGTGGTGTTCTCCCTCGATTCGGTCATCACCGCCGTTGGCATGGTCGAGCAACTCTGGGTCATGGTCACGGCCGTGATCATCGCCGTCATTTTCATGATCCTGTTCGCCACGCCGATCAGCGATTTCGTCGATCGCCATCCGACCGTCAAGATGCTGGCCTTGAGCTTCCTCCTGCTGATCGGCATGACGCTGATTGCCGAAGGGTTCGATCAGCACATCCCGAAGGGCTACATCTACTTCGCCATGGCGTTCTCGGTGTTCGTCGAAGTGCTCAACCTCAAGCTGCGCAAGCCGGCGCGCGATCCGGTTCATCTCCACAAGCCTACCCCGCCCGGCCTCTAGCCAGGGCGAGTACAAGAGGACATAGCAATGATCGATCGACAGTTTCTGAAGGGTCTTCGGATCGTGAGCTTCATCGAGGGCGTGTCCACTCTCGTGCTGTTCGGGATTGCCATGCCGCTCAAATACTTTGCCGGCATGCCGGGAGCGGTGAGTGCCGTGGGCTCGATTCACGGCCTGCTGTTCGTGGCACTTGCCGTGATGTTTCTGGTGGGGATTCAGCGCATCCCGCTGTCGCGGGGCACCGCCTTCGCAGGTATCGCTGCCGCCGTGATACCGTTCGGCCCGTTCATCATGGATCGCCGGCTCGAACGGATTGCCAACCAACCCGCCTGACCGGGCGCGGGGCGGATCAGATCTCGACCCGGTTCCGCCCCGCTGCCTTGGCTCGATACAAGGCGCTGTCGGCCGCCGCAATCAGATCGGCCACCTTTCCGGTTCCTGGAGCGGCCCAGGCCAGGCCGACGCTCACGGTTACCGGTAACTCCACGCCATCCCAGACCGCCGCAGTCGCCGCGACCCGCGCCCGGATCCGCTCCGCGGCAACCAGACCGCTCTCGCCATCGCACCCGGGCAGCACGAACAGAAACTCCTCACCACCGTAGCGGCCGACCGCATCGTACTCGCGGACCTCGCGGCGCAATGCTTCGCCGACCCGCTTGAGCACGGCGTCACCCGCCTGATGTCCGAATCGATCATTGATCGACTTGAAGCTGTCGATGTCGGTTAGAGCAACCGCAACCGGGCGCTGTTCATGACGGCCACGCCGCAGTTCGCGCTCGAGATGCTCGAGCACCACCCGGCGATTGTGAAGGCCGGTCAGGTCGTCGCGGGTCGCCTGGACCCGGAGACCCTCCTGGATCTCGAGCAGGCGTTCCTGCAGTTCGACGACGCGCACCCCTGCGCGCATCCGCGCGGTGAGTTCCGGAAGGTCGAGCGGCTTGGTGAGGAAGTCATCCGCGCCGGCCTCGAGCGCCTCGACCATGTCCTGTCGAGCGTCCCGGGCCGTCAGGAGGATCGTGTAGACATACGGTGAGGTCCGTTGCCGCACCGATCGACAGACGGTCAGACCGTCCGCCCCCGGCATCATCCAATCGAGTATCGCCAGCCGAGGACCGTCGGGCGCAAGCAACTGGACGATGGCCGAGGGACCATCTTCGACCGCGACGACTTCGTGACCGAGCTGCGTCAAGGTACGCTGCAGCAACGTTCGGGAAACTGCATCGTCGTCGGCGATCAGAACACGCATCAGAATCCTTTTTCTTACCCGGGGACAACGACGCAACGTCGTCGCCCCACGGAAACGTACGGGCCGCCTGGCGCGTCCCTTTAGGCAGCCTTTGCCCTGATCAGGAAACTTCGGATCCTCGCAGACGCCGGGAGTCCCACACGCCTGCGAGCGGGCAACCAACAGGCAGGGCTCGCGCCATTCGCTCAAATCAGCCCTGCCGCCCCCAACAGACTGAAAATCAATCACTTGCGTCGATCCGGTACCTGCTTACCTAACCGAACTGCGTTGCCCCGGTGGCAGATTGCCAGGGTACTATAGCAATTGCCTAACAAGCCGGTTCGTACCAACAGCACCGTTCAGAGAACCCGGCTAGCGGGTCTGTAGCAGTCCGCGGATCTCGGCGACTGGCGGTTCACCAGGACCAGGACCGGAACGTGTCGCCGCGCTATACTTCGCACCAACACGTTCCGGATCCTGCCATGTACTACCTGCTGATCTACGATGTCGTCCCCGATTATGTCACCCGCCGGACCGAGTTCCGCGGCGAACATTTCAGGCTCGCGCGGGACGCTCATGCCCGGGGCGAATTGGTGATGGGCGGCGCGCTGGCCGACCCGGTCGACGGAGCGATCCTCCTGTTCCAAGGCGAGTCACCAGCGGCTGCGGAGGCGTTTGCGACCGCCGATCCCTACGTTCTGAACGGGCTGGTTACCAAGTGGCGGGTCCGGCAATGGACTGTCGTCCCCATCGACACTGGAGCACCTCCGGCCAGCCCTTGACCCAAGCAGATCCGATTCGCCGTGCCCGGCCCCTGGTCGTCGCGATTAGGTTCAGAGGAGCCTGGCGCTGCCAGCCAGGACTGCGACGACTCAACAACGATCGAGGTTCACATGGACAGTAAAGCATCGGCACGCTGGGAAGGCGACCTCCGTTCCGGCTCCGGCCAGATCAAACTCGGCAGTGGGGTGTTCGAGGGGAAATATTCGTTCGGGACTCGATTCGAGGGCGCGCCCGGCACCAATCCGGAAGAACTGCTCGGGGCGGCACACGCCGGCTGCTTCTCGATGGCACTCTCGCTCGGGATCTCCAAGGCGGGACACACTGCCAAACGGATCGACACCAACGCACTGGTCCATCTGAATCAGGTCGATGGCGGGTTCGCCATTACCGGAATCGATCTGGTGACGGAAGCCGAAGTTCCCGGCCTCTCGAAAGAAAAGTTCCAGGAACTCGCCGAGGCCACCAAGGTCAACTGCGTCGTTTCGAAAGCCCTCTCGGCCGTACCGATGACGCTCAAGGCCACGCTGGTCGGCTGATGGACCGAGCGGCGGGCGACCACTCGTCGCCCGCCGTTACGAGAGGTTGTACCGCTTGAGCTTCTCGTACAAGGTTCGCTCGCCGATGCCGAGCCGTTCGGCCGCGCGCCGACGGTGACCGCCCGTTTCAATCAGAGTACGCTCGATCGCATCCCGTTCGAGTTCCTCCAGCGTACCTGTCGCCGCTCCACGCGCCGGCCGTCCTGCGGGTTCGAGGTCCACCCCACACACCACCGTCCCCTCGGCCAGAATGGCCGCCCGTTCCAGCGCATTGGCCAGTTGCCGGATGTTGCCGGGCCAGGGGGCCGCCAGGATCCGCGACCGGGCATCGTCATCGAGCGCCAGCGGCGGGCGGTTGAGCGCCGTGGCGACCCGAACCAGCAGCCGTTCCGCCAGCGGAATGAGGTCATGCTTGCGTTCGCGCAACGGCGGCATCCGAACCGGGAAGACCGCCAGTCGATGATAGAGATCTTCCCGGAAACGGCCGGCGCGCACCTCTTCTTCGAGGTCGCGGTTGGTCGCCGCGATCCAGCGAACGTTGACTTCGATGGTCCGGTTCCCGCCGACCCGTTCGAAGCATCGCTCCTGCACCACGCGCAGCAGCTTGGCCTGCAACTCCGGCTTGAGTTCGCCCACCTCGTCGAGAAAGACGGTTCCGCCGTCGGCCAGTTCGAGGCGTCCGCGGCGAGCGACGGTCGCTCCGGTAAACGCTCCCCTCTCGTGGCCGAACATCTCGCTTTCCATCAGCGAATCGGTAATGGCGGCACAGTTGATGGCGACAAAAGGGCCATCGGACCGAGGGCTGTGCTCGTGAATCAGTTGCGCAGCGAGTTCCTTCCCGGTTCCGCTTTCACCCAGCAGCAAGACCGATGATTGCGTCGGCGCTACCCGCTCCAGCGAGCGGACCACCGACCGCATGATCGGATCACCGTAGGAAAGCGGCGGCAGGCGGCGGTCGATTCGCTGCGCCTCGTTGGCAACCAGGAGCCGGCGGCGTTCGATGGCGCGTCCCACCAGGCGGCGAAGGTCGGACGGGCTGGCCACCGGCTTGACCAGAAAATCGAAGACGCCAAGCTTGATCGCTTCGACCGCCGACGGGACGGTGCCGTGCGCGGTCAGCACTACGACATCCATCTCGGGATAGTCGGCTCGAACCCGTCGGACCAGCCCCATGCCGTCCAGCTCGCCGGGCATTCTGATGTCGGTGAGCAGGAGGTCGAAGGCCCGCCGTGAAAGGGCAGCAAGCGCAGCCGCCGTGTGCGGAGCGGCATCGAGCACGTGCCCGTCGGCAACCAGGGCATCGACCAGAAACTCCCGAATGCCGGGTTCGTCGTCCACCACGAGAATCGAAGCCATCAGGTTCCGCCTGTTGCTGGAATTTCTACCACGAACAGAGCCCCGCCCTGAGCCACGTTTTCCGCCCGGATGGTTCCACCGTGCAGATCGACAATCCGACGCGCCAGCGACAGGCCGAGGCCGGTACCGGACACGCGGGTGGTAAAGAAGGGATCGAAGATGCGACTCTCACTGCCTTCGGGGATGCCCGGTCCGAAATCGCGAACGGCAAAGATCAGCCGGCCGCGCTGCGTCGACACCCGGATCTCCGGTGGACGGCCAGGAGGTGAGGCCTCCACCGCATTGCGAAGCAAGTTGCCGAGCACATTGAGGCGCAACCGACGCTCGTCGAGCATCCAAAGGTCGGGCGCCCCGGCCGTATCGATGGTCACGACTTGTCCGCCCAGATCGTCGACAGATGCACGGACCAGATCGACCGGATCGACCGATCGGATGTCGATCGGTCCGGATCGCGACAGATCGAGCAGATCGTTGGTAATGGTCTCGAGTCGGCGCGCCTCTTCGACGACCCGGGCCGCTTTGCGCTGATCCGCCGAGCCGGCCTCGAGCCGCTCTTCCAGCAGCTGCGCATGGCCCTTGAGCGACGCCAGCGGATTGCGGACCTCATGCGCCAGCACGGCCGACATCCGGCCCAGCATGGCCAGTCGACGATCTTCTTCCGATCGCCGCTCGTTGTCCTGCATGGTCCGCTGCGCCCGCCAGAGCAGCACACCTGCGAGCATCAGGGTCAACCCGACGACGGTACTGACGCCAAAGACGCGCGACGCCCGCGTCAGAATTGCCTGGGAGGCAATCGGCTCGAACTCGAGCACGATCGATGGCGGCCCCCCACCCGGCCAAGGCCCCGGCCTCCAGTGCGGCCCGTCAGGCCTTCCCGGGGCGCCCGGATGAGGAGGATGCGACTCCCCACCGGGTTTCGGACCAGGCGGCGGCGCCGGAAAGGTTCCCCGGACCCGATCGCCCAGGGGCTCGATCTGCGGGCCACCGGTACGATCGATCACGATGGGGTCGGGCCGAGACTGCCCGGCCGCAACCAGCACCGAGTCGTGCGCACCGACCAGCGCGACGAAGCGGAGCCCGGCCTCGGCTCTGTCTCGGAGGAGGCTGTCCAGCGCTGCGGCGCCAGCGCGATGCCCGGGCCGATTGAGCGACTGAACCGCCTCTTTGAGGACCTGGGCCTGACCGATGTCGAGCTGGGCGGCGGAGGTGCGCGCCCCGCGCAGATTGGTGCCCGCGCTCACAATCAGCGCCACACCCAGGGCCAGCGTCGTGACCAGCCAGGCCCAGTGTGTACCTCGTCCCAAACGCTTCAATCGCTGCAGCAAGCGTCAACCTCCGGGTACCGCATCAGGCGAGACGAACGCCCAGGTCGATCACACCCGAGTATCCGACTCCGTTCGGCTGCGTTCGCAACGTGAGGACAACCTTTTCGCTCGCCGACAGACTGTTGTAGATCCCGTCGGTCGAATTGAGCGTATTCCGCCGCCCTTTGGCGGTATACGGCGCAACCGCATGCACGGCGTCCGTGAGAGACTCGTCGAAAAAGAACTGCGATGTGAATTCGTAACTCGTGGTCGAACCCGTAAACAGTCGCAGCTTGAAATGAATGTGTACAGCCCGCCCCGAGTACCAACCAGGATACACCGTGGCAAACCGGGCAAGCCCGGATGCGTCGGTAACCTGGTAGCCGCGCAAGAACTTCTGTCCGGCTCCGCTGCCGGAGACAGCCGAATAAATGCCGCCGGAATCGCAATGCCAGACATCCAGGTACGCACCGGTCAGCGGCGTACAGACACCGCTGGCTACGCGGGAGACGTTGAAGCTCAAGTCGAGCGGGACACCCTGCGAGATGGTCCCGCTCGCCGGGTCGGCGCGAATGTCGCTCCGATTGAGCCGTTCATCGAGGAAATAGGGCCCTTCGGTCAACGCGGCCGTGACGACACAGGAGGTCGAACCATCGCCATCGTCATCGACTGCCGGATCGACCGCCGAGCATGCTCCGAGCTTCTGGGATACCACCAACGTTGCCGCCGCGCCAGCCATCCGACCTAACAAGGCCCGGCGGGACACACGACTTCCTACTCGTTCAGTCGACATAGGCTTGCTACCTCCACCAGAACCGGTCCCCGACAGTGAGGAGGTAGGCAGGCCCGATGCCACAATGTATTCTATTGCTAATCAACAACTTAGCGAATCGTCTTCGGGGCAGAGCTGCGGAGACCGCAGGCTCGTGGCTGCGATTTCCGCAGGTATGTCGGACGTCCCGTGGCCGAACGAAGGCGCACCGAACGAGGGGATTCTACCCCTGCCACAGCGCGTCGCGCGGTTCGATTCGCACGGCCCGGCGCGCCGGGACCCAGGTAGCCGCCAGCACGACCCCGGTAATCGCCATGGCCACGCCGCATGCGGCGACCGACGCCTCGACCAACCCGATCGGAAGGGTGCGGGCAAACAACCAGGCTGTCCCGATCATCAGGGGCAGCGCCAGCAGCGCCCCGATACCCAGTTGGCGAGCGCTCTGGCCAAGTAGCAGCGTCAGGATGCGGCGATCATCGGCACCGACGGCGCGGCGGACGCCGATTTCCCGGGTGCGCTGGCCGATCGACCGCGCGGCCAGGCCGTAGATGCCGCTGGCAGCCAGGAACAGCGCAAAGGCAAAGCAGGTGCCGAACAGGCTTGCCGTCCCTCGGGTCAGCACGGTCATCTTCTCGATCACTTCGTCCATGCTCTGCAGCGATTCGGGAACGAGAGCGGGGTCGAGCGTCGTGACCGCTCGATGAAATGCCGCCTGCGCAGCCGGCACACCTCCGACCTGCCGGAAGGCCAGTATCGGGTACGGCGCCTCGACCTGCTGCAGCGGGAGATACAAAGCCAGCGGACTGCGGTTGCGCGCGATGAAATCTCCCATCGGTACATTCCTGGCCACCCCCACGACGGTCCGCCAGGCGAGCGAATCGGCCAGTCCGGTGAGCCGGATTTCCTGGCCGATCGGTGACCTGCCCGGCCACCAGCGCTCCGCCAGCGCCTGGCTGACGATGGCAACCGCCTGCCCGGCCGAGCCGTCCCGCTGGTCGAAGCCCCGACCCACCAGAACCTCGACACCGGCCGACGGCAGGGCACCTTGTACGGCGCGGACGAAGGCACGAGGCAACTCCTCCGAACGGGCCAACTCCTGGCCCCGAATCATGAACCTCCCGGCCGGGTCCGTCAGCGTCGCAAGGTCGGCACGATAGACCGGCGCTTCGACCTCCGATTGCTGATCCAACAGCTGGAGCAGGGACTGTCGGAAGAGCGGCCGCGCTTCGACCGCGACGTCACGCTCGTCGAGCCAGGTCTGCACCAGCCGATCGGTATTGTAGCCCAGATCGATATTGACGGCTCGACTCGCCACCAGCCCGGACATGATGCCGAAGAAGAGCAGCACCGATACGGTCGCGATCTGCCCCACCACCAGGTAGCGGGCCACCCGCCCCTCCCGTCGAGAGCCCCCACCCACCGTACCGTCCTGCAGCACCGCGTTGAGTTGCGTACCGGTGGCCCGCCCCGCCACGACGCTACCAAGCAGCGCGATCACGACGGTCACCAGCACGCCGGCCGCGGCCAGGGTCGAGAGGTCGGGCGCCCAGACCCACCAGAAGGCCATATTGCCCGCCAGCTTGGCATGCGCCCACCCATTGACCAGCGAAAGCCCCCAGGCCGCCACACCGGTGGCCAGAATGCCGCCGGCAACGCAGAGCAGCACGGTCTCCCACATACTCTGCATTACCAGCCGCCCGCGCGGCGCACCGAGCGCCAGGCGTACCGCCGTTTCCCGGACCCGCTCGTTGGTGCGCGCCAGCAGCAGGTTGATCACGTTGGTACACGCCAGCAGGAGGATCATCGCCGCCAGCACGTGAAGGACCGTAAAGAAGAGCGGACCTTCCTCTCCCATTTGCGCCATCGGGAACGAGCGCACCAGCGGCTTGACCGGCGTCGGCTCGACGCCGGGTTCGGCTCGATCGGCCAGGATCCGGGCCGAGACTACCGCCAGCTCCGCTTCGAGCCTGGCTGCCGTCGCGCCAGGCGCAAGGCGAGCATAGACGTCCACCAGTCGACCGACCGGCACCGCGCCGCGCACCAGAGCGCTCTCGAGCGGCACCCACGCCTGACTCGCCACCGGAAACCCGAACCCGGGCGGCGCAATGCCCACGACCTGGGTCGAGATACCGTTCAACAGGATGCGACGTTCGAGGATACCCGGGTCGGCTCCGAACACGGTCCGCCAGGTCCAGTCACTCAGGACGATGACCGGATCGGCCCCCGGTTCGTGATCGGCCGGCCGAAGCACCCGACCGCGCGCCGGCGCCGTTCGGGTCACCGCGAACAGGTTCCACTCCGTCGCGGTCGCCCGAATCACCTGGCGCGCTTCGCCGTCACCCACCACCAGCTCGCGCCCGGCAAACGCACCCAACTCGGCCACCCCGGCAAGCTGCGAACGAAGCTGGACCAGGTCGACCGCATCGATACCCCGAGTCCGCCCCTCTGTCTGGAGCTGAACCCGGACGATCGCCTCACCCCCTTCGACTGGAAGGGGCCGAAGCATGGCAGTGTACAGGAATGAAAAGGTGAAGACCGCGATGCCCAGGCCACCACCCAGCACCATGACGGTCAGCCCGGTAAACCAGGGCGCCTTTCGCAGGGTTCGGAAGGCGTATCGGATATCCTGCCAATACAACACACGCCACCTCGCGGTCGGTTGAAAATCGGGGGTGCCTGAGATCGACCAGCGACCTACGATTCGACGCGAAGCAGTGTTTCAGGTAGAAACGACTATCGGAGCACTGCCATCCCTGCGGAGACGACCGGGTCGGCCAGGAGCGCAAACCGAATGGCAAGCTGCGGGTCGCGGGTCGCGGCCGCCAATTGGCGTGCGACTTCCCGTTCGAAGAGGGGGAGGTGGGCCCGGATGGTCTGACGGGACAGGGGCAAACCGGCCTGCCGAATCCGAGCCCGGATTTCGTCCTGCTCGGCTCGGCTCAGCACTACCGCCTCGGGACCGATTTCGGCTTTGATCCGACGCCGCGCCAGCTGTTCCAGCACCTCGTTGACCGCCGCGCCCCGAGCCGTGAGCGATCGCCGGAGCGAGGTTTCCCATTCGCTCTGGACCACCACAGAATCCGGGGCCAAACCGCCGGCAATCAGACGTCCCCCGGGACCCTGCCATCGTCCGGTGGTGAGTCGGAGCCCGATACTGTCGCCCAGCGAAATCGTGGTCTGGATCAGGCCTTTGCCGAAGGTGCGCTCGCCGACCAGCCGGGCGCGCTCGTTGTCACGCAGCGCCGCGGCCACGATCTCGGCCGAGCTGGCGGTGCGGCGGTCGACCAGCAACACCAGGTGGAGATCGGGGTAGCGGGCCGGGTCGCTCGCTTCATAGCCCCACCGAAGGCGCCGCTTGGCCACCTCGCCGATCCGCTGCCCCGGATCGAGGAAGGTGTTCGCAATCGCGATGGCCTGATCGAGCCGGCCGCCGGTGTTGCCACGCAGGTCGAGAACCAAGCCGCGCAGCGTGGACGGATCGAGGCCATCGAGCGCCGTCTCGAGTTCTTTGGCGGCCCGATCCGACACGGTCCGAAGCGCCACGTAGCCGATCGAGTCGCTGAGCCGGACCGCCGGACCGACCGCAGGGAGCCGGGCGGACTCCGCCGCCAGCTCGACCTCTGCGATGGCGCTGTCGATCGGCGCACGGACCCGGAGATGGAGCATGGTGCTGTCGGCCCGCAGCGCGGTACCGATCTCGGCCGCGGTCCAGCCGAGCGTCGGCTTGCCCCGGATGGCCTCGACGAAATCTCCGACCATGAGGCCGGCCCGGGCCGCCGCCGTATTCGGCGCGACCGACGCGATCCGAAGGCCCGTCAGGCCGGTCTGAATGGAGACGCCGTAGGTGTCGCCCTGCCCCCGCAGCATGTCGCGATAGGCCCGATAGTCGGCCGGGC
Source organism: uncultured Gemmatimonas sp. (assembly GCA_964619465.1). Classification (GTDB taxonomy): domain Bacteria; phylum Gemmatimonadota; class Gemmatimonadetes; order Gemmatimonadales; family GWC2-71-9; genus SHZU01. Next base: position 30,067 of record CAZUES010000009.1, read on the forward strand.
CGAGAAAGGCCGAATAGGGGTCGCCGAGGGTGCTGACGATGCCTTGAGCGGCCTTGGTGTAGAGTTCGGTGTCGGACAGCGAATCGACGAAGTCGGCCCGGATCGTGTTGAGGACGTGATTGAAAACGTGCGCGGTCGCCACCGCCGTGGACTTGGCCCGCTGTTGATACTGACCGACCCCAAAACCGACCGCGCCCCCGACCGCGAGGCCGATGGCGAGTGAGAGCACGGTTCTGGTCAGCGGTCGCATGGTACGGTCCGGGGCGAGCAGTTTGAATGCCACGCTGGCGAGATACTCTGCCAATGGCTGGATTTTGGCCGCCGACCGCGAGATTCACAAGTCAGCATGGACGAAACCGCAATACCGTGGTCATATTTGCGACCCCATCCAGCAGCCTTCTCAGTACGGATTCCCGAGGCTCATGAAACGACTCAACCCCAAGCTGGTCGCCCAGATCGCCGGACCGTTGCTGTTCGTGCTGATTCTCTGGCTGGGCCCGGCCGAACTGTCGCCGGAAGGGCGTACCACCCTGGGCGTTACCGCCTGGGTCATGACGTGGCTCATCACTGAGACCATGCCGATCGTGGCCACCTCACTGCTGCCGATTCTGCTCTTTCCCTTGTCCGGACTCTCGAGTACGCGGGAAGCGGCTGCTCCATATGCCAACGAACTCGTCTTCCTCTTCATGGGCGGGTTCTTTCTGGCTGCGGCACTCGAGCACTGGCAAAGCCATGTCCGGCTGGCCTATCGACTGGTCCTCACCATCGGATTATCCAGCCGCCGAGCCGTGCTGGGTATCATGCTGGCCACCACCTTCATCTCGATCTGGATCTCGAATACCGCCACGGCGGCGATGATGTATCCCATTGCGCTCGCGGTGGGTGCGCTGTTTCCGATCGGCAAGGATGGCGACAATACCCGAACGTCGCTGATGCTGGCCGTTGCCTACGCAGCGTCGATCGGCGGGATGGGCACCATGATCAGCACGCCTCCCAATCTGGTCGTCGTCGGCGCCATGAAGGAACTGGTGGGCGAAACGGTGTCCTTTGCACAGTTCATGGCGCTTGGCATGCCGATCGTCATTCTGCTGGTTCCGCTCTGCTGGTTCATCCTCTCGTTCATCTGCTTCCGCAGTAAAGCCGACCTGGGAAGTGGCGCCCGCGGCATGCTCGAACAACGCCTGGCCGCATTGGGCCCGATCCGCGGCGGTGAAGCCCGGGTGCTGATCATCTTCGGGCTGACGGCGTTTGCCTGGTTTTTCCGCGAAACCAAGCAGCTCGGTGGCATCAGGATTCCGGGATTGGTCGAGATCGTCCCGATGCTGACCGACACCGGGATCGCGCTCGGTGCGGCGATGGCGCTCTTCATCGTGAACGGGAAGACCACCGATGGCCAGCGTCGGCCGCTGATGACCTGGCAGGAAGCGCGTCGAATTCCCTGGGACATTCTGCTCTTTTTCGGCGCGGGACTGTCGATTGCGACCGCTATCGAGAAGCACGGAGTGACCGACTGGTTGACCGGTCAACTCTCCGGTCTCGCCGGGGTGCCGCCGATCGTGATCTATCTCGGCCTGGCCGTCGTGGTGGTGATTCTCAGCGAACTCGCCTCCAATACGGCGGTGGCGGCCATGATGATGCCGATCACCGTGGCGCTTGCCCGCAGCCTCGACCAGCCACCGCTCGTGCTGATGATGGTAGCAGGGTTTGCCGCGTCAGTGGGCTTCATGCTGCCGATGGCGACACCTCCGAATGCGATTGTGTTCGGATCCGGCCAGGTCAGCGTGCGCAACATGGCCAAGGCCGGATTTTTACTCGATGTCGTTGCGATCACTGTACTGGTCCTGGTTCTCGGCCTGCTCGTGCCGATCGTGATGGGCTGACTTTACGTGGGGGTTTCGATGCAACGTACCGTCCTTGCCTCGTGCCTGCTGGCACTGGCCGCGGCAGCTCCACTTGCTGCGCAACAGCAATACACGCTGGAGCAGATCCGCTCCTATCCGTTTCCGAACGAACTGACCGCCGCCAGTTCGGGATCGAGAATTGCCTGGGCCCTCAATGAAGAGGGGCTCCGCAACATCTACGTGGCGGAGGGGCCCGCTTTCACCCCGCGCAAGCTGACCAACTACGACCAGGACGACGGCCAGGAACTCACCAGCGTGAGCCTGTCGCCGGACGGACGCTGGGTCGTTTACGTGCGTGGCGGCGACTTCAGCTCCAACTGGGATGACGCCCTTCCGGTCAACCCGACTTTCAACCCGACTCCGAACCGGGTCCAGATCTGGGCGGTGCCTTTTGCCGGAGGCGAGCCCAAGGCCATCGGCGAAGGAGAGAATCCGGCCATCTCGCCCAGGAGCGACCGGATCGCCTACCTGCGCGGCAACCAGATCCACGCCGCCCCGATCGACGGATCCGCACCTGGCAAGGCGCTCTTCACGTCGCGCGGCTCGAACGGGTCGCCGACCTGGTCACCGGACGGCAGCCGGCTGGCCTTCGTCTCGAACCGGGGCGGCCATGCCTTCATCGGTGTCTACACCGACGAGAAGACGCCGATCACCTGGGTTGCGCCGGGATACACGCGCGATCGCTCGCCGCGCTGGTCGCCCGACGGACGGAAACTCGTCTTCGTGCGGGTTCCCGGTGCCGGCGGCGCGCCCGACTCGATTCTGGTGCGACGCCATTCGCCCTGGTCGCTCTATTCGGTCGACCTGGCCAAGCCGGAAACCGCCACCCGACTGTGGACCGCGCCTCGGACGCTGCGCGGCTCGGTTCCTTCGACGCACGGCGGCACCAACCTGCACTGGGCCGCGGGGCGGATCGTCTTTCTTTCCTATCAGGACGGCTGGCCGCACCTCTACTCGCTCCCGGAAAGCGGCGGCGAAGCGCTTCTGCTCACGCCCGGCAACTTCATGGCCGAGCATATCCAGATGTCACCGGACCGGAAGTGGCTGGTCTTTGCGGGCAACGCAGGGCCGGACCAGCTCGACATCGACCGTCGGCATGTGGTGAAGGTTCCGGTCGACCGCGCGGCCATGGAAGTGGTGACACCTGGAGCCGGTCTGGAATGGAACCCGGTGGTGACGGGTGACGGCACTTTGGCCTTCATCAGCGCCACCACTGACCGGCCGCCCGTTCCGGCCGTGATGCCGTTCGCCGGCGGCGCCATCCGGTTGCTCGGCGCGGATCGGATTCCCGCGCAGTTCCCGAGCGGGCGGCTGGTAACGCCGAAGCAGGTGGTCTACAAGGCGTCGGACGGCGTGGCGGTGCATGCGCAGCTGTTCGAGCCTGCGACCGGAACCGGACCGCGGCCGGCCGTGATCTATATCCATGGCGGCCCGCCGCGGCAGATGCTGCTCGGCTGGAACTACTCCGACTACTACAGCAACGCCTACGCGACCAACCAGTACCTGGCGAGCCGCGGCTTCGTCGTGCTGTCGGTCAACTACCGGCTGGGCATCGGCTATGGTTACGAGTTTCATCAGGCGGAGCGCGCCGGTACCAACGGGGCCTCGGAGTACCTCGACATCAAAGCCGCCGGTGAATGGCTTGCCGCGCAGCCCAACGTCGATCCGAAGCGGATCGGCCTCTATGGCGGATCGTACGGCGGTTACCTGGTGGCGTTGGCACTCGGCCGCGACTCGAAACTCTTCGCAGCCGGCGTTGATATCCACGGCGTCCACGACCGAACCATCAACCGGACCCGAAACCTGGTCAGTCCGGATCGGTACGAGCGCGCTCCTGACGCCGATCGCGCTGCGCAGGTGGCGTGGGAGTCGTCGCCCACCTCGGCGGTGTCGACCTGGACATCACCGGTATTGATGATTCATGGCGACGACGACCGAAACGTCCAGTTCAGCCAGAGCACCGATCTGGTGCAGCGGCTGGAGCGGAAGGGGGTGACGGTAGAGTCGCTGGTGATCGTGGACGACACGCACCACTTCATGCGGCACGCCAACTGGCTCACCGTCGGGCGGGCGACGGTGGACTTCTTCCAGCGCTACCTCAAGCCCTGAGGCCGTAGAGTGAGAGGCCGCAACGAACCACGTCTCGGTCCGTTGCGGCCTCTCGCCTAACGGCCTTTCGAACGGCCGGCAAACCGGAGTCGCGCGTCGGCCCGCACCCCAAGATAGCGGAGCAGCAGGCGCGTCAATTCCTCCGCAAGGGCCCGGTCGGACAGGGCCGAGCCGCCGGGAAAGGTCTGGCCGAAAAGCAGGATTTCGCGGAGTAGGCTCCGGACCGCCAGGAACCCCACCTCGAGCCCGACTTTGGGCGCAGGGTGATGGATGGTGGCGTGGCGGCGCAGCAGCTCCAGCACCTGGGGCGGCCCGTCGGCGTTGAGCCGGTGCAGCCGGCGGCGGAGCGCCGGGTCGGTATGCGCCTGCAGCACCAGCGCCCGACCCGCGCCGCGGGTCTGCCGGTAGGTCGCGATCAGCTCGGCCAGGTAATGCCGGATTGCCTCCTCGATGGTGGCCCCGTCCCACCGCGCCGGGTCGACCGCCCGGTCTACTACCGCCAGGACCGCATTGGTAACCCGCTCCTCCAATGCCTCGAGCAAGGCGTCCTTGTCGGCGAATCGGGCATAGAACGCTCCGATCGTGACACCAGCGCGCGCGGCGATCTTGGCCACCGTGACCTGATCGAAGCTGGCTTCCGTCAGGAGCGCCTCGGCCGCGTCGAGCAGCCGGCGGTAGGTCGCCTCGCTTCGGGCCTGGCGTGGAGCGCGGGTCCGAAGCGCTCGCGACGATCGGGGAGTGGCAGGAATCATAGCATTCGCTATCATATTAATCCCCAGTCCAGAGTCAAGCCGGAGGAACCATGGTCATCCGCCTGTCCGCCCTAGCCATCGCCCTGTGCTTGAGTACGTCGTCGAGTCGCGCCGAGGCGCAGGGGCCCCCTCGCGATCAGCCGGACCGAACCGTCACCAGCGCGGAGCGCGCCCAGGTGGTCGACGCCCTCGGCAAAGCGCTCCGCGATCGATATGTCTTCCCCGAGGTCGGCGAGAAGCTCGATGCCCGGCTCAAGGAGCGGTTGGCGGCCAAGGCCTATGACACCGTCACCAGCGCCAAGGGCTTGAGCCGGATCCTGACCGAGGACCTGGCCGCGATCGCGCGCGACAAGCATCTCAACGTCCTCTATTTCTCCGAGCCGCCGCAGGCTCGGCCGCAGGGCCGACCGGCCGGCCCCGATCCGATGGCGAGCCGGAACTACGGATTCGCGAAGGTCGAGCGGCTGGCGGGCAACGTCGGCTATCTCAAGCTCGATGCCTTTGCCGACCCGTCGGGAGAGGCCGGGCAGATCGCCGCCGCGGCCATGGCGTTTCTCGCCGGGACCGACGCCATGATCATTGATCTCCGCCAGAACGGCGGCGGCAGCCCGGCAATGGTCGCGTTCCTCTGCAGCTATTTCTTCGAGGGAGGGCGCCCGGTCCATCTCAACAGTCTTTACTGGCGCACCACCGGTGAAACCCAGCAGTGGTGGACGCTCGGCCACATGCCCGGCAAGCGGTACGTCGGTCGTGACGTCTACGTCCTCACCAGTTCGCGCACCTTCTCGGCTGGCGAGGAATTCACCTACAACATGCAGACCCAGAAGCGGGCCGTGATCGTGGGCGAAACGACTGGCGGCGGCGCCAACCCGGGCGGAGTCGAGCGGCTGAGCGACCACTTCGGGGCGTTCATCCCGTCGGGCCGCGCGATCAATCCGATCACCAAGACCAACTGGGAAGGCACCGGTGTTTCAGCGGATATGGCCGTCCCCGCCGACAAGGCGCTCGACGCGGCCTATCGCGATGCCCTGACCAAGCTCACGGACAAGACCCGCAATCCGATGATCGATCGCGAGACGAAGGACGCACTGGAAAAGCTACCCGCCACCTCCTGACCTCACGCCAGGAGCCAGATCGCGGCCGCCCCCGCCGCGATCATGAGCAGCAGGGTGCCGGCGGCGACGAGCCGGACCACGCTGGTGCCGAAGATCAGCGCCAGCGCGGTCTTGAGCGCCGTATTGGAGAGAATACCCACCGCGAGCGCGAGCGCCGCCGTCTCGACCGACACCGCCGGCGCGATCTCGCGCGCCATCGAGATCGTCAGCGCGTCGACGTCGGTGAGGCCGAGCACGCCGGCCGTCGCCATCAAGCCGGCCTGTCCGAAGTTGTCACGCACGAGGTGGACGACCATAAGCACCACTTGAAACAGCACCGCCATCTGCAGCGCGTTGGACAACTGCAACGGATTCCGCTGAGCGCGCATCTCGGTGGCGGCTGTCGGATCGCCGCCGTCGGTGGCGCGGCGCGCGCCCGAACCCTTCCGCGCCAGCCACGCACCGGTCCCGACCGAGAGAGCTGCCACGAGCGCGGGGGCTGCCAGGAGAGGAAGTAGCGACGGGACCATCGCAGCATTGAGCACTGCGGTCGCGGCCAGCACGCGGGGGTACAGCGTGGCGTTGGCACCGACGATCCCCAGCGCCAGCGCGCGACCGAACCCCGGCTCGGTCCGGCTCAAACGGGCAAAAGTCCAGGTGACGTTGGTGGACGATACCAGTCCGCCGGCGATACCGCTGATCAGGTAGCCCTGATCCGGTCCGACGGCTCGGCGCATCAGGTGGCCAAAGAAGCTCAGGCCCGTAAAGAAGAGCACCAGCATCCAGAGTTCGCGCGGACGAATCCCGCCCCACGGTCCAAACGGTCCCTCCGGCAAGAGCGGCAGGATGACCAGCGCCATGACCGCAAACCGCGCCCCGGCCTTGAGTTCGACTCCGTCGATCCGCGACACCAGAGCATGGACCCGCGACTTCTCGAGCAGAACGACGCTCAAGACGGCAATAATGCCGCTCGCGACCTTTGCGTTACCCATCCCCGCGAGCACGCCGGCAGCAATCACGATCAGCGCAGCTGCCTCGGTGGTCCCGTCGATGTCACGCCGGCTGGCCGCAATGTAGGCGCCTACCGTAAAAGTCACCGCACCGGCCAGCAGAATCCCGGCGAAGACGCCTGCCTCCTGCACCCAGAGCCAGCCGGAAACCCCGCCCAGGAAGCCCAGCATGGTAAAGGTCCGGATACCCGCGAAGCGGGCATCCGGACCATCCGCATGACCCGACCATTGGCGTTCGAAGCCGATGGCCGTGCCGCCCAGCGCGGCAGCGAGGAGGCCGAAGACCGCGTCGGAGGTCAACGCGCGGGATCGAGCCAGAGAGTGTAGCGGGTTCCCTTCTCGACAGCCGCCCGACTGTACAGCAGCGGGAAGTAGCGTCCCTCGCCCCAGAGCTGGAGCAGGTTGTCGTAGAACGGGCTGCCCGGCTGCCCCGACTGCCCAGGTACCGAGGTCGCGACGGAGTTGTCGAGATCGGCCAGGTCGAAGATGCCCCGGTACGACGCGCCGGCCGTCTGGGTCCACCCAGCCCCGGCCGTCATGTTGACGGTGTTGTCGTCGCCACCACGCCGGATCGAGGGGAGGTCGAAGGCCGATGCCAGCGGATGACGGAAGCTGGCCTGGTGGAGGTCGCCCCACTTCCAGCTCGACGGCGTTCCCCCGGCTTCTGCGCGAACGCGGGCAACGGCCTGATCGAACGTGGCAAGCACCAGGGAATCGCGCGCGGCCTCCGGGTTGGCCCCGAAGGCCCGATCCGGTGTGCGCACCAGCCGGATCACCGTCGGGAGGTCAAAGGCTCGGCCCCGCTCCCGCGTCCGACTGCCAAATCGGGGTTGGTACACCGCGGCGGCCAGATCGCGAAGCCAGGCGGTATAGATGAGCGGCGCGGCATCATCGCGACGCATCACGAAATCCCAGCGCTTGATGAGGTCGAGCTCCGGACCGCCGGCCCGGCGCCGCTCGGCCGCGCGCAACAGAACCGGAACCAGCTCGGACGCGGGCAACGAATACTCGTCATGCTGGAGCGCCTCGAACCGTTCCCGGGTCCAGTCGCGCCGCTTGGCAAGTTCCTGAATGATGCGATTGGCCCGATACGGTGTGGCCCAGTCGTAGTTGAGCTGGTGCCGGTACCCCGGCGGCAGGATGTTGTGGTTGGCGGTGACGATGTACCCGCTGGCGGGGTTCACGCTTTCCGGCAGTTCGGAAAACGGCAGAAACCCTTCCCATTCGAACCGGCCGTCGCCCGGCACCGGCAACAGGCCGCTCCAGGAGCGGATCGGATTGAGCCCGGCCGCGATCCAACCGATGGTGCCACTGGTATCTGCGTAGACCAGATTCTCGGTCGGCAAGCGCCAGCGATGCGCCGCCTCCCGGAAGGTCTTCCAATCCTTGGCGCGATTGATCGAAATCTGCGCCAGGTAACCGGCGGTACCCGGCTCGCTGCCCACGAAGCGGATTACGAAGCCGCGGGTTCCGTTCCGATCTTCTGAAACGATGGGACCGTGCTCGGTGAACTCGAGATTGACGACCCGAGGCGCCTCGCCTTTGACGGGGATGGTATCCACGATCACCCTGACCGGCTTCCATTCGTCCCGATTCCAATAGCAGCGCTGGGTCGAGGCCAGCGGGCAGGGCCCCAGCTTCTCAACGTAGACGTCCTGCTGGTCCATGCCGACGATGGTAAACCCGAACGCCATGGCGCCGTTGTGCCCACCTGCCACGCCCGGCACACCGGGCTCTCCGGCGCCGATTACGTTCCACCCCGGACCGACCAGGTGGGTCAGATACCGGAGCGCGGGAAGCGTCACCGCCCGGTGCGGATCATTGGCCAGGAGCGGTTTGCCCGTCCGGGTGAGCGATCCGCTCACGACCCAATTATTGGACCCATCGAAGCGCTGGAAAGGAACCCCCGTATACGCAGCAGCCGCGGCACCAAGCGACCGGACCGAGATCCCGCTGAGATCGAGATCCGGCGCCGGGTCGAGCTTTCGGGCCGGGTCGAGCGGGAACAACGCTTCGAACGTGGCCTGTTCGATTTCATTGAGGAGCCGCGCCCGATCCACTTCCACCAGCGCGTTGCCCGTCATGGCAAGCGCGGCCATCCGTTGCAGCGGAACGTGCTCACCCCACGGCTCGGGTCTGAACCCCTGCAAGGCAAACTCGACCGGTGGATTGTCGCGGACCTGCGCGATCTGCGCGTTGACCCCGGCCACGAACGCCCGGACGATTTCCTTGGTATCCGGCGCGTAGCTCGTCCACTCTGCCTCCATGTCACCCCGGTACTTGAGCAATCGGGCAAAGCGATCCCGCTCCAGCAGGTCCGGACCGAGCACCTCCGAGAGGAGGCCGTCGCCCTGCCGGCGCCAGATTTCCATCTGCCAGAGCCGGTCCTGCGCAGCAACGAAGCCCTGCGCAAAGAACAGATCCGAGACCGTCTTGGCGTAGATGTGCGGGACGCCCCACTGATCGCGGCGGACTTCGACCGCGGAGTCGAGTCCGGCCACCGGGATGCGGCCTTCGATTTTGGAGAGGCGGCCTTTGGCCTCCTCCAGCGATGCCTGGCCCATGACCGGCACGGCGCCTGCCACCGTGAGCGCGAACGCGAGCGGCGAAACCCATTTCATCATCATCGTGACTGTCCTCGCGCCTCTTGTTGCCTGAGGAGGCGTTGCTGCTGAATGAGATACTCGTGAATGGCCGAGACATCTTCGACACTCAGGATGTCGGCAAAGCCAGCCATCCCTCCCGCCGCGAGGCTGCCGTGCCGTACGATCGCATCGAACACGCTATGGGTCGCCTCTGACATCCGCCGCAGATCGGGAAAAGCGGAGATGCGATCCTCCCGGGCTCCGTGACAGGTGATGCAATGGGCATCGAAGAGTACTTCGCCCTGGACCAGTACCGCTGCCGCAACCGGCGGGCGCGCCGGCGGCTCCGGGGTTGTCAGCGGCACATAGGCGGGCGGCAGTGGCGTCGGACCACCGCCCAGTTTGAAGGCCAGCAGTCGTCCCGCATTCTGATAGGTATAGCCCGCCGTCCCGTACGGATACTGCCGACCAACCGCACCGCCGAAGCCGGCGGCAACTACCACATACTGTTCACCATCGAGTTGGTAGGTCATCGGCGCGGCCATGATCGCGGTCCCCACCTTGATCTCCGTCCGCTTCTCACCACTCGACGCCGAGTAAACCACCAGCCGCCCGTCGGAAGTGCCCTGGATGACGAGATTTCCGGCCGTGGTAAGGACGCCTCCGCCGGCATAGGTAGTATTCGCGAGCGGAACCCGCCACCGCTCCTGCCGAGCGACCGGATCCCATGCCAGCAGGAACTCGGACACCCCCAGCGGAGGAGCGTCCGGGGTGGCCTTGAGCAACTCGTCGTAAAGCGGCCGAACGCTTGGCGCCAGGCCCAGCACCAGGTCGAACAGGGCGCCCGATCCGACGTTGCCGGTTCCCTGCTTCCAGGTGTAGCCCGGCTCATCCATCATGATCATGCCCGACTCGCGCGCCGGAATGTAGACCAGTCCGGTCTGACGACTGAACGCCATCGGCTGCCAATTGTGCGCACCAACCTGCGACGGAAAGACGACGGCAGGCTTGTCCTGATAGATGGCCGCCGGATTGATCCGGGGCCGACCGGTCGAGTCGAATCCGGTGAGCCAGTTGGCCCGCACGAACGGCGTGCCGGAAATGAAGGCGCCGGTCTGCCGATCGAGCACGTAGAAGATGCCGTTCTTGGGCGCCTGCATGATCACCTTGCGCGGCGTCCCATCGATGGTCAGGTCGGCCAGGATCATGTTCTGGGTCGCGGTATAGTCCCAGAGTTCCCAGGGCACCTGCTGATAGTGCCAGGCGAGCTTTCCGTCGTCCGGATCGATCGCGAGGATCGAGACCAGATACAGATTGTCGCCGCCGGAGGGGTCCCGATACCAACCGGAGTATGGAGTACTGTTGCCCGTTCCGACGTACAGCAGATCGAGTTCGGGATCGTAGTTCATTTCGCCCCAGACGGTGCCGCCCAATCCCGATTGCCAATCGGTGTCGGGGCCCCAGGTCTCGAGCGCGCGCGCCATTTCGGGATGCTCGGCAGGACCTTTGGCCGGATCGCCGGGGACGACGAAGAAGCGCCACCGCTGTTCACCGGTCTCGACATCGTACGCCGTGATGTAGCCCCGGACCCCGAACTCGCCGCCGCTGTTGCCGATCACGACCACGTTCTTGGCGACCTGCGGCGGGCCGGTGATGGTGTAGGACCGGGTGTCGCGATCGACGAAAGTGTCGCGCTTCCAGAGTTCGCGGCCCGTTTCCGCATCGAGCGCCACCAGATATCCGTCGAGCGTGCCGATGTAGATCTTGCCCCGCCAGACCTGCAAGCCGCGGTTGACTGCATCGCAGCACGCTCGTCGCGCGTAGCTGCCGTCGACGTCCGGATCGTAGCGCCAGCGCTCCTGCCCGGTCCGGGCATCGACCGCGGCTACCGACCCCCAAGGACCGGCCAGGTACAGCACGCCGTCGACCATGATCGGAGTGGCTTCCTGGCCCCGCTCGACCCGCCCCCGACGCGAACTGGCATCGTACTCCCAGGCAAAGCCGAGTGTCGCCGCATTCGACTCATCGATGCCCTCGAGCGGACTGAACCGGTCACCCCGATAGGTTCCGCCCAAGCCAAGCCACTGACCCGGTTCCCGGTCGGCATTCTCGAGGCGCGCCAGATCGACATTGCCGGCGGAGGGCGTCCCGCACCCGACCAGCACGAACACCAATGATATCGCGATGAACCGTGGCATCTGTCACCCGCTCAGCAGGGTTGTCGTCCAGGACGG
>CAZUES010000009.1:41851-126935 GCA_964619465.1 uncultured Gemmatimonas sp.
TCGCGATGAACCGTGGCATCTGTCACCCGCTCAGCAGGGTTGTCGTCCAGGACGGTAAGGACGAGTACGGTAAGGACGAGTGAGGACATACGATGGCAGAGCCGACGGCACCGACGCGCCGTCGGCTCGACCGCCGGATACTCGAGCCATCCGGAACGCTGCATTGTCGATGATGGTGAGAACCTAAGCCCGGATGAGAAACCGGCAAGCACCCTGTGGTGGCATGTTGCATCGGCCGACCCCGCCCCCTAGACTGGTCGGATGCCTACACCGATCCCGTCCTCCCAGCGCAGCGCGGCGCTCGAAGTGCTCGCCGGCCTGCCCATCGCATCCTTCGGCCACTACCCGACCCCGATCGACGAACTGAGCCGGTTCCGCGATCGGCTCGGCCTCTCGCAACGGATCCTCTGCAAGCGTGACGATGCCGTCTCCTTCGGCTTCGGCGGCAACAAGGTACGCAAGCTCCGCTACGTCCTTCCCCCACTCCTGGCCGATGGCGTCGATACCCTGATTTCCTGCGGCGGGGTGCAGTCCAACCACGCGCGAGCCACCGCCGCCGTGGCGGCGGCGGCGGGACTGCGCTGCCACCTCGTGACCAACGGTACCGCTCCGGAGCGAGCCACCGGCAACGCGCTGCTCAATCGCCTGCTCGGCGCAACCGTCGAGTACGTGGCCGGCCGAGAGGACCGCAAACCGGCCATGGAACGGGCGGCCGAACGGTACCGCGCCGAGGGACGGCATCCCGCCATCATCCCGCTGGGGGCATCCACTCCGCAAGGTGCGCTTGGATTCGTCCAGGGCATCGGCGAACTGAAGGCGCAGGGCCTGGTACCGGACGTGATCGTCCACGCCTGCTCCTCGGGCGGCACCTCGGCCGGTATCCTGGCCGGCGTGGCACTGCACGGCTGGCCCACTCGCGTCGTCGGCATCAGCGCGGACGACCCGCCCGCCGCCGTCGAGGCGGAGATCCGTCCTATCGTGCGCGGAATGGGTCCGTTGCTGGGCATCGGCGGCGATACCCTCGATGCGGCGATTACGGTCGAAGTCGACGACAGCTTCGTGGGTGACGGGTATGGACAACCGACGGCCGGGTCGCGAGAGGCTCAGGAAACCGCCGCACGGAGCGAGGCGATCTTCGTCGATCACACCTACAGCGCCAAAGGGCTGGCCGGCCTGATTGCCTACTGCCGCGACGGGCGGATTCCCCGGGACGCGACTGTGCTGTTCTGGCATACTGGCGGCCAGGTGGCGCTCTTCGCGTAGTCTCCGACACCTCGGAGACGAGAAAGGCCGGGCGATCCCGTAAGGGCACCGCCCGGCCTTTCTGAATCAATGACAGCGCGACTAATGCAGCCGGGCGCTGAACCGGTCGAGGAACTCGCGCTCGGACGGCGTCAGGCTCGTGATGCCTGAGGCGCTGATCTTGTCGAGGATCCGGTCGAGCTCGGAGCGGTTGACCTCATGGAGGTCATCCCGACGAATCCGCGACCAGCGTTCCATCGCCCCCGAACTCGTTTCAACCTTCGGCACCGCCGGGCGCGAGGCCTCGCGCCACTCCCGCAACGGCGCCTGCTGCCGGCGTTCCATCCATTTGAGATAGAGGAACCCGCCCAGGAAGCCGCCCAGGTGGGCAAAGTGGGCCACGTTGCCGCCACCGCCGCCCAGCCCCGAGTAGAGGGACATCGCGGTCATGATGATCACCAGCCACCGCGCCTCGATCGGCAGGATGCCCCAGATGTAAATCGGCTGTCTCGGCCAGTAGTAGGCAAAGGCAAGCTGCACCCCGTACACTCCGCCCGACGCGCCGATCAGGATACCCAGACCGCCACCGGGCAGAGCGCTGAACAGAATCCAACCGAGTCCACCCACGATGCCGCTGACCAGGAAGAGCCGAATGAACCGGGGGCCACCGAGCTTCGACTCCAGTGCCGGGCCGAAGAAATAGAGGATCAGCAGGTTCCAGAAAATGTGACTCAACCCGCCGTGCACGAACATGTATGTCACCAGCGTCCAGGGTCGGAACAGCAAACCCGGTATCTGGAGACCAAGCAGCCCGGTAACGGCTGGGACGGTCGTCTGGAGGAAGAAGACGACGACGCAGGCAATGACGATGCGAAGAACCCAAGGAGTCACGAAACCGGCCCCGATTTAGTGATGAGCGGCGCGCCGATCCGCTCCCGCGGGGGCCGCAACCTTGCTAATCTAATCCCCAACCCGCGTTCGTGTCGTAACTTATTACAGAATATTCACTTACCGTCATCGCGGCCGAGCCAGACGCGCTACCGGGGCCGGAACCCGCAGGGCCAGGCCGGGCGCTGGTGCAACCAAAGATCCATATTACGCATCATGGAGGGCGGACCCACAGGACTCATGGTGTGCTGACAGGAACCATTCGCATGGACGCATTCCGGCTGGCCAATGCCGATGCGGTACTTCCCCGGCTCAGGGCCGGCGACCCCGAAGCGCAGGAAGCCCTGTTCCGCGCCTTCGAGTCTCCGGTGTACAACCTGGCTCGGCGGATCTGTCGCACCACCGAGGACGCGGAAGACGTCGTCCAGGAAACCTTCCTCGAGATCTTCCGCAGCATCCGGCAGTACCGGGGCGATGGCAGCCTCTGGGGTTGGATCCGGACCATCGCCTCGAGCAAGGCGCTGATGCGCCTTCGCCGCAACAAATATCGGGACACGGACGAACTCAACGACGAGATCGCCCCGATGCGTCGAGAGGACACGGCGCTCCGGATGGACCTGGAAGCCGCCCTGGAGCGGTTGCCCGAAACCTCGCGCGCCGTGGTCTGGCTCCACGACGTCGAGGGCTACACCCACGAAGAAATCGCCAGGATGATGGATCGCACGGTCAGCTTTTCCAAATCGCAGCTGGCGCGTGCCCATGCCCGGCTTCGGCGATGGCTGGGCGAGGAAGCGGTACCTGTATGACCCATTTGACGATCGAACAACTGCTGGCCACCCGGGAGCCTGGACTCGAGCCCCAGGTGATGTCGTGGCGCGAACATGTCGGCGGCTGCGCTGTCTGCCGCGACGAACTCGCTCGCCTCGATCAGCGGAGCGCGCGACTCCGGGCGCTCCCGACCTTGCGACCCTCCCGCGACCTGTTCGGCACCGTCCGACTCGAAGCCGCCCGCGAACGCCGGCGGCTTCGGCTCAGGCGGGTGGCGCTGGGCAGTGTTGCGCTCGCGGCAACGGTGCTGCTCGCGCTCGCGGGACTTTCGCTCCGCAAAGATGAACGCACTCTGGTGGCTGCCGATCCGGAGCTGGCGGAGGTGATGAGCCGCGCATCGCAGCTCGAGCAGGCGCTGTCCGGCTTCGATCAGGACCGGCAGGTCGTCAACGGCCGTACCGTGGCCGTGACTTCAATGCTCGAAGATCGCGTGGCACGAATCGACCGCCAGATCCAGGCGGTCACCTTGATGGACCAGCAAACCCGGCAGGAGCAGATGCTCCGGCTGTGGCGTGAGCGTGTCGGACTGCTCGATGCACTGGTCGATGTTCACATGTCCGGCGCCCGATACGTGGGCTTCTAGCCCGCAGGAGTAATACATCGTATGCGCATCAAGCAACTTGTCCTTATCACCATGGTGACTGGAACGGTCGCCGGCCCGCTCTGGGCGCAGCAGCCCCCGGAGCGGATCGAAGTGCGACGCGGCACCGGCGAGACCAAGGCTCGCGTCTGGATCAACGACACCGAGATCGATCCGTTCGACTTCTTTGCCAATCGGCGGGCTCGGCTGGGCATTATCATGCAGGTCGAAGCATCGGCCAACGATTCGATCGGGGCCACCATCGTCTCCGTCACCCCCGCGAGCCCGGCTGCCAAGGCGGGCCTCCGAGCCGGCGACATCGTGACCCGCTTCAACGGGCAGCGCTTAGTCGGCACCGAGCGCGACCGGAACGCCGCCGGCAATGAGTCCTACCCCGGCCTTCGGATGGTGGAACTCGCGGCCAAACTCGAGCCGGGCGACACGGCGGCGCTGGAGTATCGGCGTGACAAAGAGACCCGGACCGTCAACGTAATCGCGTCGAACGAGCGGATGCTGACCTTCCGCAGCATGGATGGGTTTGGCAATCAGTTCCCGATCCCCGATCTGCCCGGGTCCGGACAGCGGCGTGTCATGTCACTCGACGCTCCTGATGCCGGCAACATCATGTTCCGGCGCTTCGGCGGCCCTTTTGCCGAGCTCGAACTGGCGCCGATCAACCCGGATCTCGGAACGTATTTCGGCACCTCGGAAGGTGTGCTGGTCATCGACACGCCCCGCGACAACTCACTCGGCCTCAAGGGTGGCGACGTCGTGCTGAGCGTCGATGGTCGTCCGGCCCGCGGACCGTCGAGCCTGCTCCGCATCCTCCAGTCCTACGAGCGAGGCGATGTGATGAAGCTCGAGATCCTGCGCAACAAGTCGCGCCAGACCATCTCGACCAAGATCGACTGGCAGCGCGACGACTGATCGCGTGCTCGGGTGGTAACATGAAGCGGGGCCGCGCTCGACTGCGCGGCCCCGCTTTCGTCTTTAGCCAGCGACAGCTACGGTGCGGCTACCGATTCCCCCCGGACGGCGTTCCCGATCGCGCCTTGGCCTCCGCCGACACATCCGCCTCCCAGGCTGCCAGCAGCGGACGGAGCCGATTGGCCACGTCCGGTCGAGTCTGCGAGAGATCGTGCCGCTCGGCCGCATCGTCCCGCACATTGTAGACGAAAGTGGCAACACCATCGATCAACAGCTTCCAGTCGCCAGATCGCACCGCCCGCTGATTCCAACCGCCCGCGGCGGTGCGCCAGAACAGCGTCCGATCCACCGGCGGCGCGGCCCGTGTCACGATCGGCAGCAGGTCGATCCCCTCAAGCCGCGCCTCGGCCGGGACCGGCACTCCAGCGGCCGCGAGAATGGTGGCGGACAGGTCCATCGTGATGCCTACCTGCCCCGTTACCGTACCTGCCGGAATCCTTCCGGGCCAGCGCATGATCGTCGGCACCCGAATCCCGCCCTCCCAGAGGGTCCACTTCCGGTGGAAGAGCGGGTCGTTCCGCGAGAGCCATTCGCCGCCGTTGTCGTTGGTGAAGATCACCAGCGTGTTGTCATCGAGGTCGAGACTGTCGAGCACCTGCAGGATCCGACCGACGCCCCAGTCGGCGCGCTCGACCATGGCCACGTAATCGGCTCGCGTGCTGGTGGAATCATCGAACGGCATGAGGTGGCGGGCATTGCCCCGAGCCGTCGACGGCTGGTCGGGCGGCTGATAGGGCCAGTGCGGCGCGCTGTAGGCCACCTCGAGAAAGAACGGCCGCTTGGCGTGCTGGCGGATGTAGTCGACCGACCGCTCCGTGATCAGGTCGGTCATGTACCCATTACGAGTAATCGACGTGTCGTTCTCGAAGAAATCGGGACGACCGTTGCCATCGGTATGGCGATAGTAGTCGACGTAGCCGCTCTTGAAACCGAAGAAGTAGTCGAACCCGTGTGCAGCCGGGCTGTACTCCTGTTTGTACCCAAGGTGCCATTTGCCGACCAGCGCCGTAGCGTAGCCGTGACTCTTGAGCAGCTGTGGGAGCGAAGTTCCGGTCGGCACCAATCCCTGCTCCGCATGCGCAGATGCCGCGTGACTCAGCGCCTGCTCGAGGCTCGACCGCTGCTGATAGCGGCCCGAAATGAGCGCCGCGCGGGTCGGAGTGCAGAGCGGTGCGTTGGCGTAGAAGTCCGTGAAGCGAACACCGGCACGCGCGAGCGCATCGAGATGCGGGGTACGGAGGTCGGTCGCGCCGTAGCTACCGAGGTCACCGTAGCCCGCATCGTCGGTGACGATAAGAACCACGTTCGGCTGCCAACTCGTTTGCGACTCGGCGACTAACGGCCCGAGCGCGGTTCCTAGAACCAGAAGGATAGATGCGACCATTTTGTGAGCCTAGGGATTGCTGTGCCTGGATAATCCGTTCACGGCAGATCGTCCTGCAAAAATTCGCGAACTGCTTTCCGAATATCGAACCTGAGCCTGTCAGAGTCTACCTTGATCCTCGCTTCCTCGAGCTTTGTCAGCATAGTGCTACATGCCTCTATCACCGATTCAGCAAGGTAGTTTCGTATCTTACTTGGACTGATGTCAAACCATCGGTGTCGGGGAATCACAATGTCGATTGTGATGTAGCGCTCCTTCCGTCTAAGCGTCAGCTTTTGACAACCCTCACCGTCGAAGTCCCAGATTTCGCCGGCGACTCTCAAAACAATCGCGAACTCATCGACCTCATCAGAGTATGGACCCGCACAATGCCTTGCTAGCAAGCTACGTAGTGGCAGAAAATGAGGCCTAGTCGCTTCTGATGATGGCACGTCGCCAGATTGAACACCGAGCGTTACGGCCGTTGCTTTCATAATTCTTGCTTCTCCTTCCAGCAAGGCTCGCGGTTCGCTGGTCCAGGGTTCGTTTCAACGCGTTCGCGCTATTTTGCCGGCGCCTCTCTTTTTGAACCTGCTCCACCGGCCTTACTTCGCCACCATCCACCTTTGCTTGTATCCCGATTCGCGGGATCCTCACTCCCGGCCCTTCCCGGACCGCGGACCGTGGATCCGTTCACGAAGAGCATGGATACGTAGATGCCCAGTGATACGCTAAGATCGCCCTTATCCACTTTGGTCAGCCGAGCGGATCTCTCCAGAGCTGCTTTGGAATCAGGACCGTTCTGCTAAGTTTGCCGGATGACGATGCTCCGCCTGATTCTGCCACTCCTCGCCCTGATGCTCGGTAGCTTTCCACTAGCTGCGCAAGGATTACCACCGTACATCCCCGTCAATCCGGTCCAGACCTCCCGCTCAGGCCTGTACTCGCAACCATATATCGACGCGGGAAAGACCTGGGAGTTCCGGGCCCTGATGGACCTGGCCAACATGATCGAATATCACGGACGCCCGAGCAGCCGGATCGAGCTGGACGCCGAGATGTTACGAGTCGATCTGACGGCGATCCGAAACCTGGGCGACGGGTTCGTCGGCGCTTCGATCGGCTTCAATGCCTCGAACGACGGCTTTCTCGACGGTTTCCTCGACTGGTACCACGACCTGACCGGGCTCCAGGTCGCCGCGCGCGCGGCCCGGCCCCGCAATCAGTTCGAATACCTGATCAAGACACCCGCCGGCGACAGCATCACCTATCCGAAACACCGCGGCTTTCTGGGAGACCTTCGCCTGATGACCGGCCACCGCCACACCCGGCACTGGCAGTCCACCGTGGCTGTGACCCTCCCGGTCGGCGCTCCCGAGGGCTACGGCCGCCAGGTCGCCTCGGCCAGCCTGCTCACGACCGCGCGGGCCCCAATCAATGATCGCTGGACGGTGGAAGGCGGACTCGGCATCGGCACCACGCCGCGAAACGGCGCCCTGAGCGACTACCAGCGGACCGTGTTCGCCTCAGCCAACGGCGGCGTCCGCTTCCGCTTCTGGGGACAACAGGCGGCGTTCATCAACCTGTTCTACCACACCCCGACCCACCACGGCACCACGGTCAAGCCGCTCGACAGCCCCGAGCTGACGCTCGACTACGGCTTTCTGCTCAAGGCCAAAAAGGGCCCGGAATGGTTCTTCGGCATGACCGAAGACCTGCTGCCATCCGGCCCGGCCATCGATCTGTCGCTCAGGATTGGGATGCGTTGGTAAAGAGGAGTTTTTCCAGCTCGCCGTAGAGGAACTCCTTGGCGCGTTGCTCCCGCAGGTTCAGGCCGTAGTGGTTGATCAGCTGCTGCTGCAGCTTGAGCCACTCGGCCCAACAGACGTTGCAGATCTGGTCGACGATGCGCTGGCCCAGCTCATTCGGAAACGGGCGGAACGGAACGCCGTCTCGGGTCTCGCCGCAGCGCACACAGGTCACGGTTGCCATGACCCAAAGATAAACGAGACCCCCGCGGCGCTCACTCGCCTCGCTTGAGCGCCTTGACCCCGCTGGCCGTCCCCAACCCCGCGCCGAGTCCGAAGACGGCTGCCGTAAAGCCCGTGATCAGCGGCAGCAGGGTTAACGGGAGGGCGACAAGAGCAGCCGCCACCGCCGCAAGTACTGGAACCACAGGGGAATAGATCGCGTCCACGAAGCGAAGCCGACGGCGCACGAACCCGCGGGCAAACCCGAAAGCCACCACCCCGACCACCGCCGAAAGGGCGAGAGATAGAATCTCGAACACGTCACCACCTCCGATCGCTTGAACCTGCCCTGGCGTTCCAGTACGCAACAGGACGCCGCCCTGTTTCAGCCCTTCATACTCCGGCACCCCTGCCGATACTACCGCTACCCGCAGGAAAGCCGCGGACGAGGGTGACGCCGTTCAGGTCACCGTTCCAGGAACCGACCGCCCCGGGACGATCCCGGAGCCAGCCGGAGAAGACATGACGAAGCATCCCACCATCGAGATTCCCAACATCGGTCCTATGGACCACGCCTGGGACGTACTGGGCGAGTGGAGTGTCGATTTCGAAGTCCCCTCGATGGCCAACCCGATTGCCGGCACCCTGGTGGTCGATAGCTGGATGCAGGCAACCATCGAACTCGAGCCCTGGGGCGCCGCCGTTGCCGGCCTGCCCGAAAAGGTATCACTCGAACGGGCCAGCCGCGTCCACCTGACCGATGCCGGCGGCGGCGCGCTGCAGTGGGTCTACGTGTCCGAAGAAGATCGCTGGACCATGCAGGCCACCATGTGGCCCGGCTCGCTCCATCTGTTCGTCCAGGACGTCGACGATCCGAACCAGCAGCTCTACCGCGCCGTCGGATACCGCACCGGCGACTACTACTCCCGTAAGTATCCGCTGGTGGCGCGATAACCGCTACCAGCGCAGCAGGACGCTGCCCCAGACAAAGCCCGATCCGAACGCCGTAAACGCCACCAGCGCGCCCGGCTGCACCCGCTCGGCGCGCACGCACTCGTCCAGCGCAATCGGGATGCTGGCCGAGGTGGTGTTGCCGTAGCGGGCGATGTTGCCGTAGACCTGATCGTCGCCGAGACCAAGCGCGCGCTGGACCGCATCGGTAATGCGAGCGTTGGCCTGGTGCGGAATCAGAAGGTCGATATCGGCCGGCGCGAGCCCGGCCCGATCGAGACAGATGCGCACCGACGACGGCATCCGCTCCACCGCATGGCGAAAGACTTCCTTCCCGTCCATGTGAAGGAAGTAGCGCCCCGCAGCGTACCGCTCGACATCGATCATCGGCGACCAGATGGCGCCGGGCTCCGGCACCCAGAGCGATTCGGCGTGGGCGCCGTCGGAGCCGAGATCGACGGCCAGAATGCCGCGGCCCGGCTCATCGGTAGCTGCGACGACCGCCGCCCCCGCCCCATCCGCAAAGATCACCGCCGTATTACGGCCCCGATCGCTCACGTCCATCCGAGTCGACTGGATTTCCTGCCCGACCACCAGAATCTTCCGGTAGGTGCCCAGCCGGATGAAATTGTCGGCGACGGAAAGCCCGTAGATAAACCCGGCGCACTGCATCCGGAGGTCGATGGCCGGAATGGTGCGCGCGCCGAGCCGATCCTGCAGCAGAACACCGTTACCGGGAAGAAACTGATCCGGGGTCGATGACGAGTAGACGATGGCATCGAGTTCCGACGCCTGGACGCCCGCCATCTCGAGCGCCTGACGGGACGCCGTGACCGCCAGTCCCACTCCCGTTTCGCCCGGCGAAATCCAATGCCGGCTTTCGATGCCGGTCCGGGTCCGGATCCATTCGTCTGAAGTATCCATCATGCTCGCGAGGTCGTCGTTGGTGACGACCCGCTCGGGAACGGCTCGGCCGGTGCCGAGTATGGCGGTGGTAGGCATCTGATGGGGCAAGATAGGAAGGCCGGCACGCGGCGGGGAGCCCGCCGCGGCCGACCGACAGCGAAACTACTCGTAGCGGAGCGCGTCGATGGTGTTGAGTCCCGCGGCACGGCGGGCAGGCCAGAGACCGAAGAAGAGGCCGACGAAGGCACTGAACAGGAACGCGACCATCACCGCCGTCGGCGAGATGATAGTGCTCCAACCCAGAAACTTCGACATGGCCTTGGCGCCGGCAGCACCTGCCAGGATCCCGAACAGCCCGCCCAGCAGGCAGAGCACCACGGCCTCGACCAGAAACTGGCCCATGATGTTGAGCCTGGTGGCACCAAGCGCTCGGCGCACCCCGATTTCACGGGTCCGTTCGGTCACCGACACCAGCATGATGTTCATGATGCCGATCCCACCGACCACCAGCGACACCGCCGCGATGCTGGCCAGCAGCACGCCGAAGACTTGGGTGGTCTGCTGCTGGGTCGCCAGGAACTCCTGCTGATTGCGGATCTGGAAGTCGTTGGGCGCTCCCGGGCGGATCTTGTGTTCCCGCCGCATGATCCGCTCGATGTCGACCATGCCCTGATCGAGCGGAATGCCGTCACGCACCTGGAGGCTGATCTGCCGAAGCCGATCAGTGCCCATCAAGCGATAGCGCGCCGTGCTGAGCGGGATCAGAATCTGCTCATCCGGATTCTGAAAGGACATCGCCGCGCCCTTGGCCGCGAGCACGCCGATCACTTCGAAGTTCTGCCCGCCGATCGAAATGGTCTGCTTGATCAGCGCCGCAGGGTTGGCGTTCAGCATGTTCGGGATGGCGCTGCCGACCACGGCATAGCGCTGCCGGGCCGCATCGTCGCCGGTGGTGAACATCTCGCCGTATTCGATCTGAAAGTTCTTGACCTCCAAGAAATTCGGCGTAGTCCCGACGATGCTCGAGTTGAGGTTCTGATTGCTGTACACCACCGTCATGTTCCGGGAAACCTCCGGCACGACATGAGCAATCAGCTTGGCATCACTCCGAAGCGCGTCCGCATCGTCGACCGTCAGGTTGACTCGAACGTCCGAGGCGCGCCCACCCATGAACGACTGCCCGGGAAAAACGGTCAGCACGTTGGTTCCGAGCGCCTTGATCCGCTCCTCGACCGCCCGCTGCGCACCCGTCCCCAGCGCCACCACCGCGATCACGGCACCGACACCGATGATGATACCGAGCATGGTGAGCGCCGCCCGGAGCTTGTTGGCCCGGATGCTCGAGAGCGCGACTTTGAACGTTTCGCCGACGATCACGCTACCGTCCTCCTGTCCGCACTCCGGGGAGTCCGCCGCCACCGGTCATCTGGTTGATCCGGGTCCGCTGCTCCTGCTGCTGCTGCACCAGACTGGCACTCGGCAACACCAGCACCGAATCCTCAGGGCTCAAGCCACGCACGACCTCGCTGTAGTCGAGGTCAGTCAGGCCGGTGCGCACCATGATCGGGGTCGGGCGCCCGTTCCGTATGACGAAGACGATGTAGTCGCCACCGAACTGGAAGTCGTTCCCGCCGGCGGCGGCCTGACGGCCGCGACCTCCGCCGCCGGCACCACCGGCGCCGCCACGGAAGTTGCGCTGGAGCTGCTGCATGACCTGCTGCTCCTGGGCGGTCAGGGTTTCGCCGGAGAACCGCTTGCGGAAAATCGCCTGCGCCTGCGCGGCAGTGACGCCCTCGGGCAGCGTGATGGTGCGACCGTCCGGCGTGGTCATCGTATTGGCAGCCGCGGGAGCAGCAGCCGGCGCGGCCGCGGAATCGCGAGCCCCCCCGGCCGGCTGCGTGGCGGCCTCGGCCGTCCGGCGCGCGTCGGTCAGCATCGACTGCAGATCCTGATCGGAGATACCCAGAACCATGGCGGCGGATCCGACGTCCCGCTGAGTCCGGAGCGCGGCGTTCGGAATGGCCAGCACGCTGTCACGGCGCCCGATGTGCAATTCGACGTCGGCATTCATACCCGGCTTGAGCAAGCCATTCCGATTGTCGATGCGCACCAGCACCGGAAACATGGTGACGTTCTGCAGCGTTTCCGCTTGCGGTTCGATCTTGAGGACTTCGCCGTGAAACGGCTGATTCGGATAGGCATCGACCGTCACGGTCGCCCGAAGTCCCGCCCGAATCTTTCCGATGTCCGTCTCGTCGACCAGCGTCCGCACCTGTACCAGGCCGAGATCGGCCATGGTGAGCAATACCGTACCGCCACCCACGTCGCGCGTCGGCGATGAAATGACCTGGCCGCGCTCGACGTTCTTGGCAATGATGGTCCCGGTAATCGGCGCCAGGACGTCGGTGTCTTCCATCGAGATCCGGGCTTCTTCGACGGCCACCTGGGCACGGATCACTTCGGCGCGCGCGTTGGCCACCGAGAGCACCGCCGTCTCATGTTCCTGTTCGGTGATGGACTGCGACTGAAAGAGTTCGTCGGAACGGCGCTTCTGAGCGTCCGCGTTCTGCAGCCGGGCCCGCACCACGTCCAAGTCGGCCTCGGCCTGGTTGAGCGTATTGCGCGGCGAGCGCTGGTCGACCCGGACCAGCAGCGTCCCGCGCTGGATCGTAGCGCCGGTTTCGGCGCGCATTTCCAGGATCTCGCCCGAGGCCTTCGACTTGACCTCGACCACGGTGTCCGGCTGAATGGTGCCAGTGGCCCGCGCCGACACGACCACATCGCGCCGCTCCACCGGCACCGACTGATACAATACCGCGGGCGCTTGCTGCCGATTGCAGCCGGCGCCGACCAGCAGCACCAGCATCGTCATTCCAGCCGCCCGACCTAGACGTCCCATCATCATCACTTCTCCGTCGCAAAATCGCGTTCGACTCGCCCGTCACGTACATGGACCTGGCGGCGGGCGTGTGCCGCGATATCCGGCTCGTGGGTTACCAGGACGATCGTCTGTCCTTCGTCATGCAGCTGCTCGAAAAGGGCCAGGATTTCCTCGCTCGTCTTGGAATCGAGATTCCCGGTCGGCTCGTCGGCCAGAATGATGCTGGGGCTGTTGACCAGCGCGCGCGCGATAGCAACGCGTTGCCGCTGACCACCCGACAACTCGTTCGGCCGATGATGCACCCGATCCTGCAGCCCGACCCGCGCCAGCGCCGCCTCGGCCGCCGTCCGGCGATCCTTCGAGCTGACACCGGCATACACCATCGGGAGTTCGACATTCTGCAGCGCGGAGGCGCGGGGCAGCAGGTTGAACGTCTGGAAGACGAACCCGATTTCCTTGTTGCGGATCCGGGCCAGCTGGTCATCGCTCAACTCGGAGACACGATAGCCGTTGAGCCAGTACTCACCTGACGTCGGCGTATCGAGGCACCCGATCATGTTCATCAGGGTCGACTTGCCCGAGCCCGATGGGCCCATGATGGCCACGAACTCGTTCTTCCGGATGGTGAGTTCGATACCGCGCAAGGCCCGCACGACTTCGCTCCCCATCACGTACTCGCGGTGCAGATCCCGCACCAGGATGACCGCATCTCTCGGCACATCGGGCGGCAGCGCCGCCATCCGTTCCGCCGTCGTTTCGATCCCAGCCGCGCTCATAGTTTCCGTCCGATCAGTGCCTGGATCTGCGCCCGTGCCCGGAGATAGTCGAACCGCGCGTTGACGACATCGACTTCGGCCTGGGTCAGCGCCTCTTGCGAGGTCAGCACGTCGACGATCGTCGCAACACCCAGGCGATAGCGCTCCTGCTGCACCCGAAGGTCTTCGGTCGCGGCCGCCAGACTGGTCTGGGTGATGGTGATCATGGTCCGGGCGGCTCCGAGTTCGGCCAGACGCGCCGTCAGGTTGGCAAGTACCTGGCGGCGTGCTTCCGCGGCCGTGGCCTCGGCGTTCTCGGCGTTGGCCCGCTGATTGGTGATATTCTGTTCCCGGGTAAACCGGTTGAATACCTGCCAGTTCAACGAGAGTGTCGCCTGTCGCTGCTGATTGAACCGGTAGTCGTTCTGCTGGCTGCCGTTGAGCGACGCCGAGCCGCCCAGGTTGACGGTCGGCCAGTACCCCGCCCTGGCCACGTCGATGGTAGCCAACGCCGCGCGATACGACGCCTCCGCCGCGACGACCTGCGGCGACCGATTGAGCGCCTCAGTCCGAAGCGCCACGGTATCGAGGACCTCATGCGTCATGTAAAAGGCCGAGTCGTCGACCGCCGAGACCGGCCCTTCATTGCCCACCAGGCGGCCAAGGTTGGCCTCACCGGATGCCAGCTGCGACTGGGCCGTGAGCAATTGGATCTGCGCCGTTCCCAGGTTCACCAGGGAGCGCAGCGAATCGGAACGGATGGCGGCTCCGGCGCGCAGACGCGCAATCGAAACCTTGAGCTGCTCATCGGCGCGCCGGACGCTCGCTTCGCGGACGCGAACCAGCTGCGTCGTCGCCAGCACATCGAAGAACTGGTTGGTCGTCGTCAGTTCCTGTACAAAACGGGCGTTCTCGAGATTCTCCGACGCCGCCTCACGGCTGGCGCGGGCCGACCGGGATTCCGCGCCGCGGCGAAAGCCGTCGAACAGTTCGATATTCGACTGGACGTTGCCGTTCAAGCTGATGTTGGTCGAATTGCTGGCCGTGAGCTGACCGGTGCTCGGGTCGATCCGCTGCCCTTCGGTATAGAACTGGCCCGCCGAACTCGACAGCGTCAGGTTCGGCAAATAAGCTCCCCGCGCAGCACGCAGCCGCGCGTCCGCCGAGCGGACCACATTCTCGGCCTGAATCACCTGCGGCTGGGCCCGCTGCGCCCGTTCGATCGCTTCCGTCAGGGTCATGGCCGGTTTGTCCTGACCCGCCGCCACGGTTGCTGCCATCCCGAGTGCCAATACGGCCGCCACACTACTTCGGAGCATGCTTCCCTTTCGCCCGCTGCGCACTGTCACGGCGCGCCAGATAGGCCTCGTATTTCGTGACTTGCTCGGGTGTGAGCACGGTACGAATGTCCCGCGCCACCGCTTGCCGCGGACCGTCGAACTGCCACCGCACTTCGGCCCACACCGAGTCCATCGCCGGCTCATGCCGGCGTAACACTTCCTTGACCGAGACCCGCTGCGGCTCGGTCAGACTCAATTCCCTGGTCAGCCGGCCCAGATAGCCGTCTTCATGCGCCGGCGGACGCTTATCCTTGGCCATGGTCTGATCGACCAGCAACATGATCCCGCCGCCGACCAGCGCACCGAGCGCAAACGCCAGCAGCAGCAACCGGGCGGCGGCCGATCGGGGCGCCATCACGGTTCGTCCCCCAGAACGGCGTAGAGAATTGGCGTGTCGATCGGCTGCTCGAACAGCGCCGCCGCCACCGAGGGGGCGGGCTCGGCCGGACTGCGATCGCGCCATCCCTGAAAGAGCGCGGTGCCAAGCACGAAGCCTGCTGCGACTGCCGCAGCCAGCACGCGCGGGCGACCCCACCCAGCCAGTTCATCCCACGCCGATCGGCGCAGGGGCAAGCCATCGAGCGCCACTCCGAGCCGGCGGAAAAATCGATCCTGGTCCGGCCCGGAGAACGCCTCACGCAACCATCCACCCAGCTCTTCGTCGCGCTCGGCGTCAAAGGGAGAACGATTCATCTGGACGGTGCCTCCACCAGGGCAGCGAGCGCTTTCCGGAGCGCCCGCCGCGCGTGAAACACGTAAGAGCGAACCGTGCCCTCCGGCACCTGCAACACGGCCGCAATTTCCGCATGACTGTATCCCTCGCCGTCAAACAACATCACCGCCACCCGCTGCCGTTCCGACAGCCCCGCCATTGCTGCGTTGATCCGATCCCTGAGCAGTGCTCGATCGGTGTCGCGATCCGGACCTGCCAATCGACTGGGCATCGACTCGTCGAGTACATCACTCTCTCGCACTCGTCGACGTCGGAGCTGGTCGAGCGCCGAGTTGGCCACGATCCGGAGAAACCAGGGGCGAAAAGCCCGATCCGGATCGAACCGCTCGATCGCCAGCCAGCCGGCCAGCGCGGCGTCCTGCACCACGTCATCCGCCTCGTCCCAGTTACCCAGAATCCCGTAGGCAACCCGCCTGGCCACGGCACCCTGCGTCAGCACCAGACGCCCATAGGCGTCCGCGTCACCCGTGCGGGCGGCCGTGGCCAACTGCGACTCGGTCACATCGGTACTACGCATGCCGAAAGGTATTTGTTGAGGAGGGAAGAGACGATGGTCAGCGGCCGGATCTCGGCACCCGGTCCTGATGGCGGCGCAGCGCCTCCCCACCGATGACGACGGCCAGGACCGAGAAAACCACCCCGAATACCACCGCCATGGCGCGTGGGAAGAAGAAGAAGAGCACCCCAATCCCGGTCAGCAGCAGAGCCAGTGGTCCGAACAGAGCCAACCGGGCCCCGGCCGCCAAGGTCCGCACGGCGAGCAACGACCGTTCGCGCCGCTCGCGAAAACCGGGATGATGAAGGGGATCAGAACCGGTCGGAATGGAGAGGGCTGCGGGAAATGCAGCACTGATGCGGGGAACCCGAATCGGCCGGGTCACGACTTCGGCGGCCGACTCGAGATCCCGACGGAACTGGACCTCCATTTCATGGCCGATTCGCGGGTCATCCAGCAGGACATCGATTTCGAAGTTGGTACTCAGGCTCGAATGGTTGAGGTTACTCGACCCGATCCGCACCCAACGCCCGTCCGCAACGACCGTCTTGGCGTGAAGCATCGAACCGCCCCATTCGAAGATCCGTACGCCCGCGCGCAGCAGATCGCGATAGCCGATTCGGGTCACGTTGCGCACCCAGGGCACGTCGCTCGACCCCGGTACCAGCAAGCGGACATCGACCCCTTCGCGCGCCGCATCGACCAGATACCGGAACAGCCGGCGGGGCGCCACCAGATACGCATCGGTCACCCAGACGCGCTCGCTGGCGCCCGCCAGGAGCAGTTCCGAGACGCGGTAGGCGCGCTCCCGCGCCGGCTCGCCGGCCAGGACGCGCACCGCGGTGTCGCCCCGCGCCTCGACATCCGCCGCCACGTGCTCGGCCGGAAGCGGCGAACCCGCCGCCCGCCAGGTCGCCGCAAAGGTTTGATCGATCCCCGCAGCCCCCGGCCCCTCGACCAGGATCGACGAGTCCCGCCAGGGCAGCCGGCCACGGGCGGGATCACCGGCCCACTCGTCACCGATGCACAGGCCGCCCAGAACTGCGCGTCTACCGTCAGCGACGACGAGCTTGCGATGATTGCGACTCAGCAGGGACTGGAGTTGGCCCAGCCGCGGGCGATGGAACTGGCGCACCTCGACACCGGCATCGGTCATCCGGCGCCAGAAGCGGGCCCGGGTTTCCCAGGAACCGAACCAGTCGACCATGACCCGTACCGGCAGCCCCTCGCGGGCCCGCCCGGCGAGGGCATCCGCGAAGCGGTGACCGATGGCGTCGCTGCGAAAGATGTACGATTCGAGATGAACCCAGTGCTCGGCAGTTTCGATCAGCTCGAGCATCCGGGCGAAGGTGTCCGGCCCGTCGAAAAATAACTCGACCCGATTACCGGGAATGGGCCGCGCCCCCGCGGCCCGATCGATGGCCCGATCGACGGCCGCCGCCAACTGCTGCGACCGTTCGATCGAGGTCACGCGCCGCCCAACCCCAGGGTGCGCTCATGAGGGCGGAGCGCCTTCAGCACGAACTCGATGTGGACGTCGGGCGACACCTCGAGTTCCGCCATACCGGTTGCCACGTCTTCCCGGCTCACGCCGCGGGCAAAGGCCTTGTCCTTGAGTTTCTTTTTGACGCTCGACACTTCGAGATCGCCCAGCGAGCGTGACGGCCGCACCAGGGCGCACGCCACCAGAAACCCCGACAGCTCGTCGACCGCAAAGAGGGAGCGCGCCAGCGGGGTGGTCCGCGCCACGCCGGTGTACGCGGCGTGCCCGAGAATGGCCTCCTGCGCATCCAGCGGGAGGCCGCGCGCCGCCAGGATGCGGACCCCCTCGGCCGGATGCTCCTCGGTCGCGGAGCGCGCATCGTTGGGGAAGCGCTCGTAGTCGAAATCGTGTAGCAGCCCGACGAGACCCCAGTACTCGGGGTCGGCATCGAACTGCAGGGCCATGGCGCGCATGGCGATTTCAACGGCATACATATGTTTGCGGAGCGCATCGGATGCCGTGTACTCGTGCATCAGGGCCAGCGCTTCGGCTCGGGTCAGCATGGTAATGTTCGACTCAGATTTAGTGGACGCCGCCTTCAGGAGCCGGCGGCGGAATCAGCGCCGCCGAGAGCGGCACACGCACGACGTTCTCGGACAGGATGATCTCAAAGCCATAGATACCGGGACGGGGCAGCGGCACATCGAAGACGAGCACCGCACCGGCCTCGACTTCCGTCACACCGGCCGGCGGCTCGCCGAACTGTACCGTGCCGTCGCCACCCATCAGTTCCTGACCCTGATCATCGATGAAACGAATTCGGATCCGGTGCTCACCGATTTCGGTCCGCCGGCCGCGCACCCGCAGCACCAGGTGGGTGCGCGGATGCACAGCGGGAAAGGTGGCCACCCAGACGTGCTGAAAAATGCCGAGGACGGACAACTTTCCCTGCTGATCGATCAGGGCGTAATCGGCCAAAACCGCAAAGTCGACGTGCACCCCGCTCACGCGACCCGAATCGACTGGATCAGATCATTCTTCCGGATGGCGTTCACCACCTCCATCCCGGAGGTTACCTGGCCGAAAACGGTATGCTTCCGATCGAGGTGCGGTTGGGGCGAATGACAGACGAAGAACTGACTCCCGCCCGTGTCTTTACCGGCGTGCGCCATCGAAAGCGAGCCGGCCTCATGACGGTGGGTGTTGAGATGGGTTTCGCACTTGATGGTGTAGCCGGGTCCACCGGTGCCGACCTTGGGGTCGTTCGGATTCTTCGAGTACGGATCGCCGCCCTGGATCACGAAATCGGGAATGACCCGGTGAAAGCGGGTGCCGTCGTAGTAGCCCTCGTTGGCCAGCTTTTCGAAGTTGGCGACGGTCAGCGGCGTCTCGGTATCGTACAGCTCGGCAGTGATGGTGCCGCGCTCGGTCTCGATGGTTGCAGTCTTCACGGAACGTCCTAAAGAAATGGTGCCCAAAGGTATCACGGGAGACATTCCCCGGGGAGCCTGAACGCGCTCCCATCCGCGCCGACGACCGGCAGCGCCAGGCCCGAAGCCGAGATATCTTGAATCCATGAGCGATCTCGACCATACGCGACGCGACGCGATCCGCCTCCTGTGCCGAGCCCAAGCCGACGACCGACTCTCGGTCGAGGCTTTCGAAACCCGACTCGACCAGATCAATCGGGCGCCCAATCCGGCAACCATCGCGGCAGTCATCGCCGATCTGGCGGACGACCCCGAGCTGGCAACGCCGCCGTTTACCCCGACATACGGACTCCCGGCGGTGGCGGATCACACCGCCGTGATCCGGCCGGTGGCGCCCTCAGAGTTCAGCCGGATCACGAGCGTTTTCGGCTCAACCAAGCGGGCCGGCTCCTGGACCGTACCCCTGCTAATCGAAGCCCGCGTGCTGCTGGGCGAAATGACGTTGGACCTTCGGGATGCCGTGTTCGGCGCGGATGTGGTCGATATCACCATCGACGTCGACCTGGGCTCATTTACCCTGATCGTTCCGGCGGGCACTCAGGTCGAGAATGAGGTCAACGAGACGCTGAGCAGTTCGAGCCATTCGACCCGCAGCACGGGCGGGGTGCGGCCCAACGGCCTGCTGGTCCGCTTGAGCGGGCAGGCCACCCTGGCGTCGGTAGAGATCAAGGAGAAGTTCCCGACCGGCCTCCGGAATCGAAAGCCCGGCCTCCTGGGGCGCTTGCTCAGCAAAGGGGACGACTGACCGAACCAACCTGCGCGGTCAGGACCGGCGCCGCGTCTTGGGCTTCTTGATCCCGGCCTCGCTCCGGACCGACGGCGCGCCCGGCGCCTTGAACGCCGACGGGCAGAGCGACGCCAGCACACACTCGCCGCAGCGCGGTCGCCGCGCAATGCAGACCTGCCGACCGTGAAAGATCAGCCAGTGCGAGACCATGGTCCAGCGGTCCCGCGGCACCAGCGCCATCAGATCCCGCTCGATCTTTTCCGGGTCGTGTTCCTTGGTGAGACCGAGCAATCCGGACAGGCGGGTCACGTGGGTGTCGACCACCACACCCTCGTCGATTCCGAAGGCATTGCCGAGCACCACGTTGGCTGTCTTACGGCCGACGCCGGGCAGCTTGCGGAGCGCCTCCATGTCCGGCGGAACCTTCCCGCCATGCTCGGCCACCAGCGCTTGAGCCATGCCCAGCAGATTCTTGGCCTTGCTCCGGAAGAAGCCGGTCGACCGGATCAACTCCTCGACCTCGGCCTGATCGGCGGCCGCCAGGTCGCGGGCCGTGGGGTACCGGGCAAAGAGGGCGGGCGTGACCATGTTGACACGGACGTCGGTGCACTGCGCCGACAGAATGGTGGCCACCAGGAGTTCGAACGGGGTACGATGGTCCAGGGCGCAATGGGCGTCCGGATACGCCTTGGCCAGGCGGTCGAGAATCTTGAGGGTTCGCTTTTTGAGTGCCGGCGTGGCTGCCGTCATGCCGGACGTCGGCGCCGGGCAAAGGCCAGGAACTCTTCGGCCGATCGGGCGTTGAGCACGTCGGCGGGGCCGAGCCAGGCCTTGCGCGCCATCAGCACACCAAGCTGGACGTTCTCGAGCCCGGCCGGAGAATGGGCATCCGCACCAATCGAGATGACCACTCCGGCCTCGCGCGCCTGGCGCACCAGGCGCCAATCGAGATCGAGGCGCTGCGGATCGGCATTGATCTCGATTGCCACGCAGCGCTCCGCCGCCCGGGCAAAGATCCGTTCGAAGTCGAGCTGATACGGCTCGCGCGACAGCAGCAGCCGACCGGTCAGATGACCGATGATGGTGACGAACGGATTGTCCATTCCGGCCAGGATCCGGGCCGTCATCTCATCCCGGTTCATCTCGAACCGATTGTGAACCGACGCAATCACGAAGTCGAAGCCCTGCAGCAGCTCGTCGGAGTAGCCGATCCGGCCGTCGGCCAGGATGTCCGCCTCGATGCCCTTGAGCACCCGCGCCCCCGCCTGCTCGGCATTGGCAGCGTCGATCTCGACCCACTGGGCCCGAATCTCGTCCTCGTTCATACCGCCGACATACGCCGCCGTGCCGCTGTGATCGGTTACCCCGACGTACTCGTAGCCGGCTTCTGCACAAGTAGTGGCAAGGCCGCGCACCGTGAAGCTGCCATCCGAATAGCTGGTGTGGCAGTGGATCAGACCGCGCAGATCCTCACGCGTTACCAGGGGCGGCAGCACCGACTCGGCGAGGGCAACTTCACCGAGCCCTTCGCGGAGTTCGGGAGGAATCCATTGCAGACCGAGCGCGTGATAGACGGCCGACTCATCCGCGGTCGGGACGAACTCGCTACCCCGCCAGAGCGCCGCGCCGCGGAAGCTGTGGCCCGTACTCGTGGCGCGCTCCACCAGCTGCTCGAGGTGCGCCGCGCTACCGGTGGCCTGGATCAGCACCGGACCCAGATTGGCACTCGGCGTCACCACCACCTGGCAGCGTTCCCCGCCCGAAAAGCGAATCGTGGCGCGCCGCTCGTCCTGCCCGCCGAACTCGTCGACACCCGGCAGCTTGGCAATCGCCCGAAGCACCTCTTCCGGAGCGGCCTCCGCGACCAGCACGATGACGATCTCACCGACCAGTTCGAGACCGCGCCGGACTTCGCCGGCCACGATGGCCGAGGTGACGCCCGCAACCCGTTCGAGCGTGGTACGCAGCAGTTCCGCTTCGGTAGCTGCGTGATGGATCAGCCGAACGCTTCGCGTCTGCCGAAGGCGGGCCACGCCCTTGAGCACACTCTCGGCCGTCTTGGCGCCGAATCCCGGCAGCGCGGCAAGCCGGCCGTCGCGGGCCGCCGCCTCGAGTTCCGGAATCGACTCGACGTGGAGCTGCTCGTGAATGGTGCGCACCTTGGTGACACCGAGCCCCGAGATCTGCAGCATCTCGACCAGGCCGGGCGGCACGTCCTCCCGCAACTCGTCGAGCGTGGTCGAGCGCCCCGCCTGGACCAGATCGCGCACCACAGTGACGATGGACGGCCCGATGCCGTGGACCTGTTCCAGCGAGCCGTCGTCCAGCCACTGAGACGGCGATCCGGCCAACCCGCTCACGGTGCGCGCGCCGGTCCGGAAGGCACGCACCTTGAAGGGGCTCTCGCCCTTGAGTTCGAGATGTGCGGCGATCTGGTCCAATACTCGGCCGACCGCCATCCGATCCAACGTCATAGCCGACTCACTCGCTGCGTACCAGGCGCTGCCCCCGTTGCCGGGAGCAGCCCATGGCCACGGTAGACCAGTTCGATGAGTTCTTCGCCGCCGGTGATTTCCCACAACCCCGCCGCCGCACCACCGGCCATGCGCGGCGCGAACAGCGGCGTCCCGTCCTGCCGGGCCAGCGGCAGACCCGGCGCCCCCGACGCCATTACAACAGTGAACCCGTCGCGGCCCGGTTGCAAACCGAAAATGGCGACTAATTCGATCCGGTTTTCCGTCGGGGTGACGAAGCAACCATCGAGCGGTTCGCGCGGCGTACCAGCCTCGACTTCACCCCAGATCCGTCGCTCCGGAAGCTGGAGATAATACGATCGTCCGGCAGGAACGGGAGTGCCTCGCCCGATGTCGTCGCGAAGGATCTGATCGAGCGTGGGGCGATCGACCTCGACGACCGCCTGACCATCCAGCCAGAACTGAAACGCGGCGTGCGTCAGCGCCACCAGTTCGGTCACCCCTTCGCCCAGCGCGTCCTCGGGGCCTAGTTCCCGGAGCAGGCCGACGGCTGCCCGACCCAACACGAAGGCATCCCGGTCGCGAGGAGCATGGCCTGCTGCGGCCATCTCGTCCCGCAGCTCCGGAAACCGTTCCGCAGCGAGCGATCCGAACACCAGGTCGAACGGCGACGCCCGTCCGGTCACGGCCGGCCCTCCGCCGGCAGGAACGGGTCGAGCGCTGCCACGAACCGGTCCGGCGCCTCGACGTACGGCACATGACCGCAATCGGGGATCCGCACCAAGGGGGCATGCAGCAGGCCGGCCAGCTCTTCTGCAGACTTGATCGGAATCGGATCGTCCTCGCCGTGGACCACCAGCGCCGGCAGCGACAGCGCGGCCACTTCGGCGCGGAAGTCGAAGTCGCCCAGACTGTCCCAGACTGCTTGCTGAGTCCGTCCGGTAATTCGAAACGGGGTCAGATCGACCGCCCGCGCCGGATCATGGAAGTATCCGGCGACGGACAGCTCGAACATCCGCTTCCGATAGGCGTCGCCGTCCCGCTCCCTGAGCCCGCCATCCTGGGCTTCCCGACGCGCCGCCTGCACCGCGGGGGCAGCGTTCCGCTCGGTCAACCGCCGTTCGAAATCGTTGCGCGCCCCCCGCCAGAGCGGAGCCGGCGACACCAGGGCCAATCGTTCGACGCGATCCGGGTGGCTGATCGCGTAGAGCACCGACAGCAGCCCGCCCCACGAATACCCGGCGAGCGTGAGCCGATCGAGGCCCCAGACGGCACGGAGCGCCTCCAGGTCAGCGACCTGTTCCTGCCAACCGACCGGCGTCTCCCGATCCACCGCCGACTGTCCCCCGCCCCGCTGATCGTAATAGATCAGGGTCCGGCCGGTCGCGAGGGCGTCGAAGCCCGGCCGGAGATAGTCGTGATGCGCACCTGGCCCGCCGTGCAGCACGACCGTGGGCGGCCCGTTGCCGACGCGACGTTCGAAGATGTCGATGCCCCGGATCGACCGAGTGGCGGTGTCCTCTGTCATGACGTGGTACGAACTCCCTCGAAACGGCGCCCCGCGGGCCGCGATATACAAGATCAGTCGATGGTGCCCACAATGTACACGCCAGACGCCGAGCGGGCGCGCCGGCCCCCGGCCCCGGCATTCCTCCTCTCGGCGGACATCGAGGGCATCCGTCCATCACGCCGAGCAAAAGTGGCGGCGGGGTCGGTGAGAGCCGCTCCTGTTGACGGTCTGGAGAAGTCGCGATAGTATTCCTCCAGTTCATCTGGAGAAGACCGATGGCCGAGCCGTCTGAGCTGGTACAGGGCACCTTGGAACTGCTGGTGCTCAAAGCGCTGTCACTGGAGCCGATGCACGGCTGGGGCATCGGGCACCGGATCGGCCAGATGTCCCGCGAGGTGTTTCTGGTGCCTCAGGGCTCCCTCTACCCCGCCCTGCAACGGATGCTCCGCAAAGGCCTGATCCGCTCCGAGTGGCGGACCACCGAAAACAATCGCCAGGCCCGCTACTACCTGCTCACCGACGCGGGTGAGCGTCAGCTGGACCAGGAAATCGCCGCCTGGCGCCGAGCTTCGGGCGCTATCGAAGGCGTCCTGGCCTTCCGGCTCGCGGAGGAAGGATGAGCCTCCTCAGCGACTGGCGCGAGCGACTCCGCGGCCTGTTTTTCAAACGGCGCGCCGAGCAGGAACTCGACACCGAGTTGCGCTTCCATGTGGAGCAGGAGGCGGCACATCGGATCCGGGAAGGGGCAGACCCTGCCGAGGCGCGACGATCGGCGCTGCTGGCGTTCGGCGGCGTCGAGCAGTTCAAGGAAGAAGTGCGCGACGCGCGGGGCACCCGCGGATTCGAAGAACTGCTGGCGGACATCCGGTACGCCGTACGCAACCTGGGCAAGCACCCGGTTTTCACCGCGGCCGCCGTGATCGTCCTGGGGCTCGGCCTGGGCGCCGGCACCACGGTCTTTGCCGTCGTCGATGCCGTCCTGCTTGCCAAGCTGCCGCACCCGGAGCCGGATCGTCTGGTGCGGATCTACCAGCAGAACCCCTCAAATCGCTGGGCCATATCGACAGTCGATGCCCAGGCCCTCATCGCCGAGCAGAGGAGCTTCGACGCGGTCGGCGTGATGCGAGCCGCGCCGAGTGGCGTCTCAGGCCCCAATGGCCCGGACCAGCTCCTGGTCGGCCGGGCGACGGCTGGGCTCTTCGAGGCGCTGCGGGCGCCGGTGGCGGTGGGCCGTTCGATCCGTACCTCGGACGAAGCCGCCGGGGCTCCGGCAGTTGCGGTCGTGTCCGACGCCATGGCCCGCCAGCGCTGGGGCGACCCCACGCGCGCCCTGGGCCAGGCGCTCACCGTCGACGGAACCAGCCACGAAATCGTCGGGATCTTTCCGGCGGGCGTCAGCGAACTCGCCGGCGTCCGGGCGGAAATCTGGACCGCCCTCCAACTCGATGCGCCTTCCCGGCGAGGACCGTTCTGGCTCCGCGGCATCGGCCGGCTCAAGCCCGACGCGACGCTCGAATCGGCCACGCGTGACCTGGCCGGCCTCAGCGAGCGAATCTTCCCCCTTTGGGCGGCCGGCTTCCGCGACCAGACCGCCAAACTCACCCCGGTTCCGCTCCTCACCACGATCGTGGGAGACGCCGGTCAGCAGGTCAATCTCTTTGCGGCAGCGGTCGGCCTGGTGCTGCTCGTCGCGATTGCCAATGTCGCGACTCTGATGCTGGTCCGCGCCTCGGGGCGGGCCCAGGAGTTCGGGGTCCGCCTCGCCTTGGGCGCCGGAAAGGCACGGCTGGCTCGCCTGCTGGTGACCGATGGCGTGATTCTCACCCTGGCGGCCGGCCTCTTCGGCCTGCTGGTGGCGGTGACCGGAGTTCGGCTGGTTGCTGAGCATGTCACCGACCTGCCTCGGGTCCATCATGTGGCACTCGACGCCCGGGCCCTCGGTTTCCTGCTGATTGCTGCGCTGGTAAGCGGCCTCGCGGTCAGCGGTCCCGCCGTGATCGCTGCCCTGGCAGGGCGGGCCGGCAACTCGCTGCGCATCGACACTCGGCGCACCGGAGCCGACCGGCGAACCGGCACGATCCGCTCCGCACTGGTCGTGGCGGAGTTTGCGCTGGCGCTGCCGCTGCTGGTGGGAGCCGGGCTGCTGCTGCAGAGTCTGATGGAGCTCCGCCGCGTCGATCCGGGGTTCGATCCGCAGGGTGTGGTGACCGCTACTCTCGCGCTGCCCAACTCTCGCTACGGCGATTACGCCGCAGTGCAGGCCTTCTGGCGCCAGTTCGAGCAACTGAGCGTCGAGTTGCCGGGCATCACCGCCGCCGGAATGACCTTGAGCCTGCCGCCCGACGATTCCGATGACAGCAACAACTTCGATCTGCTCGACAAACCGGTTCCGGCCGGCGGTACCGAGCACACGGCGCCGTGGACCTGGGTCACCCCCGGCTACTTCGCCACGCTCGGCGTGCCGCTGATCGACGGCCGGATGTTCACGCCGGCAGACTCCGGTCTCGCGTTGCCGGTGGTCCTGGTCAGCGCCGCCTGGGCCAGACGGTACTATCCCGAAGGCGGAGCCGTCGGGAAACAGATGATCAGCGGCGGGTGCACCAGCTGTCCGCCCACGACGGTGATCGGTATCGTCGGCGACGTGAAGTACCAGGGCCTGGCCGGCAATGCCGACGCGGTCTATCAACCGCTGGCCCAGGCCATACCGCGGCGGATGCACCTGGTGGCGCGGGCCACCGTGAGCCCGGCCGAGGCGTTCCGCTCGATCCGCGAAGCCACACGCGGGCTCGATGCCGAGCTGCCGGTGGCGACCTCGACCCTCGAAGCCCGGATCGGGAACTCGCTGGCCGCTCCCCGACGCTGGACCGCCGTCCTGATCGGCTTTGCCGCCACCGCGGCCACGCTCGCTGCGCTCGGCATATTCGGCCTGATCTCGTACACGGTGCGGCAGGAACGGCGTACCATCGGAATCCGGCTCGCCCTCGGCGCCGCGCCCGACACCATGACGGCGCTGATCGTGCGGCGCGGCTTGCGCCATGCGCTGATCGGGATCGGGATCGGCCTGGTCCTGACCCTGCTCGAGGGGCGCTGGCTCGCTTCGCTGCTCTACGGCGTTCGGGTGGCGGATCCGCTCACCATCGCCGCGGTGGCCATCGGGCTCTTCGGCATCGCGGCCCTGGCGTGCTGGCTGCCGGGACGCCAGGCGGCGCGGGTCGATGCGCGGGAGGCCCTGACCGACTGACCCGATCGGGTGGGACGGGCTTGACTCGCAACGCTCGCGCTGCGTACGTCGATGGCCTCTTGCGGAGTCCCACCTATGGCCCCCTCGCTCCGGACCTCGATCGAAAAGACGTTCCTGCTCGGCCTGGTTGCCGGCGTTACCATCGCCTTTCTCTGGATGGTCGGCAGCCTGGCGACGCCGATCTTCTGGGCGGTGGTGCTGGCCGTGCTGTTCGAATCGGCCTATCGCTGGATCCTCAGTCGTCTGGGGGGCCGCGAAGCCCTGGCGGCCACGCTGACCATCCTGCTGATCCTGGTGGTGGTGGTGCTGCCCCTCATGGCCATCGGCGTGGCAGTCACGCGAGAAGCCGCCAACGTCTATCAGCGGGTCGAGAGCGGCGCCATCAACGTGCAGGCTCCGATCGATGCGGCCGAACGCGCCATGCCGCAGGTCACCCGAGTGCTGGAGCGGTTCGGGCTGGACGTCGACCGGCTCCGCCAGAGTCTGTCCGGCCTGGCCGTCACCGTCAGCCGGTTCCTGGCGTCCCAGGCGCTCTCGATCGGTCAGAACGCGCTCCGCCTGCTGCTGATGATCGCGGTGACGCTCTACCTGCTGTTCTTCTTCCTGCGCGACGGCGATCGGCTGACCGCAGCCATCGTGCGAGCCCTGCCGCTCGGCGATGTCCGAGAGCGGCGGCTGATGCGCCGCTTTGCGCGGATCACCCGCGCCACCATGAAAGGCACCATCATCGTGGCGATGGCGCAAGGCGGGCTGGCCGGCGTCACCTTCGCGCTGCTGGGTATTCCGGCCGCAGTGTTCTGGGGCGTGATCACGACGATCATCTCCCTGCTTCCCGCGGTGGGATCGGGTATCGTCTGGCTCCCGGCCGCGATCATCCTGATCGTGACGGGTCACGTTGCCAAAGGCATCATCCTGGTGCTGGTCGGTGCGCTGGTAATCGGTATGGTGGACAACGTGCTTCGCCCCATCCTGGTCGGACGCGATACCCGGATCCCCGATTGGATCGTCTTCATTTCCATCCTCGGCGGCCTGGCATCGGTCGGCCTCTCGGGCTTCGTGATCGGTCCGGTCGTGGCAGGTCTGTTCCTGACGGTCTGGGAGATGTTCACGGAGGAGTTCGTCCCGGACGACACACCGGCGGCCGAGCCGGAGGTTCCGGTGGAAGTGGCAATCGCCGTCGTGAACGTGGAAAGCCCGGAAGCGCCGCCGCCGACCCAGCCCTGAGGTCGGCGACGCCAACGCGGAGGCTTTGCTGATCGGTCAGGAGGGGAATCGCTTCGCCATCCACTCGACCCAGGCGGGCTCGAGCCGAGCCGACAGCTCGGCAGCCTGATCACCGTACAGGTAGAGGCCGACGGTCGCCCGCGTTTGCTCCCCCATCCGATACGCTCCGGCAAACACAACACCCGGGATCGGCTGCTCGAGCCGAATCATCACATCCTGCGACCGGGCGTCCTGGTTGATCCGCTCCATGACCCCGGCACACGCCGGCAGATCGGCCGGCGCCTCCCAGCGGGCCCCCCGGTTCAAGCCGGCAACGCCGAGTCCGCCAGCCAGAATGGTCCAGGCATCGGTCGAGGGGTCGGTGTGAATCCCCGGCGCCCAGACCATGGCGGCCTTGGCTCCGGCATGCTGCGAGAGATAGATGCGCAGCACTTCGATGAAGCCGGGCCATCCCGACTCGAAGCCGTCGAACTGGTCGTCCCACTGGTCGTCCGTGGTGAACATGCTGTGCACGATCCGCACGACGCAGCGGCCGCGTGAACGGGTTTCCACCGTGACCTCGGTGGCGACCGGCGGCGCATCACCGTTCCAGCCGTGCTCTTCGTAGACCAGCCGCACCGGCGGCTCCCACACGGTCACCTTGCCGGACGAGGTCGCCCCTCCACCGAAGTCGAACTCGATCGTTCCACCGACCCGTTCTTCGACTTTGGTCGGTGTGAACCACGCCGTCATCCCGGGCCCGGTTGCCACCGCGGCCCAGATCTGTTCCGGGGTGCCGGGTACCAGAAACTCCATCTCGACCCAACGGCGGTCGCCCTCGTGCTTCAATGGCATCCTGCGCTCCTTTCCGGCTCGGCCATGATCGGATGCGCGACCACGACGACGCGGTGCCGGCGTCCGCCGGGCGCGTGTTCGTCGTGATACTGCGCTGCCAGCCGCGCCATGGTTTCGGTGAGCTCGCGTGTAAATGCCGCACGCTCGGCGGGGTTTCGGAATCGGATCTCGGTGTCCATCGACAAGGTGGCGAGGCGCTTGCCTGCCTGCCGAGCGGCCCGCCATAGCGCTCCGACCTCGCGAACCATGCGCGCCCCCAGCGCTACGAGATAGCTCGCCGATAGCCGGTCGGTGGCCCGGCCGGGGTCTACGGCCATCGGTCCCAGGGCGTCAGGGGAGACCACATAGGAAGCGGCGCTGGCAAGGAAAAGTCGCTCGGTGAGCCCACCCCACTGTCGCTCGCCCACCACGGACACCAGGCCCAGCCGCTCGAGGGATCTGAGGTAGTAGTTGGCCTTCTGCCGCGTCAGACCCACTCGATCGGCCACGGCCGCCGCCGAAACCGGACTCGACAGCGCCGCCAGCAGGCGATTCCGGATCGGATCCAGAACAGCGGCGGCGGCGGCGGCATCGGTGACGACTTCGAGTTCCTCCATGACTCGATGATCGCATTGACAAAATAATTTGTCAATAGCGGAGGTCGCTCCACTTGGGGTGACCCTTTTGCGGTTCTAGATGCCCTTCTCGGGCGAGTTCCCGGAGGGCGTCAGTTTGAGCACCTGACGCAGGGAGCCCATCGAGCCCTAGATGTCTTTCTCGGCGAGTTCCCGGAAAGCGTCCGGCACCGACCTGCCCTTATCCAGCGCAACCGACGCGTATCCGACCGCATCCCAGCCGAAACGATTCCTGATAGCGTCCACCGCCTGATCGGCAACCCGCCGAGCCAGGCCCGTCTCGGTCCCGGAGCGGCGGGACTCGTCGCCCAAGCCGAGACTGAGTTCGAGCTGGAGATCGGGGCGATGAACCAGGTGGGACACCGAGATGGCAAGCAGGGAGACGACCTGCTCGCGGGCGTGCTCGGCGAACACCGTGCGCACCAGCGACTCGGCCACCTCCGCCAGCACCGGCGTGGCGGTGATCG
This sequence comes from uncultured Gemmatimonas sp., assembly GCA_964619465.1. GTDB lineage: Bacteria > Gemmatimonadota > Gemmatimonadetes > Gemmatimonadales > GWC2-71-9 > SHZU01. Next base: position 71,836 of record CAZUES010000009.1, read on the forward strand.
GCGCGTCGAGCGTGATGGCCCGGGTCACCGCCCGCATATCGGCAAACCGGACCCGGACCGTCACGGTGCGGCCGCCCCGCTCCTTGGCGCGCAGCCGACTGCAGATCCGGTCGGCCAGATGAACCAGCACCGGCCTGAGACGGGCAAGGTCGGCGGGCCGACGGCCGAGCGCCGATTGCGCGCCAACCGAGCGCGCGCGGCGGCGGGCATCGACGTCCCTCGGATCCCGATTCCACGCCAGCTGCGCCAGCTTCTCACCTACCGCTCGGCCCAGCAAGCGCTCGAGGGACCAGCCCGGGGTCCGCGCCAGCTGCCCGATCGTCTGCACGCCAAGCGCTGCCAGCCGGGCCTTGGTCGCCGGGCCCACGCCCCACATCAGGTCTACCGGCAGGTCGTGCAGGAAGGCGAGTTCGGTGGCCGGGTCGACCACGACCAGACCGTCCGGCTTGGCCACCTGCGAAGCAATTTTGGCGAGATGCTTGGTGCGCGCCACGCCGATCGAGATCGGCAGGCCCAGTTCGTCACGAACCCGCCGCCGGATGGCCTGCGCAATCTCGGCCGGCGAGCCGAACAGGTGGGTGCAACCGGCCACGTCGGCAAAGGCTTCGTCGATCGAGATCCGCTCGACCTGGGGTGTGAAGTCTCCCAGGACGCCGATCGCGGCATCGCCCAGGCGCTGATACTCCGTGAAGTGACCCCGGACGAAGATCAGCTGGGGGCAGAGTTCCCGGGCCCGCCGGCCCGCCATCCCGCTGCGGACGCCGAATGCCTTGGCCTCGTAGGACGCGGCCAGCACCACCCCGCCGCCAACTGCAATCGCCTTTCCACAGAGCGACGGATCGAGCAGCTGCTCGACCGACGCATAGAAGGCATCGAGATCCGCGTGGAGAATGGTGGGGATGGAGTTCATGTCGATCACCGGCGCTCGGCACTGCCGCTCAAAGGTTCCGATCCAAGATACACCGCGGCGATGCCCCGGTCAGCGGACCGCGCACGCGTGCCCAACGGCGTTTCGTGCTTCAACTCGGATTGCGGAACCTGGAGGGCAATCGTAGGTTCGCAGCCATGAACCCGACCGAGCGATTCGAACGCGCCCGCGCAACGCTCCTCCGCCATCGCGCCGACCTCGATGGCGCGCGATCGGAGTTCGCGTGGCCCGAGTTCGACGACTTCAACTGGGCCTGGGACTGGTTCTCGACTTACGCGGCGCGAACCGACCGGACGGCGCTCATCCTGGTCCGGGAAACCGACGGCCGACCCGAGACGACTCGCGTCAGCTTCCGTGACCTGGACGAACGCTCGAACCGAGTCGGTCGATATCTCACTGACCAGGGCGTAGCGCGCGGAGATCGCATCCTGCTGATGCTCTCCAACGTGCAGCCGCTCTGGGAAACGATGCTCGCCGCGATCAAGATCGGCGCCGTCGTCATCCCCGCGACGACGCAACTCACGCCCGATGATGTCGACGACCGGATCGAACGCGGCCGAGTGCGGCACCTGATCACCGATCTGCCCGGGTCCGAAAAAGTGCGCGACCCCGAACGGCTCGGTGTGCGGCTCTGCACCGGCAACGCAGCCGGCTTTACGCCGTATGATGACGCGCTGGCGGCTCCTGCGAAGCTTGCACGGATCGCTACGCAGGCGACCGACCCGCTCTTGCTGTATTTCACTTCGGGCACGACGGCCAGGGCCAAGCTGGTTCTGCACACTCATCAGAGCTATCCGGTCGGTCACCTGACGACGATGTTCTGGCTCGGCCTCGAAGAGGGCGGCGTTCACCAGAACATCAGTTCTCCCGGCTGGGCCAAGCACGCCTGGTCGAGCTTCTTTGCGCCATGGAACGCAGGCGCCACGGTGCTGGTGCACGACGCAACGCGCTTCAGCGCAACGCGCAGTATCGAAGTACTGCGGCAGCACGAGGTGACCTCCCTCTGCGCCCCGCCCACCGTCTGGCGGATGCTGGTGCTCGAGGAGATGGGACAACGCCCCGGCGGACTTCGCGAGCTGGCCAGCGCCGGCGAGCCGCTCAACCCCGAAATCATCGAGCACGTCGAAGCCCAATGGGGCCTGACCATTCGCGACGGCTACGGACAGACCGAAACGACCGCGCTGGTCGGCAACCCGCCGGGATTCCCGATCGTGCCCGGGTCGATGGGAAAGCCGCTGCCCGGCTACCAGATCGTGATCGTCGACGGAGAGGGACGGGAGGCGCAGGAAGGGGAGGTGGCCGTCCAGCTGAGGCCACGCCCGACCGGCCTGATGGCAGGCTACGACGGCGATGACGATCGCAATGAGGCCGCGATGGCCGGCGGCATCTATCGCACCGGCGATGAAGCCCGCCGCGATGAGAACGGATATATCCACTTCGTCGGGCGCGCCGATGACGTCTTCAAAAGCAGCGACTATCGTATCAGCCCGTTCGAACTCGAGAGCGTCCTGATCGAGCACGAGCTGGTCGCCGAAGCCGCCATCGTGCCTAGCCCGGACCCGATTCGGCTGGCGGTGCCGAAGGCGTTCATCGTGCTGAGACCCGGCGCGGAAGCCGATGCAGCATCGGCGCGGGCCATCTTCGAGTACTGTTCTTCGAAGCTGGCGCCCTACAAACGGATCCGCTGCCTCGAGTTTTCAGCCCTGCCGAAAACGATCAGCGGCAAGATCCGTCGAGTCGAACTGCGAAATCAGGAAAAGGAGCGGCGCAGCCGAGGAGAGCGAAACCCGGCCGAGTTCTGGCTGGAGGATTTCAAATAGCCGAGCAAGCGGTTAGTACCCCAGGTGATCAGAGCAGTTCGGCCAACGCCTCGGCCACAACGCGGTTTTCCGATTCTTCCGCGGCCGTAAACGGATCGACGACGTCGCTATCGATGTCGATCTGGCCCAGAATTTCCTCACCACGGCGAATCAGCACCACCAGCTCCGAACGCGTCTCGAGATTGCAGGCGAGGTAGTTCCCGACGGCCCGCACGTCCGGCACATTCTGATCGAGTCCGGTCGCCACCGCCGTGCCGCAGACGCCCTTGCCGACCGGGATCCGGGTGTGGTCGGTTTCCCGGCCGCTGAACGCCTCGAGCACCAGCTCCTGCCCATGCAGCATGTAGAGATACGCCGAGGTGTAGGGCGACCCCGCCGCGCGAATCCGATCGGCCGCGAGCTGCAGCAATGCCTGTCGCCCGGCGCCATCCTGCGCAGCCTGCCGCAATGCCGCGGCAATCGCCGCTCCATCCAAAAGGGCCATGATCAGCCTCCCCGCTGGCCGAACACGACCGTAGTGGAACGCTCTTCCGAACCGCGCCGATAGCGAACGACGGCGCTGTCGCCCGCCTTGTAGCTGCGCAAGGCGTCGGTCATCGCCTGCAGGTCGGCAACCTCGAAGTCGCCGATTTGCAGCAGCACGTCGCCTTCCGTCAGGCCGGCCTTGTCCGCCGGGCTGTCGGGGCGTACGCCGGACAACCGGACGCCGGGGCCACCCGACCCCATGTCCGGAATCGACCCCAGGTACGCACCGTATCCGCCCGACACGGGCGCGGCGGCGCCTCCACTGTGCGCAGGCGGCGCCTTCATCACGAAGCTGAGCGGCGCCCGCCGATCGGCAATGGCGCGTACCACATCGGTGGTATAGGCCGCGACTTTGACCAGCCCCGGCAGGTTGATCTTCTCCCAATCGTCGGTCGGCCGGTGGTAGTCCTCGTGCAGATCGGTAAACATGTGGAGCACCGGTTTCCGGGCGAGATAGAACGACTGCTGGTCGCTCCGACCGAAGCCGTCGCCGGAATAGTTGAGATCGAACCGGAAGCTCTGGTTGAGCGAATCGAGCAGCGCCGGAAACTCCGTCGCGGTTTCCGAACCGAAGACGAGCAGCCGGTCGTTCCGCAGCCGGCCGACCATGTCGAGATTGACCATCGCGACGGTACGGTCCATCGGCACCGGCGCCGACCGAACGTAGGCAGCCGAGCCGAGCAGTCCGAACTCCTCGCCCGAGAAGGCGACCAGTACTACGGTTCGCTGCGCGGGGGCCGCGACGAAACGCCGGGCGATCTCGAGCAGCGCTGCCGTGCCGGAGGCGTTGTCGTCGGCGCCGTTGTGGACTTCACCCGGAGTGCCCAGCGAGTTGGCGTGCCCGTCGCCCAGATGGTCGTAATGCGCACCAACCACGACATATTCATCACGCAAAGCGCGATCGGCACCGGGAATCACGGCAACGACGTTGGCGGCCCGGGTCGGGCGACGGTCCTCCGGCAAGGCGCGGAATCCCGCCAGGTCGGCAGTCATGGTGAACTCGTGCAACCAACCGCCCGGAGCGGGCTTGGCGCCGACCTCCTCGAACCGGCGCGCCAGATAGCGCGCTGCAGCATCACCGCCGGCGCTGCCGGTAAAACGCCCGCCGAGACTGTCGGCGCTCAGTACCTGGAGATCGCGCCGCAGCGCCGTTTCGACCGCTGCCTGTCCCGCCGCCGTGCCGACCGGCGCCGCAAGAGCCAAAACCGTCACCCACCCTACAAACCGCATCCTGCCCCGCTTCCTCATGGAATGAAGTTGGTCTCCGTGGTGACCCGCCGCGCAAATCCCGCCAGCAGTACCGCAGCTCGATCGAGGTCTTCCAGGACCACCATTTCGTTCGGGCTGTGCATATAGCGGTTCGGCACCGATACGAGCCCGGTGGCCACGCCGCGCATCGAAGTAAAGATCGCATCGGCGTCGGTCGAGGTAAACTTGGGCGAGGCGTGCCAGGTGTACGGGATTTTGAGCGCCTCCGCTGTTTCGGCCAGCAGCTCGGCCACCCGCGGATTGACCGCCGACCCGCGCGACAGCACCGGCCCGCCACCGAGCTTGACCTCGCCGTGCCGTTTGTGATCGGACCCCGGCGTATCGGTCGCGTGGGTCACGTCGACCACGATGGCCGCCGCAGGCAGCAGGCCCGACGCCGAGGTGCGCGCGCCGCCCCCGGTATAGGCAATCTCCTCCTGGGCCGTCGCCACCGCCGTCACCGGCACCTTGGGCCGATCTTTGGCCAGCAATCGGAGCGCTTCGAGCACCACGAACGCTCCCATCCGATTGTCGATGCTGCGGCTCACGATCCGGCCGTTGGGCAGCTCCAGCACGCCCGCGTCCAGCACCCCCGCATCGCCGATCCGGACCCGCTCCGCCGCCTCGGCCTGCGACACGGCGCCGATGTCGATCCAGAGATCCTTGAGCTTGCTGGGCTTTTCCCGGTCTTCCTTTTCCATCAGATGGATGGGCTTCTTGCCGATCACGCCGGCCACCGGCCCGTCGCGGCCGAGGAGGATAACCCGTTGGCCCACCAAGACTTGCTCGTCCCAGCCACCGATGGTGTCAAAGCTCAAGAAGCCGTGTTCATCGATGTGGAGGACCATCAGGCCGATCTCGTCGATATGCCCGGCAAGCATCACCCCGGGCACCTCGGCCTGACCCCGGATCGTCGCGTACGAGTTGCCACTGACATCGGCCGACACCGTATCGGCAAAGGCGCCCGCCTCATCACGCCAGAGGCGGGCAGGCCCGGCCTCGAAGCCGGAGGGGCCGGGCGCGCTGAGCAGGGCCCGGAGAAACTGATGTGAGGGTGTTTTCATAGCCTATGGAGCTACCTACGCGCGGCCAGTTTTGCAACACCTCGACCCGCCTGCGGATCAACCAATCCTCAAACGAGATCTGGTCGCCATCTCGGGGTTACATTCTGATGCTCCCGAATCCGACGCACTCGATGACCACGATCGCCTCCCTGCATATCTATCCGCTCAAGAGCGGTCGGGGACTGTCCCTCAACCGGGTCGAGCTGGACCATTTCGGTCCCAGGGACGACCGGCGCTGGATGGTGATCGACCCTGAGGGAACGTTCGTGACCCAGCGGGAAATCCCGACGCTCTGTCAGGTCGGAGCGATCCCGACAACCGACGCGGCCACATTCTCCGCCCCGAACATCGAGCCCCTGGTACTGGCGCGGCCCGAATCCGGCACCCCGACGCGACGGGTCACCATCTGGGACGATCAGACGGACGGCGTCGACCTGGGCGAAACCGCCGCCGGATGGATCAGCCAGGTGCTGGGCGCCTCACTCCGTCTGGTCTATATCCCGGATCAGGCGCTGCGCCGTACCGACCCCGCCTTCGACCCAATCGGCGCCCGGGTGAGCTTTGCCGACGGGTTCCCGATTCTGGTGATCGGCGAGGCATCGCTCGACGACCTGAACCGCCGGCTCGACGCGCCGCTTCCGATGAACCGATTCCGGCCGAACCTGGTGGTGCGAGGCAGCGCGCCCTTTGCTGAAGACCATTGGCGCGCCTTTACCGCCGGCGGGATCCGGTTCGAAGGGCTCAAACTGTGCGCCCGCTGCCCCATCACCACCACCGACCAGGCCACCGGCGCGCGCGGGAAAGAACCGCTCCGGGCGCTGGCGGGGTTCCGCAAGCGCACCAAGGGCGTGATGTTCGGCATGAATGTGGCACACCGCGGTACCGGCACCCTGCAGGTGGGCGATCCGATTGCCGTGGAAGAGACCGGAACGGTGCCTAACGATCTTCCGGTCGAGGCGCGTTCCGTTCGGACAGAAGGCGTTCGTTGAATTCGACGCGCTCGTGCAGTTCGTTGACCTCGGTCCGCAGCGAGTAGATCTCGTCGAGCAGTTCCTGCGGCACCCCGGTACCGAGCGCGTCGCCCTCGGGCTCCCAGCGGGAAATCAGCTTCCCATCGGCGTCCCGGAAGCCACCCGTCGCAATCATGATGTTGTCGACCAGATACCAGATGCCGCAACCGCCGAACGTCGCGAGCATCAGGAGCCCGGTTCCGATCTTGCCGGCATAGAATCGATGCGCACCGAACATGCCGAGCGTCAGACCGAGAATCAGGGTCACTGCACGGCTCTTGTCGGAAGAATTGGCCATGTCCGCTTTCTCGATGACGGTGACTGCCATGAATGACGCAACCAGGACCGGGCTCATGCTCCCCCGGCAGCCTACGAGGTCGCCGGCAACGCGGTTTCGACTCGACCGCGCCTCCCGAGGGAAGAGCTTCGGGGCGGCACTGATTCTGGCGACCGGGCTCAGCGCGTCACTCTCGGCGCAATCTGCGCTCCGGAATGATATCCGCCAATACCGGGTCAAGCACGAGGCGGCCATCGTGCGCGAACTGGCCGACTTCGTCGCCTTGCCGAACGTGGCCAGCAACCTCGAGGATATCCGCACCAACGCCCGCCATCTCGTCGGCATGATGGAGCGTCGCGGCATCTCGGCGCGCATCCTCGAACTCGACGATACGCCGCCGGCTGTCTATGGCGAACTGCTGACCCCGGGAGCCACCCGCACAGTGGTGTTCTATGCCCATTACGACGGCCAGCCGGTCGACTCAACCCGATGGGCCAGTTCACCATGGCGGCCGGTACTGCGATCCGGACCACTGGGCCCTCGGGCGACCGAACTCGATCTGGGAGGCGCCAACGGCCGGTTCGACCCGGAAGCTCGCCTCTATGCCCGCGGCGTCAGCGACGACAAGGGACCAATCGTCGCCATCCTGCACGCCATCGACGCGCTCCGGGCGTCGGGAACGCCGCTGTCCGTCAACCTGAAGTTCTTCTTCGAGGGCGAGGAGGAAGCCGGCTCGGCCAACCTCCGCGCCATGCTCACCAAACACCGCTCGCTGCTCGAGGCCGATTTCTGGATCTTCGGCGACGGCCCGGTCCATCAGACCCGCGCCCCGCAGGCGGTCTTCGGCGTCCGCGGCGTCACCGGCCTCGACCTCACGGTGTACGGGCCGATTCGGCCGCTGCACAGCGGGCACTATGGCAACTGGGCACCCAACGCCAACACCATGCTGGTGCACCTGCTGGCCTCGATGCGTGATACGGAGGGGCGGATCACCATCGCCGGGTTCATGGACGACGTGGTGCCACTGACGGCCACCGAACGGGAAGCGTTGCGGTCGATCCCGGCGGTCGAAACGCAACTGATCGGTGAGTTCCAGATCGGCCGGACCGAGGGCGCCGCCGCCTCCCTGCCGGAACAGATTGCCCTGCCGGCCCTCAACATGAGCGGGTTGGCCGGCGGGCGAGCGGCCGGTGGCGGGGCCAACGTGATCGTTCCGGAGGCCGCCGCCTACCTCGATTTCCGCCTGGTACCCGATCAGACGCCGGAACGGATCCGAAGCCTGGTCGAGCAGCATATCCGCACCCAGGGCTTTCATGTCGTCTCCTCACCGCCCGATTCGGCCACCCGTCGCGCCCACCCCAGGATTGCCCGGCTCAACTGGCTCGGCGGCTATCCGTCGGCACGGACGGCGGTCGATGGTCCCGGTTCTCGCGCCCTCCTGGCCGCCGTCGACGGCTTCCTCGGCGCGTCCATCATGCGGGTTCCGACCTTGGGCGGCAGCCTGCCGCTGGCCGAATTCGTTCAGGTACTGGGAGCCCAGTTTGCCGTCCTGCCGATCGTCAATCACGACAACAATCAGCACGGTGAGAACGAGAATCTGCGGCTGCAGAACCTGTGGGACGGGATCGAACTCTATGCCGGGGTTCTGGCACTGATGGGTAAGACCTGGCAACAGATCCCCTGACCCGGCTCGGCTCCGACAGATCAATGAACGTCGTCGGTCGGGAGCGGACCGGGTTCGGTGGGGGCGACACCCGGCAGCGAGAGCGGCGGCATGGGCTCGCTTCCGGTCGGGGCGGTGGGGATCACGACGGCCGAGCTGATCAGGGTCACCAGGACCTCCTCATCGCCCGGGCGCTCCGGGGTGGATCCCGAGACCGGCCCGGCGACCAGGCCCGCAACCAGGGCATCGACCGCAAACCGAGCCACCAGCCCGGGGTCGCCGATGGTCACGAGGGCGCCGGCTCGCATCCTCGAGGTCAGGTAGCCGCTGAGGCGACGCTGGACGTCGCTCCAGACCACCCGATCGAACGCCTCGAACAGTTCAGGCCAGTCGTAGCGATTTCGCTGGGCCAGCAGAATGGCGGCGCGATAGCGGCGAAACCAGCGGGCCATTTCTAGTAGTATTCCTACATACTCCTCCCGTGCACCTTCGTAGACTCGCCGCTGACTCCCGATCCACAGCTGAGGGAAATGCGCCACCTCGTGGAGGCATTCGTCGATCAGCCGCGTCCGGGCCGGTCGATCGGTCTTCCGATAAGGCAGGCTGGGATGGGCCACGATTGGGCTTTCGAGGGCCCTCAAGAGCACCAGTTCGAACAATGCCTCTTTGTCTTCGGCATAGAGGTAGACCGTCCCCGGCCCGACTCCCGCCCGGGCAGCGACATGAGCGATCTTGGTTCGATCATAGCCAGCATCAGCAAAGGCCCAAAGTGCCGCTGCTGCGATGTCTTCCAGTCGACCTGGAGCCTTAGATCGTGCCATGTCAATAATAAATGATTCATTCATTCATTTATCAATCCCTCAGCCTGATGTCTGATGTCTGAATGTCTGATGCCTAACCCCTGACGTCTGATCCTTGCCAGCACTCCCGACCAAGCAACCTTTCCGGTCGGGATCCTGTCAGAAGGTTGTGACGGCGGGTTCGCCACCTCAACTCCGGAGTTTCGTGAGCGCTACCGACTTGGTCGGTCGAGTCCTGGCTGGTGACCCCCTCGCCGAACGGGAGTTGTACGACCTGCACGTGGATCGGGTCTACCGGCTGGCCTTTCGGCTCACGGGCGATTCGGAGCTGGCCGCCGACTGCACCCAGGAGGCGTTCATCAGGATCTTCGACCGCCTGGCCACGTTCCGGGGCGAGGCGGCGCTGTCGACCTGGATCACGAGCGTGGCGTATTCGGTGATTTACAACGCGTTGCGGAAGACCAAGCGGTTCAGGGAAAACAGCGTCGATTTCGACCTGATCGAGATCCCGGTCCCCGCCCTTCCGAACGGCGAGCCGGATCTCAAAGCCAGTCTCGATCGGGCCGTGGCGGGGCTGCCGGATGGGTACCGGACGGTGTTCGTGATGCATGATGTCGAGGGCTACACCCACGGCGAGATCGCCAGATCGCTCGGGATTCAGGAAGGCACCTCGAAGGCCCAGTTGAGCCGGGCTCGATCGAAGCTGCGTCAGGCGCTGGCGGCATTTGCGGGAGGATGGGTAACTCAATGACCGATGATCGTGACGAACTCGACCCCCGGCTGAGCGAGCTGGCCCGAGGGTTCCGGGAGCCTCCGGCGACGCCCCGGGAAGAGATCTGGACTCGAATCCAGGCTCGCCGACAGGCCCCCGCGACCAGTCGCGGAAAGAGCGGCTCGGTACTCGACCTGGAAGCCGCCCGCCGGCGGCGAACCCGCTGGATGAGGGGCCTGGCAGCCCTGGCCGCCGTGCTGGTGATTGGCATCGGCATTGGGCGTTGGACCGCCGCCGACCTGACCGGGCCGATCGCTGCTGATCGGGCCGCCGCTGACACCGAGCGCCGCGGTGAGAGTGTGATGCGGTACGCCGCCGTGGAGCACCTGGGCCAGGTCGAGGCCTTGCTGATCGATCTCGACTCCGGCAACGAGCGCGAAGTCGCCATCAGCGCCCAGTCGCTGCTGACCAAGACCCAACTCCTGCTCGACTCCAAACGGCTGACCGATCCGGCCATCCGCGCACTGCTGACCGACCTCGAGATGCTGCTGGTTCAGGTGGCCCAGCTCGACGGTAACGGCTCGGCGATCGACCGCGAGCTGATCGATGAGAACCTGTCCAATCGCGCCATCCGTCCTCGGCTCCGCCACGCGGTGCCGGCAGGGCCGGGCGGCCTGACCCTATAGATCCGGAGCAAACGACCATGCGCTTCCTGACGATCCTCGCGATCACAGCCGCCCTGCCGGCCCTGACCCAGCTCCCGAATGGCGGCGACGGCCCGCTGATGACACCCCCGGCTGCCTGGGCAATGCAGGATCCGGCCGACTCCCTCTACCGGGAGGCGAGGTCCGCCCTCAACCGGGGCAGCTACACCCGCGCCGCCTATCTCTTTGCGGAGGTTCACGGACGCCATCCTCGTTCGAGCTACGCCGCCGACTCGTACTACTGGGAGGCCTGGGCCCAGTACCGTAGCGGCACCAGCGCGAGCCTCGAGGCGGCCCGAACGGCGCTCCTCACGCAGCGGACGGCGCATCCGAACGCCCGGACCCGGGACGACGCCACCAGCCTGCTGGCCCGGATCAATGCCCAGCTGGCTCAGCGCGGCGATGCGCGGGCAGCGGCCGAGGTCCAGGCCCTGGCCGAAGCCACCACCCGACAAGCTGGCGCGCTTGCCGATCTGGACGCGGCTCGGGCTCGAACGGAGTCGGCTCGAACCCGCTCGACGAGCAGGACGGCCTGCCGGGAGCAGCGCAACGACGAGCGGATTGCCGCCCTCGACGCGTTGCTGCAGATGGACTCCGACCGGGCCATGCCGATTCTCCAGAAGATCATGGCTCGTCGCGACGAGGCCTCGACCTGCCTTCGGCGCCGCGCCGTGTTCCTGATCTCGCAGCAGGGCGGCTCCGAGGCCATGCTGCTCGACGCGGTCCGTTCCGATCCGGACCCCGAAGTTCGCGAGCAGGCCGTCTTCTGGCTGGGTCAGGCGGGCGGCGACCGCGCGGTTACTGCGCTCGACTCGCTGCTCAAATCGTCGGGTGACGCCGCGGTCCAGGACAAGGCCATCTTTGCCCTGTCGCAAATCGGCTCGACTAATGCCAACCGAGCGCTCCGGGACTACGCTGTGCGCACCGGGGCGCCGATCAAGCTGCGCGAGAGCGCCATCTTCTGGCTGGGACAGACCGGGGGCGGCAACAACATCGAGTTCCTGCAGGGCATCTTCAGCTCGTCATCGGAACGTGCCATCAAGGACAAGATCGTCTTTGCCGTCTCGCAACAGGGCGGTGCCGAGGCACAGGCCTGGCTGCTGGGCATTGCCCGGGACGGCCGCGAAGACATCGATATCCGCAAGCGCGCCATCTTCTGGATTGCCCAGTCCGGTGGTACCGGGTTGCCCGAACTCTTCTCGCTCTATGACCGGATCGACGAACGAGAAATCCGGGAGCAGCTGGTCTTTGCCTACTCGCAGCGGAAGGAACGCGCCGCCGTCGACAAGCTGATCGAGATCGCCCGGGGCGACAAAGATCCGGAGCTGCGCAAGAAGGCGATGTTCTGGCTTTCCCAATCCCGCGATCCGCGGGTGGCGGAGTTCCTGGAAGAAATCCTGTCGAAGCCGTGAAGGAGAGCTACCTCATGAAAACGTTCGGATTGACGACGACCGGGCTCCTCCTCGCCGCGCTGGCTGCGGACGGCCTCGGTGCGCAGAACCTGCCGGCGCGGATCGCCTCCGCGCCGGACGGCGAGGTTCGGATCTCGTTCGCCGCCCGGGAGGGCATCTGCGGCGACGGCGCCACGTTCATTCGCGACCTCAATCGCGACAACCACGTGACCATGTCCGGGGACTGGCGCGACTGGCGCTCCCGCCCGTGCCAAGAGGGTCCGGTCCGGATTCGGTTCCGGGTCACGGGGGGCGAGGTTCGATCGGTTCGTACCGTGGTCGGAGGAACCTGGAAACCATCGGATGAACGGGTCACCGATCTGGGTCCGATCGGCGCGGCTGAGGCGGCTCGCGGGCTGCTGACCATGGCCCGAAAAAGCTCCGGGAAGGGTAACGATCTGATCTTCCCGGCCACGCTGGCCGACAGCGTCATCCTGTGGCCGGATCTGCTCGAGCTGGCTCGCGACCGGCAGGTGGAGACTTCGAGCCGGAAGAATGCCGTATTCTGGCTCAGCCAGGCGGCCGGCGACAAGGCGGCAGCGGGCCTGGAGGAGATCGTGACCGACGAGGGAGACGACCGGCAAGTCCGCGAGCACGCCGTCTTTGCCGTGTCGCAACTTCCGAAGGATCAAGGGGTTCCAATCCTGCTCCGGGTCGCCCGATCCAATCCGAACCCCGGCGTCAGGCGCAAAGCCATGTTCTGGCTCGGCCAGTCTGACGACCCCCGGGCACTGGCGCTGTTCGAGGACATCCTGACCAAGCCCTGAGCCTCCTCGCGAACATTTTTCGGCAGTCATCCGTAGAGTATTGGTAGGGGGATCGGTCACTATCGATCCCCCTGCGACCGTTTTCCCTCCCGCCGGTCCGAAGCGGGTTGTCGAACGGCCGTTTTTCTGGTTAGTTAAGTTCAGTGACCGTGTCAGGGTGGCGCGAAGGATGCACGGTTAAGGAATAGCGAGCGCCGCTCCGGCGCTTTTTTGTCACTGATGGGAGCGATTCGAAATATGCGACGTCGCCATTGGCTTACCGCTGCGGTTGTCTTGAGCCTTCCCTTGGGGGTCGGCGCGTTCATTCAAAGCCAATCTGCCGGCGATGGAGCGAGGCTCTTTTCGCAGGTGATCCAGCGGATCGAGGAGAGCGCGGTCGATTCACTGGAACGCGCCGCCATCTTCGAACGAGCGGCACGCGGTCTCGTCAAGCAATTGAACGATCCGTACGCCGATCTCTATTCTCCGGAAGAACTCGCGTCCTTCCAGCGTCAGACGCTTCGCAACAACTACGCCGGCGTCGGAATGCAGATCGAAAGCCAGGACGGCGCCATCATCGTGGCCCGGGTTTTTCCCAACGCACCGAGTGAAAAGGGTGGTGTCCTGGCCGGCGACCGTATCGTTACCGTCGACTCGGTCCCGGTAACCGGCCTCCGGCTCGAACAAGTGTCGCAGCGGTTGCTGGGCACACCGGGGACCGACGTCAATGTCGTCTTCCAGCGCCCCGGCCAGCCTGAACCGATCCACACCACCTTCAAACGCGCGGTCGTTCGGGTACCCGCTGTGCCCTATTCGCTGGTGCTCGACGGCGGCGTGGGTTACATCCCGCTGCAGAGCTTCAACGAATCGGCTGCGCAGGATGTCGAGCGTTCGCTCCAGAGCCTCAAGCAGCAGGGCGCCCGCGCGTTCATCATCGACGTTCGGGGCAACGGCGGCGGCAGCCTGGAACAGGCGCTCGAAATCGGCAATCTCTTTTTCCGGCCCGGCCAGGAGCTGGCCAGCGTGCGGCATCGCGGCCGGACGCCCGAGGTCTATCGCGCCACCCGGACCTCGGTGGTCGACTCGATGCCGGTAGCCGTGCTGGTCGACGGGTTCAGTGCGTCGGCCTCCGAGATCGTGGCCGGCAGCCTGCAGGACCATGACCGCGCCCTGGTCGTCGGCACGACGTCGTACGGCAAGGGACTGGTGCAGACCCTCTATCCGCTCGATGGCGGCTGGGCCATGAAGATCACCACCGGCAAATGGTACACGCCGAGCGGACGGTCGATCCAGGCCGATCACGACCGCCTGGGCGACGAGCGCTTCGTCGAGTACGCCGAGGAGCCGAACCCGACCGATTCGACTAGACAGCGCCCGGTCTTCAAGTCGGACGCCGGTCGACCGATTCTGGGCGGCGGCGGGATTACGCCCGACCTCGTGGTACAGCCCGATACGCTGTCCGATGCGGAACGGAATCTGGCCCGCGCCTTTGGCCCGCAGCAGTCGCAATGGTACATCGCGCTCTACTCGACCAGCCTCGACGTCAAGGGCTCGGTCAAGCCGGATTTTGCGGTACAGCCGGCCTGGCGGGAAACCGTCTGGAAGAAGCTGCAGGCCACCAAAGTTCCGGTAACCCGCGAGCAGTACGATGCCGGATCGGCTCTGGTGGACCGCGAACTCGAGCGCTGGACCTCACGCCTCGCCTTCGGCGACTCGGCCTGGTTCCGGCGGTCGATCAAGTACGATCGCCAGCTGCAGACGGCAATGGAGTACCTGCAGCGGAGTCCGACCCAGCGGCAATTGCTGGCTCAGGTTCCTCCGATGCAGGCCACTAAGCCCTGAATCCACCTGTCTGATTGCTATGCACGAAGGGCCGGCATCCGCCGGCCCTTCGTCGTTTCCACCCTGTCCTCGACCCGTTCGAGCGGCAGCATCACCCCGCTGCGCCATCCGGGTTACCAGGCTATTCCGTAGTGCCCTGGAGAATGCCGCGGCGAATTCGCATCGCCTTGAGTGAGGCGCGACGGTCGTACTCGAGCCGCCGCTCGGCGCGGGGCTCGCCACGGACCGTGAGCGACACCGTGACATCGCGCCCGTCCCGCCGAACCACGACCGGGATGGCCTCACCGATTCGCTGGCGATATCGCATCCGAAACAGCGCACCGAAGTCCGCATCGACCGCGATAGTGCCCACCCGGATGAGTTCATCGCCGTTGCGGATCCCGGCAGCAGCGGCGGCCGAGCCGGGCGTAACCTGAGTGACCACCTCTCGACCGTCGGGGCCGGAGTAGGTGGCCACGCCGATCCTGGGTTCCAGGATACTGTCGACGACCATCCGGATACCGGCGAGCGGACCAACCGACTCCCACGGAAGCGGATCGCGCCCGTCGATATACCGGGCAGCGAAATCCGCAAAATCCTTTCGCCCGGCAGCCACGCTGACCTCACGCCACCAGTCGTCGGTGGTAAAGCCGCGCCCCCCGGCCTTGCCGGTCGACCGATAGAGCGAACGCATCACATCGTCGAGCGACGCCTTGTTGTCGCTGGCATCTCGAATCAGAATGTCGAGGAGGAGCCCCGCCAATGAGCCCTTGGGGTAGTAGATCGTGCCGGTGCCGTCGCTCGGCTGAATCCAGGTCGACAGCGATGCATCTTCCAGCGCAACCGGTGGTAAGGCATCGACCTCCTGCTGCTTACCGCCGGTCACGTTGAGAAAGAGCGTCGAATCGATGATGCCGCCCCGCACCAGCGCCAGGTCGGCATAGTAGTCGGTGATGCCCTCACTGACCCAGAGCAGCGTAGTCGGCTGGGCCTGGTCGTATCGATACGGCACCAGGTCCGCCGGGCGCAGCAGCTTGACGTTCCAGGCATGGAAGATCTCATGCGCAGTGATCGACGCGAGCACCTCCGACCCCGCAAACCCGGGATGATAGATCCCGATATGCGAATTCTGGTGTTCGAGCGCGCTGCCGCCGCCGTACCCCGAGTCGAACACCAGCATGGTGGTATAGTGCGGCCACGGCGTGTCACCGAAGACCCGCGACATGGTGGGCACCATGGCCTGGATCTGGCGCCAGAGCGTCTGGCGGTCGCGCCCCGCCAGCGCACCAACCGGATAGGTGGCCAGGCGATGCCAGCGCCCTTCGACTTGCGCAGAGTCCACCTCGATCCGGCCGACGAAGAACGGCATATCGACCAGGTCGTGGTAGTTCTGCGCATCGAACTGGCGCGGGCCTGTGGCATTCATCCCGGTCGCCACCCGCCAGTCCGTTTCGGTCTCGATACGGACCGACGCCGGGAAGGCCAGGTCCGACCCTTCGGGGTAGAGAAAGACGTTGGTCCCGTTGACGAAGGTGAAGTCCTCACGGGCCCAAGCCATGGCGTTGTCGAGTGTGTCCGCCAGAAAGCGGAAGCGAACCTCCACGGGGCCCGGTTGTCCCACCTGGACCCGCCAGGTATCGTAGTCCCGCTTATCCCAGCGCAGCTTCTGCCCACCTTGCGCTGCCCGGAAATCGGCGACTCGCTTGGCAAAGTAGCTGAGTTCGTACGCGCCTGGTGTCCAGGCGGGGAGGGAGAGCTCGATCGGTCCGGCCGCCCCGGCGGTAAAGCGCATGGCGACATCGACCGACCGCGTTGCAGCGGTGGTTCGGTCGAAGCTCAGTTGATACTCGATGGCGGAAACGGGCGCGGCCGTCTGCGCCGAGACCGGTCCGGCTATCGCGACAACCGCTGCAGCGCCGCCGCCGAAGTAGCGCAGCACTCGAGCGGCCGCAAACCCGAGCCTATTGAGCACGAGAACCGTAGCGAACATGTCAAACCTGTCGGCAAGGGAGTATCCCTCTCTCTACGCTCCCGTGATCAGCGCGGTTTCTCGGCGGCCTACGGCACGGCGGTCGTCGGGCGCTGCCTGGCGAGCGACCGGTAGTATTCCTCGACCAGTTCCCGATACTGCGGAGGCACTCGGGCCGTGGCGCCGGCCGCCGGTCGCTGCCCGCTGTTGTCGCCGAACCGTCGCCAGAGCGCAAACTCAATCTCTTTCAAGCCGGCGATCAGGTCCCGCTCCAGCCGGTCGAGCGCCGCCGCGTCTTCGAAGGTCCGCTGATCGTCCAGCTGGCGGAACTGCTGGAGCACCCGATCGAGCGGGGCCGTCTCCTCGCCAATCGCCCGGAGGTCCGCGCGAAGCGACTCCGCAGCCTGGCGGCGGACCCTGAACTCCCGGGCGAACTGCCGGCCGGGTTGCGCATCGGCACCCTCGGGCGCGCCGCCCCGAGCCCCTCCAGCCTGCGGAGCAGTTTCACCGGACCTGGCGGGTTCACGAGTCTCTCCCGGGCTCTGGGACCCCGCCGCGCCCTGACTCCGCCGCTGCTCGGCCCGGGCCCGCTCGTTGAGCGATTCGAGTCCGCGCACCAGATCCCGGGCTCGCTCCATTGCCCGATTCTCCCGGCTGCCTTCCCCCTGGACCAGGCTTCGTGACGCTTCCCGCAACCGTCCCGCCGCGTCTGCCAGATTCTCGGCGATCTGTTCCTCGAACTGTCGGACATACTCCTGCGATCCACGCTGCAACAGACTTTGAGAGAATCGCAGCTTGTCGCCGATTCGATCGGTGCGCATTCCCTCCGTCGCTTCGGTCAGCTTGCGCGCAGCGGCGGGCTGCTCCCGAGCCGCGTCCCGCGAAAGGCGCTCAGTGTCAACAGCAAGCCGCTCTGCATCGCGGGCCATCTCTTCCTTCTGCTCACTCAGCGCCGCCGCCCGACGACGACGCTCCGCCGGGTCCGCGGGAAGCGAGGTGGCCTGGTCGGCCGTTTCACGCTGGCGTTGCCGCAACGACTCCGCACGCGCTTCGAGCTGACGTACCTCGTTCTGGCGCCCCTCGGAACGGGACCGTTCGAGCTGCCGAGCCGCGTCTCGCAGTTGCTCCAACGCCTCGCTCCCCTGCCCCGGGGCCGCCTGCGGATCGGTGCCAGCCGCGCGGCGCATCCGATCGGCCGCCTCGCGGAGCCGACGCGCCGCGTCCGCCATTCCCTGATCCTGGCGCTCCCTGGACAGGCGCTCCAGCTGCCGGGCGGCCTCCGCCGTCTCCTCCGCCAGTTGCCGTTGTGCGTTGCCGCTCCCCCCACCACCCTGCGAGGAACGATTGCGCATCGCGTCGGCCATCCGCGCCATCCGCTCGTTTTCCTGCTGCTGTCGCGCTGCCAGCCGCCTGAGTCGCTCCGCCGTTTCGTCCAGCGTGCGCTCGGCCTCGGCGCCTTGATCTCGCTGCATCGACTCGTACTGGTTCTGCAGCCGGTCCGTTTCCAGCTCGAACAGGTCCGCCAACTCCTCCGCATTCCGCTGCTGGCCACCCCCTCCACCGCCGCCGCCCTGCTGCCGAGAAACCTGCACCTCACGGTAAGCCGCCTCGGCCCGCTGGAGGTGAGTCAATGCCTGTTGCGCCGACGGCAGTGCCGCTCGCGGATCGTGACGACCCAGACGCTCCTCCGACTCCTGAAGGTGGACCGCCGCAGAGTCGAGAGCTTCACCGATCACGATGAAGGTCGAGTCGACCCGGACCATGCCGCGCTGTGCAATTCGACGCCGGAGTTCCGCAACGTCCTGCCGAATCCGGCCCTCGCCGATAGCCAGGGTCGTCACATTCTCGCGATAACTCCGCGTGTTACCGGCGCTGTCCCGGGTGACATTGAAGGTGCCGACCACGATGAGTCGCTGGCGCTCGGACAGCCCGTCGGGAGTTTCCCCGCCTCCGCCGCCACCCTCCATCCCACTCTGCTCCGCTTCCCGGTAGGTACGGTCGAACGGACGGATCTCCAGAAAGTACATGTCGCTCACGCCGGACTGCCCGGCACCGTCGATTGCCTCCGCGTGGTACGCGATCAGATCTCCCGGCTGGAGCGACCATTCCTCCAGAAAGAAGGTGTGCGCCGCTGCGATGTCGCGGAGCGCCGATACGGCGGAGTCGGCCAACACGCGGGTGGTCGGGGCCGCACCGTTGACGCTGACGTGCAGCAGCAGGCGGCGGACGCCGAAGTCGTCGAACGCTTCGACCTGCGCCGTCACTTCCTCGATGGTGGTGGGCTTGGTATCTCGACCGGGGGCGGAGAAACGCACCGTGGGTGGGGCGTCCTCCAGCGCATCCACCGCATACTGCAGCCCCGTGATCCGACGGCCGTCTTCAGAAACCAAGTCGATCCGCCAGAAAAGATCGCCGCCGACGCGCAATGCCGCACTCCAGGAGCCGTCGGGGCCGATCGTCATGGCCTCGGGCGCGCGACCCTCAACCACCAGGAACGCTGCGCTGGCCGAACGGGTCGGCTGCGCACTGAGCCGCACCGTACTGCCGGTCAGCACCGCGAGGTCACCGACCGCTTCGATCGACTCGACGGGAAGGCCGGTGTAGCGGGGCGGTTCGATCCTGGCTGAAACACTGCGCACCGCGGGGAGGTCGACCACGGTGAGTCGGAAGGCCGGCGAGCGGACCCCCTCCGATTCGATGAAGTAGTCGACCGGCGTATCGACATCGAAGAGGCGCGAGGTGAAGCGGCCGAGCACGGTGTCCTGCGTCATGGGAATCCGTTCCCACTCGGCGGCCGAGTCGGCGCGGAAGACGAGTTCGGCCGCAGGGCTGGTGAACCCGCCAAGCTGCGCAGCAACGTCGACCGCGCCGCCTCTCGGTACCTCGGCATGCCCGGGCGTCACATCCACCGAAAAGACCGGGGCGCGCTCGATCGGCCGCCAGGGATTGAGCAAACTGAATGTCGCGTCGCGGAAACCGGCGGGACCAAAAGCCAGCAACGCGCCGGAGGCGAGGATCAGCCCGCCGAACTTGCCCGCGGCGCGCCGCATCCGGTCGCGCTCCAGATCGCGGCCATCATCGATCGACGCCAGGCCGCGCCGCGCCGCTGCGAAGACGCGCTCCCCCAGGCCCGGCGAGGCGTTGGGATCGCCCTCGACCGCTACGGAGCTGAGCAGGGCGGCCCGCAGGTCGGACGACTGCTCCTCGACGTACAAGGCTACCTGCGCAGGCGACGGGCGGCGGCTCCACCAGCGACGGACCAGCAGGAAGGCAGTAACGAGGACCGCCAGCGCGGCCGTCCAGCGCGCCGCGCTGATCATCGTGTCGCGCTCGCGAATCAGTCCCCACGCGAGGCCGGCCAGCACGACCAGCGACACGAGCACGACCCCCAGCACCACCAGCGATTCGAGCGCCAGACGACGGCGCCAGCGCGCCCGGATCTGGTCGAGCGTGGCGTGGATATGGTCCCGGTCGGTCATGCGGTGCCTCCCGTCTCCCGGGCCCGCCGAGTTGCGCGAGCCGTATACAAAGTCTCGGCCCCGAGCGCCAAAAGCGCCAGGATCAGCAGAATGCTCCACCAGGATTGGCGCCGTTCCTGCTCGAATGCGGTGAGCGGTGCCACCGTCGGCGCGGTCGCGGAGTCGGCCGGAGCCCGCAGCTGCGTCAATGCGTCGGCCGCGGTAACGGAGGTGAGGTCGGACTCCGCCGGCGCCGGATTGACCGCCAGTTGAGCTACCGGCGCCGAGGCAAGGTCACTGCGCAGCTGGTAGATACCGACCTTGGGCAGGGTGACCGTGCGGATGCTGTCCATCGCAAGGCGCCGGCTCTCGCCCGAGGGATCGATCAGGGTGAGCGCCGTGGCGCCCTGCGGAACGGCGGCCGCTTCGCCGGCTGCGTACCAGCGCTTCTCTTCCCGCAACTGACCCACGTGTCCGACCAGCTGCTGCATCAGCGGGAGAAACACCGGCTGCAGGGCGAAATCGGACCAGAGGCTGCCTACTGCCAGCGCTGAAACCACCACCCTGCCGCCTCCCGAGGTACCGTCGACCAGGGCGGGGCGTCCATCGTCGAAACGAGCGACGACCTGGGCCGACGAATCGGCCGTCAGGTCGCGATAGCGAAAGAACCGGGGCGCGCCGAAATCCCGGGCCAGCGCCTCCTTGAACGGCTCGAACACAGGATGATCGCCGTCGAGCTGTCCCAGACGACCACCCCGATCAGCGGTCCGGTCGACGGTTGTTCCGATCGTCGCGGGCAGCCAGGCCGCGGCGGCGCCAGATCCGGAGCGCCCGGCCACCAGAACGAGTCCGCCGCCCCCGTCGATGAAGCTGCGCAACCTTGTCATTCCCGCCGCGGACACGGCGCCGGCATCCGCGACAACCACGACGCGGCTCTGCTCCAGATCCGCAGCCGACGGGGCCGCGTTTCGCCGCACCGTCAGCGCGAGCGCCGGGGCCCGATTGATCGCCAGGGCGCGTTCGAGGAAGACGGCCTCCTCCTCCGGCGTACCGGGCGGAACCAGCAGCAGCACGGGTACCCCTGCTGCCGCCGTGAGCGAGAACCGGAGGGTGTCGTCGGCCGCGAGCGCGTCGGGTTCCAGGGCAACCGCAGCCACGCCCTCACCTTCCGCGATCCAGACGGGTTCGAAGCTGGCCGTGGTGATTCCCGATGCGCTCAACTTCACGCGGGTGGTGGCGAGTTCGCGGCCGTTGACCAGGAGGGTGGCGCGAGTCTCACGGCCGGCCGCGCCCTTGGACGCGATCGGTGCGCTGACGGCCAGACGGGTCCGCCGCCCCTCGGTGCGCCGATCCACCTCGACCTGAACGACCCGGGCATTGGAAGGATCGGGTTCCGCCACGGAGACGAACCGCATGGTCGCCCCGGGGATCCGTTCCACCGATTCCAGGCCAGCCATGGCGTTTCGCTGCAGATCCGACACGATCATGACGTCGATGGAAGTGCCTCGAGCCTCCGCGGCCAGATCCCGAGCCACCCGGATGGCCGGTGCAATCCGGCCGGCGCCCGAGCCGGGCGCCAGGGTACTCATCAGGGTCCGGAAACCCGCCAGGTCGGCACCGGGCCGCGCCAGCACCTCGGCCGCGTCATCGAAGGCGATCAGCGCCACCTGGTCGCCGGAACCGAGCGCACCAAGTGCTGCATTGACTGAGTCCCGAACCCGCTCCCAGACGCCGCGGTACCCCATGCTGAGTGAGCGGTCCACCGCAACGATCAGCGTTCGCCGCACCTCGCCTGCCGCCGGACTCGCATCGGCCTGGCGCCAGAACGGCCGAGCAAAGGCGGCAACCAGCGCGGCAACCGCCAGCGCGCGAAGGAAGAGCAACAGCGGGTGGGTAATCCGCCGGCGCTCCGCCGTACGGCTCGGAATCCTCCGGAGAAACATCAGCGATGGGAACGCAATCGGATCGCGCCGATCGCGCTGGCGCAAGTGTACCAGGATGGGTACGACAATGGCCGCCAACCCCGCCAGCAGTGCCGGTACCAGCCATCCGAGTCCCATGATCAGCGAACCCGGGCCAGCGCTTCGCGCCGGTGGAGGTATCGATATAGCGCGCGATCGAGCGGATCGGCCGTCGAGACTCGCTCGTAGTCGATACTGGATCGGCTCAGCAGCGAAGCCAGCTGCGCGAGATGCTGATCGAAGGCGGCACGATATTCCGTACGAAGCCGTTCGGGGGCCAGCGAGATCCGCTCGCCGGTTTCGAGATCCTCGAAGCTCGCCGCATCGGTATAGGGGAAGGTCTGCTCCGCGGGATCGAGCACGTGAAAGGCAATCACGTCATGGCCACGCACGCGGACCTGCCCCAGTGCCCCGGTAACCGCCTCGGGCGGTGCGTACCAGTCGGAGACGAAGACCGTGATCCCGCCCCGGTCGAGCAGTTCGTTGATGGCCGGATTGGCATCGACCCCGCCACCCGTTCCCGCGGCCGATGCGTTGGCCAGTTCGTGCAGCACCAGCCAGAGGTGGCGCGTCGACGGCGGCACGTAGCGCAGCACGCGGTCCGCATAGAGTACCAGCCCGATCCGGTCGCCCTGGCGCTGAGAGAACCACGCCAGCGCGGCAACGAGCATCTTGGCATACTCGAGCTTGGTCACTCCGGCGGAGCCGAACTGCATCGACTTCGATACGTCGAGCGCCAGCAGGACCGACACGTTGGTGTCGGCTTCATACTCCTTGATGTAGTACCGGTCGGTCCGGCCATAGACGCGCCAGTCGAGACGGCGCAAGTCGTCTCCCGGTTGATACGAACGATGCTCGGCAAACTCGGTCGAATGGCCCAGCCGTGGCGCCCGATGCAGACCATGCATGAAGCCGTCGACGATGGTCCGCGCGATCAGCGAGAGATCGCCGATCCGGGCCAGCACGACGGGATCGAGCAGGTTGGACGCCGCGGACATCAGGCCATTCCCGAGCGCGGAGTCGGCGCCGCCGCGACCAGCTGCTCGATCACGCTGTCGGTCGTGATTCGCTCGGCGCGCGCCTGGAAGTTGAGCAGCAGACGATGCCGCAGCACCGGCGCGGCAAGGAACCGGATATCCTCGAAGCCGACGTGCGATCGGCCGTCGAGCAGAGCCTTCGACTTGGCGCCGAGCAGCAGTGCCTGCGCAGCTCGAACACTGGCGCCGTACGACACCCACTGGCGGACGAAGGCAGGCGCATCGGGAGCAGCCGGACGGCTCATCCGGACCAAGCCAACGGCATACTCGACTACCGGATCGGCAACCGGCACCCGACGCACCAGATGCTGGAACTGGACCAGCTCCGCACCGGTGACGACCCGCTCGAGCGATCCGCCCTGAACCCCGGTGGTCTGGCGCGCCACCTTGATCTCGTCGGCCAGGGACAGGTGATCGAGCACGACCTCGAAGAGGAATCGATCGAGTTGCGCTTCGGGCAACGGATAGGTGCCTTCCAGCTCGATCGGGTTCTGCGTTGCAAATACATGGAAGGGCGGCTCGAGCAGATAGGTCTTGCCCTGCACCGTGACTCGCCGCTCCTGCATTGCCTCGAGCAGTGCCGCCTGCGTCTTCGGAGGAGTGCGGTTGATTTCGTCAGCCAGCACCACATTGGCAAAGACCGGCCCGCGCATGAAGACCAGCCGGCGCTGGCCCGTGGCAGGGTCGTCCTGGATCACGTCGGTGCCGGTGACATCGGACGGCATCAGGTCGGGGGTGAACTGGATCCGCTGGAAGGAAAGATCCAACACCTCCGCCAATGTCTGAATCAGCAGCGTCTTGGCCAGGCCGGGAACGCCGACCAGCAGACAGTTGCCGCCCGACAACAGCGCGATCAGGCACTGTTCGACGACCGCTTCCTGCCCGACGATCCGCTTGGCAAGCTCGGCCTTGATCCGGCCGGCGGCGACATGTAATCGATCCGCAACGAGACGATCGTCGGAATCGGATCCGATGGCTGGTGTTGTAAGGGTCACGCGAGACCTCGATCAGCGGGTGAGCGCATAGACGATGTAGTTGACGCCGAGCTTGTACGCTTCATTCGAAATATCGACGGAGAACCAGTCGGTATCGGAGTACTCCCAATACTCGGCGATATCGCCGTTGTAGTTGATCGCCACCATCAGGCGCCTGGTGGGATCGTTGTCCTCGAAGATGCCGAGAAACTCGGTCTGCACCCGTTGGTACGGATGGACATACTGCTCGAATGATCGGATCCGATAGAACGAATCGAAGATCGGATGCTCGACCGGAATCGGCTGCATCCTCGCCTCGGGAAGCACGCGCCGGAGCTGTTCCTGCAGGTTGAAGATCTGTCGTCCCGCAAAATCATCGATGATCAGAAACCCGCCCTTGGCGATGTAGGCCCTGAGGGCCGCAACCTCGGCATCGTTGGGAACCCAGAATCCCGGCTCGCAAAGGTACGCAATCGGGTACTTGAACAGGTCCGGATCATCGAATGAGAGGATATTCGATGCATCGACCCGGGGTCGCACCGTGGTCAGCTCGGCGAGGATTTTGGTAAAGTGCTGCTCGGCACGCGGATAATCGTGGTTCCACCGCGGATCGCCTCGACCGAAACCGAAGTCGCCCAAACCCCCTCGCGCGTCATACTTGATGCGCACGAAGGTAAAGCGACCGTCATACGGCACGTTCGGCGGATATTCGGCGGCCCCGCTCTCTCCCCCGCGCCGCCGCTGGGCATCTGCCGTAGCACAGATCAGCAGCGCAGCCGCGAGCCCGATGCCAACGCGAAACAGCCGTCTCATCGCACCCCTCCGCGGAGTTCGAGCAAGAGCTGTTGAGCCGGCTCGAATGAGGGCGCCTCTTCGAGAGCCCGGAGCACCTCTCGACGCGCAGCCACCGGGTCGCCCGCGTTGCGATAGGCAAGGGCAAGGGCATAGTACGCCCCGGCACGATCGGTGGGCACCAACGCAATCACGGCGCGCCGTTCCCGAACCTCGCGGGCGTGATCTCCCGCGGCTCGAGCTAGCTCGGCCGCCTCGACATGGACGGCCGGGTCATACGGGTGGATGTAGATGGCCCGTTCTAACGCAACAAGCGCCCCCTGCGGATCCTTCCGGCCGGCCCGGAGTTCCGCTTCGCGGCGATTGGCCTCGTAGTGGCTCTCGTTGTACCGGGTGACCCGGCTCAGGTACTCGATGGCGCGCGCGGTGTCGCCGCGGGTACGATGAATCTCCGCCAGGTGCCAGGCAGGACCATCCTCCACACCCATTTCGGGAAAGATGCGATCGGCCCGCTCCAGCGTGGCAACTGCCTGTTCGAGCTGGCCGGCGGCCCGCAGCCGGATACCGCTCGCAACCAGCGTTTCGAGTTCTCCCGGAACCGCGGCGGAATCGCGCGCGGCGGCGACACTCTTGAGCGGCGTGGCAAACCGCTCCGCCAGCCACTCGCTGAAGCGCCGATCGAGATCCTCGACCGAGGATCCGGTTGCGTTCTGGATCGCGTCGGCCGTAACCATGCCTCGACGGTAGCCGTCGAGCAAACCAAGTATGGCATCGAACCCGAACGCCGACTCCAGGTACTCACACAGCAGCGAGGCATGGTAGTACGACAGCCCGATCTCAGCTGGATGCCGAGGACGGACGAAACCGTCGTTCAGCGTGGCAACCGACCGCAACCGGCCGCCCTTGAGTGCCGCAAGGTAGGCTGGGGTTGCCTGCGCTCCCCACCCTCCGCGGGCTCGACGCTCCTCCAGGACCGAAAGCCCTTCCGACAACCAGCGCGGCACCCGGTGATCGGTGGTGCTCAGCGTGAATGCGTGGACCAGTTCGTGCCATGCGGTCGAGACCCAGTTGAAATCTCCCGCATCCCGAGCGGACGGGGCATCCATCGCCAGCACCGAGCCGAAGCTCACGCCGAGCGCCCCGATACCGGCAAGACCCACGGTCCGGACCGAGAAGTCTGCGTGGCTGCCGTACAGTTCGAGACGGATCGGGGTTGGCGGACGATGACCGTATCGCGCGGCAAGGGAGTCGTACCCTGCGTCGAGCAGCGGCACGAGGTAGAGCGCCAGCAGTTCGGCCTGGTCCGGTGGCGCGACGATCTGGACCCGATTCGACCCGATGGTGCGGAAGGTCGCCAGGCGATCGAGCAGGTCCAGCGTATTCTTGTTCCATAGGTGGTACGGATCCCGACGGAAGGCGTGCTCGAGATGCGTTCGCGCCGTGTCGATCCGGCCCAGGCGAAGCTCGTTGGTGCCGAGGGTGGTAAGCGCAGCCGGATGGCCGGGGTCGAGCGCCACGCCACGTCGAGCCGCATCCGCCGCCTCCCGGTACCGCCTCTGCCTGGCAAGCGCCTCGCCCAGCTCGGCATAGAAGGAGGCGGGAGCCGCGTGACGGGCCCGCAACTGCGACTCGGTCGCCGCGAAACCGGCCGAGTCGCCTCGCACCAGTTGGACTGCGGCACGAACGGCCCATCCCAGCTGTTCGGCGGAATCGAGCGCGATGGCGCGGTCCGCGCGCACCAGGGCGGAATCGAAGGACTCGGCATCGAGGTCGAGGCGCGCCAGCGTGGCATGCGTCAGCGCGAGGCCGGGACCGCTCCGCACCGAGTGCTCGAGCATGGCTCCGCTACCCGGGTGTCCGTCCAGCTGCCCGGCCAACGCCAGACCGCGCTGGGCCCGGGGATTGTCCGGGTCACGCACCAGCACCTGCTGGTAGGTTCGCAGCGCATCGGGAATATTGTACTTGTCGAGGAACAGATCGCCGAGACGAAGCTGCGCCTCGATCAGGGTCGAATCGGCCGCAATGGCGCGATCGAATGCCGTCAAGGCATCGCGAAACTGCGCCGGCTCCTCGCTGCCCAGTAGTTGGTACGCCAACCCGAGCGCCAGCCACTCGTTTGCCGTAAGATCCCGGCGACCCTCGAGCGCGGCCGCAAGGCGATCAGCCTGCACCATCGCTTCGCGGCGAGTGCCGCCGCGGTCCACCACCTCGGCGCGGCGCGCCGCAGCCAGCGCCGCATCAGGACCGCCCCCGTCTGCCACCTGGGCAAAATGGCGTTCCGCTTCGGTCAGCCGCCCTCGCAATGCCATCGCTTCGGCCAGCCAGAATGCGCCGCTCGGATCGTTGGCCGCCTGCTGGACGACGGCCTCAGCATCGCCTCGATCGAGCAACCAGCGCGGGGAGCGCTGGGTCGGGCTCCGATTGCCCGCGCAGGTCGCCACGGCCAGGGCCAGCACCATCATGCCGGCCGCGATCCGGAGGCCACGCGTCGCCATCAGGGGGCACCTCGAAGGGCCCGGATGGTCTGATTCGTCTCTGCGAGCTCCAGCACCAGGCGTTCGAGTTCCCGCTCATAGGCCAACGAGTCCATCGCCGCTTTCCGGCCGCGCAGCGCCGCGATGGCGCCCTCGAGCTTCCGCCGCTCGGCAAGCAGCGAGGCGACTCGGGGATCCGCGCTCCGCTCTTCCGGCTTGAGCGGCACACCGACCGAGGCGGCGCGGACGCCGTCCCCGGTCGCTGCGATCTCGGCGCTACCCGTGCCGTCACCGTTGTCGTCGATCTGGGAATGCTCGGTCAGCAACCGGCGAGCCGACTGATACGATCGGATCACTTCGCTCCGCGCGTATCGATACGCCTCGGCGAATGAAATCCGGCCGTTCTTGTCCGCGTCGGCCTCGTCGCTGGTGAGCCCTTTGGCGAAGTACTCACCGAACCGGGTCGCGTTCCGTTCGGTTGCGGTCTTGGTGGCCGTAATGACGATGCGGTTGGGAGCCGCCAGCGGTTCGAGAAAGCCGCCGCTGGCGCTCGCCGCGTTGACGACCACGACGGTCCGGCCGAAGGCTTTGAGCGCCATGGCCAGCTCGGGCGCCGTGAGGTCCGGCCCCGGCAGGTTCAGGCGGGCCACCCCCGCTTGTTCGCTGCCGTGCCCGGCAAGCAGAATCAAGGTCACTCCGTCGCCTCCACCGGCTGCAGCCAGACGCGTGATTGCCGCGATCACGCCATCGCGATCGGAACGACCGGTCGTTCCGGCGGCGGGCGCGTGCTGCTCGGCCAGATAGATGATGCTGGAGTCGGCCAGCCCCCAACGCTCCTTGGCCGCGGTGACCATGGTCCGGCCAATCGACGCCAATGTGGCCGCGTAGGACGGCTCGCCCGACAACCCGGTGACCACCAGGAGCTGCGAAACCTCTCCGGGCGGCTGAAACGCACCAAGCAGCAGCGCCAGCATCAGAGATTTCATATCAGCCCCCGATACCGACGGTAGACCCATTCGAAGCCGAGCAGGCCGATCAGGGCAATCAGCACGATCGGCATGTCCCAGAGATCCATGGCCTCACGAACGGTGACACCGCTCTCGGTAAACACCACGTCGTCCGGAAGCGACCCGACGGTTGCTGCGGTATAGAAGCGGCCGCCGGTTTCTCGGGCGATACGCTGCAACACCGCGCTCCGCATCTCGGCGTTGACGAAGTCGACCCCGCGATCCGCCACTCCCAGCGACGTGGTGGCGAGGCGGACCGTATCGGTCCCGAAGATGGCCTGGCCGCTGATCAGATATTCGCCCTCGTCCGTCGGCACGAACGTCCCGGCGTACTGACCGTCTCGGCCCAGCGTCCACTCGAGCGGCACACTCCGAACGCTGCCATCGGGAGCAACCACCTCGACCGCAACCTGCGCGTCGTTGACACGCTGGAAGGCCGAGTCGGTCAGTTCCAACTGCATGGTGACCCGTTCGCCGGGCGCCGGATAGTTCGAACTGAAGGCCAGATCGCTCCGATCAGGAACTTCTTCCAGCATCCAGCGCAGCAGCTGCCGCCAGAGAGTTTCATGGGTCTGATCCTCGACCGGGATCGAGGCGTGCATCTGCCAGAGCCAACTGTCCTGGACGGGAAAGGCCAAAGCCCGCCCGCGCCCATATCGATGCCAGGCAAGCACAGGTACGGTTTCGCCATCGTTGGTCCGGCCATCGAGCAGGGCGGTTGCCCCAGGCTTGAGACCGGTGGTCCGATTCACGCTGGTCAGCACCGGCAGCGAGTCCCACCGGTTCCGGTTGGCATCGGGACTCTCGGCCAGGAGCAGCGCCGCATTGCCGAAACCGGCCGGCGTCGGCCGAATCTGCAGCTCGACCGGGTTCTCGGCCGAGTCGACCGTCCGATTCACGAAGGTGAGGGGAAGCGCATCCGCGAGTGCGGTGCCTTCGAACGCCCCTTCGCCGAGCGCGGCGCGTCCTCCCAGCGCCAGCAGACTGCCGCCGCGATCGCTGACATACTCGCCGATCATCCGGAGCTGGTCGGGGGTGAAAGCGGCCGCTTCGATGCTTCCCAGGATCAATGCGCGATAGCGAAACAACTCGGCCCGGGTGGTCGGAAAGCCGTTGATCAGTTCGAGGCTGTCGTCGACGCCGAGTCGGAGATACTTCTCCTTGGCCGTGCGCTGCAAGCCGACCACCTGGAGGTTACTGTCGCTCTGTGCGGCGCGACGAAGAAAGGCAAACTCCGGGCGGATGCCGCCTTCGACATAGAGGATCTTTTCCCGCCGATCGCGGACTTCCACCCGGGCGCTCAGGCTGTTGTTCTGTGAGAGGATTTCGCCCTCGACCGGACGAACGGAGACGCGAATATCCCGTGCGCCGGCTTCGAGCGGCGGCACCCGGATCGGCACCGTGACCACGTCGGTGCCCCGAGGGACCACCACATCCTGATTGGCGACGATCTTGCTGCCATCCTCGACCACCAGCGCCAGCGTCGTGCCCGCCAGGCCACGGGCTCGAATCGCAACCGAGCCGACCAGCACGGCGCCTTTGAGCGTCGAATGTGGCAATTCGATCCGATCCACTGCCACGTCGCGCGCGAAGCGCTCGGCACCGACGCCGACCGTATAGACGGGGATCTTGGCGGCCTGCAGACCGAGCACCGCATCGCCGATCGC
This sequence comes from uncultured Gemmatimonas sp., assembly GCA_964619465.1. GTDB lineage: Bacteria > Gemmatimonadota > Gemmatimonadetes > Gemmatimonadales > GWC2-71-9 > SHZU01. The sequence continues at coordinate 101,944 of CAZUES010000009.1, forward strand.
CTGTCCGGCGTTGTCGGCGCCATCGGTCACCACGATCAGCCCGGCTAGCGGTGCCCCGGCAAAGTCACGGCGGGTGTCATCCAGAGCCGCAGCAAGATCGGTCCGGCTGCCCGAGCCGCGCAGCGAAGCGGGGTTATCGATCCGTTCGAGAGTTTCGGAAAAACGATAGAAGCGGAGGGCGAACCGTTCAGCGAGCTTCGGGACGAGCGATCCGCTCGAGTCGCCAAAGAGCCGTTGAATCAGTTCCAGCCTGGTTCCGGGATCGGCATCGCGAATCTGCATGCTCTTCGAATCGTCGAGCACGATACCAAGGATATTCTGCTGAGGAAGCGATGTCGAAACCAGCAGCGCGGGACGCAGCAGGCAGAGCGCCACCAGGATCAGCGCCAGGCTCCGCACGGTCGCCAGGATGATCCGGTCGAGCCGACCGGCCCGCCCGGCGCGAACGTAGCTGACCACAGTGACGGCAATGAGGATCAGCGTGAGGGGGGCGAGCACTCGGAGCCACCCGGCATGCTGCCACACCAGGATGCCCTGCTCGAAGACTCGAGCCGGGTATTTGACGAGCAACTCGGGCACCGACAGAGGGGACCAAGCCACCGAGCGATCCTCGCGGCGCTCCGCTCACCGACCCGGGAGAGGTCGGGAGGTCGACCGACATACCTATCTATAATCGACGCCTGGCCCCCGGGTAAAGTTTCCGATCCGCCCAGCGACCCCAGGGGCCGAAAAACACGACCGGCCGGACCCGAGGAAACGCGGGGCCGGCCGGCGGTGTAACCCTAGAGAGCTATTTTCGCGTCAGGACGTTGTTGGCATACCCGGCGTCGAGGCGAAGCTTGCGGCCCTGGTCGAGGAAAATCAGGCGCGCCTCGTCCCGGACGAAGACGTTGTCGCCCACGTAGGTGAGCGTTTCCGCCGAATCGGCACCGGGGAAGCGAACCTTCACGTTGCCGCCATCGACCGAGACGGTGAGTTCCATCGGGCGACCGCGACCGCGACCGGAGTAGGTGCCCGCAAAGCGGCCCGCATCGCCGTCGATGGCCTGGGCGGCAGACGCGGGCGTTCCCAGAACGGCCTCCGCGATCTTCTGCGCGGCCGCATCCGGACTGCCCGGGCCTGCCGTATTGAACAGGACCACGACACTGAGCGAATCGTCGGGGAAGTAGGTGTTTTGAGACAGGAAGCCGTTGATGCCGCCGCCATGATGCAAGGCGCGGTGGCCGAGCCGGGGGTAAATCGCAATGCCTTTGGCGTAGCCGACCACGGTGCCGTCGTTCAGCTTGTCGGGCTTGATGAACTCCTGATACGCAGCGGCGCCCAGAATCTTGCCGTCGCGATGGAGCGCCTCGTTCCAGCGGACCAGATCGAGCGCCGACGCGCAGAGTGACCCGGCGGCATAGGGCCATTGATGGCTGAGCGGTCCCTTGAGCACCGGACCTGCCGAGTCGCTGTCGTACCCGGACACCTTGTTCTTATAGACCTTGGACTCGCTGCAGTAATGCGAGTGAGTCATACCGGCCCGATCGAAGAGGTTCTTCTTGACGTAGTCTTCGTACGAATCGCCGCTCACCTTCTCGATGATCAGCCCGGCCAGATAGAAGGCCGAGTTGTTGTAGATCTCCTCATCGCCGGGCTCGAAGTCGAAGGGCTTCTTGGCAAAGAGGTTGACCAGCGTATCGCGCGGCAGCTTGTAGGCGCCGAATTGCCGGAACTCGGGAATCTCGGTGTAGCCTTTGATGCCCGAGGTATGATCGAGCAGCTGCCGAACCAGGATCTTGCGTCCCTGGCTGTTGTAGGTCGGCAGGTACTTTTTGATGTCGTCGTCGAGGCTGACCTTGCCCTGCTCGACCAGCTGCATGATGGCGGCGCCGGTAAACTGCTTGGTGACCGAGCCGATTTCGTAGATGGCGTTGGGCGGGGTCGGCACATCGAGTTCGAGATTGGCCAGACCGTAGGCCTTGGCCACGATGGTGTCCCGTCCCTTCACGACGGCCACGGACGCACCGACCACCTTCCCGGCCGCGATCGGCGCGTTGATGATCGAGTCGATCTGTGCCACCAGCGCGGCATGCGCCCCCCCCTTGGCGCCACCGGTCCCGCCTGCGCTACCCGCGCACGCAGCGGCGCCTGCCACGACTCCGAGCGCCAACACCTTCATGAAACCCATCCGATGCTGCCTTTCGCTTGAAGATGATCCTTATCGATATGACATCGGCGGTAAACCGATAAACTTCCGCAGATACGCGAGCTGCCCGATGTGATACGCCTCATGGTGCATCAGAAACGTCAGCGCTCCGCGTATAGTGCCGACGACGACGGGAAATCGCTGTCCCGACGGCGCCGACAGGTCCGCATCCGTGACGCCGTCGAATCGGGCTTCGATCGTACGGCTCAGCTCTTTCCATTGCTCTCGAATCGCGGCAATGGCCGGCAGCACCGGGATCTGGTCGATTCCCGTCTCGTGCTCCAGTCGACCGCCGAACGGCGCGGGCGTCTCGAGTCCCACCAGCCGTCCCATCCAGGCGCGGGTCTCGACGAGGTGGCCGCCGATGAAGGCGATGCTGTTGGTCCGGTCGTTGGGCCGGACCACCGCGCCCTGATCATCGACGTCGGCGATCGTATTGATGAAAAGCCTGGTATGGAGCGCAAAAAGCTCCGCTGTCGGAACCAGTCCGTCGACCATGGGCTATCGTTGTGATACGGGATTTTTCGGCCGAGGTTTCGGCTCACCCCGCAATGGTATCCATTCCGGGATACAATTGCCAGGTCGACCCCGGCCCCGAGGATCGTCTAGACTCGGCCCAACCGTTCGACCCCCGCCCGGATCTGTTCCTCGATGACGCCTTTCGAGAAGCACCAGATCCGCTCGGCGGCGGCGCCCGATGCGTCGAGTCCGACCCCCAATACGAAGATGTAGAGTGTGGCCGTGTTTTCGGTCGATGGCATCACGGTCGTCAGCACCGTCAGTCCGACGTCGTATCGATCGGCGTTCGGCAGCCCGCGCTGATCACCACAATCCATCAGGGCCGAAAGACGACGCCCGCCGAGCCGGAGCCGGACCCGCTGATAGCAGGTGCCGAGCCTCCTACCGGCGGGCTCTTGAAAGTTGACCTCGAGGCCGAGTTCGCCATACACCGCGGGCAGCGCCTTCCATGCCTCCGCCGAGCCGACCGGAACGAACGTCTGCACCCCAAGAGTGTCGATGGTCCGCACGACTTGCCGACCCCGGCTGACCGGAATCTGTCGATCCATCGGCGCGCCCCCACAGCCGAGAATGACGCCAGCGAGCAACTCCGCAACCACCGCGCCTCCATGCCGCGAATCAGCAGATAGTACGGCGACCCGGCCGGGCACGCCAGATCGACGGCTATTTCGCTTCCAGCTGCGCCAGACGCTGCGCAATTTCCGACGCAGGCAGCCAGCGCCCCCCGACCATCACCCCAGCCTGCTTTCGGACATTGCTGATCGCGGTAAGCGGGTTGCCGTCGAGCAGGATCAGATCGGCCCGCTGGCCGACGGCGACGGTGCCTCGTTCCGCCTCGGTGCCGAAGTACACCGCGACGTTGCGGGTGCCGCTCTCCAGCGCCTGATACGGCGTCAAGCCCGCATCGACTACGTACTCCAGCTCCCGGAAGATCGAGAATCCCGGCACGTTCCAGATTTGCGGAGCATCCGAACCCAGCAGGAACCCGACCCCGGCCTTCTGGAACGTCGTGATGATGGTCCGACGAAGGGCGATGTAACGATCACGCACAGCTTTCGGGGGCTCGTTGGCGCCCTTGAACGCGGCCGTCTGCCTGGCCCAGGCATCCAGCCCCGCCTTGGACCAGTACTTCATCTCGGGCCAGCTCCGCAACTCCTCGATGGTGTAGCCGCCCGTGACGTAGCGCATCAGGGTTTCGGTCGGCACCATCCAGACGCCTTGAGCCTTGGTCTTCGCAGCAAGCCCGGCGAGACGGCTCTGGTCGACACGATCGATCAGGCCCAGCCCGAAGAAACCGGCTTCCTGGGGCGTCAACGGACCGGAGGAAGGGACCATGCCCTCGATATAGCCGTCGAAATGATCGACGGTCCAGTAGCCGAGTTCGATGGCGCGCTCGATTCCGATATCGAGCGGTACGTGGCCGGCAAAGCGGATCCCGACGCTCTTTGCCGTCGCGGCAACCGTGTCGAACACGCCACGCTTGATACCGGGGTGGATCTTGAGCAGATCGTATCCCGCCTGGGCATACTTGGTGACCGAGTCGATCGCATCACGACCGGTCTTGATCGAGTTGCCGTTGAGTGACGGCCCCGAGGTATAGATGGTTGGACTCAGGATCTCGCCCCGCGCGGCCTTGTCACGAAACGGCAGGTGTCGCGGATCGCCCAGCATACCCCGAACGGTGGTGACCCCGTTCAAGGCAAAGAGCGCGAGAATCCGCTCGATGGTGGTATCGGCCACCGCCTGCCCCGGCGGGATATGACCATGCATCTCGGCCAACCCCGGAATCAGATACTTGCCGCCGCCCTCGATGCGGACCGCGCCCGCCGGGACCTGGGTCGACCCCGCCGGGCCCATGGCAATGATCTTGTCGCCCTGAACCACCACGGTTTGGCCCGAGAGAACGCGTTCCCGATCCATGGGAATCACGGAGACGTTGACGATGGCGTAGGTGGGTTGCTGGGACGGCTCGTTCCCGCCGCCGACGGCCGTCGCGAGTACGGTCAAAAGGGCAAGCATGGCATGTCTCCTGAGGGCGAATCGTTGCTGCAACTCCTCAATCTACGCACGATCCGGGAGTGGTGTTTCCGGTTACCCGTCGATGCGTGCCGCCCGAACCGCCAATGGCCAAGTGAGTTCCCGAAGCTCGGCAGCCTCTCCCCAGGCCTCGGCCAACTCGGCGGCAACCGGCTGAATCGGATCGGCGCCATGCCGAGCCTGGTATCGAATGGCGGCAGACCAGGTCCGCAGATATCCGGTCAGCTGGGCAAGCGTCCAGCGAGCCGTCATCTCGAACGATGGCGGCGTCAGCTCGGCAAATGGAATCTCGATCTCGCGGTAACCGGTCTCGACCAGGGCGCGATCGGCCGGCCAGTAGCTGCCGAGTATGTCACGGTAGAGCCGATCGATGACACGGTCGAGGGCCGCGCTACCGCGGACCAGATTGTAGGTCCACACCGCCAGCACCGCGCCCGGCCTGGCCACCCGCGCCACCTCGGCAAAGAAGGCGGGGCGATCGAACCAGTGCAGCGCCTGCGCCACCGTCACGGCGTCGATCGACCGGTCCGGAAGCCCGGACGACTCGGCCGAGGCAACGCGATAGTCGATATTCGAACGATGCTCCGCCCGGGCAAGCTGGGCATCGCTGGCATCGGTGGCCACGATCCGGGTGAACAGCGGGGCCAGCCCCAGCGCCGCCTGTCCGTTGCCGGTGGCGCAATCCCACGCCATGTCACGGGCGCGGCACTGATCGGCCACCCACCCGAAGAGCGCCTCAGGGTAGCGCGGCCGGAACAGCGCGTAGTCGGACGAGCCGGCAGAGAAATGGTCCTGGAAGGGACGCGGCGAGGACATGATCAGATCAGAATGGCCACGATGCCCAAGAGCGACAACAGGGCGACTCCGATTGCCGCCAGAAATCCGCGCAGCCGGGCCCGCTGGCGAAAGGCATCCCGAAGCGCGCTGATCGCCCCCAGGAAGAGAACCGACAGGCCACCAAGAATGACGGTGTAGAGGAGCATCGCGATCATCGACGCGATCATCGATGCACGCCTCCGGGCCCGGCTGAGGTCATGTGCGCGCCTTCCAGCGCGTCTCTCCCCGAGTCAGGTACTCGCCGAATCGGGCCGGATCGATATTGGCACCGCAGACGATCAAGCCAACCCGCAGGCCGCGCAACTGTTCCGCCAGCGGACCAAGCAACGCCGCCGTGGTCGCGGCACCGGCCGGCTCGACCGCCAGCTTCTGCCGATCGAAGAGGAGATACATCGCCTCCGTCAGCGCCTCGTCACTGACTAGCACGACGTCGTCGACGAAGCGGCGGATCAGATCCAGGCTGTAGGGCATCGCGAAGGGCGGGCTCAGGCTGTCCGCAATGGTATTGGGTTTGGCAGCCTGCTCCGGTTGGCCCGATACGAGACTGCGCTTGATGACATCATTGCCCTCGGGCTCGACCCCGAAAACGAGGCATCCCGGCTTGAACTGTTTGACCGCAGCCGCGATCCCGGCAATCAGTCCTCCACCACCGACCGGAACGACAACGGCATCCAGATCATCCACCTGGCGACAGAGTTCGAGCCCCAAGGTGGCCGTTCCGGTGGCCGTCCCCAGTCCTTCAAACGGGTGGATAAAGGTGCGCCCCTCGGCCGCTTCGATTGCTTTGACCCGCGCGAAGGCTTCCGCGACATCGTCCGCGAGAACCACCTCGGCGCCCAGCCGCTGACTCAGCGCTACCCGGGCAGGGCTCGCCGTCTTCGGCATCACCACTTTGGCCGAGGTGCCCAGAGTCCGAGCCGCGAAAGAAACGGCGGCGGCGTGGTTGCCGGCGCTGACCGCCGTGACTCCACGCTTGACCTGGTCGGGAGAGAGCGCGAGCATATTCATCAGGGCGCCGCGGACCTTGAATGAACCCGAGTACTGGAACAGCTCGAGCTTGAGGACCACAGACCTGGCTCGGCCATCCACCAGGTCGTCCCGCCACTCCCAGACAGGGGTTTGGCGGACGAACGGAGCTAAACGGGCGGCAGCGGCGTCGATGGCCGGCAAAGTTGGTGGTAAATCGGTCATATACCGTTCGTGATAGAATATCGGTCGGGGTGAAATGACGAACGTAGTGTCACCAAACGGGGACGGGAGAGCGAGTTCAACCGGACCATTGCAAGGAGGACGGATATGACACGCAGGATGATGCTCGGCTTGCTGGCGCTCGCAACCACGGTCATGCTGGGCTGCAACCGCAACCAGCCGGTCACTGAGATCGATCCGAGCGCCCCGACGACCGTGCTGGTCGACAACCAGGGGTTCTCCGATATGACGATTTTCGTCCTCGAGGGCGGCCGGCGGATCCGGCTCGGCCTTGCCAATGGCAACACCCAAACCCGGTTCCGACTGCCGGCACACCTGGTGAAAACGTTGACGCCACTGCGCTTTCTGGCCGATCCCATCGGGAGCGACCGGACCCCGGTTTCCGACCAGATCACCGTCTCACCCGGAGACGAGGTCACGCTGCGCATTCCGCCACGATAACTGCGCATCAACCTGGAGACGGGGTCGCGCCTGTCTCCAGCGCTTCACTCCACACTTCTCGCCCGATATTCCCGCCGCAGACCACAACCGCAACATCTCGCCCCGCCAGGTCGGGAGCGAGCCGCAACGCCGAAGAGATGGCCACTCCGGCGGCCCCTTCGACAATCAGGCCTTCAGCCTCGTACGCCAGACGCATGGCATCGCGGATCTCGTCTTCGCGAACCAGATCGTAGCGATCCACCAGGCGGCGACACGGATCGAAGGTGATTGTATCGGACTCGACCCCGCCGGCCGTCCCGTCGGACAAGGTGGGCTCGGACGGCAGGTCAAGAATCCTGCCGGCTTCGACCGACGCAGCCATGACGGCCGAGTTCCGCGGTGAGGAGCCGATCACGATGGTCTCGGGCCGGATCTGCTTGAGCAGGGTGGCAATACCGCCGATCAGGCCACCACCACCGACGGCGACCACCACGGCACCGATATCGGGCAACTGGCGCACCAGCTCGGCAGCGACGGTGCCTTGGCCCGCCATGACTTCTTCGTCGTTATAGGGCGACAGAAAGTACTGGCCGTCGGCCTTAGCCTGACGGCGTGCCTCGCGTTCGGTTTCGCTCGAATCGACGCCGTGGTACCGCACGCGGCCGCCCAGGCGCTCGATCCGCGCCACCTTGCTGGGCGCAGCACCCGTCGGCACGTAGACGACTGGTGAGACACCGCTCATCCGGCCGGCATAAGCGCAGGCAGCGCCATGATTTCCGGTCGATGCCGTGACGATGCCGCGGGCCCGCTCCACCTCGTCCAGCGTCAACATCCGGTTGAGCGCGCCCCGCAGCTTGAACGACCCGGTATGCTGGAGATTCTCGAGCTTGAGGAATACCCGCGTGCCCGCTCGCTCGGATAACTCGGGCGACCAGAGCAGCGGCGTTTCCCGCGCATGAGGACGGATCCGGCGGTCGGCCGCTGCGATCCGGTCGACCAGACTCATTGGGCCTGTCGGAGCAGAACGCGCCCCGGTCGATGCGCAGTGACCGCGCCGGCCGACCAGACGGTCTGACCGTTGACCCAGACCCGTTCGATACCGGTCGACACCAGGTGCGGATCGGCCGGCGTGGCGTTGTCGATGACGGTGCCGGGATCGAACAGCACCAGATCGGCAAACTGGCCCGGAGCGATGGTGCCGCGCCGAGTCAGCCCGACATGCTGCGCCGCGAGACTGGTCATCTTCCTGATGGCGTTCTCGAGGGTCAGCACCTTCTGTTCGCGGACATAGCGGCCCAGCACCCGGGTATAACTGCCATGGCCACGCGGATGCGCACCGGAGAGCGACCCGTCCGAACAGATGTTGGTGTGCTCCCAGGCCATCATCCTGGCGATATCGGGTTCTGCCATGCTGGTACCGACCACACTCTCGCCACCGCGCCCCGGGTTGGCCTCTCCCCACGCAATCGACTCCTTGATCAGCGCGAGCAGCGTCACCGCCGGCGCTTCCTTCCGGAGCACGGCGATTTCCGCAACCGTCTTGCCGGCATACTCGGGGTTCGCCGCGAAGTCGCCGATCAGCAACCCTTCTGCCGGGGCAATTTCACGAAGCACCTTCCGGGCCTCAGCCAGGTCGTCGAAGTTCCGAGTCGGAAAGAGTACCTGCAGGGTCGATTGCCAGTACGGATAGGGATAGATGTCGGCGGTGATATCGATGCCGCTGGCCCGAGCTGCCTCGAGGATACCGATCAGGCTGTCGGCTTTGCCCCAGAGCGGCGTCATCGCCAGCTTCACATGGCTGATCTGGACCGGCAGCTTGGCTTCCCGACCGACCGCGATGATCTCGTCGATCGCATCCCAGAACCAGCGGTCTTCGCTCCGGATGTGGCTGATGTACCGTCCCCCGGCTGCGGCAGTGACCTTGGCCAGCGCAATGACCTCGGCGCGTTCGGAGTTGATCCCGGGGTCATACTCGAGACCGGTCGACAGGCCGAGCGCTCCAGCTTCGAGTTCCCGGGTCAGGATGGCTGCCATGGAGTCGATCTCGGCGGACGTCGCGGGGCGCTTGAAGTCGTCGCCCATCACGGCCGAGCGAATCGAGTTGTGCCCTGCGTAGAAGGCGACATTGATGCTGGGGCGAGCGCGCACCGTCGTATCGATGGTCCGCGCCAGCGGGATCCGATGTCCGCCGTCCTGCCCGGCGATGATGGTGGTGATGCCCTGGCTGACGGCGCCGACGGCCTCGGGCGTGCTCAGAACGCCGCGGTCGTGATGACTGTGGGTATCGATGAACCCCGGGGCGAGCGTCAGCCCGCCCCCGTCCACGACCGAGTCTCCAGCTGCCGGCGCGACATCACCTACGGCAACGATGGTGTCCCCGACGAGACGAACGGCGCCGGTCCTGGCCGGTGCGCCGGTGCCGTCGACGATTTGGACGTTGGTGATAGTGGTGCCGGATGGCGTACCGGATTTCCCGGCACAGGCGGCGCCCAGCAGAGCGACGAATAGAATGAGATAGCGCATCTGATATCTTCGGCGGGATACGGGAAGCAATGATGCCGCTGCAGTGCCACGATTGGCAAGGCCTGATGGCTGGCCACAACCGCGACTCCCTCTCTACTTTACCGTTCTACCTCTCGATCGAGTATCCCGTCATGCCCTCTCCGGTCCGCACGTTCTTCGGCCTCGTGGCCGTACTCCAGCTGTCGATGGCCGGCTTGTCGGCCCAGCAGAAGCTCAAGGTGTACATCAGCGCCGATATGGAGGGTGTCGCCGGCGTCGTGACAGCTGCCCAGGCCGGAGGATCCGACTACGAATGGGCCCGGCCGCTGATGCTCGGCGAAGTGAACGCCGCCATTGCCGCCGCCTTCGAGGCCGGCGCCACCGAGGTCGTGGTCAATGATGCCCACGGATCTCATACCAACCTCCGCGCCGATCAGCTCGACCCTCGGGCGCAACTGATCAGCGGACGCTCGAAGCCGCTCGGCATGATCGAGGGCCTCGACGCAACCTTCGACGCCGTGATTTTCATCGGGTATCACGGCCACGCCGCGCAGACCAACGCCGTTCTGGGACACACCTACAGCCACGCGCTTCGGCACGTTCTGATCAACGGCACCGAAGTGGGCGAGTATGGGACGGCCGGGATGGTGGCGGGTCACCACCGGGTTCCGGTGGTCTTCGTCTCGGGCGACCAGGCCTTTGCCGAGGTGGCACGGGAATTCTTTCCCGGTGTGGAGGCCCTGGCCGTGAAAGAAGGGCTCGGCTTCATGGCCGCCAAGACGCTGAGCCCGGCCGTGGCGCGCGAACGGATCGGCCTGGGAGTCGCAGCCGGCTTGAACCGTCGGAAGGCGATTGCACCGGTAGCGCTCACGGCCCCGATCGTGCTCGAGGTTGAACTGGCCAGCGCAAACCACGCCGATGCGGCGATGTTCGTGCCCGGCATGGAGCGGGTCAACGGCGTTCGGGTCCGCTATCGCGCCCCGGACGGGATCGTTGCGTATCGGGTATCGCGGCTCATCATGATGTTGGCGCGCGACTGACCGCCCTGCTACGCAGGCAGGTCGCGCGGCTGACCGTAGGTAGCAAACCGCGCGAGGGCATCGGCAATGGCCTCGCGCGTCAGGAGAGGTGGCTCCCCGAGCGGCAGCAGCTTCAAGTACAGGTCGGCCAGAAACTCCGTTTCCGCAGCGACCAGTAGCGCATCTCGCAGCGAGCTTCCCGCCGCCAGAAATCCGTGATGTGCCAGCAGGCAGGCCTTGCGACCGGCCAGCGCCTCCACCGCGACGCGCGCCAACATTTCGGTACCGAACGGCTGGTACGGGGCACAGCGAATCGAGTCGCCGCCGGCCATCGCAATCATGTAGTGCACCGGCGGAATGTCGCGCCCCAAGCAGGCGATTGCCGTCGCAGCGGGGCTGTGCCCGTGGACGATGGCGCACACGTCGGGCCGGGCGCGGTATACCGCTGCATGCATGGGCCACTCGCTCGACGGCACCCGTCGCTCCCCGGCCAGCGGGACGCCGTCGTCGTCGAGGACCACGATGTCCTCGCGTTCGGCCTCGAGGCAGTCCATGCCGCTCGGTGTCACGGCAAAGCCGGTCGACAACCGCAGGCTCACATTCCCCGACGTCCCATGGGTCAGCCCCTGCGCAATGCAGCGACGAGCCGCCTCGAGCACCTGATCCCGATCGGCGCGGTAGATCACCCGGTCCGTTCCGGGAAGAGTCGCGCCAGCCCGTCAGCCGAGGCTTCGGTCACACCTCGCTCGGTCAGCAGCGCGGTGACCAGTCGAGCCGGGGTGATATCGAAGGCCGGATTGGCCACCGGTACCGTACTATGGCCCAGCTCCGCTCCGGAGCGTTCCTCGATGGGGATGTCGGCACCGGTCGCTGCGGACCAATCGATACTGGTGGAGGGGGCGGCGACATAGAAGGGGATGCCGGTATCGGCGGCGGCCAGGGCTTTGAGGTAGGTCCCGATCTTGTTGGCCACGTCGCCATTGCGAGCAACCCGGTCGGTGCCGACAATGCAGAGATCGACCCGACCCCGTCGCATCAGATGTCCGGCGGCACTGTCGGCCACGACGGTATACGGCACCCCGTGCTGGCCCAGTTCCCAGGCGGTCAGCAGACCCTGATTCCGGGGCCGGGTTTCCGAGACCCAGGCATGCAGCGGGACGCCGGCATCGTGGGCCAGGTACACCGGCGCCATGGCGGTGCCCCAGTCGACCGTCGCCAGCCAGCCGGCGTTGCAGTGCGTCATGACCTGGACCGGTCGGGCGCGACCGATCGTTTCCCAGACCGATCGGAGCAGGGTCGCGCCATGCATACCGATCTGCTGACAGGTGGCGACGTCGGCGTCGGCCAGTTGCTCGGCACACTGGTAGGCGCGGGCCGGTCGGTCGGCAGGCGCCAGCGGCTTCAGCACCGCGCTGACTTGGTCGAGCGCCCACTGCAGATTGACGGCCGTGGGCCGAGTGGCTTCCAGCAGGCGACAGGCGCGCTCGAAGCCGAGATCGGACGAATCGTGCCGCATGGCCAGCGCCATGCCGAATGCCGCCGCGACGCCGATCAGCGGAGCGCCGCGCACACGCATCGCGCGGATCGCTTCCGCCATCTGCTCGACGTCGGTGAGCCTGATCACCTGGAACTGATCGGGCAGTACCGTCTGATCGATCAGCGATACCGACCAGCCGTCGGCGCTCAGGCCGATGGTGCGATGCCACTTCCCGTCTACGCGCATCAGTGACCCTCGAATTCCATCAGAGAATAGGCCGGGCATCCGGCCCCTTCGAGCCGGCGACGTCCACCCAGGTCAGGCAGGTCGATGATGAAACACGCCTCGACGACCTGGGCACCGAGCGATCGGAGCAACTGCAGGCCGGCCAGCGCCGTCCCGCCGGTCGCAATCAGATCGTCCACCAGCACGACTCGCTCGCCGGGCACGATGGCATCCCGGTGGATTTCTATCCGGTCGGTGCCGTATTCCAGCTGGTAGTCGAACCCGACCGACTCGGCCGGGAGCTTGCCCCGCTTTCGCAGCGGCACGAAGCCGGCTCCGAGTCGTTCGGCCAGGCCACCGCCCGGAATGAAGCCACGCGCTTCGATCGCGGCGACTTTGTCGATCTGCTGCCCTTCGTACCTGGCGGCAAGCCGGTGAATCGTCTCCCGGAATCCCGCGGCATCGGCCAGCAGCGTCGTGATATCGCGAAAGAGAATCCCGGGCTTGGGATAGTCCGGAATCGACCGGATCAAACGACGCAGGTCGGTCACAGCACCCGCCCCGCGATGCTGCGCATCCACTTGAGCACCTCGGCGTCCCGAGCGGTTGGTGCGGTCATGATGGCGTGATCGAGGGCGCGATCACAACGCCCCGGACACGGGTCGGGCCGAGCGACGAGCTGCGGGACGGCGGTCCGGAGCAGGCGGCGAGCGGCTTCGGCGTTTTCCTGGACCACGCGGACGACCTGGTCGACCGTTACGTGCGCATGATCCGGATGCCAGCAATCATAGTCCGTCACCATCGCCACCGTGGCGTAGCAGAGTTCCGCTTCCCGGGCCAGCTTCGCCTCCGGCATGTTGGTCATCCCGATCACGCTCATGCCCCAGGAGCGATACAACTCCGATTCGGCCTTGGTCGAGAACTGCGGCCCTTCCATCACCAGATAGGTTCCGCCACGAACCACCGGCAGCGTGAGCGATCGGGCTGCAGCCTCGAGAGCATCGCCGATGCGAGGACAAACCGGATCGGCCATCGACACGTGTCCGACCAGCCCGCTGCCAAAGAAGCTCTTGGTTCGAGCAAAGGTCCGGTCGACGAACTGATCGACGATCACGAAAGTGCCCGGAGGCAGATCCTCACGCAGCGACCCGACGGCGCTCAGCGAGATCACATCGGTGACGCCCAGTTGCTTCAAGGCGGCGATATTGGCGCGGAAGTTGAGTTCGGTGGGCGGAATACTGTGGCCTCGGCCGTGTCGAGGCAGAAAGACGACATCGTGACCATCGAGCCGGCCGGTCAGCAGCTCGTCCGACGGTTCACCCCACGCGGTCGACACCTTCTGCCAGACCGGATCCTCGAGTCCGTCGATGCGGTAGAGCCCGCTGCCTCCGATGATGCCGATCACATCCGTCTCCCCGGTGCAAAATCCGTCCTGATGGACGGAGTGGCCATCCGATGATACCTTGTCGACATGCGTCTCCGTTCACGGCGGACTACGCCGCTCCTCCAGGCTCTGATGCCCCTCGTGGCCCTGTATCTGCTGCTGCAGCTGATGCTGCTGTCCTGGCGGGTCAACCCGCCTGGGAACTGACCCCCAGCACGTCCGCAAAAACCTTCACGGCCTTCTTCATCTCGTCTTTGGTTCCGATCGTGATGCGCGCGTGCGTCTCGAGCGGAGCGAAACGACGCCCGATCAGGACATTGCGATCCAGACAGCTCTTTCGAAAATCGGCAATCGGCTGACGCACATCGGCCAGCAGAAAGTTGGTGTGTGACGCGGCAACCTGGAAGCCGGCTCGCTCGAAAAAAGCGCGGGTCGACGTGAGCAGCTCGCCGTTACGCTTCCGCTCCTTGCGCACATGGTCCTGGTCATCGAGGCTGGCAACGGCTCCTGCGGCGCCGATCGTATTGATATTGAGACCCAGACTGTGCACACCAAGAGCGGTAATGGCGTCCGCGTGGCCCACCGCGTACCCGATGCGCAGGCCGGCCATGCCGTACACCTTGCTCATGGTCCGAAGCACTACGACGCGCGGATCGGCCAGCGCCAGCGGAACCAGGGTGCCATAGGCGGGATCATCGACGTACTCGAAGTAGGCTTCATCGACGACGATGGTCGACTTGGGCGACTTGGCCCAGACCGCTCGGATGAATCCGTCGATGTCGCTCTTGCTGCGGATGGTTCCGGTCGGATTGTTCGGATTACAGAGATAGACGAGTCCGGCTCCGCCGGCCCCGGCGAGCATGGCATCCAGATCGAGGCGGAGGTCCGCCGTGAGAGGCGGCGCGGTAATCGGGATGCCGCGCCGGCTGGCAATCCGGAGCGGCGCTTCGTAGGTCGGGGTTGCCGCAACCAGCCCGGAGCCGCGCGTCGCGAAGGCCTCGACGATCATCCGAAGGTGCTCGGTCGAGCCGCATCCCAGCAGGATCTCTTTGGTGGTGACGCCGTGCAGCGCAGCTGCCTTCTCATGCAACGCGGTAACCAGCTCGTAGGGATAGCGATTGCCGTCGGCAATGGCATCTTTGATGGCCGCCATCGCGCGCGGGGAGGGCCCGGTCGGATTCTCGTTGCTGTCGAGAGAAATCAGATCGGCTGCGCCCACCAGACGGATGCGGTTCGGTTCAGCCCACCCCGCCTCGAGTCCTCGACCCGACACGAACGGGATGGCGGCAACACTGGCAGAAACACGGCGAAGAAACTGACGACGGGACGTCGGCATGGAGAGCCTCGCGCTGGTGAGGGAGAACGCTCGAACAAGATCACCAGCGGTTGAAGCGGCGTCCAGGGCAGTCCCGGTATCAGCACCAAACCGCCGCCGCGCATCGCCCGGTCCGGGCGCGCACGACGGCGGATGTGAGGCAGAAGCCTCGGGGGGTCCTCAGCCCGCGACAGCGATCTGTCGCGGCTTTGCCTTCTCGACCTTGGGCAGCGTGATGGTCAGCACCCCATCCTCCGAACGGGCCTCGATCGCCTCGCCGTTGACCGTTTCAGGCAGGGTAAAGACCCGGCTGAAGCTGCCGTAACGCCGCTCCGATCGAGTCGCGGTATCGACTTCGACCTTCTTGTTCCCGCTCACCGTCAACCGATTGCCGTCGAGCTCCACCTTGACGTCAGTTGCCTTCACCCCAGGCAACTCGAGCGTGATCCGGTGCGCCTCTGCATCCTCGGCCACGTCCACGGCCGGGAACCAATCATTGCCGTTCTGCAAACCGTTGCCGTTCGTCAACCCGAACGTCTCATCGAACAGACGATTGACCTCACGCCACGCACGCCGAGACTCGGTTGGACGCTCCATCCATCGAACCAACATCGATCATCCCTCCTCAGAGATGGCTTGTTCAGAAAACGTGAACCCGGGGGCTCACGACTGCACCGAGGAAATGCACCTGGCATGCCTTCCAGAACCGGCCACAATGGCGCTTTCAATGAGTTTGGCTGCACTTTAGGCTGCCGTTATGGCGCACGCCCGCTGTCAGACGTGAGATCGGTATCGATGAAGGCGCGCTGTCCTCTAGATTTCGGGGATGCGACGACTCAATCCAACCTATCTCGCCACCCTGTACGAGCGGGTCGGGGCCGCCCCGTTTTCGCACCACATCTCCATGCAACTGGTCGAAATCGGAATGGACCGGTGCCGGATCGAACTGGAGGCAACGACCAAGCATCTCCAGCCATTCGGCATCGTTCACGGAGGTGTCATGGCGACTCTGATCGACACCGCGACCTTCTGGGCCGCGTTCGGCCCGATCCCTCAAGACGCGGGTCTCATCAATGTGGACCTCAAGCTCAATTATCTGGAACCGGGACACCCGGGCCGGCTGATTGCGGAGGGAACCCTGGTCCGGGGCGGCCGAACCGTGTCATACGCCGAGGCGACGGTACGGTCGGAGGAAGGGAAGGTGCTGGCGCGGGGGGCCTCCACTTTGATGATTCTGCCCGGAAAGGGGCTCGGGATCCCGATCCCCAAGTTTCTCGATTCCGACGGCGGGGACCAGCAGTCTTCCCCGCCGAGGGTTTGAGCGATAGATACTCAAGACCTTTAGCGGCGTGGGGGCCTTCCATCGTGGGATTCGGCGAGTCGAGCTATCAAAGCGGCGGCAAGGAGATCCCCTGGTTCCAGGTCGGTTTTTCACCGCGTAAGGCGAACCTGGTGCTTTACTTGGTGGGGACCGATCCTGATCGCACCAGGCTACTGGAGCGGCTCGGAAAGCACAGCACCGGGAAGTCGTGTCTTTACATCAAGCGGCTGGGCGGCATCGATCCGAGGGTTCTCGAAACCATCGTGACGCGTGCATTTCGCGGAGAATCCCTATGATGAGCAAGGGCACTGGCCTGCTGCTTTCGGTAACGGCACTGACAAGTTGCGGACCGTCAGCGCAGCAAGTCGATTTCGACCTCTCGAAGTACGCCTTGGTCGATCTGACCCACGCATTCACGCCCGAGACGCTGTACTGGCCAACCTCGCCCTCGGGCTTCCGGCTCGACGAACTGGCGTACGGACCAACCCCGGGAGGATGGTTCTACTCCTCCTATGCGTTTGCCGCGCCGGAGCATGGGGGAACCCATCTCGATGCGCCGATCCACTTCCACGAAGGGGGCCGAACCACCGACCAAATCCCTCTGGAACAGCTGGTTACCAAAGCCGTGGTAATCGACCTGTCGGCCCGGGCGGCCCAGGATCGCGATGCTCGGCTGTCGCTGGAGGACATCGCGGCGTTCGAAGCAGAGCACGGCAGGATCCCGGCCGGCGCATTCGTCCTGCTCAAGACGGGGTGGGATCGTTACTGGGGCGACCGGATGGCCTACTTCGGCGATACCACTCCTGGCGACGCCTCGAAGCTGCACTTTCCGGGATACGGGGCCGAGGCCGCCAAGCTCCTCGTCGAGGATCGCCAGGTAACCGGGCTCGGCGTCGATTCACCCTCGATCGACTACGGCCCGTCGGCGGACTTCGAGGTTCACCGCATCCTGAGCGCCCGGAACGGGATCGCGCTCGAGAACCTGACCGGCCTGAGCGGCCTTCCTCCGGTCGGAGCGACGGTCATCGCGCTCCCGATGAAGATCGCCAAGGGTTCGGGCGGCCCGGTTCGGGTCATCGGACTGGTGCTGCGCTCCTCGCCCTGATCGATCCGCAGGCGCATATCCGGCCCCGGTCGGATGCGCGCCGAGCGGAATCAATGGCGCCCCTGCGCTATTTTGCGGGCGCCATGCCTTTCATCATTGCAGTCCACGGCCTTCGGTTACCGGTTTCGATCGGCTGGACCGACGCCGAGCGCGCCATTCCCCAGACGATTCGCTTCGACCTGGCAATCGAGCTTCCCACCCCGCCGGCCGCGGTCCAAACCGACGCGCTCGAGGATACCATCGACTACGGCGCGGTCTGCGAGCGGATCGCACGCCTGGTCGAGGAGCGTTCCTTCAAGCTGATCGAACGGCTCGCCGGGGCCGTCGACGAGGCGCTGAGCGGCCTGCTGCCCCGCGGCAGTGTCCTGTCGATCGTGGTGACCAAGGAGCGGCCGCCGATCCCTGCCGTCGAGGGCGGTGCGTCCGTCACGCTCCGGCGCGAAATCACCGCATGACAGGGCGAGTCCTGCTGGGACTGGGCTCCAACGTTCCCGATCGGATCAGCCACCTCCGTCGAGCCGTGCGGGCGCTGGGCCAGGCGCCGAGCAACCGCTTCCGGTTGCTTGGCATCTCACCGATCTATGAATCGGATGCGCTGCTGCCCGACGATGCGCCGTCCGATTGGAACATTCCCTACCTCAATCTCGCCGTGCTGGGCACCTCGGCGGCGGCTCCCCTCGAGCTGCTCGACTGGCTCAAGCAGCTCGAGCAGTTGCTCGGCAGAGGCACCGGGCCTCGCTGGTCGCCTCGGCAGATCGATCTGGACCTGCTGGCCATCGAAGGGGTGAGCCTCGAGCAGCCGCGCCTGACCCTGCCCCACCGGGAAGCTGCGCACCGGCCGTTCGTGCTGCTTCCGGTGGCAGATCTGGCGCCGGACTGGAGCTTCGCCACGGAGCCGGGCAGCGCTCCCTCGACGGCAGCCCGGCTGGCTCGGCCCTGGCGCGCAGATCCGGGTGCGGTGCCCTTTCGGACTCGGCGGGTGACGCACCGTCTCACCGAGCTGGTGGGAATCGTCAACCTCACCGACGATTCATTCTCCGACGGCGGCCGCTGGGTGGAACCGTCCGCGGCAATCGCGCACGCGGAGCAACTGGTTGCCGACGGCGCCTCGGTAATCGACCTGGGCGCGGAATCGACGCGGCCGGGAGCATCCGCCGTCGAGCCTGGCGACGAGTGGCGGCGTCTCGAACCCGTCCTTGGGGAACTCCGACACCGCTGGATCCGCGGCGCGGGTCCGCTCCTGTCGGTCGATACCAGGCATGCCGCCACGGCCCAACGTGCCATCGCGGCCGGCGCCGACTGGATCAACGACGTCACCGGATTCGAAGACACCGCGATGATTGATGCGGTGCGTGGTTTCGATGGAGACATCGTGGTGATGCACAGCCTGTCCGTCCCGCCTCGATCGGACCTGGTACTGCCGGTCGATCGGGATCCGGTCGAGGCGATCTATCGCTGGGCAGACTCCCGAATCGAGCGACTGGCAGGGGCCGGCATTCCACCGCACCGGATCATCATCGACCCCGGCATCGGATTCGGCAAGACTGCGCAGCAGACAGTACAGATTCTCGCTCGACTGGGCGAACTCCGCCAGCTGGGTGTCCGCCTCCTGGTCGGGCACTCCCGCAAATCATTCCTCAAGACCCTGTTTGCCGAGCGCGAGGGCGACCCCTGCTGGGACCCTGCCGATCGGGAGACCGAGACGATCGCCTTGGGTCAGAGCCTGGCCGAGTGGGGGGTCGACTATCTCCGGGTGCATGGAGTCAGGGATATGGCGAGGACTCTTGCGGCTGCCGCGCTGGTCGGACGCCCCGTCGCCTGGCACCCGACCACGACCTGACACAGCCCTGTTGCGGCTCTCGACGCTTGCCGCGTTCCGGCTACTTGGGCGGTGGCGCGTCGCCCCGCCCGTGTTCGACGGCGCCTCCGCGCGCCAGCCACGATGAGAAGCCGCCGCTCAGATCGGTCACATCGGTAAAGCCGTTGGCGCGGAGCACGCTGGCGGCCACCGCGGACCTGGCACCCGACTGACAATGCACCCGGATCTTGGCGTCCTTCGGCAGCTCGGCCAAGCGCCCCGTCAGCTCAGGAAGCGGAATCAGACGCGCACCCGGAATGTGCCCTGCATCCCATTCGGGGCGATTCCGCACGTCGAGCACCAGGAGATCGCCGCCTTGCTTGCTCCGGATACTGTCGATATCGACCGGCGAGCTGAATGCCAGGCCGCCAGGTCGCGTGGACGCCCACTCGGCAATCACGCCGGCGCCGGCGACCCCGACCAGCTGCTCGAATCCGATCACGACCAGGGACTCGACCAGGGACCGGATCGCTTCCGCCCCCACGTCCTCCAGCACGAAGTAGAGGGGCCGGTCGTATGACAGCACCGACCCGGCATAGGAGGTAAAACTCCTGGTAAGCGGCAGGTTGAGCGACCCCGGGATGTGTCCGGCGTTGAACTCGCTCGCGGGCCGAGTGTCCACCAACAGCGCACCTTGCGCGGTCATCGCCGCCGCGAGAGCGTCCGCCGTGACCGACACGGGCTCCGGCAATCGGCCCAGTACGGGCGGTCCATCGCGATTGATCACCTTCATGCGGCCGAAGTACCCGGGTGGCTCCGGCTGACCTGCCAGTACCTGGCGCACGAACATCGCCTCGTCGTCCGTACCGAGCGCCCAGTTATAGCGTCGCTCGTAACCGACCGTGCTCTGCGGCACCGCACCAAGCCCCTTCCCGCAGGCGGATCCGGCCCCATGACCGGGCCAGATCTGCAGGTGATCGGGCAGCGTCTTGAACCACTGCAAGCTCTGAAACAACTGGCGCGCGCCGGCTTCCGCCGTATCGGCGATGTGAGCGGCCCGTTCCAGCAGGTCCGGACGGCCCACATCGCCGACGAAAACAAAATCGCCGGTGACGATGCCCATCGGCTCCTCTGCTGCCGCGCCGTCGGTCACGAGAAAGCTCAGATGCTCGGGCGTGTGACCGGGGGTATGCCTGGCAACCACGCGAATGTTGCCGATGGTGATGGTGTCGCCGTCGCCGATCACGGTGACGTTGCTTTCACCCCGGAAGCCGTACTGCCAGTCGGGCGTCCCCGCTCCCGTGAGATAGATTCGGGCGCCGGTGACGGCCGCCAGCTCCCGGATACCCGAGACGTAGTCGGCATGAATGTGGGTATCCGCAATCGCAACGATCTCGAGGCCTTCCTGACGCGCGGCGGCCAGGTACGGCTCGATGACCCGAGTCGGATCGATGACCAGGGCGGTCCCGTTGGCCTGACAGCCGATCAGGTACCCGGCCTGAAAGAGATGGTCGTTGTAAATCCGGCGAAAGAACATGTCGTACCTACCTGCCGACAGTGACGAGAACGATGAGCCCGATGGTGACGAGCAGTCCGGCAAATGCCCTCCGCAGCGCGCTCTGGGAGACGCGCGGCGCCAGGCGGCTGCCAATCACCGCACCGATAACCATCGGAATCATGAAAAGAAAAGCGGCGCTCAAGTCGAGCGCCGCGTGACGGAGATGCGTAATCAGGCCTACGGTACAGCTCACGACGATGAGGGCAAGGCTGGTTCCGACAGCCTGACGCATTGCCAATCCGCCCCACAACGCCAGCACCGGCACATAGAGGAACCCGCCACCCACGCCGACCAGACCGGTCAGAAACCCGACGGCGCCGCCGAGCACGGCGATCAACCACCAGGACCGGCGGGGCGCCACCAGCTCGGCATCGACGGAAATCGGAGCCGGCCCCGTCAGCATGGCGACCGACGCACCAAGCAGCAGTATCCCGAAGACGGTTAGCTGCGCGCGGGACGAAATCAGCGTGGCCGCTACCCCGCCCCCGAATGCGCCAACCATGGCCGAGGGCGCAAACGCCATGACGGCATCCCAGCGCACCGCCCCGACCCGCTGGTACGCGATCAACGCAATGGTGCTGGCCACTCCGACGATCAACAGGCTCATCGGCACTGCAGCCTTGATGTCATATTCCAGCACGTAGACGAGAACGGGCACCGTAACGATGGCTCCGCCCGCCCCGAGCACACCGAGGATAACCCCGATCAGACCTGCCAGCACGCCGCCGAGAAGCATCATGGCACCAGTAGTCTAGTCGGACGCGCGCCCGCGCGCTCTAGTCGTCGTCCGCCCCACGCCGCCGCTCCTGCCGGTCACGGCCGACCAGGTCGATCAGACGACGCAGGTCGAAGGGCTTCTGCAGCACCGGAGTTTCCAGGCGCTCGAGAAACTCGACCACCCCGGGCGAGGTGGTGTCTCCCGTGATCACGATGGTCCGGGCTGCAAGCTCCGGATGGAGGGCGCGGAGCTTGTCGTACAATTCCATTCCCGACATGCCTGGCATCCGAAGGTCGGTCACCACGGCATCGTAGTCGACTGCCCGGCCACCCACCTCGATTCGGAGCCACGCCTCGGTCCCGTCCGCCGCCTCGTCGACCACCCAGCCTCTGCGCTCGAAGGCTCGGCGCATGGCGCTCCGGATGGCGGCCTCGTCGTCGACGATCAGCACTCGGCCGGGCTGCTCGGTCGCCATGGCGCCCTGCAGCTCAGCTTCCTGCGCAGTCAGGAGCAGCGGCGGCAGGCGGCGGTCGACGATGGGCAGCTCGATCGTGAAGCGAGCGCCGCCCATCGGCCGGTTCTCTGCGGTGATGGTCCCGCCGTGCTGGTCCACGATGGCATGGGACACGGAAAGGCCCAGGCCGGTACCGTGGCCTTCGGGCTTCGTGGTGAAGAACGGCTCGAAGAGTCGCGCCATACTCTCCGGCGGAATGCCCGGTCCGGCATCATCGACCTGAAAGACCACCCGGCTGTCTCGAGCAAACACCGCGAGGCCCACGGTATCGCCGGCCGGCGAGGCCTGCAGCGCGTTGGTCAGCAGGTTGGTGAGCACCTGCTCGATGCCGGTCACGTCGACCTCGATCGAGGGAAGGTCCGGCGTAATCGCCACATCGAGTTCGATCTGCCGAGCTGCCGCCTCGCGGTCGAAAACCCGGGTCACCCGGGCCACCAGATCGGCCGGATAGATCCGGCGCCGCTCTTCACGCCGGCTCCGCGCAAAGACCAGCAGATCGCTCACGATGACCCGGCAGCGCTCCGCCTGCTGGTTGATGGTCGTGACGGCTTCGCGATCCTCCTCCGACCGCGCCGTGGCCATCAAGTCCTGCGAGAACGCGATGATGGCCGTCAGCGGGTTGTTGAGTTCGTGCGCGACACCCGACACCATCCGGCCCACGGCT
Organism: uncultured Gemmatimonas sp.; assembly: GCA_964619465.1. GTDB lineage: Bacteria > Gemmatimonadota > Gemmatimonadetes > Gemmatimonadales > GWC2-71-9 > SHZU01. Next base: position 124,754 of record CAZUES010000009.1, read on the forward strand.
TCGAGGCGCGCCGCCTGCGCCAGCTCATCCTGCATTCTGTGGTATTCGTGCCTGGCGTGGATCTGTTCGGTCAGGTCGCGCAGCACCAGAACCCAGCCTCGGTCGTCGCCGTCGCCGAAGGTGGAGGCGGCCACTTCGAGCGGGAACTCATCGCCGTTGGCACGCCAGCCGATACACTCGTGCCGGACCGCCACCTCGGGGTTGGCCTCGGAACGGCGGGTCCGCACCGCCATCTGCTGCCACAGCGAAGCCCGGCCGTCCTCCATCTTGAGAAACTGATCGAATAGCTGTCCCCGTATCGCGGTTGCGTCGACACCCAGCATTGCGGCAGCGGCCCGGTTCATCAGATCGATCGACCGGTCGGCCCGAAGAGTTACGATGCCGTCATGCGCCGCTCTCAGGACCTCGGTGATACGCTCCTGCTCCGTCGTGGCGTCGGTGACGCGGTCTCGCTCGGTCGCTTTCTCATCACGATGGCCCTGTTCGACCAGCGTCAACGCCATGCCAACCCCAAGGGACGCCACCTGCGCTGCATCGAGAAAGGCACTATACGAGAGGGCCACACCGAGCCATCCTCCCAAGCCGCCCGGCGGACCATCCATCACAATGATGCCGGCCCAGTACAATCCATACGAAACGGCCATGAAACCCAGGGCGAGCAGCAAGATGCTCGTCCCCAGCCCGCGAGCCGATTCCTTGATGCCCAGCAAACGCCAGAAGGCGAACCCGGCGACGGGGACCGCGACGAGCGCCTGCACTATCACAAAAGCCTGAAAGCGATCGCTAGCAGCGGCAACCGCGATCCCTATTGCGGCGGCGACAACGGGAATGATGAGGCGTTCGAGGCGGTTGACCGGGCGCTCGCGGACCAGGATCAGTACGCCCAGCGCGACCCAGCCGATGAACAGCAGTTTCGCAATGTGATGGATCGCGGTCAGCAGAAAGCCGACCGCACCCACCACCGGTTCGACATCCCTGGAAGGGCCCAATTCCAGACCGTACCGGAGCCCCATCGCCAGCAAGGCAAACCACAGTGCCACCAGCGCTCGGCTCCACCACGGGACATAGCCCCGATCCCACGCCTTACGCTGCAAACCCATGACCAGCACGCCGACGAGGCCCACGGCAACGAACTGCACGATGACGCCAATGAGGCGGACGCCGGCGGGTGCGAGGAGGACATCCATTGACCGGAAACTAGTCCCGCCAGCCGTGCCTCAAAAGCGTCCTCCGACCCTGCTCGATCAGGACGGCAGGTAGATCTCCCCGCCGGCCCCTCGAAACTCTTCCGCTTTCCGGTCGAGATCGGCCTGCCGTTTGGCTTCGGCGCGCACGTCCTGGGTGATCTTCATGGAGCAGAACTTGGGGCCGCACATGGAGCAGAAGTGGGCCACCTTGGCCCCCTGCGCAGGCAGGGTCTCGTCATGGAAGGCGCGTGCCGTGACGGGATCGAGCGCCAGATTGAACTGATCCTCCCAACGGAAGTCGAAGCGCGCTCTGGAGAGCGCATCGTCCCACTCGCGCGCCCGGGGGTGCCCCTTGGCGAGATCCGCCGCATGCGCAGCAATTTTGTAGGCGATGACCCCGGCCTTGACGTCGTCCCGGTTGGGAAGGCCGAGATGCTCTTTGGGCGTGACGTAACAGAGCATCGCGGTGCCGAACCATCCGATCATGGCCGCGCCGATGGCGCTGGTGATGTGATCGTATCCGGGGGCGATATCGGTGGTGAGCGGCCCCAAGGTGTAGAACGGCGCCTCCTGACACCATTCCAGCTGCTTCTCCATGTTCTCCTTGATGAGATGCATGGGAACGTGACCGGGGCCTTCGTTCATTACCTGGACATCATGCTTCCAGGCAACCCGGTTGAGTTCACCCTGTGTTTCGAGTTCCGCAAACTGGGCAGCATCGTTGGCGTCGGCGATGCAGCCCGGCCGGAGTCCGTCGCCGAGCGAGAAGGACACATCGTACGCGGCCATGATCTCGCAGATCTCGTCAAACCGGGTATAGAGGAAGTTCTCTTTGTGATGGGCCAGGCACCACTTGGCCATGATCGACCCGCCGCGACTCACGATCCCGGTGATCCGGTCGGCGGTAAGCGGCACGTAGCGCAGCAACACCCCGGCATGTACGGTGAAGTAGTCGACGCCCTGCTCCGCCTGTTCGATCAGCGTATCCCGATAGA
>CAZUES010000010.1:0-116740 GCA_964619465.1 uncultured Gemmatimonas sp.
CCACGTCGCTGTCGATCTCGACGCCGCGGTTCATCGGCCCCGGATGCATGATGATGAGATCTTTGGGCGCCCGCTCGAGGCGCTCGGTGGTGACACCGAAGACCCGGTTGTACTCGCGCAGCGACGGCACGAAGCCGCCTTCCATCCGCTCGAGCTGGAGCCGCAGCACGTTGAGGGCGTCGGCCCAGCCGATGGCCTCTTCGATGTGATGCATCACCGTGACGCCCAAGCTCTCGAGCCCTTTGGGCAACAGGGTCGGCGGACCACAGACCGCCACCTGCGCACCGAGCTTGGTCAGCCCCCAGATGTTGCTGCGCGCCACCCGGCTGTGCAGCACGTCGCCACAGATGGCGACTTTGAGCCCGTCGATCCGGCCGAACCGGTCGCGCAAGGTGAGCAGATCGAGCAGCGCCTGGGTGGGATGTTCGTGCTTGCCGTCGCCGGCATTGATCACGTTCGATCGGATCCGATCACCCAGGAACTTGGCCGCGCCGCTCGAGGGGTGGCGAATCACCACCATGTCGATCCGCATCGCCTCCAGGTTCCTGGCCATATCGACCAGGGTCTCTCCTTTGGAGACCGAACTCGCCTGAGTGGCGACGTTGACGGTATCGGCCGAGAGGCGCTTCTCGGCAAACTCGAAGGAGATCCTGGTTCGGGTCGAGGCTTCGAAGAAGAGATTGACGATGGTCTTGCCGCGGAGCGCGGGCACTTTCTTGATCGACCGCTCGCTCACCTCTTTGAAGGGCTCCGCGGTGTCGAGAATCGCCGTGATCTGCTCGGCCGTGAGGTGCTCCAGCCCGACCAGGTCCTTGCCGAGAGCGCCGCTCATTGGGCGCGGACCAGCATCACGGCGTCTTCGCCGTCGCGTTCCTCGACCAGGACGTCGACCCGATCGCCCGGAACAGTGCCGATGGTCAGTCCGACGATGTCGGCCTGGATCGGGAGTTCCCGTCCGCCCCGATCGACCAGGACGCAGAGCAGGATCCGGCGGGGGCGTCCGAAATCGGCCAGTTCGTCGAGGGCGGCGCGGATGGTCCGGCCGGTATAGAGCACGTCATCGACGATCACCACGGTGTGGCCGTCGATTTCTCTGGGCAGGCTGGTTTCCCCGACCAGCGGCCTGGGGCCGATGGACTGGAGGTCGTCCCGGTAGAGGGTGATGTCGAGTTTTCCCTGGGGAATCGGATGCCCTTCGTGCCGCTCGAGCAAAACGGCGAGACGTTGAGCCAGCTCAACGCCCCGCCGCTGAATTCCCACCAGAATGACTCCCTCGACTCCCTGGCACCGCTCGACGATTTCACTCGCCATGCGGGACAAAGCGCGACTCATCGCGCGTGCATCGAGAACCCGGCTGGTAGATGGCATGCCGGGAGCCCAAGCTAGTTGGCGATCATGAGGTCCGCAACCTTGGCACGACGAATGAAGATCTCAGACTGCCCCACCCGGGGCAGCGCCATGACCGCTTTGGGGTCTTTCATGTCGGGTCGGGCCGCCTCCTCCGCCCGGTATACCTCGGCGGCTTTCTGGCTCCAGGCCACCTGCAGCGTGTCGCGCAGTACCGCAAAAACCGGGTAGGTCGCGGCCCCACCCGCGCTGAGCTGGATTTCGCGACCGAAGCTGCCTCCCGGAGCCGCCGCCCTGAGGAGGATCCGAGGCGACTGACTCAGGCCATCGTCCCAGCCCACCACCGTCCCAAACTCGCCGACCGCCAGCTGCACATGAGCCGGCGCCGCCCGCTCGCCGACGGCAATCGGCGTCGGTTCATAGCTTCTGCCCTGATCGGTCGATCGGGCGTAATACACCCCGGCTTCGCCCGGCTTGCCGGTCCACCAGGCGATGTGCACCGCGCCACCCCGATCGACTTCCAGGGAGGGCCCCGCATGAGGACATCCCGGAAAGACCCACCCGTCCTGCCGAGGCCGCACCGGCTCGTCCCAGCTGCTTCCTCCGTCGGGCGATCGCATCACCACCACGTCCCGGACGTCGCCGTCGAAGATCCGACGCCATGCCACATAGAGGCTTCCATCCGGACCAAGCGCGAGGCCGGTCCGGCAGCAGGGGCACGCGGCGGCGCTGTCGATGGCCCTCGCCGCGTCCCAGTTCCGCCCCCCATCCTGCGACTGCCGGAGCCACACCATGGACCGGCCATGATGCGAACTCAACCAGGCCGCATGAACCGCCCCGCCCGGCCCGCCAAGCAGCGCATGGAAGTTATGCGAGCCGAATCGTTCGCCCTCATTGACGCTGACCGGCTCGCTCCAGGTCCGCCCGCCATCCTCAGACCGCACCAAGCGAAGCGCACTCCTGGGAAAGCGTGAGCCGGGCACTTCCTTCCCGACGGTGTACATCACGTAGAGCGCCCCATCGGACGATTCCGCCAGCTGCGGTGGCGCCTCCCCGTGCGGGTTGATCCCGCCCAGGGAGTCGCGCACGATGACGATGGGGTCGCCCTCGGCGGCCCCGTCACGGGTGACCTCGACAAAGAGCGCCTCGCGACCGGCAACCGAGTCGACCGCTACCCACGACAGCACGCGGTTACCGCCCGAGGTCACCAGCATCATCGGGGTCGCACCCGTCGCGGTTGCCGCCGACGCCAGTTCGATCGGTGTCATCGGCACCTCGCTCGGTCCGCACCCGGCGACCGTTCCCAGGGCCAGCGCCCCGATCACCCGTGTCCACTGCATCATCAGCCTCCCTGCCCGCCGAGGCGGTACTGCAGCCCAAGGTAAAAGGTCCGGGGCGGCCCCGGCCGGTAGCGGCGGCCCTGGAGCGCGGTGTACGACGACGTCTCCGCAAAGCGAGTGTCACCGATGTTGTGGACTCGGCCGATCACGTCGAACTGCGACGTAACCGGCAGCGAGCCGGACACGGAAAAGACATCGTGGCCCTGATACTTCTCGGTGTTCTGCGGATCCATCCAGTACGCGCCCATGTGGATCCACTCCGCCGCAAGATGGCCGCGCCCGAAAGCGCGCGGCGTCAGGGTGGCGCCCACCCGCCCCATGTCACGAGGGGCCACCTCGATCTCGTTGCCGCTGTAATCGAGCGTCCCGCTGGGCCGCCATTCGAGATACTCCTGCTTGGTGAGCGTCCAGGCGCCGTCGATCCGGAGCCCGCGCACCGGCTCGACCGCCGCGCCGAGCTCCACGCCGCGGTGGCGCGTCGCACCGGCATTGCTGGCGCTGCGGAGCCCGGTAACCGGATCGGTCAGCGTCAGGATGTCGTCCTCGATATCGAGCTGATAGAGCGTCGCTTCGAAGCTGACGCGGCTGCCTAACGCCACGCGGGTGCCGACTTCGTAGTTGTCCGCCTTGACCGGCTCGAGATCGACGGTGTTGAGCGCCGAGCCTTGCCGGAAGAGCTGGCTCTCCGACGGCGCCCGGAAGGCGGCGCGATAGGAGGCGAAGAGGTTGACACCGCGCGTCACTTCGAGCGAGGCGCCGAGCTTCGGACTCAAGCGCTGGTACGAGACGCCGGTCGAGCCCGGACGCCGGTGCGACCCGGTCGCCAGCGGATCGAGCCGAGTGTCGTAGTCGAACCCGACGTTGTCGAACCGGAGGCCCAGGTCGAAGCGCAGCCCCGCCGCCGGGTTGACCTCCGCCTGCAGGTAGGGCGACGTCTGCCAGAAGGTCACGTCGTAGTCGTACTGCACGGCGCCCAGGTCGTAGTCGGGAAAGAAGGCCCCGTCGCGCACCGGCACGATCTGCTGTTCGAGCCGGCTGCCCGGACTCACTTCGAAATCGACGCCCGCGCTCAAGTTGGTGCGCAAAGGCAGCACGGTGTAACGGTATCGGCCCATCAGGCCGACCGACTGGTTCTTGCTGTCCCAGATCTGCGGATCGAAGCTCAGCTGCCAGGACGGCATCAGCTCGAGCCGGTTGTGGCGTCCGTAGAGCGTGGCCGTAAAGTGGGAAAGGCCACTTTGCCGCTCGAACGACGACGAGGCCCGCACCGCCAGCACCCGACGATAGGCGATCGGGGTGTAGTTCGCGGTCGGCCGCGCATCGAAGTCCGCCTGGGTCACATCGCTGCCGCCGTCGCCGGGCTGATCGACGTGCGAGAATGCCACCACCGTCTTGAGCAGAGCCGCCTCACTGAACCGATGGTCCCAGCGAACGGTTCCGCTCTGCCGGGCATACGGCGCGCCATCACGATAGCTGTCCGATCGAGTGACATTCAGATCGGCCCGGAGTCCGTTGCTCCCCCAACTGTTGCTGGCCGTGCCGAGCACTCGCGCGTAACCGAACCGGCCGCCCTCTATGAAGACCTCGCCGCTCGGGCGATCGGTCGGTGCGCGAGTATACGAACTCACCACGCCCCCGATCGCGTCGCTTCCGTACAGAGCGGAGCCCGGACCTTTGATGACCTCGACCCGCTCCGCCCCCGGGAGGTTGACCTCGTAGAGCGCATTGTGATTGAAGAATCCGGTCGACCGAGTCGGGACGCCGTCTTCGAGAAAGGCATACATCGGCTTGGTCGTAATGGGCTGGCGAATGGCCGTGAAGTGGCCCTCACCGCTCAGATTGGCCACCCACGCTCCCGGCACCCGCGCCACGATCTCGGCCGGATGATGCGGCCGCGCCTGCTCGAGCACGCTGCGATCCACCACACCGACGCTGGTGGTGGCCTCGGATCGGGACTGCGCCTCGCGCGAGACGCTCACCACCACGTCGGAGAGGACCACGGCATCATTGGTCAGCACCGCGTCGACCACCACCACAGTGCCACTCGCGACCGTGACCGGTACGCGGGTGGTCTTCCACCCGATAGCCCGGATGGCCACGGTATACTCGCCGGCAGGTACGCCCTCGATCCGGTAGCGCCCATCGGCCGACGTCTGGACCGACTTGCCGCTGCCGATCACCTGCACCAGGGCCGCCACGATCGGTTCCTTCGTGGTACCCGTAACCCGCCCCTCGACCCCTCCAGCTTGCTGCGCATTGGCGGGCGGCGGCGCCGCGGCCGCAACCAACCCCGCCAGTGCCAATGCCTGGAGGATACGACCGGCCGTACGCCGGTCATTCCCATGTTCGTTCATTTTTTCCACGCTCCACTGCGGCCCCGTTCTATCGGGAGCCAGTCAATAGCTAGCCATCCCGTAGCAGGAACGGCCGGACCTGTTGATTGCGTTGAACCTGCAGGTCAGACGACAGGAGGAGCGTGCGAAGGGGGCAGGAGAAACCGGGGACGTGCAATGCGACCCGGGGCCGCAGGAGCGCCGCGGACGGCAACCGACGTGGTCGGCGTTTCGGCCAGCACCACGCCCGTGTCCGGGCCGAGCCCGACCGTCGCGGCACCGGCGCAGGCCCCGATACAATGGCAACTGGCGTGCTGGCTATGAGGACTGTCCGCTTCGGACGAATCGCCGTGTCCGGCATGGGCATGGTGCCCGGCGTCGTCCTGAACGATCAACCACGGGGTGTCGATCGGGCACGGATCGATGATGGGAATGACGGCGCCCGCCACCGGTGGTGAGAGCACCACCAGCAGGCTCGCCAGCCAACGCCAACGCCGCAGCCGCCCGATCATCCTCCCAAGTTAACAAAATGGCGTCCGGGCGGCCAATCTGTTCGACCTAACCGGACAGGCGCCTAGGGTGGGCCTTCGCGCCTAGGGTGGGCCTTCGCGCCGAGGGGGGCGCAGCAGGAGGCGGCTGACCAGCAGGACGGCGAGGACCCCGGCGTAGATCAGGGGCTCACTCACGTCCTTTTTGACCAGCCAGAAGAAGTGGAGCACCGCCAGACCGGCCGCGAGATAGACCAGGCGGTGGAGTCGTTGCCAGCGCCGACCACCCAGGCGCCGAACCATGGCGTTGGGCGAGGTAATGGCGAGCGCGGCCAGGATCAGAAAGGCCAGGAAGCCGACCAGTACCCAGGGGTGCTCGATGATGTCGGCGGCGATCTCCACGACGGAGAGCCGATGATCGAACACGGCGTAGATGGCCAGGTGCAGCGTCGCGTAGAAAAAGGCAAAGAGGCCGAGCGGGCGCCGAAGCCGGATCAGCGCCTGCATGCCGAGCAACCGGCGAACCGGGGTGACGGCCAGCGTGACCAGCAGGATGACGAGCGCAGAGAGACCCGTGGTATGGGTCAGCGTCTTGACCGGATCAGCGCCGAGATCCTGGCGGATCAGGCCGTGAACCAGCCACGCGGCGGGCGCCAGGCAGGCCACCCAGGCAGCCGGCTTGAGAACCCAGCGAACGGCGGCCGGAAGGCCGCCGGATTCGCGCGCGGCACCGCTCAATAGTTGACCCGCAGGTCGAGCCCGCTGTAGAGCGAAGCGACCTGATCGCCATAGCCATTGAACGGCAGCGTCGGGCGCCGGAAGAACTCGCCCAGGCGCCGCTCCGACTTCTGACTCCAGCGCGGGTGGGAGACATCCGGATTGACGTTGGCGTAGAAGCCGTACTCTTGCGGAGCCGCCGCGTTCCAGGTGGTTTCCGGCTGCGACTCCGAGAACCGGATCTCGACGATGCTCTTGCCACCCTTGAAGCCGTACTTCCAGGGGACGGTCAGGCGGAGCGGCGCACCGTTCTGGTTGAGGAGCGGCTTGCCGTAGATGCCGGTGGCCAGCAGTGTCAGCGGATGCATCGCTTCGTCCAGTCGCAGCCCTTCGACGTAGGGCCAGTCGAGCGTGCGGCTCCGCTGCCCCGGCATCTGCTTGGGATCGTAGAGGGTGACGAACTCCACGAACTTGGCCTTGGTGCCAGGCTCCAGCTTCCGGATCAGGTCACCCAGGCGAATCCCCTGCCAGGGAATCACCATCGACCAGGCCTCGACGCATCGCATCCGGTAGGTCCGCTCGACGACCGGCAGTCCCTTGAGCAGGTCGTCCAAGTCATACGTGGCCGGGCGTTTGACGTCTCCCGCCACTTTGACGACCCACGGCTTGGTGCGGAGCGACTTGGCATGCTGGGCCGGATCGTCTTTGCCGGTGCCGAACTCGTAGTAGTTGTTGTAGGTGGTGATCACGTCGTACGAGGTCGGTTTGTCCTCCGGCTGTTTCCCCTGCCCTGATTGCGCTCTGGCCATCCCGGGCGTCGCCAGCGCAGCCATAGTGACGCCGGCGGCTTTGAGCCACTCACGCCGCGAGGCGTAGAGCCCCTCGTCGGTAATTTCCGAACTGCCAATCTCTGGGGCGCGACGAATCAGCATGGCTGGTCTCCTGCCTGTGGACACTTCCAATCTACCACCGCCCCGACGGGAGGAAACGAGAAAGCCGGACAACCCGACGAGGGCAGCCCGACTTCGCGAAATCCAGCGGTGCGAGTGAGATTCGAACTCACGAGACCCTTAGGAGGTCTGCCACCTTTCCAGGGTGGTGCCTTCAACCACTCGGCCATCGCACCATTGACTCTGGCGCCACTGATTCTGGCCCCTGCGGGCCGGCGGCAACTTAGCCCGCCCCCCGATGAGCGTCAACGCGGCGCGCTAGCCGGCCGAGGTCTTGGCCGGCCGCCGTTTGGCGCGCGACGTCGCTCCCTTGGCGGCGCTTTTGGCCTTTGCCTTGGGCTTGGCGGCGGCCTTGGCACCGGCCTTGGGCGCCGGATTCGATTTGGCCTTGGCCGCCCGCTTGGCACCGCCGGCACGCTTGACCTTGGCGGTGAGCGGATCGGGAGCCGATCGCCCTTTGGCCGTCCGCTTGGCAGCTCCGCCGGCGGGCCGTGCTCCCGCCCGCTTGGCCTTCGACTTGATCTTGCCGCCCCGCGCCGCGATCAAATCCACCGCCTGCTCGACGGTCACAGTCGCGGGGTCGATGTCCTTCGGGATCGAGGCACTGACGTCGCCGTGTTTGACGTAGGGGCCGTACTTGCCTTCGTACAGCCCGATCGGCGCCTGGTCGGCAGGGTGCAGCCCAACTTCGCGGATCGGGGTGGCCGCCATCCGGCGCCCGCGGCCCAGCTTGGGCTGGGCCAGCAACTCGAGCGCGCGGACCAGTGTCACCGTCAGGACATGATCCTCGCCCTTCAGGGAGCGATAGTCCTTGACCTTGCCTTGATCGTGCACGATGTACGGACCGAACCGCCCCTGCCCTGCCAGCACGCGGGCGCCGGTATCCGGATGCATGCCAAGCGTGCGCGGCAAGGCCAGCAGTCCAACGGCCATCTCGAGGGTGACCTGATCCGTGGTGACGCCCTTGGGCAACGAAGCGCGCTTCGGCTTAGGGCTGTCGTCGGAGACCACGCCGAGCTGCACGTATGGACCATACTGTCCAGTCAACAGCAGAATCGGCTCCCCGCTCGCCGGGTGGTTGCCGACGATTTCGGGACCTTCGGCCTTCTGCCGCAGCACCTCATCGACCTGGCCGCGGGACAGATCGGCGGGGGCGGCGTCGCGCGGGAGCGACGCTTTGAGGATTTCGCCGTCTTCCGAGACGACTTCCACATAGGGACCGAATCGCCCGATCTTGACACTGGCGCCGTCGAGACCGCCGAGCTCGATGGTACGCGCGGCAACCGGATCGATGCCCTTTTCCCGCGACGCCACCTGCTGCCTGAGTCCGGTCTGCCCCAGATAGAACTCACGGAGATACGGCAGCCATTCGGCGCTGCCTTCCGAGATGTCGTCGAGGGTCTGTTCCATTCCGGCGGTGAACTTGAGGTCGACCAGCGACGGGAAATGGTGCTCGAGCAGACTGGTCACCCCGAACGCCGTGAAGGTCGGTACCAGCGCCTGCCCCTGCTTCTGGACGTAGCCGCGATCGATGATGGTGTCGATGATCGATGCGTAGGTACTGGGGCGTCCGATCCCGTCGGCCTCGAGTTCCTTGACCAGGCTTGCTTCGGTAAAGCGGGCCGGGGGCTGGGTTTCATGCGACACCGCCGCAAGTTCCCGACAGGCGGGGCGATCGCCGACGGCCAAGTCGGGAAGCAGCACCTCCTGATCCTCGAGCGCCGCCTCCGGATCGTCGCTGCCTTCCACGTAGGCGCGCAGGAAGCCGGGAAAGTCGATCCGCTTCCCGGCCGCGCGGAAGGTGGCTTCCTCGACATCGATGGTGACGACCACACTGGTCAGCCGCGCATCGAGCATCTGCGACGCCACGGTGCGCTTCCAGATCAGATCGTAGAGTGCCAGCTCCCGTCCGGTCAAGCGGGTTTCTTCCGGCGTCCGAAAGTGCGACCCGGCAGGCCGAATCGCCTCGTGCGCTTCCTGGGCAGATGCGCTCTTGCTGACATACTGACGCGGCGACTTGGGCAGGTACTGGTCGCCGTAGAGCCGTGAAACACATTCGCGGGCCGCGCCGAGTGCCTGCTGCGACAGATGCACGGAGTCGGTACGCATGTAGGTGATGAAGCCCTCTTCGTAGAGCTTCTGTGCGGTCCGCATCGCCTCGCGCGCCGAGAGGCGCAGCTTGCGGTTGGCCTCCTGCTGGAGCGTCGAGGTGATGAACGGCGGCGCGGGGCGGCGGGTGAACGGCTTCTCTTCCGCCGATCCGACTTGCCATGCCGCCTGGCGAAGGCGGTCGGCCAGCGTCTCGGCCGCCGGACCGTCGAGCAGGACGACGTCCTTCCCCGCTGCCAGCTTGCCGGTCCGCTCGTCGAAATCCTTACCGGTCGCCAGCCGCTTCCCGGCAAGCGAGACCAGCTGCGCATCGAAGGACTGGTCGCGATGCTCCAGCGTGGCAGCCAGATCCCAGTAGATGCCGGGCATGAAGGCGCGGCGTTCCCGCTCGCGCATCACCAGCAGGCGCACCGCCACCGACTGGACTCGACCCGCGGAGAGCCCGTAGGCGATCTTCTTCCAGAGCAGCGGCGAGAGGGTATAGCCGAACAGCCGGTCGAGAATCCGCCGCGTTTCCTGCGCACGAACCAGCCTATCGTCGACCACGCGCGTGTTCTCGAGCGCCTCCCGAATCGCCTCCTTGGTGATCTCGTGGAACACCATCCGCTTGACCGGCACCCGCGGCTTGAGCAACTGAGTCAGGTGCCACGAAATGCTCTCGCCCTCGCGGTCTTCGTCCGTCGCGAGGATCAGTTCGTCCGCGTCGGACAACGCCGACTTGAGTTCTTTGACGACGTGCTTCTTGTCCGACGGCACGACGTAGAGCGGCTCGAAGTCCTGATCGACGTTGACGCCAAGCCGACTCCACTCCTCGCCCTTGACCTTGGCCGGGATATCCGACGCACGATCCGGCAAGTCGCGCACATGCCCCATCGACGCGACCACCTTATATCCGCGGGGCAGGAACTCGCGGATGGTCCGCGCTTTGGTGGGTGACTCGACGATGACGAGAGTGGACATGCCGTCCTGACGCGTTGCAGTTGGTGCGTGACACCCGACCACGGGCGAGACGCCTCCTGGCCCCTGGCCCCCGACCTACGGGAGGGGCTCGAGCACAGGAAATTGCGGGAACAGAATGCTGCCCAGAGCCGGGTCTGTCAATTGGCTGCCCCACGCGACCGAGGCGCATTTAGCCGATAACCGTTTATGCTGCAACACTTTAGATGCTACCAACTTGACCGAAACCCGATCGGTCCAAACGGCTCGATTTCGCGGTCGGCCAGGCAAGAGCGTAGTTTTCGTCTCCTTTTTCGAATGCGCCATGCCCGATCTCGCATCCGGCCTGATCTATTACGTCGTCTTCCTCTTTTCCGTCACTCTGCATGAAGCGGCGCATGCCTGGGCTGCCAAGCGCGGAGGTGATCTGACCGCCTACCTGGGCGGCCAGGTTTCTCTGGACCCGCGACCGCACATCCGGCGGGAACCTTTCGGCATGGTGGTGCTGCCGCTCTTGTCGGTTGCCATTGCAGGCTGGCCCTTCGGCTTCGCCAGCGCCCCCTATGACCCGCAATGGGCAATGCGATACCCCAAACGCGCGGCGTGGATGGCGCTGGCCGGTCCCGCCTCCAACCTCCTGCTCGTCCTGATCGCGTTCGTGTTGCTGCGGAGCGGACTCGCTGCCGGGGTGTTCGAGGCGCCCTCGAGCGTGCGATTCGGCCATGTCGTTGCCGCGACCGGCGCCGGCTGGTGGCCGAGCATCGCGTTCATGATTGGAGCGCTGTTTTCGATGAACCTGGCGCTGGCGATCCTGAATCTGATTCCACTGCCTCCGCTCGACGGCAGCGCCGCCGTCCCACTGCTCCTCCCGCCGGCCGCAAGTGTCCGCTACCAGCAGTTTCTCTGGAGCCAGCCGTTTCTCGCCATCATCGGCATGCTGGTGGCGTGGCGCATCTTCGGGCCGATCTTCCAGCCGCTCTTTATCGAGGCGGTTCATCTGCTCCACCCCGGAGTCCGCTACGGTTAGCCGGCGTGGCGCGCTGCCGCCTCTGCCCGGCCAGCACAGCAGTGCCTCAGGCCTCGGGCGAAGCCGGCGTCTGCAGCCGCGCCCGACGATAACGCCAGAGACCGAGCATACCGACCGCAACCAGTCCGATGGCGAGGTACATGAGCCCGGGCGGCGGTCCCGGCGGTGGCGGAACCGCACCGCAGCTACCGATTAAGGCACAGTCGGGCGGCCCCGGGATTTGCAGCAGCAGTCGCAGCACGGTGCCTTACCCCCACTCCCAAACACGCGACGAGCGGGGCCGAATTCGATTCGGCACCCGCTCATCATAGGTTCCACCTGTAATCACGGACAGGGAGGGATTCGAACCCTCGATACCGTTGCCGGTATGCCGGTTTTCGAGACCGGTTCCTTCAGCCACTCGGACACCTGTCCATTGCGCCTTCCAGTTCCCCACGCAATCATCAGACCGCAGGGGAACCGGAAGCGCGCGGTAAGCTAACAACGGCTCCGCGCATCGCCAAGGCGCCGGGACAGCTGCCCGTCAGGGATTACGGTCGAGGCACGCCGCCGATCCGTTCAGGTTCGGATTGTTCGACTCTTCCTGCGACAAAGGCATGTTGACGTCGCCTGCGTAGGTACCTCCGGCCTTGTGCCAATCACCGGTGGGGAACACGGTGTTCTGTGCCCGTCCGTACTGCCGCACCAGGCGGCGCAGGTCGCCCATGCGCTGCCCGCGTCCGAAGCTCCAGAACGCCTTCTCCCGCATCATCTGGTTGAGCCGATCCGCTTCGGTCCCCGCATCGGTCAAGGGATCCAGTGACACCGTGGCGCGAGCGGCGTTGAGGATGTCCAGCGCCGCGCCGGCGTTCCCGGCGAGCAGGGCGGCCTCCGCCTCGATCATCCGAGCGTCGACACCTTGCAACAGCGAAAACGTCGCATCACGGGTCGGCCAGATCTGCTGGAGCCAGAGCGGCTGCTGGCCGTCATCGCGGGTGGCCTGCGTGATCCCGGAACACGGCGCACGACACGTCGGCACCCTGGGATCCTGTGCCGACACGAAGTCGAGGCCGTTGACTCCCTCGTTGTCGCCGACGCTGTACCGGCGTGCCGAAATGTTCCAGAACCAGAGATTGTTGTTCGAGTTGCTGATGCCGTGGCCGATGTTGTACTGATAGTTCGTCGGAATACCCGCCACGGCGGTTGCCGCATCGGCCGGGCGATTGAGATTGAACAGGATGCGCGCCCTCGTCAGGTTGAGCGCATGGCGGACCCGCACATCGGCCGCCGTGGCTCCGGTCACCACCGCGAGTCCGTCGGTAGCGTGACCCAACGCGCGTTCGAAGGCCTGAACGCCGGTGATCTGGTTCCCGTACGTCACCGTGCCGTCGGCATCCACTTCGCTGAACACCAGCCCGTTGCAGAAGTTCTCCCCTGCCTGGTTGACCAGAAACGCCTGGACGAAATGCAACTCGGCAACCTGCGAAGCTGGCGCCGTCGGCAGATAGGTCTGCATCAGCGAAACGGCCTGCGAGGCCGACTGCCGGGCCCGATGCATGTTCCGGGCGGCCGCCACCATGAAGGTGTTGACCGGCAGCATGTCCCGCTTGTCGAACTGGTGGCGATCGACGAAGGTGTCGCCGTTGATCCACTCGTCGGCGAAGAGCCCGCTCAAGAGCAGCAGACTTTCGCCGCCGGATGTCGCGGCGGTGAACTGCGCCATGGCGCCGAGCCGCACAGCATTGGCTCCGGCCGGCGACTGCACCGCCCGCGGATCGATGATATCCGGGCTTTCGACCTCGAGGAGATCCCCGGTCGAACACCCGATACTGCCCGCCGCAATCACCATCGCGGCGGCGATGCTCGCCACCCGAAGACGCGGCTGTGTATGACGCTGAGATACGATCATGGCATCACCTCTTAGAAGCCGAGCGTGAGACGAAGCGAGACGTAGGTCGGGGGTCCAAAAGCCTGGAACTCCGACGGGGCGTTGACGGTCGTCGCCATGGCTTCGGGGTCGACACCGGTGTACTCGGTCCAGAGCATTCCGACATTCCGTACTGCGAGCGAGGTGGTCAGACTGCGACCACCAACCAGGGCCGCCCACCGCGTCGGCGCACGCAAGGACACCGAGAGTTCGCGGAAGCGGAGGAAATCGGCCTTCTCCATGAACGCGCCGCCGCCGACCGCCGTACCGAACTGGCGAACGGCAATGGTCCGGGCCTGCTCGAAGAGCGGCGCATTGGGATCGATCAGGCCGCGGCAGTTGTTGCGGCTCTGGCAGCGGATCCGCTCGGTGTTGTTATACAGCAGGTGTCCGCCCTTGTAGTCGAACTGCCCGGAGATCCTGAGGCTGCGGCCAAACAGATCGAACCCCGACGTGAGCGTGAACTCGCGGGTCGGCAGCGACGGACCGAGGTACTCCGGCTCATCGCCGAGGAAGACTTCGTTGAGGTTGGCGTCGGCGCTGTAGCGGATGATGCCGTCACCGTCTTTGTCTTCATAGCCCAGGAAGCGATGGTTCCACCAGCCGAAAAGCGGGAACCCTTCGACGTTTCTCGAAGTGGCGCCGGCGCCCGGGGGCACCCCGCCCAGGCTGATCAGCTCATTGCTGTTGAACGATCCATTGACGGCGAGATCCCAGCCGAAGGACCGGCCGTCGATGATCTGGGCCATCACCATCATTTCCAAGCCGGAGTTACGAACTTCGCCCAGGTTTTCGAAGCGCGTGGTGGCTCCGGTGCCCAGCGAAGGCGGCAAAACCCGGCTGATCAGCGCGTCCGTCGACTTCTTGTTGTACCAGGTCACTTCAGCCGTGACCCGGTTGTTGAAGAGCGTGGCATCGAGCCCGACCTCGAGTTCGGCCGATCGTTCAGGCCGGAGATCACGATTGCCGAGCGCATCGGCTACCAGGCCGGGGGCCTCGCCCGATTCACCCACATAGGTGAGCGGCGAGTAGAACTGCACGGCGGCCGTGGTGCTGGGCTGGACACCGGACGCGCCGTACGCCGAACGGAGCCGGAGCTGATCGATCACCCCGCGGCCCTGGATCGCGACCCAGGATACCGAGAGCTTGGGATACAGGACCGTCTTGAAATCGGCGCCGAACGCGCTGTTACGATCTGAACGCACGGCGCCCGTCAGGAAGAGACGGTCGTTGAAGGCAAGGTGCTGTTCGAGATAGGCCCCAATGGTCCGGGTTTCGCTGTTCGACTCATCCGCCGTCCGGATCGCGGCCGAGGTCACGGTTGTCGCACCCGGGGGAAGTTCGTTGCCCGTGGTGCCGTTCCGATCGAAGGTATTGCGATTGTACTGCACACCAACCGTCGTCTTGGACTCGATCGAGGACGTCACCAGCCGCGTCGCCGTCAGGGCGGCGTCGAGCGTATGCGCGAACATGTTGGTGCGGTTGTCTCGCTTGAACCCGAGGTGGTCCGTACCGGAAACCGGGCACTCGGTGAAGCGGCACAGCTGGGTTTCCTTGCGTCCCACGAAGTCAATGCCGTAGGTGCCTCGGCCGCTCAACCATGAACTCGGCCGCCACATCGCCGTGATCGATCCGACGAATCGGTTGACGTCCTGTGAGGTGGTGGTCCGATAGATTTCGCGGGGCGTCACGGTCCGATAGCCGTGAAGCGTATCACCTTCGAGATTGGTCATGTACTTGTAACCATGACCGCCGAAGGTATTGGTGGCGAGGCCGGGAACGCCGGAGTCGTCACTTCGGGTCAGCTGCACCTCTTGCTGCGTATAGCCGAAGCTTACCGCGAGGTCGGCTTTGGAGCCCAGAGACACGTCGAGGTTCGATCGCCCCGTGAATCGCTTGAGGCCGTTGGGGTTGCGCTGCTCGGGTCGGAGGGTGATACCACGATTGTCGAGCCAGCGCTGATCGAACTCGGGGATCTTGGTGACGCCGTCTTCCGTTTCGAACTCGCCGTGGAGGAAATATCGGACGGCATCCGATCCGCCGCGAACCTGCAGGCCGTGCTGTTGCCGGTAGCCGCGGCCGTATGGCGTCGCTTCCGGATCTTCATGCAGGTTGTACATGGTCACGCTGTCCTGCGAGCATGCCCCTGTTACCACCTGCGACAGAATACACTGGGTGAAGTTGGTCCGCGTGGAACCGGTCGTCCACCCCCAATAGGCGTCGGGATACTTGTTGCGATCCGACAGCGCCCCCTGCTCCGTGTAGTAGCTCCACTCGGGCCGGCCGGCGACCCCGCGCTTGGTTCGGATCACGATCACGCCGTTGGCGGCGTCCGTGCCGTACAGGGTTGCCGCAGACGGGCCGCGCACGACCTCGATCGACTCGATCTCTTCGGGATTGAAGTCGTTCATGCGGGACACCGTGGTGCCGCCGACACCGATCGACGAGGACCCCGTCGTGCCTTCGACGCGAACACCGTCGATCACGAAAATCGGGTTATTCGTGAGCGACATCGAGCTGTTGCCGCGAATCCGGATCCGGCCGCCGCCACCGGTCTGGATCGGGGGCGTTACCTGCACGCCTGCCGCTCGCGCGGTGAGCATGTCCGTCATATTGGAAATCGACTGGGTTGCCACCACCTCCGCCGCCTTGACGTAGGCGATCGAGTTGCCGATTTCGACGCGGCGCTGCTCGCCCGTCGCCGTCACGACCAGCGGATTCAGCTCCATCGCCCTGGCCTGCATCTCGGCGTCGACGGTAACCCGCTGACCGGAAGCGACGGTCACTTCGCGGGTAATTTCGGCGTACCCGATGCTCAGGATGCGCACCGTCACCGTCCCCGCAGAAACACTCAAGAGGGTGTAGACCCCGTTGGTGTTGGTGACCGCGGTGGCGTTGGATCCGATCACGCTGACCTGGGCCGCCCCGATGGGCCGCCGGGTGAGCGCGTCGACAACCGTTCCTGATATCGAGCCCGTCGCCTGCGCATGCACCGGGCCCGAGAGCAGGACCGCAGCAAGCAACGCAAGCAACGGCCCACGTGGGTGTGTTCGACTCACCATGGAGTACCTCGACGTTGTGGTGGGGAGAGCCCCGTTCGGAACCCGGTCGGCCAAGGGCCGGGTGTCTGGCGCGCAAAAGACGCCCTGTACCAAGGTGAACCCTGCGGAGCAAACCGTCAAGGTGGGGGCCTCGAACTGGTACGGACCAGACAGGATTCTGGTACGGACCAGACAGGGCAGCCGACCGGTCCGGCGGCCCCTGGTTAGGCAGCGGGAGGCAGCCGCCGTTCGGCCTCGAGGCGAAGGAGCCAGAGGGCGAAAACGGCGTGGACCGTGGTCGCCACCACCGAGACGCGCCAGGTCCAATGCAACTGAAATCCGGGCAGCCGCGACACCCAGATCGCCGGCCCCACGAAGACTGCCAGACGCACCGTGCTGCTGATGATCGTGGGCAAGGTGTTCCCCATGGCCTGGAACAGCCCGGAACAGGTAAAAACCAGCCCGGACGCCACGAAGTTCCACGAGATGGTACGCAGAAAATCCGTCGCCACGACGACGACGGCTTGATCGCTCGCAAATGGACGTACCAGCCACTCGGGACGCCAGTGCGCAAACAGCGTCATCGCCGCCATGACCCCGGTTCCGATCCGCGCGGCGGCCCAAAAGGTGGCTCGGACCCGGTCGTAGTTCCGCGCCGCCATGTTCTGGCCGGCCACCGGTGCGGCCGCAAACGCCACCGCCATGGCCGGCAGGAAGATGGCCTGCATCACCCGGGAGCCGACCCCGTATCCGGCCTGCGCGGCCGACCCGAAATCCCGGATGATCCAGTAGATCACACCCATCGACACGAACATCAGGGCGAACTCGCCCCCGGCCGGCACACCGATGCGGAACAACCGCTTCCAGGTCGCGAAGTCGGGGCGAATCAGGGCACGATCATACCCGACGACGTGGTCGAGCCGACGGAAAAACCCGTACAGGACACAGACACCCACGGCCACGGAAATCGTACTCGCCAGCGCCGCACCGGCCACGCCCAACGGTCGTCCGGTGCCCCAGCCGGCAATCAGAATCGGCGCCAGCACGGCGTTGAGCAGCACCGTAAACATCTGCAGCACCATGGTCGGCTTGGTGATACCATGGCCGCGCAAGGCCGACCCCATCGAGATCAGCGCGAATTGCAGAGCAAGCGCCGGCAGGAACCAGTGCAAGTAGGTCACGCCCGCCGCGATGGTAGCCGCGTCGGCGACGACGAACTCGAGATACGGACGCGCCAGCAACGCACCCGCGCCGAGCACGAGCACCCCGGCTCCCGCCGCGAGCACCAGGCTCTGATTGAAGACCAGATTGCCATCGTGCCGGTCTTTTCTCCCCGCCGCGTGCGCAATCAGCACCATGGTGCCGATGCCAAGCACCTGGGTCAACGCCATCACGATGAACTGCACATTCCCCGCCGCACTGACGCCCGCGATCGCCGCGTCGCCCAGCCGGGCGACGAAATAGAGATCGACCATCAGGTAGAGGGTTTGGAAGACCATGCCGATGGCGAGCGGGATCGCCAGGCGAACGATGTGCTTGGGTATGGAGCCTACGGTGAGGTCGTGCACGGATGTCTATCGATCTCGTGGCCGCCGGGCGGCGAAGAATGTCTGGAGCACGGCGCCACACCGCTCGGCCATCACACCGCCGGTCACCTCGGGGCGGTGGTTGAGCGCCGGATGCCGGAGCAGGTCGCCCAGCGACCCCGCCATGCCGGCCTTGGGATCGTAAGCGCCGAACACTACCCGTCCCACCTTGGCCAGCACGATGGCACCGGCGCATTGGGCGCAGGGCTCCAAGGTGACGTACAACGTGGCATCGGTGAGCCGATCAGCGCCGACCACCCGGAGCGCCTCCTGCACAGCAAGCAATTCCGCATGCGCCGTGGGGTCGCGCCTGGCCACGGTGCGGTTGTGCGACTCGGCGACGACCTGGCCACCCCGCACCACGACCGCGCCGACCGGCACCTCACCCTGGGCCGCGGCGGCTTCCGCCTGCGCGAGCGCCCAGGCCATCGCCAGCATGTCCTCGACGCGCGTCGCGGGTATGTTCGGCTCCCTCTGCATATCGTTCCTGCTACGGTGATCCCGCGGCGAAAAAAAGCCGCCCGAGAGCGGCTCAATGCTACCATGGTCCGGCCGGAACGCGAAGCGGGATCACAGGTCGAGCCGGCACACCGCTACGGCGCGACAAAGCCCTCTTCCCGCAAGAGCGCCGTAAAGGTCAGGTGCCTGGCTCGGAGCGGCTCGCGCAACACCAGCTAGCCGCGGCGCTCGATCGTGAGGTCGGAGCCGTCGCGGTCGACAACCACGGTATCGCCCTCCTGGTAGGAGCCGGCCAGGAGCGCCGACGCGATCGGGTTCTGCAGCATCCGCTGGATCACCCGCTTGAGCGGCCGCGCTCCGTAGACCGGATCGTACCCCCGCTCGGCGAGCAGCTCGCGCGCCGCGGGCGTCACCTCGAGTGTAAGATCCTTGGCACGCACCATCGCCGCCAGCCGTTCCACCTGCAGCTCGACGATCCGGCCGATCTGCTCCTGCGAGAGCGGATGGAACACCACGATGTCGTCGACCCGGTTCAAGAACTCGGGCCGGAAGTGGCCGCGCAGCTCGCCGAGCACCCGTCCCTCCACCGCGCTCCACTGCTCCGTACCTACCGAATCGACGGCGTCCACGATCAGGTGGCTCCCGATATTGGACGTCATGATCACGACCGTGTTCCGGAAGTCCACCTGGCGCCCCTGGCTGTCGGTCAGCCGCCCCTCATCGAGCAGCTGTAGCAGCACGTTGAAGACATCCGGATGGGCCTTCTCGATTTCGTCGAACAGGACCACGCTGTAGGGCCGCCGCCGCACCGCTTCCGTCAGCTGCCCGCCTTCCTCGTAGCCGATATAGCCGGGCGGCGCGCCGATCATCCGCGCCACCGAGTGCTTCTCCATGTATTCCGACATGTCGAGCCGGACCAGGGCGCGCTCGTCGTCGAAGAGAAACTCGGCCAGCGCTCGCGCCGTTTCCGTTTTGCCGACGCCGGTGGGGCCGAGAAAGATGAACGAGCCGGTGGGGCGCTCCGGATCCTGCAGACCGGCCCGGCTCCGCCGCACCGCGTTCGCCACCGCAGCAAGCGCCTCGGCCTGCCCGACCACCCTATGCCCAAGTTCGGCCTCGAGTTTCGAAAGCCGCTCGCGCTCCGACTCGAGCATCCGGGTCACCGGAATACCGGTCCAGCGCGCCACGATCTCGGCAATGTCCTCGTAGTCGACCTCTTCCTTGAGATACTTCGCGCTGGCCTGGATCGAGGCAAGCCGCTCTTCTTCCCTGGCAATTTCCTGCTCGAGCGCCGGAATCCGGCCGTAGCGCAACTCCGCCGCCTTCTGCAGGTCGCCACGACGCGAGACCTGGTCTACTTCGGTCTTGAGCTGTTCCAGTTCGGCCTTCTTGCTCTGCAGCAGGTGGATCGCCGCTTTCTCGGCCTGCCACTGCGCCTTCATCCCACCGGATGTTTCCTTGAGTTCCGCGATGTCCCGCTCGACCGCTTCGCGCCGTTCGATCCCGGCCTTGTCCTTTTCCTTGAGCAGCGCCTGGCGCTGAATCTCGAGCTGAAGGATGCGCCGCTCGACCTCGTCGATCTCGAGCGGCATGCTGTCGATCTCGATCCGCAGCTTGCTGGCCGCCTCGTCGATCAGGTCGATGGCCTTATCCGGCAGGAAGCGATCGCCGATATAGCGATCACTCAGCGTCGCGGCGGCGACCAGCGCATTGTCCGTGATCCGCACGCCGTGATGGACTTCGTACTTCTCCTTGAGGCCCCGCAGGATCGCGATGGTGTCCTCGACGCTCGGCGCGCCCACCACCACCGGCTGGAAGCGCCGCTCCAAGGCGGCGTCCTTCTCGACGTGCTTCCGATATTCGTCGAGCGTAGTGGCCCCGACCACATGCAACTCACCGCGGGCGAGGGCGGGCTTGAGCATATTGCTCGCGTCGACGGCGCCTTCCGCAGCCCCCGCGCCGACCAGCGTATGCAGCTCGTCGATGAAGACGATGAACCGGCCCTCGGCCTCGGTCAGCTCTTTCACGACCGACTTGAGCCGCTCTTCGAACTCCCCGCGGTACTTCGCCCCCGCCAGCAGCTGGCCGATGTCGAGCGCGACGATCTCTTTGTCGCGGAGACTCTCCGGCACGTCCCCCGCGACGATCCGCTGCGCCAGGCCTTCGACGATGGCGGTCTTGCCCACCCCCGGCTCGCCGATCAGGACGGGGTTGTTCTTGGTGCGACGGGAGAGGACCTGCATGACCCGACGGACTTCTTCATCCCGGCCGATAACCGGATCGAGCTTCCCCGCCCGGGCCTGGTTGGTCAGGTTGCGGGTAAAGCGCTCGAGCGCCTGATACTTCTCCTCCGGAGACTGATCGGTGACCCGATGGCTGCCGCGGACGCCGGCCAGGGCATCCCGCAGATCGTCCGCGCTGACGCCGAGTCCGGTGATGATCGATCGGGCGGCGGTGCCCTTCTCGTCGACCAGGGCGAGCAGGAGGTGCTCGGTCGAGACGTAGCTGTCACCCAGGGCCTTGGCATCCTTCTCGGCGCGATCGAAGACGGCGTGCAGTTCCCGACTCAGGGTCGGCTCGGCCCCTCCCGACTGGGTCGGCAGCTTGGCGAGTTCCCGCTCGGCCGCGTCGAGCAGTGCTGTCACATTGAGCCCGGACTTCTGAAGCAACGGCCGGACGACGCCCTCCCCCGGCTGAAGCAGCACCGCGAACAGATGCGCGTCGTTGGCAACGGGATTGCCCCGGCCACGCGCCAGCTCGATGGCATCGCGAAAGGCTTCCTGTCCCTTGATCGTCAAACGTTCCGGTCGAATCATGTGGCCCTCAAGTGAGTTCACCCTGCGTGCATCGGCCACTTAGGCCGAAGTGCCTGCTCGCAATTTGTAACATTTCCCCACTTCCGGGTGAAGCAACCGACGTACCGCAGAATAACGCCGATATGACAGCTTATCACAGCGCGACCAAGCTCATCAACAGCAATAGCTTACGTCATACTTAATGAGGAGCAACATCATGTGCGTCGAAATGGCAGTCACCGATTGGGTGAACCCCAAGTTGCCTCAGACCAGAAGGCCAGAGCCGGCAGTGCGGCACCGTCGCCCAGGTGGTAACGGACGTAGCGTTCGAGCAGTCGGCGATGCGCGGCCAGATAGCGACCGTCGAGCGCGGGTAGGTCCCCCCGCCCTTCGATCAGCGCCTCGAGATCGTGCAGGTCGTCATCAGCCAGTCGGCTGGTTTCGACCGTTCTGGCGCAGACCGCGCAGAGCACTCCCCCATGGGCCGGTGAGAACGCGACCGTCCCCTGATCGCGCCCGACCGGCATCCCATCCCGGGCACAGACGCCGAGTGCGGGGGCAAAGCCAAAGTGCTTGACCAGGCCCCAGATCGAGCGGAGCCCGACCACCGCCACCACGTCCTCCGGAACCCCCTCCAGCACGTCCAGCGCGTGCCGGAAGAAGTCGTAGGTCGCCGCGTGCCGCTCGTTCGGAGCAAAGCGCAACATCAGTTCGCTGAGCACCGAAGAGACAGCGTAGCGCTCGATGTTGGTTGCCAGCGCCTGAGGGACTCGGCCGACATCGAAGGCGCTCAGCGTATGCAGATCGGAATGGCGGGCCGGATGGATGGTCGCGGTGCCGTCGCTCATGACCTGGAGCGACGCACCGAAGGCGCTGCGGGGGCGTCGCGCCCCTTTGGCAATGACGCTGACGACCCCCAGCTCCCGCGTGGCCAGCCGGGCAATCTTCGAGGTTTCGCCGTACGGGATGGTCGAGAGAATGGTGGCCGGGGTCTCGATCGGGGCCATGGAACCGTTACCGCGGCCGGTGGGACCGGGTCACCAGCCGGTCAGTCCGACTTGCCCACCCAGCCCTGGCAGTTGGACCAGAGTCACGGCCACCGGGCATACGCCCAGAGGAAGGTCGCGCGCCTGGGTCAGGTCCGGCCTGAAGACCCGAAGGCGGCCTGGCTGGCCCGCATCGCACCCGGTGGCCTCGATCGCGTAGATCCGACCGGCCGGGTCGACCGCAGCCGCGACGTTGCTGAGCACGAAGATGCCTTCGCCGGCGCCTCGGACAACTCGTCGGGTTCTGGTGTTGAACTCCATCAGGCCGTCCCGAATCGAGGTGACGAAGAGCCGCTCGGCGCCATCGGACGCCACGCCCCACGGCACGAAGCCGAATCCTGCAAAGCTGCCGACTTCCTGCCGCTGGATCGGGTCGACGATACTGAGCCGGCCTGAGACCTCACTGGTCGTGTCCCCGGTACTGACGATGTAGATGAGCCCATCGCCCCCGAGCGTTGCGGAGCGGGCGTTGCCCGGACTGGGCAGCGGAATCGAGTCGCGACCGGCCGCCCGGGCATTGGTCTGCGGATCGACGACGGTAATCCAGCTCTCACCCAGCGAGCAGGTCCCCTCCGGGCACGACTCCACGTTGGCATTGACCACAAACAAGCGGCCGCGAGTCAGGACTAGGTCGCGCGGGTACTGGCCGACCTCGACACTGGCGGTGTCGCCCGTGGTCAGGTTGAGTCGGGTGACGGTATTGCTGCCGGCGTTGGCTACGTAGGCCACCTCTTCACTGAGCAGCACGACGGCCGACGGTTGGGACCCGGCCGGAAACGTGTACCAGTCCCGGACATCCTCGAGACGGAGATCGAAAACGGCAACCGAGTCGGTCGTCAAGCTCGAGACGATGGCAATACGCCCCATGGCCGAGATGTCGGATGCGCCGCCCCGGAGCCCGGGGGCCATGATCTTGCGCGAGGCGCGCCCGACTTCGGTTGGGATCAACGAAAGGGTGTTCTCGCCGGCATTGACGACGAGAAGCCGTTCTTCAGGCGGCGGCAGCGGCTCCGTGGTCGCGGCGCAACCCGCCAAACCACCGAGCAAAAGGAGCGGAACCAGACGATCGACGACGGCCATCCAGGGAACGATACCGGGACGGACCGGCTCGGGGCAAATAGGGGCGTTCAGGCTCCGCCGGGCCGCCGTACCGGAACGACCTGGGGGATGCCATCCTCGGACCGAATCGCAACCGGCCAGGCAAAGACGCTTTCGATCAACCCCGGCTCGAGCACCCGATCCGGCGGCCCGCTCGCCACGGTGCGGCCCTCGTGCATCAGCACCATAGTATCCGCGAACCGCGCGGCCAGGTTGAGGTGGTGCGTTACCACCAGACTGGCGATGCCTCCGTCGGTCAACCGGCGCACCAGTTCGAAGATTTCCATCTCATGGCCCAGATCGAGTGATGCGGTCGGCTCATCGAGCAGCATGATGCCGGGCTCCTGGGCCAGCGCGCGCGCGATTCGGACTCGCTGCCATTCGCCGCCGGACAAGGTGTCGATGCGGCGTCCGGTCAGGTAGGTCACATCGGCTCGTTGCATGCCCGCGGCAATCGCGGCGCGATCGTGGACACCAAGCGGCTCCAGCGCACCGAGCCAGGCGTACCGTCCGAATCCCACCAGCTCCTCCACTCGCCAGGAGAAGGGATAGTCCTCCCGCTGGGCCACCGCAGCAATCCTCCGGGCGCGTTCCGTGGCGGACCAGTGCTCGATCGGCCGACCGTCGAGTTCGACTCGACCCTCATTGGGGCGGACCGACCCGATCAGGGCCCGCAGCAGACTGGTCTTGCCGCTGCCGTTGGGGCCGACCACCGCCACCAGCCGCCCCGGCTCGACCACCAGACTGACCCGGTCGACCGCCGGGCGAGCGACCCCGGGATACCGAATGACGACCTCGTGCGCGGCGAGCATCAGGTCAGCGACCGCCGCACCAGCGCGGCAAAGAGAGGAACACCGATCAACGCGGTAATGGCGCCGATCGGCAGCTCCGCCGGGCGAAGGACCGTCCGGGCCACGGCGTCGGCCAGAATCAGCAGCCCGCCACTGGCCACGAACACCACGGGCAGGAGCGCGGCATGCCTCGGCCCGACCCATCCACGCATGGCATGCGGGGCAAGCAGGCCGACGAAGCCGATCATGCCGCTGACCGCCACGCTGGCCGCCGTCAGCAGCGCGGTCGCCAGAAAGACGAGGCGCTTGGTTCGCTCGGTGCGGAGGCCGAGCGCGTGGGCCGGTTCGTCGCCGAGGGAGAGGAGATCGAGCGACCGGGCGGCGCCGAAGAGATATGCGAGAGGCAACAGCGCGTAGGCCGCGAACGCGACCACGGCGGGCCAGCTGGCGGCCGCGAACCCGCCCAGCAACCAGAGGAAGGCGTTTCTGAGCTGTGCCGCTTCGGACAGCGCCAAGAGCGCCGAGGTCAGCGCTCCGCAGAGGGCCGCCACCACCACGCCTACCAGCACCAGAACCCGCGGCTCGAGCCGGGTTCCCTGCACCACCGCGACGCTGTACACGGCCGCCGAGGCCGCCAGGGCGCCGACGAACGCCGCAGCTGGTACGGCAAAGAGCCCCGCCAGTCCTGCCGCGATTGCCGCCACCGCGCCCAACCCCGCCCCGCCCGAAATGCCGAGCAGGTACGGCTCGGCCAGCGGATTCCGGACCAGCGCCTGCAGGGCAGCTCCGGACACTCCGAGGGCCCCGCCAACCGCAAAGGCCAGGAGAATCCGGGGCAATCTGAGTTGCCAAACGATCGCCCCCGCCGGCGCGTCGGGATGGAGCACGCCATCGACGACCTGGGAGAGAGGCATGGCCACGGCACCGATGGCCAGCGCCAGGAGTGCCGCCGCCACCGTAGCGAGAGCGAGCAACAGCAGCTTCATCGACTCGCGGTCTCGAGTACCGTGCGCAACTGGCGGACCGCCTGGCCAAGGCGGGGACTGGGACGGTTGAACATCGATCCGGAGACGCGGAGCAGCCGCCGTTCCCGAACGGCCGGAACGACTTGCCATTCCGGTTTCGAAAGGAATGACGGTTCGCTGTCACCGACGACGAGAATCCAGTCGGGATCGCGATCGACCACCGACTCGATCGACACGACGAACGATGGACGTTCGCTGTCGGCGTACAGGTTGACCGCGCCGGCCCGACCGAGAATCTCGTTGAGGAAACTGCCGGCCCCGATCACGATCGGCGGGTCGCTCCAGGTCACGATGAGCACGGTAGGTGGCGAGGGACTCGATATCGTCGCGGCTTCGAGTTCGGTCCGGGCGCTTTCGACCAGACTGTCTCCCGCCTCGGGGCGACCCAGAGCCGTGGCCAGGAGACGGGTGTCCCGTTCGAAGTCGCTCAACTGGTCGATGGCAATCTCGAGCACCGGAATCCCAAGCCCGCGAAGCTTGGTTACCGCCGAGACGTTGCCGGGAGACCGGTAGGCAACGACCAGGTCCGGTCGCTGACCGACCACGGCTTCGACGTTGGGCATCACGCCATCGCCGACGGAGGGAACCTGCAGGGCATCGGCCGGATAGTCGCACCAGCGGGTCCGCCCGACCAAGGTATGACCGCCGCCAAGTGCGTAGACGAGTTCGGTGGCCGCGGGAACCAGAGACACAACCCGGGTGGCCGGAGCCGCCAGGGTCGTGGTATGCCCGCCGTCGTCCGTGAAGGTGATTCCGGCGGCCGTTTCACCGCCTGGTGCGCACCCTGCCAGCCACGCGGCCAACAACGCCGACGCCAGGCGGCGCATCATGAGATCAGGTCCGCCGGGGACGCGTCGCGAGTGCCGCACGGAGCTGCTGGGCCAGAGCGAGCCGGTCCCGTTCGAGTTGGGCCCGGAGCTCGGGCAGCGTATCCGGGTGCTCGAGCGTCCGATCGAGCCCGGCAATCCGATCGGCTATTTCGACGGAAGAGGGCCCCGCAAGCTGCACCTCAGAACGCCGGCGCCTGAGCACGAACCAACTGAGCACCATCAGACCCAACGCGGTGCCGCCCACCGCGATCGGCAGCACCCCGGGCCCGAACGAGGTCCGGGGAAACACCAGCAGCAGGCCGGCTTCGTTCCCGGCTGCCGCAAAGCGGCGGAAGGAACGCCCCTCGAACATCTGCGGCGGCCCTTCGACCCAACGACCGCCCTCGACCCGCACCGACGACTCTTCGACGAAGAGATCGACGGAGTCGACGCCGGCCGTTACCAGTTCGAGACGGCGCTGCCCGGCCGGGACTTCGTACTGAATCAGCAATTCCTTCTCACCCGGCGAGAGCGGCGCAAAGACGAAGACACTGTCGTCACGAAACTCGACCGCATCGGGCGACAACTGCGAGAGGGCGCCTCCACCGACCTGCTGATTCCGAACCCCGGCCGGAAGCGGTGCCGCCCAGGTCGGGGTCAATGAATCCGTGCCGATCCGCGTCGCAACGCCGGGGTTGTCGAGTACCAGCCAGTCGACCACCGTCCGCGCACCGATTGCGTCGGATGCGCCGACGACGAAGGTTCGGCTCCGCGCCGTGATCGACGCAGTCGACGCGGTGTCGAACACGAAGAGCTGCACCGCCGTGTCGGGCCGCGCGGGATTGGTTGCGAGCGGCGTCGAGAAATATTCGATTCCGGCGTACCGGACGCTGACCAGATAGTTGGCCGTCGTGTCGGCCGGAAATCGGAATGCAAAGCGGCCGCGGGAGTCGGTCAGCACGGTGTCGATCGGCCCCTGCGTGGCGCGACCGACCTGGTGCAGCACGACCCGCACCCCGCCGACAATCGTCGTATCTGCCAGCTGCGGACGGACCACCGTCCCTTCGGCGCGAGTGGCTCGCTGCGCCTGGAGCGGCAGCGCCGCCAGCGCCAGCAGAGCCAACGACCATCGCACCATCATGGCTGAAACCGTCCCAGATCCTCCGGGTCGAGCTTGGAGAGAAACCGCTTGAGCGCCTCCGCGCCGGCCGCAGGATCGTCGACCGCCGGGCCGGCCGGATCGGAACCGCCCTCATCGTGCAGCAGGTCTTCGCTGACGAAAATCGGCGCATCGAACCGGAGTGCCAGCGCAATACTGTCCGAGGGCCGGGCATCGATCACGAACAACTGATCGCCGCGCGCCACCAGCAGCTCGGCAAAGTAGGTGTTGTCACGCAGCGCCGTGACGGAGGCCCGGCGCAATTCGCCACCCAGGCCAAGCAGCAACTGTTTGAGGAGATCGTGGGTCATCGGGCGAGAGGGATGATCGCCTCGGAGTTCCGCCGCAATGGCGTTGGCTTCCGAGGCGCCGATCCAGATCTGCAGACTGCGGCTGCCGCCGACCTCATGCAACACCACCACCGGGGTGTTGGTGTTGCGCTCGACGCCGAGATGGGCCACCGTCATCCGAACCATGACGGAAGGGTGGCCTACCTCTTGGCAGCGGTCAAGAGATCCCGGACTTTGTTGGTCTCTTCCCAGGGGAACAGCGTGACCTGCTTACCGCCGACCTTGGCAGCCACCGATTTCCGGCCAAAGTGACCATATGCCGCCGTCGGCCGGTAAATCGGGCGCCGGAGCTTGAGCGCCGTAATGATGCCCGCGGGGGTCAGGTCGAAGACTTCGCTGACGATCCGCTCGAGCTTGCTGTCGGGAATGATACCGGTCCCGAAGGTGTCGACCATGACCGACACCGGCTGCGCAACACCGATGGCGTAGGCCACCTGCACTTCGCAGCGAGCGGCCAGCTTGGCCTCGACGATGTTCTTGGCCACCCAGCGCACCGCGTACGCGGCCGACCGGTCGACCTTGGACGGATCCTTGCCGCTGAACGCGCCGCCGCCGTGCCGGGCCATGCCGCCATAGGTATCGACGATGATCTTGCGGCCCGTGAGACCCGCATCACCATGAGGGCCGCCGATCACGAAACGACCGGTCGGATTGATCAGGAACTTGATGCCGCGGCCCTCGAAACCCGCCTTCTCGAGCACCGGACGAATCACTTCGCTGATCACGGTGTCGCGAATGGTGTTCTGAGACAGCTGCCGGTTGCCGAACCGCTCCGCATGCTGCGTCGAGACGACCACGGTCTTGACGGCGACAGGACGGTCGCCCTCGTACTCGACCGAGACCTGGCTCTTGCCGTCGGGCCGCAGCCAGTCGATTTGCTCGAGGCCGTGCAAACCTTTGCGCACGGCGGCAAGCCGCTCGGCAATCCGGTGTGACAGAATGATCGGCAGCGGCATCCGCTCGCGGGTTTCGCGGGTGGCATAGCCGAACATCATGCCCTGGTCGCCCGCCCCCTGTTCCCGGTCCTTCTTGACGTCGACCCCCATCGCAATGTCCGGCGACTGGCGGTCGATGGAGGACAGGACGGCGCAGGTGCGGCTGTCGAACCCGAACGATGCGTCGGTATATCCGATCGACGCGATAGTGTCGCGGACGATATCGGGAATGTGGACGTAGGTCTTGGTCGAAATTTCACCAGCAACGACTGCCATCCCGGTGGTGACCAGCGTTTCACACGCTACCCGCGCGTTCGGATCATCGGCGATGATCGCATCGAGAACGGCATCCGAAATCTGATCGGCCACTTTATCGGGGTGGCCTTCGGTAACGGACTCAGACGTGAAGACGTGGCGCGGAGCGCGAGCCATGGGCATCGATCCGGGAATGAGGTGACTTGACAGCTGCTGCAAACTCGGGCGGAAACCTAGTCGCCCGCCCACCGGGCGGCAACCGAATCAAGGCGTTAGAAGTCGTTGGTCGACATAGCCTTGCACCGCTTCCTGCAGCAGGCGCGTGATGCTCGCGACGTCGGGCGCCAGCAGGGCCTGACGCGCCGCATCCCGACAGACGGAGGCGGGGACGTTTCGGACCATCCACTTGACCAGCGGGAGCGTCGGCGGGGCCACGCTCAGAATGGTGAACCCCATCCCGACCAGGAGGACGGCGCTGAGGGGGTCCGATGCCATTTCACCACAGATGCTAACCGGAATACCGCCTGCGTGCGCCGCCAGACGCACCTGCTCGAGCTGGCGCAACACCGCCGGATCGAGCGGATTGAACCGTGACGCCAGGTGCGCACTGCCGCGGTCGACCGCCAGCGTATACTGGGTCAGGTCGTTGGTGCCGATGCTGAAGAACTGCGACACTGCTGTCAGGCGATCGGCAATCACCACGGCGGCCGGCGTCTCGATCATGACCCCGAGTTCGAGCGATGCCGCGGCGCGGACGCCATCTGCTGCCAGCAGCGCAGCCTCTTGGTGGATCAGCTCCCGTGTAGCCAGCACCTCTTCGACACGGGTGACCAGCGGCAGCATGACTTTGACGTTTCGCTCGGCGGTAATCCGGAGCAAGGCCCGGAGCTGGGGCCGGAAGATCTCGGGCCGATCGAGACAGACCCGGATGGATCGCCAGCCGAGAAACGGATTGGCTTCGGCGTGGGTCTCGAACGCCGCGGGGAACTTGTCGCCCCCGAGGTCGTAGGTTCGAATCACCACCGGATGGTTGGGAAATGCGGCGCAGACCCGCCGGAAGTACTCGAGCTGCTCCGACTCGGTCGGCACGTGGGACCGTCCCGCCACCAGCAGCTCAGTGCGCAGCAGGCCAACCCCCTGGGCGCCGTGCCGTACCGCCATCTCGATCTCTTCCGGGAGATCGACATTCCCCATCAGGGTGATCTCGACTCCGTCCGGCGTCACAGCGGGCTGCCCGGTTGCGCCCTCGAGCGCTAGACCGAGCTTGAGGCGACGATTGGCCCGCGCCCGGGCGAACTCGAGCTCGTCGGGGGTCGGATCGATCACGACCGTCCCGGTGTAACCGTCGACCAGCACCATGGTATCGGGCCGGATGCGGGCCATCGCACCGGAGGCGCCCATGACGGCGGGGATGCCGAGCGAGTGGGCCAGAATGGCGGCGTGCGAGGTGCGAGTACCCTCCTCACTGACCAGGCCGAGCAACTGATCGCGATCGAGTTGGACCGTCAGGCCGGGAGAAAGTTCGCGCGCCACGATGATGACGTGCTCCTGCCGGCGCACTGCGGCGAGTTCGTCATCCGGTCGTCCCAACAGCTGTCGCAGCGTGTGAATCTGTACCGCGGTCAGATCGGTGAGCCGCTCACGCATCCGCTGGTTGGCGGTTTCGGCAAAGGCCACCCGCAATTCGAGCGCCTTGAACTCATACGCCGTTTCGGCGCTCAGATGGTTCTCGCGGATCAGCTGTTCGACCGCCGCCAGAAAATCCCGATCTTGCGCCATCATGATCTGCGCTTCGAAGATCTGCGATTCTTCGAGTCCTGCCGAGGCCAGCACCCGTTCGCGGAGTTGGTCGAGGTGCCGGACCACCGCCTCGACCGCCACCCGAAGCCGCTGCACCTCCCCTTCGACCTGATCGGGTCTGACCGATCGGTCCGGCACGTCGGGAAAACGGCGTTCGAGCACCGCCGCCGGCCCGTACGCGATCCCGGGCGAAACGCCGACGGCCCGAAGGATCCGTTCCTCCGTCATTCGCCGAACCCGGACGCGATCAGGGTCAGCAACGCGTCCATCGCGGCGCTCTCATCGACTCCATCGGTCCGAATCGTAAGGGTACTGCCCTGCTCTGCCGCGAGCATCATCACCCCCATGATGCTCTTGCCGTTGGTGGGCTGCCCATCTTTCTCCAGTCCGATCTCGCAGGCAAACCCCGCAGCCAGCTTGACCAGCTGCGCAGCCGGGCGCGCATGCAGCCCGAGCGGATTGACGATCGTCGCAGTGCGTTCGATCACGAAATGCTCCAGTACCAGAGGAGGACGAGCGCCATCGTCGCAAGGGTAATCAGGCGGGCGCTGGGCACTCGAACGCGCACCAGGGCCGCCACGGTACCGCCGGCTGCGCCAACGCTTGCCGAGGCCACGCCGGAGCCGGCCGCTTCGGGAACCAGCAACCAACGAATCACGAACGGCACCGCCAGCGCCACCAGGAATCCCGCCGCCAATCCTACCTGCCCGACCCGCTCGGCCAACCGGGACTGTTTCAGGGCCTGGGCCACATCGACCCCGGCATTGAAGCCGAGCTTGACCCCCCAGTAAGTGACATAGATCCTGAGCAGCGCGTAGCCCAGCACGCCGACCGCGACGGCAGCTACGCCGAAGGCAATGACCGCCAGCAGCAGCACGGACATGACCGCAGGGACGACGCCGATCCAGAAGAGCTGGTCGCCCAGGGAACCGAGCGGCCCGGCCAGCGCCGTCTTGAGACGCTGGACAGTCGTGCCCGGCTTGCCCACCAGCTCCGCACGCGCGGCGGCCCCGACCGCGATACCCGCCAGGTACGGATGGGCGTTGAAGAGCTCGGTCGATCGCGCCACCGCGGCACGATGACGTTCCGGGTCGGTGCGAAGCTCGTCGAGCAACGGCAGGCTGGCATAGCCGGTGCCCACGCCCTGCATCCGTTCATAGGTCCACGAACTCTGCAGAATCAGGAGCCGGCCGACCACCCGTCCCAGCCGGTTCACAGGACGCTCGCTCCGAGGACGCCGACCGCCGCGCCGGCCGCGACCCAGCGCCAACGCGGCCCCGAGCGGGCACTGGCCACCGCGCCGTGCGCCACCGACCAGACGCCCCCCGCCAGGGCAACCGTACTGAGCGCGATCCCCAACTCCACCGGCGGCAACCAGCCACTCGCCGCCGCCAGCGCGCCAAGCCCGATCGCGACTGCGCCGACCAGAGCGCTCCGCGCCATGTCGTAGCCGAGACAGGTCCAATGAACCCGTGTCAGGGCCGCTGCGTCTCCCGCACCCAGGCGATCGCTGAAGCGCTGCACCACCACGGCACTGAGCCGACGGGTCAACGGCAGCGTCATTCCCGCCGCCATGCCCAGCACGATCCCGCCCCCTGTCGCGACACCGAGCACCACGGGCCAGTCGCGACCGGCCGCCATCAACGTTGCCGCAACGGTTGCCGCGCCGAAATCGGGATACCGCGAACTCCCCACCGGCACCACATCGAGGGCAAACAGCTCGAGCAGGGCGCCGACCCGAAGGCCCGCTTCCACGTCGCCCGCCAGAACACCGGCCCCGGCGCCGACGACCAGCGGACGTGAC
Source organism: uncultured Gemmatimonas sp. (assembly GCA_964619465.1). Classification (GTDB taxonomy): domain Bacteria; phylum Gemmatimonadota; class Gemmatimonadetes; order Gemmatimonadales; family GWC2-71-9; genus SHZU01. The sequence goes on from CAZUES010000010.1 coordinate 32,107, forward strand.
AGCAGCGCCTGCAGCACGCTGACCAGATCGAGCCCGGCCAGAGTGGCCCAGAGCCACAGCATGGCAAACGTCACGCGCGGAGTTCTCCGATGTCGACCGGCTGCGAAGTCGGCAGATCCTGCGCCGAGACCACCACTCCCGACGACGCGAGCGCCTTGAGATCAGCCAGCTCCGCATCGGTCAGATAGACGAACCGGAGATACTCGCGCCGGCCGGGACCGGCATGCACGCCGCCGACGTTGACCGCCCGGATTCCGTCGAAGGTCCGGGCCAACTCCGTCATGGCAGTTACGGATCCGGTCAGGACCAGGACGCGTTCGGGACCGGTTGCCAGATCGGTCAGCCTGGACGGCGCCTGGTCCGGAGTGAGGAACTCGACCGCGATCCCCTGAGGTACCGCCATCCGGTAGAGATCCTGCTCGAACTCACTGGTCGCCACCTCGGCGTCGACCAACACGACCCGGCCGATCTCGTAGGGGCGCCCCCACCCGATCACCACCTGGCCGTGGATCAGCCGGTCGTCGATCCGGGCGACGACAATGCCCACCTAACGTACTCCGACGGCCCGGGCGCCGGTGTCGAGGATTCGACGCACGGCGTCGTCGAGCGGTAACTCGCGCCGGAAGACAAATTCGACCAGCATAGCGAGATTGACGCCGGTAATGACCCGGACATCCTGGCGCACCGCCAGTTCGCGAGCCGCCGCCAGCAGACACGACCCCGCCGGCATGTCGACGAACAGGATGCCCGGTCCCGAGGGGAGCGCCGCGCTCACCCGCTGCTGCAGCAAGCCCTTGTCGCAGCCGTCGTTGGAAATCGGCACCAGCGCGCCGCGTACCCCGCTGACCGACTCCGCCGCGGCAACCAGCGCCGCCGCCAGCTCACCGTGACAGACGACCACGCCGTGCAGCGGCTGGCTCATTCGTAGTCCTCTTGGAGATACTCACGCAAGCCGCGCTGCTCTTTCATCCGTTTGATCAGACGATCATTGAATGCCGTCGCCGAGTCGACTCCGGTCAGCCGCAGCAGATGGGTCATGGCCACGACTTCGGAGATGACCGTGAGGTTCTTGCCCGGGTTGAGGGGTACCACCACCTTGGGAACCTTGACGCCGAGCACCACGGTTTCGAGCCGAGCAAGCCCGGTCCGGTCGACCTCACCGGCGTTGTTCCAATCTTCCAGGTGGACGATGACCTCGATCCGCTTCTGCTGCCGCACCGCACGGATGCCGAACAGAGCCGGAATGTCGATCAAGCCGACGCCGCGAATTTCCATATGGTGCGCAGCAAGGTCGTGCCCGCGGCCGATCAGCACGTCGGTGCCACGAAGCTTGGCCGTGACCACGTCGTCCGCCACCAGCCGGTGACCGCGTTCGACCAGATCGAGCACGCACTCGCTCTTGCCGATGCCACTCCGACCGGTAAAGAGCAGGCCGACACCATAGACGTCGGCGAGCGAGCCGTGCAGCGTCGTCGTCGGGGCAAATGCCGCTTCGATGATCGGCTTGACCAGCCGATAAAAGTCGGCCGTCTTGAGCGTGGTCCGGAGCACGGCGATCCCGCGCTCCCGCGCCGCCGTGATCATCGGCTCGGGCGGGCTCTGCCCCTTGGTGATGAACACCCCGGGCAGATCATAGCTGAAAAATTTGGTCAGCACCTCGCGCCGGAAATCGTCGGGCAGCGAGAAGAGGTAGCTGATTTCCGTCTCACCCAGGACATGGAGCCGTTCGGGCACGAATCGGCCCGTGTACCCGGCCAGCACCAGTCCCGGGCTCGAGATGTCGGCTTCCTGGAGCGTCCGATCCAACCCGATCTCCCCCGTCAGCGATTCGAGCTGCAGAGGGTTGTCGCGCCGGATCAGAAGCTCCCGAAGCCGTAAGCTCACTGACGCATGCTCGCTACCCGACGGTCACGTCGGGCCTGGGTGGTGGAGCGCTCGATCTGTCGGCGGATCTTGGCTTCCGCACGGTCGAGTGCGGTTCGATGATCCGGACCTACTGCAGAACCGACCAGCACCTGACCCCGCCGGACATGGAGCCGCACCTCCGTCTGACATCCCTCGGGAACCAGGTCGAAGACGACATGGCTTTCCAACGTATGTGGCGAGAAATGTTCGAGACGGTCCATTACAGAAACGGCGCGCTCACGAAGCAGATCCGTGATTTCACAGTGGCGGGCAGTGACGGTCGTCATCATGTCGTTTCTCCTCGGGTTGCACGATCGATGATTTCCTGCAGGTGCCGTTCGGTTCGAGCCGCCGCGTCCTCCCAGGTCCAGCGCGCTGCATGCTGCCGAGCCGCAGCGCCCAGGCGGGCCACTATGGCAGGCTCAGACACCATTGCCAGCATTTGCCGGGCCAGGGCGACGGGGTCGCCGTGTGGCACCAGAAGGCCAGTCTCGCCTGCCCGCACGGAATCCCGCAGGCCAGGACTGTCCGACGCAATGGAAGGGGTTCCACATGCCGCCGCCTCCATTACGGTGATGCCCCATCCCTCCTTGGGTGAAGGAAACAGATTTGCCCAGGTCGTGCGCAGGAGCCTGAGCTTGACGGTCTCGTCCACGAACCCGTGAAATCGCACCGATTCCCCGAGGCCGAGCGAGGCCACCAGCGCCTCCAGACGGGGGCGGTCGTCGCCGGAGCCGGCAATGTCGAGCCGGACCTCCGGACGGTCGCGATGCACCAGGGCCAACGCCCGAATTGCCAGGTCGACGCCCTTGTACCGCTTCAAACGCCCTACGTATAAGAAGGAGGGAGGATCGGACCGGTCAAGGGCCGGGTCAGGAGTGAACGTTTCCGGGTCGATTCCGGGGTGAATGACCGTAATTCGGTCACTGTCGACTCCCCGCGACACCAGATCGTCCCGGGTACTCTCGCTGATGACATGGAACCACGACCGCCGGTACGCCAATGGCATCAGCCGCTCCGCCAGGACGACGGCCGTTGCCATGGGCCACGAGGCTTCGTGGTACGCCGTAGTACCGAAGAGATGGGGCACGATGACACAGGACGGCACCTCAACGCCAGCTGCGCAATAGAGCGGCAGCTTATTGACGTCCTCCACCAGAATGTCGTACTGCCCACTCCGGAGCGCCCGGCGAACCGCCCCGCGCCCGCGTAGCGCAAAGCTGTGCCGGCCGCCGTGACGCTCGATGGTGATGCCGTCGCGAACCGCGGTCGGTGCCGCCCCCGGCCAACCCGCGCAGACCAGATGAACCTGATGACCTCGGCCGACCAGCCGGTTAAAGAGTTCGAACAGGTGGATTTCAGCCCCGCCTGCATGCGGATTGTCGAGGTCCTGCCAGTTGAACAGCAGGATCCTCACAGCAGGCCGAGGCTCCTGGCTACCCGGTCCAGCACGCCGTTGACGAACGGCGGCGACTGCACCGTTCCGAATCGATGGGCGACCCAGAGCGCCTCGTCGATGGCCACCCGCGGCGGCACCTGCCGGCTGCGCAGCTCGTGCGCACCGATCCGGAGGATATTGCGATCGATCACCGCCAGCCGTTCGATCCGCCAGTTATCGGTGGCCTGCTGCAGCAGGGCGTCCAGTTCGCTCCGCGCATCCCAGACCTCCTGCGCCAGCCGCTCGGCCAGATCGAGTACGATGGGTTCGGGACCGGTCAGCCGGGCCAACCCGGGCACCACGCTTTCCAGCGACCGCCCCAGCGTCTCGGCCGAGTAGAGCAACTGCAGCGCACGGGCTCGGCCGCGTGTTTCGGTGCGAAGCCTCATGACGCCCTTACCTGGCGGATCACATCGGCCGCCCGAATCGCGGCCTCGGCCGCTTCGTATCCCTTGTTGCCCGCCGAGCCGCCGGCCCGTTCGAGCGCCTGCGCCATGGTGTCGACCGTGAGCAGACCGAAACCGACCGGCAGGACCCGGGTGGTGGAGACCAGGCCAAGCGCCCGCGACGTCTCACCCGCGACGAACTCGAAATGCGGCGTCTCACCGCGGATGACGACCCCGATCGCGACCAGCGCGGCATACCGGTTCTGCTCAGCCAGCGCGGCCGTGACGCTCCCCAATTCGAAGGCTCCGCTCACCCACACCACGTCGATGGCCGAATCGGCCACCCCGGCATCGCGGCAACAGGCCAACGCTCCTTCGAGGAGCTTGGCGGTAATCCGTTCGTGATAGCTGCTCACCACGATGCCGATCCGACCGGCGGAGCGGAGCTGACTGCGTAACTCGTTCATTACTATCCCCGCTCAGTGGCCGATCAGGTGGCCGAGCTTGTCGCGCTTGGTGGCGAGATAGGCGCGGTTGTCGTCGGTAGCCGGCAATACGAGCGGCACCCGCTCCACGATCGACAGCCCGTACGCATCGACCCCGACCACCTTACGCGGATTGTTGGTCATCAGGCGAATGGTGGTGAGCCCCAGATCGCGCAGGATCTGGGCGCCGATGCCGTAGTTGCGCAGATCGGGCGCAAAGCCCAACTCCTGATTGGCCTGGACCGTATCCGCGCCGTTGTCCTGCAGCTCGTAAGCGCGCAGCTTGTTGAGCAGCCCGATGCCGCGGCCCTCCTGATCGAGATAGACGATCACACCCCGCCCCGCGTCCGCGACCTGGCGCATGGCCGCCTCCAACTGTTCGCCGCAGTCGCAGCGCAGCGAATGGAAGACGTCGCCGGTCAGGCACTTGGAGTGCATCCGCACCAACAGGTTGGGCTGCCCTTCCGCATCGCCGTATACCAGAGCGACATGCTCCGCCGAATCGACGTCGTTCCGATAGCCGACGATCCGGAAGACGCCGTACGGCGTCGGCAGCCGGGCTTCCGCGATCCGGTGTACCAGCCGCTCCTGGGTCAGCCGGTACGCTACCAGCTGCGCAACCGTGATGAAGGTGAGCCCGTGCTGTTCCGCAAACTCGAACAGCTCGGTCCGGCGCGCCATGGTGCCGTCGGGATTGAGGATTTCGCAGATCACCGCCGCCGGCGCCAGCCCCGCCAGCCGGGCAAGATCGACTCCGGCTTCGGTCTGCCCCACCCGCTGCAACACGCCCCCGGGGCGGGCCCGGAGCGGAAAGATGTGGCCGGGGCGCCGCAGATCGTTGGGCTGCGTTTCCGGACGGATCGCCACCTGGATGGTGCGGGCCCGGTCGGCCGCCGAGATGCCGGTCGTCACGCCGAAACGCCGCTCGGCGTCGATGCTGACGGTAAAGGCCGTCCCCATCGACTCCGAATTTTCCAGCGTCATCTGGGGCAGCCCCAACTGATCGCAGCGTTCGTGCGTCAGGGTCAGGCAGATGAGGCCGCGCCCGTGAATGGTCATGAAGTTGATCAGGTCGGGGGTGACCAGTTCGGCCGCCGCGACGAGATCGCCTTCGTTCTCCCGATCTTCGTCGTCCGCCACGATGATACACTTGCCGTTGCGGAGGTCGCTGATCGCCTGCTCGATGGTTCCAAAACTCATATCTGCCTGCACCGCCGCTAGCCGCGACGACTCCCGACCAGATGTTTGACGTACTTCCCGATCACGTCACCCTCGACGTGAACACGACTGCCCCGCACCAGCACTCCCAGCGTGGTCACCGCCAGGGTGTGCGGAATCAGCGAGATCTGAATGATACCGACTTTCGGGATCGCATTCACGGTGAGACTGACCCCGGAAACCGTGATCGACCCCAGGGGAATCGAGACGGCGGCCACGGCCTTGGGCACCCGCAGATCGACCAGCCGGGCGTCGCCCGCCTGCCGGGTGGCCACCACGGTGGCAATTCCGTCGACGTGACCCTGGACCAGATGGCCGCCCAGGCGGTCGCCCACCCGCGCGGCCCGCTCGAGATTGACCCGGCGCCCCGGTTCCAGGTCGCCCAGCAGGGTCCGCTCCAGCGTGGTCGCAATGGCATGGACCCGGAAGCCGCCGCGGACCCGGCGCTCCACCGTTAGGCAGGCCCCGTCGACCGCGATACTCTCACCGACTTCGAGTCCGCGGTACGGCGCCCGAATCACCAGATCCAGCCCGCCTTCCTTACCAGGCGTGGCAGACTCGACCTGTCCCACGGCGGTAATGAGACCGGTGAACATGTCAGGACCGATCGAACATGAGGAGGGTATCCTGGCCGAGCGCCTGCCGCTCGACGATGGTCCAGCGTTCGGCCTGGAGCAGCGACGGCACCTCGAAACCCCGCACCGCTTTGACGCCGTGGTCGCCCAGCCAGACCGGACTCACGATCCAGGCAAACCGGTCGACCAACCCGAGCGCCAGCAGACTGCCGGTCAAGCGGCCGCCCCCTTCCATCAGGATCGAATCGATCCCCAGCTGCTTCAGTTCCGACAACCCTTCGGCCAGGTCGCTGGTGAGGATGATGTCGACTCCGCGATCGGTCAGCGCATTCCGCTCGTTGGGCACCAGCCCGTCGCCGATCAGCACGGTGTGCCGAACCGAGGCGGTGCGTACCAGCGCCGAATCGAGCGACAGCCGCCGGCGACCCAGGAAAACGACCCGGGCCGGAGCGGTCCGGGGCTCCAGAGCGCCGCGGACCGTGAGCGACGGGTCGTCGACCTGGGCGGTGCGTCCCCCGACTCCGATTGCTGCGAAGCCGGCCCGGAACCAATGCACCCAGTCCCGCGCCTCCTCACCCGAGATCCAGCGCGAGACGCCGGAACTGTCAGCAATACAGTGATCCAGCGAGGTCGCCAGCTTGACGGCCACAAAGGGACGATCGAGCCCGCTGACTGCACTCAGAAAGGCCGGATTGAGACGGTCCGCCGCCTCGCGTCCGGTACCCTCGGCGACCTCGATCCCGGCAGCCTCCAGCCGAGCCCGCCCCCCGGCGGCTACCGGGTTCGGGTCGAGCCTGGCGATGACCACCCGGCGGATCCCGCTCGCAATGATGGCGTCAGTACAGGAAGGTTGCTTACCGGCGTGGGCGCAGGGTTCCAGGGTCACCACCATGGTACCACCGCGGGCCCGGGCCCCGGCCCCGGCGAGCGCGACGGCCTCTGCGTGCGGGCCCCCGAATTCGGCGTGGTATCCCTCGCCGACGATTTCGTCGCCGGCGAGCACCACGGCCCCGACCATGGGATTGGGATGGACGCGGCCCCAGCCCCGTCGGGCCAGTTCGAGGGCGCGGTCCATGGCGTGAACTTCGATCACGCCTACAGTTTAAACCCGAGCCCCGCCGCGCCGAAGAACCGGCCCGACTTGGTGTCGCTGGCCGCGAAAATCGTGGTCTGTCCATCGCCCTTCCCGACCTGGAAACCGCCCTCCAGGGTCAGCCGGGCCAGCGAGCCCAGGGCAACCGCAAAGTTGGTCGCGGTGACGATCCGCATGGTCGATACGGACGAGTCGGCCCGAGCGGAGGCGAGCCCGGTGACCGGATCCCGGAAAACGACCGAGTAGTTCCCCGTGATCAGATCGGCCCCGCCGCCGGCGGTAAGCTCGAAGGCTCCGAAGCGGTGCCCCAGCATCAGGCGGGTGGTGATCGCCGAGACGGACAGGGTGTAGGCGTAGTCGCTTCCGGTATTGAGATTGCCGACGGAGAACTTGGGCAGATTGCTCCGCCCCACGTTGAGGCTGACGGTCGGCAACTCGGCCGTGGGCACGAACGCCAGTCGAAGCCCGTAGCCGAAGCCGATGGCCATCCCGGCCACTCGGCGCGCATCCGGCGTGAAGCGGACGTAGTCCGCAGTGTTGTCGGGCATTGCGGTTATCGAGCCCAGAAAATCGGCCGACGCGGCGCCCACCGGCAGTGCCTTCTGGAAGAGACCCACCCGGAGATCGAGCCTGGGCGCTACAAAGGAGGCGCGCCGAAGCGCCGGCACGGTATCGGCGCTGCCGTCATACGCAGTGGAAGGCAGCATGGCGCGGAGGGTAGTGAACCGGAAGGTGACCCCAATGTCGCCGAAGCCTCGGCCGCCTGCGGCGGTGCCGAGTACGGGATTGCCGCCGGTCGCAAGCAGCGCGGCAAACGGCGTCGTGGTCGTCAGGGCATCGTATCCGGCGCGACAGACGGCGAGCGTCGCGCCGGCGTGGGTATCACACGGATGCGGAGCTTGCGGCTCCAGTTCGGTTTGAGCACTTCCGTTCGCCGCGCACACGAGCATGCCGGCGAGGCCGATCAGCGCGGCATATCGCCTCTGCACGCAGATCCCCCCGAGGAGCAGACGTCAGGTGAATCGCACCCCGCCCTGGCCAGCGCGGACGTCTCCGGCGATCCACGTTTCGATGCCCACCTGGCTCGCGGCTTCGCGGACCCGCGGGACGGCGTCGGGCGGCACTGCCACGACGAGCCCCGCCCCGATGTTGAAGACCTGGCGCATCTCGTCGACCGAGACCTGCCCGGCTTCCATCAGGAAGGTGAACAACGGCGGCCACTCCCAAGACCGGGAATCGATGACCGCATCCACGGTAGAGGGCAATACCCGGACCAGGTTGCCTTCGAGTCCGCCGCCCGTGACGTGGGTGATGCCGTGGACCAGATCGAGCACCGGATAGACCGCGTGGAAGTAGCTCCGGTGGACCGCGAGCAGGGCCTCGCCGACGGTCGTGCCGGTGGCGCTAAGTGCTGAATCGATCGAGAGTTTGAGGCGATCGAAGCAGATCTTCCGGGCCAGCGTATAGCCGTTGGTGTGGAGCCCGCTCGACCGATAGCCGATCAGCACGTCGCCGGCGGTGATCTGGTCACCATGGAGGGCGGCAGATTCCTCCACCACCCCGACAATCGTGCCGGCCAGGTCGTAGTCGCCGGGGGCATAGATGTCGGGCAGCGAGGCGGTTTCGCCGCCGGTCAGCGCCATCTCGTGGGCCCGGCAACCCCGCGCCACCCCTTCGACGATATCAGCGAGCTGGATCTCGGTCAGACCGTTGGAGCCGATGTAGTCCTGGAAGGCGATCCCGCGCGCACCGTGGACCAGGATGTCGTTGACGCTGTGGTTGACGATATCCTCACCGACCGTATCGAAGCGGCCGGCCATCTTGGCGACCAGCACCTTGGTGCCGACGCTGTCGGTGCTGGTGACCAGAATGGGCTGCTTCATCCCTTCCGGGATGCGCACCATGCCGCCAAACGCGCCCACCAGGCCGCGCGACAGCGGGGTGCGAGTGCTGGCCACGGCCTGAGCGATCCGCCGCTTGGCGGAAGCGAGGGCGTCGAGATCGACGCCGGCAGCTGCGTACTGCGGGCCGGTCATGGCAGTTCCTCCGCCGCGGGAACCCGGGTCAGTTCCACGAACGCCTGAACCCGCCGCTGCACCGTGTCGAAGTCGACGGTTTCGAATCCTTTGATCCCGAAGCCCTGCACGGCAAACGACCCCATGGCCGAACCGTACACCATGGCCCGGCGCATCTGCTCCGGAGCGGCCGAACCTGCCCGCGCCAGATAGCCCATGAATCCGCCGGCAAAGGCGTCGCCGGCGCCGGTCGGGTCGAAAACTTCCTCGAGTGGATAGGCCGGCACATAGAACGTGCGGCCGGGCTCGAGCAGCAGCGCGCCGAACTCCCCCTGTTTGATCACCACCCGCTTGGGGCCGTGCTCCAGGATCCAGCGCCCCGCCTTGTGGATGTTCCACTCGCCGGAGAGTTCACGCGCCTCGCTGTCGTTGACCAGCAGCATGTCGACCCGTTTGAGCAGCGTCATCAGCTCGGGCCGCTTGCTCTGGATCCAGTAGTTCATGGTGTCGCAGGCAACCAGCTTCGGCTTGGTGAGTTGTTCGAGCACCGCGAGCTGCAGCTCGGGATCGATGTTGCCCAGGAAGAGGAAGTCCGATGACCCCCAGGTGGCCGGCAGCTTGGGACGGAACTCGGCAAAAACTCCCAGTCGGGTATCGAGCGTCTCGCGGCTCTGCAGGTCGTAGCTGTACTTGCCCTTCCAGCGGAAGCTCTCGCCATTGGCGCGCTCGACCCCGGTCCAGTCGATCCCGCGCACGGCCAGGCGATCGAGTTCATGCACCGGATAGTCGTCGCCCACCACGCCCACCACTTTCACCTTGGACAGGAGGGAGGCCGCCACGCTGAAGTAGACGGCCGACCCGCCGAGCGCATCGGCGGTTTCGCCGAAGGGCGTGTAGATGGAATCGAGGGCGACACTCCCGACCACGAGCAGAGGCATGAGGGATTACATCCGTTCCGGGGCGGAGAGCCCCAAGAGTTGGAGACCGTTGCGAAGGACGATGCGGGTCGCGCGCGCGAGCACCAGCCGCGCCTGCTCGACTTCGGGAGCTTCACCGAGCACCCGGCAGTGATGGTACCAGCCATGCGCGACGCCGGCGAGATCTTCGAGATAGGCGGTGACGCGATGCGGCTCCCGGTCGGCCGCCGCCTTGGCCACCTGCTCCGGAAAGACGGTCAGCGCTTTGAGCAGTTCCTGATCCTGGGGCGCGGGGAGTCCTGTCAGGTCCGCAGTATCGCCGGCTGCTTCGGGCGCTTTCCCGGCGGTGCGGAAGATGCCGCTCATCCGGGCGTGCGCCATCTGGACGTAGAAGATCGGGTTCTCGTCGGTGCGTTTCTGCGCCAGATCGATATCGAAGACGAACGGCGTGTCGCTCCGCCGCATCAGGAAGAAGTAGCGGGCCGCGTCGGTGCCGACCTCGTCGAGCAGCTCGCGCAGGGTGACGAAGTTGCCCGCCCGCTTGGACATCTTCATCTCTTCCCCGCCCTTGACCACTTTGACGAGCTGGACCAGCGGCACCTCGAAGCTCTCGGCCGGATGGCCCAGCGCCACCAATACGGCCCGCATCCGCGGGATATAGCCGTGATGATCAGCGCCCCAGACGTCGATCAGGTGCTCGAACCCACGGGCGAACTTGTCGACGTGGTAGGCGATATCGGGCGTCAGGTAGGTGTAGCTGCCGTCGCTCTTCTTGAGGACGCGGTCCTTGTCGTCGCCGAACGAGGTGGTGCGCATCCAGACGGCGCCGTCCTGTTCGAAGACGAGGTCATGCGATCGCAAGAGGTCGAGGGTCGCCTCGATCTTGCCCGAGTCGTAGAGCGACTGCTCGGAGGTATGGATGTCGAATACCACCCCGAAGTCGCGCAACAATTCATCCTGCTCGGCACGCTGGCTTTCCAGCGCAAAGCGGCGGCAGGTAGGCAGCGCCTGCGCTTCCGACAGCTCCGCAAATGCCTCGCCTTCGCGGGCCAGCAGTGCCGCGGCCGACTCGATCAGATACTCGCCGTGGTAGCCGCCCTCGGGAATCGAGGCCTCGCGTCCCGCGGCCTGCTGCACCCTGGCCCAGAGGCTCAGCGCCACCTTGTCGATCTGGACGCCGGCGTCGTTGATGTAGAACTCGCGGGCCACCCGGTGCCCGGTCCATTCGAGCAGCGCGGCCAGCGCGTCGCCTAACGCTGCGCCCCGTCCGTGCCCGACGTGGAGCGGCCCGGTCGGGTTGGCCGAGACGAACTCGACGTTGACGGACCTGCCGGCACCGGCGTTCGAGCGGCCGTATTGGGTATCCGCGGCGATGATGGCGGAGAGCTGGCGCTCGAGCGCATCCTCCGCCAGCCAGAAATTGATGAACCCGGGGCCCGCGATATCCGTCCTGGCCACCAGGCCGGCCGGGAAGGCCAGCTCGGCGACGATCGACTCGGCCAGTTTGCGCGGGTTGGCCTTGAGGGTCTTGGCCAGCACCATGGCAAGGTTGGTGGCGAAATCGCCGTGGCCGTCGTCACGCGGCCGCTCGACTACGAAGGCGGCATCCGGCGCCCCCAGCACCGCCGCGACGCGAGCCAGTTCGGCCTTGATCGGATCGGTCACTCGGCGGCCTTCTTGGCGGATTTCTTCTCGGGCTTGGAGGCAGCGGGCTTGGCCTCTTTGGGCGCGGCATCGCTCTTCGGGGCTGCGCTCTCGCCCTTGTCAGCCTTGTCGGACTTGGGTGCGTCGCCGCCCTCGCTCGAGGCAGGCGTCTGACGCGGTCCCTTGCCGTCTTTACCGTAGTCGGTGATGTAGAAGCCGCTCCCCTTGAAGATGAGTCCGGCCCCGCCGGAGATCACCCGCTTGGCCGCCGCCCCGCATTCGGGACATTTGGACTTGGGCCTGTCGGAGATACGCTGGAACGCTTCAAAACGGTGCCCCTTGGCACACTGATACTCGTAGGTCGGCATGGATCCTGGTCAGACGACGTAAACAAATACAACACCGAAAGTTAGCAGGTCCGGAATGGTGATGCCACCACGCCGCCAAGGCCCCTTCAGCGCCTTTCTTGTTTAGGATGGATAAAATTGCCATATTGATACATATGAAAACGACACTGAACATCGATGATGAGTTGCTGGCTGAAGCCCGCCGACTCACCCGGATCGAGGAGAAAACCGCGCTGGTCCACGCCGGCCTCGAGGCACTCATCGCCCGGGAAAGTGCGCGCCGACTCGCCAACCTGGCGGGTTCGGAGCCGGGCCTCCGCCCCGTCCCGCGGCGACGGTCTCGACCCCGCAGGACTTCATGATCCTGGTCGATACGTCCGTATGGATCGACCACTTGCGTCAGGGCAATGACCGGCTGGCCGCATTGCTGGAGACAGGGGCAGTGGTCTGCCATCCATTCGTCGTGGGAGAGATTGCGTGCGGCTCGCTCCGGAACCGGCGCGAGGTGCTCGAATTATTGGGTCGACTCCCGACCGCTTCGGTTGCCACGCACCACGAGGTCATGGAGTTCATCGAGGCTCATCGACTGATAGGGCTCGGGCTGGGGTATATCGACTTCCATCTGCTCGTCGCAGCGTTGCTCGACCGGACCGCCTTCTGGACGCTCGACAAGCGCCTGGCGCAGGCAGCGGACACCCTTGGCCTGTCCAGCCAATAGCTGGAGACTCGAAGCGTATCCGACTACGGCTGCAAGGCAGTCATACCTCGTTTCGGGAGAAGCGCCGTGAGTTGTTCGGATTTCTGCCCCGCCTTCGTTGTGCCGTGGGGCGGGCCGTGTCGGGCGACGAGATCGTCGGCGGTGTTCTGGCCTGCGGCATCCCAGTGCGCTAAGTAGGCAGGCTCATGTGTCAGGACCTGCGTTCTGATTCAGACCTTTGTATCCCATGTAAAAGGCTCGCAACTCGTCGTCGCCCAAAGCAGCGAGTTCCTTCCTTCTACGGTAGTAATTGCTCACCTTCAGCGCGACAATGATTCCGGCCACCACCCATCCCGCCGTTCCAGCTGGAGCATCCGCTACATTCACCGCTGCCAACAGGCCCGCCGTAAGGATGGCCGCAACCACGGCGCCGATCAGCAGACCGAAGCCGGGACGAATGGCGGCTGTCAGGTCATCAATCAATTGATCTCGCCACATTTTGTGCTTCCAGGCTTCCTCGGCCGAGCCGCCGCCTCCCTGGACGGATTTCACTGCCGGTGAGGGCGATTGAAGCTGGCTTGTTGACACAGGGCTCAGCGGGGCAGTTCCTAGTTGCCGCAGTATCCCACACTTCGGACAGGCCTGAGCTCTATCGGAAATTTGGGCGCCGCATTCGGAACAGGTAATCAGGGCCACGATCAATCTCGACGAAAGAGAGGACTGATTTTACGGCTCATTTGTGGCGGCCGGAAGGGGGCACCAGGTTGTGCGGCGACCGAGTACGCTGCACTTTGCAAAATTCTCAAACCCCCAATTTGCAGACCCCGAATGCCTACCGTTTCCTGTCCTGAGTGCAACGCGCAAGTTTCCGACTGGTGTTCTGCATGCCCACATTGCGGCTATCCGATTCGGAAAAGTCCTATTCGGGGCACCTCAGCGATCCCCCCCATTGAACACGTCTCCGTCACGCCCGATCCCTCGCCTGAGTCGGATGCGGGTATGTCGGACAAGGAGATTCGCCTGACTCGACGAAACGAAATGGTGAAACAACTTGTGCCGGAGATCCCTTCCTACGTTTCGGCTGCCTCCGCGCTTATAGGCGCTCCCGTATACGTAGGCTTGGGACTGACCGAACTGGATCCTGATGTCGCCAAGTTGATCAGTTACGGCGTGAGCTTCTCGGTGGCGGCAATCCCAGGTTTATTCTCTTTCATCAAGCGGCGCCAACTCACAGCATTATCTGACGAGGCACTGCGTCAAGAATTTCTCCGACGCAACGGATCGCAACCGTCTCCATTCGCTGCCTCACAGCCAAATCAAATTCAAATCGGAATGACCCTCATTGCGTGCGCCGAGTGCGGCGACCAGATCTCGAGTCGTGTGCCTGCCTGCCCCACGTGTGGTTTTCCTCAAGATCTCGACCGACCACTAGTCCCGGTTTCTGCGCTAGAGATCGCCGACACAACGCAGAACAGTGTGGATCGGATCTTGGAGGAGTCGAGGCGGAAGATGGAGCGGGAGCGCTTGATCGATGATATCCTGGGCCAAGAACCCCATTTCGGCGTATATGCCTTGTCCTTCGCCGCGGGGATCGGAGTCTACTTTGTCCTGTCAAGCAGCGGTGTCGATGGGGACACCGCATTCGCCATCGGCATTTTCCTGGGAGTCGGAGCCGCCGCGGCGGTGACGTGGCGACATTTCAGCAAACGCCATAAGCTGCGCGAGCTGACGGATGAACAGCTCCAGGCGGACGTACGGAAGGCGAAAGGACTCGACGAACCTAAGAGCTTGTAGATATTCGCCTCACGATTCAAGCCAGAGCGACTTGACTCCCCGTTGACCCCCGCCCCTATCTTGGGGCATGTGCATCTTCACCGAGTGGACGCTAGCTGTGGCCTTCGGCGGCCGGGATTTTCTTCCACCAGGATGGACCCCGACGCGACACCGGTGATCTGCTCGTGCCAAGGGTTTGTCTCCCGATGAGGTCGTCCAACATAGTGTTGCGCTCGGAGATGCGCTGGAACGAAGTCCATCGCGTCACCCACGATTGATCTTCTGAGCACTGTGGCGCCACCCGGGCACCCGAGTGGAGCGCGCGATCGCCGGCACCTGAGTTTTACGCTGCAGACGCTTGGGGACCCCGAGGCCCGACGCTGATCTGCCGAATCGCGCCGAGATGGTAGGCCAGATGGATAACGCTGCCGAGCACGCCGTCGAGTTCGACCCCGCTGACTTCGCGGGACGAAGCAAGGGCTTCGGCCCAGCCTGCGAGCTCTCTTCCAAGCTCGCCGCGCAGCCTGGCCCATTCCACGTCGGTGACGGTGCTCGTCTCCCAGGCTTTGGTCCAGTCGGCGTCGTCAAAGGGGTTCTCGCCCGCCGCCCAGCGGTTCATCAGCGAGAGGCCGTAGCGCAGATGCTCGACATGCGCAGTAATCGTGGCACCCCCGTGTGACGACCGGGACGCTTCCGCCGCTGTGAGCTTGTCGAGCGACCGGAGCAGACCGACATCACCCGGGTTCAGCACGAAGCTCGGGCCGTCCGACGTTCCGTCGACCAGCTCACGGAGCAGTGACGAGAGACTTCGATGCAGATCATTCGATAGCATGGGGCCTCCATAGATCCGATGATTCGTTTCAGCGACGGCCGCGAACTTGGCCGAGCTTCTCCGGCTACGGCACAACGGTGAGCTTTGCCGCGAGACTTCGAATGGGTGGGTCATTGATAGTCCAGTCGATATGCACCTCGAAGTCGCCAGGCGAAACGTTCGCTGTCACCGGACGGGAGGCGACGTAGCGATCACGTGCCGGAATCTCGAGGATACTCCCGATCGTAAGGCAGGAATACCTGGTCTCTGGAAAGGCCCCATGCAACGGATCGTCTCCGCGACGAACCCCCGTGAAAAACGGACAACTCATTCCCATATCGAGCCGGAGAGGCTCATCGCTTTGATTGATCATCTCGACCCGGATGGTAAACTGCTCGCCGCGCTTGACGACCGTCGGCTCGAGGGTGAGCACGGCACGGAAGTTACCATGAGCGGATTCGGACGGACCAACCGATCCACAACCCGCCATCAGGCTCCCAAGGCACAAGAGTCCCCCGGCACGCCACGATCGGACTTGAACCGCCGGCACGATAGCGATTGCTCGCATCTTCGTCCTCCGGTGAATGGATTGGTCGCACGACGTACCCGAAGGCGTCAGCGAATGACCAGCTTGGTCGTCAGCGGATGTACGAACGGCTGCAACGACCAGATCACGTGGACCTCATACTCGCCCGGTGACCGCTATGGCAGCACTGTGAGTTTCGCCGCAAGATCCCGGACCGGCGGGTCCGCAATGGTCCAGTTGATCTTCACTTCAAAATCACCAGGCGAGACGTTGGCCGTCACCATTCGTGTCTCGACAAACCGACCTTGCGGGGGAATCTCGAGCGGGGTCAGGACCGTGAGACAGCCATACCCGGTTTCCGGAAACGCGTCTTCCAACGGATCCTCACCACCTCGACGAACCGAGGTATTGAATGCGCAGCTCGAGCCCTGAACGAGGCTGAGTGGTTCGTCGCCCTGGTTGATCATCTCGACCCGGAGGGCGAAACGCTCGCCGCTTTGGACGACGGCCGGTTCGAGCGTGAGCACGGTGCGGAGGGTACCGTGGGTGGACTCGGACGGTCCGATCGATCCGCAGCCAGTGGACAGCGCGGCCAGGCCAAGGATTCCACACGCCCACCAGGAGCGGACAGCACTCGACTGGAAACCGATGGTTGCTCGCATCCTTTGACTCCCGTGGCGGTTGGATATGCTCACAGGACATGTTGGACGACTTTCCACCCCGACACCGCATCCACCTACCCCACCGGTCCAGATGACAGGCTGGCCTATTCCACCCGCAGCTTCGCAGCGAGCGTTGGGAGCCCCTCACTATAGTTGAAGCCGACCCGGACCTCGAAGGTTCCTTTGGTGACATTCGCGACCAGCGACAGCTTCGGAGAGATCCGACCCCCAGGTGGTATCTTGTGCACGGAACCGATTGCGGGGCAGAAGAAGTTCGGTGGAGTAAACGCCCCCGGCAGCGGCTCCCCGCGGTGCGTCACAGATACAACCAGCGGGTGGCATCCACCTGGCGTAAGTTCGATAGTTTGCTCGCCCGTATTGATCAGGTCGACGCGCACGTCGAAACGATCATTGGTTGCAACGATGTCGGGATCGACCACCAGAACGGCACGCAGGTCACCGTACTCGAATGAGGGGCCGGTGGAGTTACATCCTGCGGCAAAGAGTCCAGCGGCGAGGGCGAGGTGGTACCCGATAGCTGCGCGACGGGGCATCAGCGGCCTCCTCTGTATGGGCACTCAGTTAACCTATGGCGCCATATGGTTCACGGCAAGCGCACTGGCGCTACCAATGGACTTCATTCAACAACCTCGAGCTTCGCTCTTAGCGGTGGAAGCTCCTGATTCAACGCAACCTTCACATCAAAGCTCCCGGGAGAGACTCTCGCAATGAGCGGCAGGCGATGAGTCAGTTGCCCTCCTGCCGGAATCGTATCAGGCTTCCAGATACAGACGAACGTATCCGGCGGACGGAAATCGTGACGTCGACCAGGTTCGACAGCATAATTGAAGGGGCACTCGGCGCGGAAGAGTTCAATCAACCGGTCGGTCCGGTTGACGAGATCGACACGCACCATGAACTGATCGTCGACCCGCACGACGGCCGGCTCGAGCGTGATGGTAGCACGAAGACCGTCACGCTCGAACGACGGACCCACCGAATTGCAGGCAGCTGACAGCACCGCTGCAGCCAGCGAGACCCAAAGGCGTCCGTCGTGCCAAGCTGCTGCCGCGTTGCGCATGATGTCCTCGACTGATGCTACGAACCCGCGTTGGTAGCACCGATCATCGAACCTGGAGCCGTGCGACCAAAGCGTCCTTGGGATCCTGTCCCCCCAGCAGGGCTCGAACTTTATAGACCCCGGCAGGAGCAGTCGCGAGAGGCGACTTCACCATGACCACCGAATCCTGCGCCGGCACGGTGAACCGGATGGGGGCGGCCAGACACCCTCCGCTCGCATTTCGGAAAGCACTTTTGAAGTCGACCCCCAAACGGAGGTATTCGAACGTGACCGCACATCCGATCGAATTGACATACTCGATCGGTAAATCGGTCGGGTTGATGAGCGCCACGCGAACCGCAAACTGCTCGCCGCGGGCTACGACCTCGGGCTGAATCGACACATGTGCCTGGAGATTGCCATACGGAGCCGACGATGGAGCGACCGAGTCGCATGCCCCGAGGACAAGGGCAGCCAGAACCATTCCACGCTTGATGGCGGATGTCATCGGATCACCAGCCTGGCGGCAACATCCTTCACCAGCGGATGAAGCTTCCACTTGACCATCACCTCGTACTCTCCCGGTGGGGCGGCGGCGGTCAACTGGAAAGGGAACTCACGCGAGCTCTGAGCGGGCACAGGAAACGACCTCCCCGCAATCAGGCAGGGACTGCGCGGCTCGGGAAAGAGTGAAGTTACATCGGCTCCATTCCGAAAAATCCGCACCACATATGGGCAGCTCGATCCGCTCGAGTGGTTGGTCGGGTGGTCCGACCGGTTGTGCATCTCAGCTCGGACCGTAAGCTGCTGGGCGCGGTCAACCACTCCGGGCAGCAGCGATACGCTCACCGTCAGATCGCCCTCGTCATAAGAGGCTGGCGCCATAGGGCCGCCACAGCCACTGATCACACCAACTGTTGCGATTCCAGCCAGGATGGAACGAAGGGATTGGAACATGGGTCGATCTCCGGGCAAGTCAGGTCTGTCAGACAGCCTATGACTCGGAGGCCGACCCCGCCACCTGCGCTATTGCCGCGCGGTGGCCTCCGCTGTTTCGAGCAACCGGTCGAGCACGGCGCGATCGAGCAACCGGCCACGCACCACCACCGTCTCGATCGTCCTGGTATTGCCAATGTCCGCCAGCGGATCCAGCCGCAGCAGGACCAGATCCGCAAACTTCCCTTCGGCAACGGTTCCGCTCTCCGGCCGGCCCGCTGCCTCGGCAGCGTTGCGAGTGGCCGCCTGAATCGCCTGCAGCGGCGTCAGGCCCATCTCGACTAGCGCCTGCAGCTCGCGATGCAGGCTAAACCCCGGCACCAGCGGCGGGACCGGCACATCGGTGCCCGCCACGAAACGCGCGCCGGCCCGAACCAGGGGCGCAAAGGAGGCCACGAACGCCTGCCACCGGGCGCGCCCGCCCTCGACGACCAGAGCCTCAGCCGGCACCTCCGACGGGCGCCGCCCACCGAGCGCGTAGCGATACTCGGGCAGGTTCCGCAACTCGGGGTCGTTTGGTCTATACCTGGTCTGCGTCACCACGAACGTCGGGTCGAACCAGACGTTCTTACCGGCCGCGTACTCCGCAAACTCCCTGGCTGCCACCGAATCGGTGACCGCGATGGCTGAATCGATAGCTGCGACCTTGCTGACGAAGACACGCTCGACCACTTCACGCCCCGACAGGGTCGCCCGGAGCTCTGCAGCCTCGGCCTGGAAGGCCGACCGGATGGCGGCCGCCTGCGCCCCGTTCTCAAAGGCCAGGCCGAAAGTGTGCTCGATGGTGCGCTGGCCGGAGTCGATGGCCTCGCGTACGGTGACCTCGTCGGGCACATGACCGACCACAGCCAACCCATGCTTGCGCGCCTGCCGCAGCACCGCGAAGTACGGTTCGCGCGACAGCAGCGAATGAACCTTGATGAAGTCGACGCCCATCGCCGCCAGCGAATCGACCACTCGCTCCGCATCGGCCGCGGTGGTGAGGCCCACGCGGCCGTTCGGCGCCATCAGCACCACGGTCGGATCGTCCAGGATCGGCCCCGCCATCACGATGTTCGGACCGAGCGTGCGACCCGCCTGCACCTCCTGGCGCCAGTAGCCGATCTGCTGCAGATCGGTCCCGACATCACGAACGGTAGTGACGCCGTTGGCCAGGTAGAGCGGAAAGCCACGCTCGCGATACGCCCCCTGGTGCGTATGCATATCCCACAGACCGGGAATCAGATACATCCCGCGCCCGTCGATGCGCACCTGCACGGACTCGGCCACCATTTTGTCCGTCGGCCGGATGGCGACGATGCGGTCGCCGCTGATGGCGATCGACATGCCGGGAACCGCGCCGCGATCGGTCCCGTCGATCAGGACGACGTCATCGATCAGGATCGAGATGTTCTCGGGATCGCGCTGGCAACCGGCGACACCCAGAGCCACCACGACACCCAGGAAACCCGACCAGAGCGAGCGGTACCAACGGCGACCTTGTCTCATGTACACTCAGATCCTGAAAAAGTGAAACGCCGCACCGGACGGCAGTCTGGTGCGGCGGTCGATCCACGGCAGCGTCCACAGGCAAGTTAACTCACCCGCCCAATGGGATCAGGCAAACGGGCGGGACACCTCGTCGAGCGCGGCGATCTCGTCGCCGGTGAGCGTCAGTTCCGGCACGGCCAGCAGCTCGCGAAGCTGGCCCGGACTGGTCGCGCTCGCCAGGGGCGCGGTAACGGTCGGCTTGGCCAGCACCCAGGCAAGCGCCACCGTCGCGATGGCGGCGCGGTGACTCGACGCGATGCTCCGGAGCCGATCGACGACCTGGAGCCCGTCGGCATTGAGATAGGGCGAAACGCCGCCCGCCCGCGCGGCCCCTTCCAGATCCGCCGCCGTGCGGTACTTCCCGGTCAGGAAGCCGCTCGCCAGCGCGAAGTACGGGATGACCGACAGACCATGGCGTTCGGCCAAGGGCGCCGAGACCTCTTCATACGATTTTCTGCTCACCAGGCTGTACTGCGGCTGCAACGCCACCGGGCGCGCCAGCCCCTGCTCCGCCGCAAGCCGCATCCATTCGTCGATCCGCTCCGGGGCGAGGTTGGAAATCGCGACGTAGCGCACCTTCCCGGCTTCGACCAGGCGATCGAACGCCCCCGCAATGTCCGCGACCGGAACCTCCGGATCGTCGTGATGCGCATAGTAGAGGTCGATATAGTCGGTCTGGAGGCGTCGCAGCGATGCGTCGGCTGCGCGCGCCACATTCTTGGGGGCGAGGCCCTTGAACTCGGGATGCCCGGCGACCTTGGTCGCCATGACGATCGCCCGGCGATTGCCGCGCCGGCGCATCCAGTTACCGAGGATCGTCTCCGACTCCCCGCCGGTATTGCCGGGAACCCAGGCCGAGTAGGAGTCGGCGGTGTCGATGAAGTTGCCGCCGCCGGCTACGAAGGCGTCCAGAATGCCGTCCGCAGCGGCCGAGTCGACCGTCATGCCGAAAACGTTGCCACCGAGGCCGACGGGAAAGATGTCCAGTTCCGAATTGCTGATGCGCGTCATGGGGTTCTCGATATCGTTGATGCCGTTGCACCGACCTGGTCGTTCGGCGTGATCAGACCGGTCAGGAGTTCGTAGGAACGCAGTCGGGCGGGAAACTCCGTGATGAGATCCTGGACGATGAACTCATCCAGGTCCAGATCCTCCGCCAGCTGCTCGAGCTGCTCACCAACCTGCTCGGCGGTTCCGCCGATGAACCGGGGCGGCACGCCGCTGCCGGGCTGATAGCGCTCGAGCGCGGGCAGTCCGCCGAGGTGGGCCACCGCGTCGTCGGGGCCCGGCAGCGGCGCCCGCAGGTTGCCTTGCCGCAGGTGCTGGTACATCACGTGGACCGGCGCCAATTGCCGCCGCGCTTCCGCTTCGCTGTCCGCGCAAACCACGTGAACCGCCAACCGCACCTCGGGCTGGACCGCCCGCGTCACGCCCGAAGATGCGACGAAATCGCGTTGGTACGACGAAATCAGGCTCGGGGTGCCCTGCTGGTTGATGAAGCCGGCGACTACATATCGGAGGCCGAGCCGGGCAGCCGCCGCTGCGCTCCAACTGCTCGACCCCAGCAAGTGGAGTTCCGGCAACGCCGAGATGGTGTCGAGCGGGGCTCGGAAGAACGGATGATTGGCCGGGAAACCGTGCTCCAACCACGCCACCAGCTCATCGATCTGCAGATCGGAATCGGCCCGGAAGGTACGGCTTCGGTCCTGCTGCAGCGCAAAGTCGGTAATCGGCCCGGTCGTGGCTCTTCCTGCACCGAGATCGATCCGCCCCGGATAAAGTTCGTTCAGGGTGCAGAAGACTTCGGCCACTTTGAAGGCGCTGTAATGGTTGAGCAGCACCGACCCTGAGCCGACCCGGATCCGCTCGGTCTGCGCGGCAATCGCAGCTATCAGCACCTCGGGCGCGCGGCCGGCCACCGACGGCGCTCCGTGATGCTCCGCCACCCAGTAGCGATGGTAGCCCCACCGATCGGCACGCCGGGCAAGTTCGAGACTGTGCTGCAAGGCGACATCCCGAGTCTCGTCCTCACGCACCACCGAGATATCGACGATCGACAGCCTGGTCATCGGATGGGCGGCAGATCGGGTGCGCAGGCGCCGTCGTCGCATCCGCCATCGGACTCGTCCCGGGCGGGAGTGGCGAGCACCCGGTCGATCGCCTCCTGAAACACCTCGGTCGGCTGGGCACCTTCGAGGGCCCACTGTTCGTCAAAGATGAAGGTCGGCACGGCGCGAACGCCTGCCGAGCGAGCCTGCTCGAACTCTGCCTCCAGTTCTGCCAGCCCTTCATCAGACGCCAGGTACGCTGTAACACGCGTCCGATCCATCCCGACCAGGACACCCTGTTCGGTGAGCACCTCGGCGTCCCCGATATTGCCGCCCTGACTGAAGTACTGGTCGAAGAGCCGCTCCGCCAGAGCCCGTTGCACCGCCGCGCCGTACTCCCGCTCCGCCAGACGCAGCAGGCGATGCGCGGTCCGGGTATTCGCGGCAAGCGCCCGACTCCAGTCGATTGTGATCCCTTCCTTCTCCGCCACCGCCGACACGTTACCAAGCATGCCACGGGCTCGATCGCCGAAGCGGCGTTCGAGATAGGCCATCAGCGGAACGGCCTCACGCGGCGCGGCCGGGTCCAGCTGATAGGGGCGAAAGACGACCTCGATATCGGCTGCCGCCGGTGAAGCGGCCAACGCCTTGGCAAATCGCCGCTCGCCGATGTAGCACCAGGGGCAGGCGATATCCGAATAGATCTCGACCTTCATCGATACTCCTCCACGATCTGCGCCACAGGATGGGGTCGTCCTGTCATGCAGGAATCGATTGTCGACGGGTGAACCATCGATTCAAAAAAACTCAGAGGGCCTCCAGCACGCGCAGCAACGCACCGCGCTCGGCCTCGGGAATAGTCGCGTCGAAGCTGGCTTCGACCTGACGCAACCGATCGGCACCATCTGCGTGCCGGGCCAACCCGGTCGCGGTGATAACGGCGCGGGTCGAGCGGCGATCATCGGGATCGGCCTCCCGCCGGACCAGGCCATCGGCCTCGAGCCGATCGACCAGCTGCGTCATGTTGGATCGGACGCAACTCAATCGCGCCGCCAGCTCACTCAACGCCAGCGGCGACTCGGCCCGGACCAGTTCATTCAGCACCCCGTAACGGGCCAGCGAAAGCCCCACCTCCCCAAAGACATCTTCGAGGCGGGCCTGGAGTGACTGCATGGCATGGAGGAAGGCGAACATCGTCGAGCCGGGCGCGATGGCCGTCTCGGTCTTACCGCCTGAGACTCCGCAATCGTTCATACATGAACCATAATCTACGGAGGGGCACTTCGCAACGATGAAAGGCCGGGCGTGGAACCGAGACAGGGAGAGAATCAACCTCTCTCCCTGCCCCAACAAAGCAGGTTATGGAATGGCGGCGGCCGGAAAGCGGTTGGCGATAAAGAGGGACATCCGCTCCGCAGCCGGCGGATCGAGATTGGCCAGCGACGCCACGGCCCATCCGGTGCTCGGGAAGATCAGCAGGTCGCCATTCATGCCCGGCGCCCCGCCCCCGTGCCCGACGGCGCGAAGGCCGTTGACCGTCTTGTCGACGAATCCATAGGCATAGCGGCCACCAAAGGCATCCACCTTGCCGGTCAGCAGGAGATCCGTGTGTTTAGCGTCGAGCAGCTTGTGCCCCGTGATAGCACCGGCAAAGCGGATCAGATCGCCGACCGTGGTGTAGCCGCCTCCTGCGGAGGTACCACGCCAGGGCAGCGAACCGGTGTTTGGTTCCCAACTGCCGCTCTGCCCGCGCTGGTAGCCGGTGGCGCGACCTTCGACCGTTTCGTTCTCGGGTTCGGAGGCGGTCCGGGTCATCCCGGCCGGGAGGAAGACATGGTCCCGCACGTAGTCGTAGTAGCTCTGTCCGCTGACGCGCTCGACGATGATACCGGCCAGGAGAAATCCATAATTGCTGTACTGAAAACGCGCTCCCGGTTCATAGAGCAGATCACGCTCACCGTAGAGCTTGAGGTAGTCGTCATGGCTCTTCAGCGTGGTTCGGTTCGCGTTGAACTGCGGCCCGAAGATGTCGCCGGTACCGCCGGTATGGCTCAGCAGATGATGGACGGTGACCTTGGTCGCCACGTTCTGGTTGGGATAGTCCTTGATATAGGTCCCGATCGGCGCGTCGAGCTTGACCTTGCCCGCCTGGACCAGCTGCATCACGGCAACGGCCGTGAACATCTTGTTCATCGAACCATTGCGGAACCGGGTATCGATAGTGTTGCCGGTCTGTGTGGCGCGATCGGACATGCCCCAGACGCCGGAGACGACCTCCGTACCGTTGTGCGTAGCCATTACCGCGCCGGAGAATCGGTCGGCCGCGGCGCGCCGGTCTCCCTCGGCTTTGACCGCGCTGACCAGGGCAGCATCGGTTGCAACGCGGGGAATCGGGGTCTCGAGCGGGACACCCGGTTGCAGCTGCATCGAGGTCACCTGATGCGGAGCTGCCGCATCGACCTCGACGGTGATGCGGACCAGCGAAGCGTCGTTGTCGCGCTCCTGAATCAGGGCGACTGCGCGAGTCGGCGTCGTCTCGGTGAGGCGAATGAACGCGAAGCCGCCGGTCCGTTGCCGGAAAGCAATTTCCTGGCCGGCATTGGCCGCCCGCGAAGGGAAATTCTCCTTGAGGTAGGCTTCGTGTGCCACGCGGTCGTTGGCGTTGAAGCTCTCGAGCCAGCGGCTGAGCTGGCGGGACGCGGGCGTTTCCTGCTGGGCAACTGCGGGAGCAACGATCGCCACGAGGGCGACGAGCGCGAGGGCGGCAAACCGCCGAAACGGATTGGTCATGGTAGAGAACATACCTGCCGCGGGGCAAGCCGTCTTGAACGCCAGCAAGCCCCCGCCTCGGTCAGGTCGAGTGGTGCGCGAGGGAGGCGCGGTAGGCGCCGGGCGTGAGGCCGGTGTACCGTTTGAAGACACGGGTCAGGTGGCTCTGATCGGCAAAGCCGAGTGAGAGCGCCACTTCGGTAACGGACCGGTCCAACCCGGCCAGGGACCGCCGCGCCTCCGCCACCCGGCGGCGCCGGAGGTAGTCGCCCACAGAACAGCCGTAGTAGCGGCGAAAGACGGCGGCGAAATGGACCGGGTGAACCCCGGCCGTCGAAGCAAGTTCGCGCAGGGACGGCGGCCGAGCGGGGTCGCCATCGAACAGGTCGGGAACGTCGGCGAGCCAGGCAGGGCGGCGACCGCACTCGGTGCCCCGGAAACGGCAGATCGCTGCGGCAACCTCGGCCGTCAGTGCGTCGACGGTCAAGGCGTCACTCCCGGCCTCCACGGCCGCGGCGAGCCGAGTGCCTGCCTCGGCAACGGGACCGCCCCGGGTGTCGGAGGGAGCGTCGGTGGCAAAGCCGTGCTCGAGCAACCAGCCGAGCCAGACCGGCCCGGGTTCGACATTGAGGGCGCGGACCGGGCGTTCGAGGGAGATGATGTGCTGCATGCCAGGCGGGTGCCAGGTGACCGAGAGGGGTTCGCAGACCCGGCTTCGCCGGCCGAATCGCTCGGTGTAGCGGCCTCGACGGATCAGACAGAGGTAGGGCCGTTCATGGGCGTGCGCAGGGGCGCCGGCGGTGTACCGGATGTCCGTGAGGCGAAGATCCGGGCCCACGTAGGTTCGGGACGCTCGACCGAGGAACCGCCCGGGCGGGAGGGCCGCTGGCATGGTTGAAAGATGTATCGGAAGGGCGGAAGGTCGCAGCGTCGTCGAGGCCCGGGTCGATTCCTGACGGCGGTGCCGCCGGCCTTGCTCCCTCGCGCGGCCGGCGGCGAACGACTACTTTGCAGCACAAAGTAGCCCCTAACTATGACCCAGCCGCCCCCCGAACTCCTCCAGCTCCAGGCCGCCCTCGCCGGCGAGTACTCGCTCCAGCGCGAACTCGGTCGCGGCGGCATGGGCATCGTCTACCTGGCGCGGGATGTCCAGTTGGATCGGGACGTTGCCATCAAGGTGCTCCCTGCTCCGCTGGCCGTCACCCCATCGGCCCGGGAGCGCTTCCTGCGCGAAGCCCGGCTGGCGGCCGGACTTTCCCATCCGCACATCGTGCCGATCCATCGAGTCGGCGAGGCGGCCGGCTTCGTCTTCTTCGTGATGAGCTACGTCGAGGGCGAATCCCTGGGCGAGCGGCTCCGCACCCGGGGGCCGCTCAGCCCGGCCGAGGCGACCCGATTGCTGCGCGAAGTCTCGTGGGCACTGGCTTACGCGCACGGCCGCGGCATCGTCCATCGCGACGTCAAGCCGGACAATATCCTGCTCGAGGCGGGAACCGGCCGCGCTCTGGTGACCGACTTCGGTATCGCGCAGGGCGGCGCCAATCCCAACGCCGAAGCCGACACCGGCCTGATCATGGGCACGGCGCACTTCATGAGTCCGGAGCAAGCGCTCGGTGAAACGCTCGACGGGCGGAGCGACATCTACGCGCTCGGCGTGGTCGGCTATCTCGCGGTAAGCGGTCGGCTGCCGTTCGAGCGGACCGACCTCCCTGCCCTGCTGGTCCAGCAGACCACCGAGGATGCGCCCGGCGTGGCCCGCGCAGCGCCCGGGTTGCCGCCCGCGCTTAGCGCAGCGATCGATTGTTGTCTGGCCCGCGACCCCGACGAGCGGTTCCCCGATGGCGAGGCGCTGGCAGCCGCCCTTGCTCCGGCGGCGGAGACCCGCCCAGCGCTGCCCCCTTCGCTGCGCGCCTGGCTCACGACGCGGAATCCGATGCTGGTTCCCTACCTGGCATGGACCGGTCTGTTCGGCACCATGACGCTCGCGAATCTGCTGGTCTGGTTAGCGGGCAGACGACCGGACGGCCCGGCGGACATCGTGCTGCTCGCTGCGATTGCCGCGGCGCCACTGCTCCCCGTGGTCGGCTTCCACCTCAATCAGGCGTACCGCCAGTTTCGCGCGGGGCATTCGCTGGCCGACCTGCTCGGCGCGCTGGAGGTCGGACGGCGGGAACGGGCAGAGACCGAGGCGGTGGAACGGGACGAGCGGGAACCCGGTATGCACCGCCTGCTCCGTATCGCGATGACGGCGTCGACCACCTGGCTGGCCGTGACGTTCGGGATGCTGCTGGCCGGGGTGATCCACGAGAATCGGATCAGCGTGGTTTTCGTGGTAGGCCCGATGATCAGCACCTTGCTGCTCGGCGCGGCCAGCAACGCGCTCGACGTACAGTTCGTTCCGACCCGGATTCGCCGCTGGTGGCAAACGGGCATTCGCGACCGTCTCTGGACCAGCCGGCTCGGCCAATGGCTTGCGCAACGTCTGGGCGCCCCGAAGCAATCGCGCGCCGTGGGCGGCGGCGTGTTCCGGGCCACGGAGGCCGCGCTGGGAGTTGCTGCGGACGAACTGTTCGACGCCCTGCCGAAGCCGTACCAGGAGCAGCTTGCCGAGCTGCCGGCCATCGTCGCCGCACTCGGGGCCCGGGCGGCGGCCGCTCGGGCCGAAATCGACCAGGTTGCCGCCCTGGCCGGAGCCGGCGCGAGCAACGCAGAGGTCCTGGCGGGTCGCCGGGCCATCGCCGCGGCGCATTTGGGCGAGAGCGTCGGGGCACTCGAGCGGATCCGCCTCGATCTGCTGCGGCTCCACGCCGGCGCCAGCGATCTGGCGCCCCTTACCACTCTGATCGACGCCGCCCGCCGCATCGGCGACGACGTGGATCGGCTCGCTGCAGCCAGACGCGAGGTAAATGCGGCCCTACGCTCGGATGATCCACAGTCGTAGGCCGTGCCGGCGCACCATGACGGAGGAGCGGGAGGTTGGCGACATGGAGTGGTCGACCGCGCACGCGGATCGACAGACTGACGACTTGGAGTAGCAGGCTGGGAACGTGGAGCAGCAAACTGAGAACGCGGAATAGCAGACCGGGAACGTGAAGCAGCAAACTGAGAACGCGGAGTAGCAGACTGAGAGCGTGGAGTAGCAGACTTTGGACGTGGGGCAGCAAACTGAGAAACGTGGAGTAGCAGACCGGGAACGTGGAGTGGCAGACTGCGGGCGTGGAGTGGCAGACTGAGAACGTCGAGTGACAGACTGGGAACGTGGAGTGGCGGGCCAACGATGTGGACAAGCGGACAGAGAATGCAGACCAGCGGACTGACGACTCGGACTGACGGACTGATGATGCGGAGTAAGAGCCTGGTGCGGTGGACAAGCAACCTGTTACCGCGGATCTACCCCCAGGCGACGCGGATCGGGCAGCAGGAGATGCGGACCCATCACCTTTCTCGACGACGGTAGCGCTGGATCGACCTGAGCCATAACTTCTCGGCTCCACCAGTGCGTCAGTCGGATGCGGAAGCTTGTCCTCAGGGAGGGATCCCGCTGAATGGCTGAGGAGCGCGGTTGCCTGGTTCCCATTCGGCCGCCCGCGGACCGCAAAAATGTAGATCGTTAACTCGAGGCGTACGGTGAAACGCAATCCTCGTTTCGTGATCTCGTTGCCGCTGGCGCTCTTGACCGGGCTCGCGTCCTGCCGCACGCTTGCACCGGACCCGAATGCGCCGACCAACCTCGTTGCATGCACGGAGTTCACGGCGGTCAGTATCGGAACCGGCCCGACCCCCTCCGTTGCATGGACACCGAACTGCGGTCTCGGCGCGGTGTTCTTCTACGCCGCCGGAGACAGCTTGCCGATTTGGGTCGCCGTCAGTCGCGATAACCAGATGCCAAGTCCGATCACATACGGCACGGCGCCGCGAACCGGCTATTCCTACGGCACTGCCGTTCCGTTACAGGTTGGTGAGCTCTATCGGATCCGTTGGGCTCTCGCGAGTCCGCTCGAGCCCGGTCACCCCGTGACACTCATTACCCCGCTGGGAGAGCAAGAGTTCACCCCATAGATTTCGGCTGCAATGCGCCGGCGTCCCCGAAAGTCTTGGACCCAAGGGAATCGACTCATGGACAATCCAATCGATCTCTTCAAGGGGATCTGGCGTGACGCCAGAAGCACGGGTTCGCTCGAGCATCGGAATGCAGTATGTGTTTCTACTGTTGACGCAGACGGATATCCCAGCTCCCGATTCCTCGATCTAAAGGAAGCCGAGGAGAAAGGTTTCGTCTTCTGCACACATCTGGGCTCCAGCAAGGCGTCGGACATCGAGCGCAACCCTAAATCGGGCATCACGATGTGGTGGGAGCATGTCGGCATACAGATCAGGATCAAAGGTCTGTGCGAACCTATATCTGAGCAAGAAGCCGATGCGCACTGGGCGAGCCGTTCGCGCGATGCACAAATCGCTACCGCCACATTCGAGCAGAGTCGCCCGCTTGCCCACCACGATTTACTCGCGGAGGAGTATTCGCGTGCTGTAGCCGAGCATGAAGGAAGGGCCATTCCTCGCCCCAACAACTGGGGAGGATTCAGGCTGCACCCTGCATATATCGAGTTCCTCGAATTCAAGGAGAATCGTTTGCACGTTCGTACGGCCTATGCTCTGGTGGGGGGACAGTGGCGGAAGAGTTTTCTCCAGCCATGAGCTGGTCTTGCCGTCGAAAGCCCAATGCGAATAGATCCTAGGTCGAAGAACGACATCTCCGAGACTTGGCTCGCGACCTTTCTTGCTCAACGCGATGCAGAGCAGACGGTGCGCGAGGTTGCCTTCATCCTCTCGCTCGTTCCACCGGAGAGTCGCACTCTTGACCTTGCCTGCGGCTACGGACGGCACGCAGCCCTCCTGGCAGCGCGAGGCCTTCACGTCGTTGGCGTGGATCGGGATATCAGGGTGCTTCCAAAAGCGAAAGCAGCGTGCCCGGTCGTTCAGGCTGACATGCGCCAACTGCCGTTCGCTCCGAGCAGCTTCGATGTCGTGGTGAGTTTGTGGCAGAGCTTCGGGTACTACTCCACCGAGGTGAACACGACGCAGATGCGCAGACTCCTCGAGATCGTCCGTCCGGGCGGCCTCTTGATCCTTGATCTCTACAACCGAGAGTTCTTCGAGACCGCCAGCCGCGATCGGCACTTCGAGCGAGCCGGAGTCAGGGTTCGAGAGGTAACGACGCTCGACGGCGACCGCCTGAGCGTGCATCTGACGTATGATCACACCGGCGAGACGGATTATTTCGAATGGCAGGTCTTCACGCCCGGAACGCTTCAGACCATGGCGGAGGCCGTCGGCTGGCGACTGGCAGGACAGTACTGTGATTTCGACCGCTCCCGACCGGCTCCGTCGGGCGCCCCAAGAATTCAGTATGTTCTATCACGACCGGTACCCGGGTAGCCGGCCAAAAGCCAAGGCCATTTCACGCAGACTCCCTATCTGAAGGAAGGGTTGCCGAATGCTGGGGTGGATCATTGGTATCTACAGACAAACAGATGGCGGCACATCACCGGCAACGGCAGATTCGCCGAAGGGTACGCGCCTGGCAGTCTGGCAAACCGGGGCCGACGGACTCAATTGGATCAGCAAACTCGTGAAGGCGGGGAAAGCCATCGATCTCGGCGGTAGCGGCTACCCCTGCCGCTACACCGCGACAGCTGAGAACCTGGTGCCTCGGATCATCGATGAGCCACCAGAGGCCATACCGACCTGGTCATACGGACCAGACGACATCCTGACGGAACGATGGGCAGGAAAGACCGTGATCGACCGCGCAGCGGCCACCGATTGCCCCACTGGTGAGTGGCTGCTAGTCGAGGCATGGGATGAAAGCTAGCTCGGAAGCCGTTCTCGATTCGCTCTTCGGACCATCGCCACTTTAGCCCAGGCAAACAAGCCACGCCCCAGAGTGTGCCAGACCGCGTAAATTGACACTGGTGCCCGGTGCCTCGTGGGTGCTGATGCCCGAAGCAATTCGGTGCATCAGCCCAGTCCGAAGTTCGTCCACCATCTATCAGCCGGACACGAGGCTACTAATCGGACGGGGGGACGGATTTGAGCATACCGAAAGGACGCGGGGCACCGCGAATCGTTGCTCGAATTCTGCTCGGTCTGGTTCTGCTCCTCGTCGGAACGCTGGCCATCGTCGTCCTACTCCTTCAGCACGACGGCATTGCCACCGGCGTCCTGCGTCGCGCCGCCAGCTCGCTCCAGCCCTGGCCTGACGCCCGAGTCGAGATCGGCCGCGCCTCGATCTCTGGAATCAGTCGCCTTACCGTTGTCGACCTCCGCCTGATCCGATCCGACGACACCACGATGGTCGAGGTCGACTCGGTCCGGGTCAGCCTCTCCCCCCTGGCCCTCTTGGTCCGCCGGATCGATCTGGGCGAGGTTCGGGTCGTCAACCCGAATATCGTGGCGCGCGAGGTGGAGCCCTCTCGATGGGACCTGATGGCGCCGTTCCAGGCTCCGGACAGTGCCCCTCCCGAGCCGGCGGGCGACCCTTTCGAGATCGTCATCGACCAGATCGACGTGGTCGGCGGCCGGATCGAAGCGCGGTTCCCCGGTGCCGATTCGACCCTGCTGGTCGACCACCTGACCCTGGCGATGCGGGACTTCCGCTCGGGAGATCGACTCCCGGTCCTCACCCTCGATACGCTGGGCGCCGAGCTGACCCCGCCCGGTCGCCCGACGCCGGCCGTGATTTCAGCCAAGCTGCATCTCGGACCCGATCGTCTGGTCGTGGACGGCCTGTCGGTCCTCTCCGACTCCACCGATCTGTCCGCAGCCGGTCAGCTCCGACTCCCCGATTCCGACCCGAGCCGCGCCGACGCGGTGGACTTCCGGCTCGCTGCCGCACCGCTCGACTTCCGCGATATCGGAGCGCTGGCGCCGGGCTTCGACGTTCCCGGCAGCCTGCGGCTCGACCTTCGCATCACCGGCGATGCGAACCAACTGACGATCACCGGCACCGGGCAGAGCTTCGACGGCGGGACGCTGGCCATCGACGGCGCCCTGACGCCGCGGACCACGGGCGGGGTACGCTACCAGTCGACCGTCCGGATCGACGGCCTCGATGCCTCACTCTGGAGCAATGCCGCAGCCGAGGGCAAGGTCGAGGCCCGGCTCGCCTTCGACCTCGCGGGCGATTCCCTGCCCGTGGTGTCCGGGCCGTTCGAACTGGAGGCCCAAGGCATCACCGTCGGAGATGGGCGACTGGTGCCGACTCGACTGACCGGAGCGTTCGAGCGGGGGCTTGCCCGCCTCGAGCTGCAGAGCGGCTGGGCACCATGGGTCGACCTGCGCGGTAAGGGAGAGGTACGCCCCTTTGCGGAAGAACCCGCCTACGACTTCGACCTGACGGTGACCCCGCTCGACTCGCTGACCCGGATGGGCACCGTCGAGCTGCGCGACCTGCGCGCTCGAATCGAAATTGCCGGAACCGGCGTGCCCACCACGAGCGGCCAGGGCCAGGCAACCATGCACCTGACCGGCTCGGTGGGCAGCGAGCGCCTCGAGAATGCGACCCTGCGGGCCGAGTGGCGGGACCGGCGGCTGGATGCGCGGCTGGCAGCGGTACTGGGCGCGGCGCGCGCCAACGGCACCCTCACGTTGCAGCGCGAAGGGCCGTCGGATGAACTCGCGTTCCGGGTTCCCCGCCTGACCGTCAGCGATCTGGCGCTGTCCCCCTTCCTCGGCGATTCGGCCCGCGGCCAGCTCCACCTCGAGGCGAGCGCGCAGGGCCCGCGGCTCGAACCGGCCGCAATGACCGCGCAAGGCGAGATTCGCTGGGATGAGGCCGGCTGGGGCAGCCTTGCCGTCGACAGCGCCGCCGCCAATTTCCGCCTCGCCGGCGGCCGCGTCCGGCTCATCGGTGGCGCCCGCGCCGGCGCCGGAACGGTATCGCTCGATGGGCAGGCGCAACCCTTCCTGACGGTGCCCAGCTGGGAACTGACCGAACTCGCGCTCCGCAGTGTCGATCTCGCCGCGATCGACTCCACCTGGCCCGCCTCGCACCTCTCGGCCACCGCGACCCTCTCGGCCCGAGGCAACTTGCCCGCGCTCACCGGCGAAGGCGCCATCCGGATCGACCGCTCGCAGGTCGACTCGGTGGCCTTCGGGCCAGGCACGCTCACGCTGGCGCTCCGGCCCGACAGCGTCTCACTCGACGGCACGCTGCCGATGGCCGACGGCACGGTCGCGGTCGACGCGACGGTGGGGCCGTTCGGCCCGGTTCCCGGCGTCGACGCCCGGCTGGGCATCCGGCAGGTGGCACTCGGGCCGCTCACCAAGGGTCGGGTGACGACCACGGTAAGCGGCCCGATCACTCTGTCGCTCACGCCGTCGGCGGACGATACCACGTCCGGACTGCTGCGCATGGCGGCGGCCCTGGAAAGTGCAGCCGGCACTGCCCGGCTCGAGGGACACGCCGGCCTGGCAAGGCGCACAGCTGCCGGAGACAGCGCTGCCTGGCAAGTAACGCAGGGCGAAGCGGACCTCGAACTCCATCTCACTGACCTGAGCGCTATCTCGACGCGGGACAGCACCACGGGCCGCTTCGACGCCAACGTCCGCGTCGAGGGTCGAGGCAGTGAACTCGCGACGATGCGGTGGACGGGACGGGCCCACGCGTCGGGCAACGTCAACGACGCTCGGCTCGACTCGCTGGCCCTCCGCGGCGGCGTGGCCAACGGCATTCTCCAACTCGACACGCTGCTGGTTGCTTCGAACGTGCTGCGCGGCGGTGGCGGTGGCCGCGTACCGCTCGTCGGCGGACGATCGGGCGCCCAGGATACTCTCCGGGTGCTCCTGGTGGCCGACACGACTCGGCCGCCTCCAGTCCAATCGGCGCTCCCGATCCGACCCCTGGGCATCCGGAGCGGGCAGGTCGAGGCACGGCTCTGGCGCAACGAGCGGGGGCTCGAACTGGCAGGGAACGCATCGGTCGGCGGGCTGATCGCGGGAGGCGCTGCCGCGGACACGCTGCAGATCGACCTGATCAGCGCAGGGAGCGACGGCAGCAACTGGAACATCACAGGCGAGGCCATGGGCAAGGAAGTGGCCTGGCAGACCACCCACCTCGAGCAGCTCGAGGCAAAAGTGAATTCCGAAGCTGGCGAAATGACCTTTTCCGTCAGCGCGCGCCGGGACGCCGGGCACCAGTTCGCTCTGGGCGGGCGTGGGCGCGCCAATGAACGACAGCTCTTCCTGTCCGACCTGGGTTTCACCTTTGGCGAGACGGTCTGGGGTCTGAGCGACACCGCGTCGATCACCTGGGGCGACCGGATCGTGGTGAGCGATCTCGAACTCCGCGCCGGTCCGCGTCGGATCGTGGTGGACGGACATCTCGATCGCGGCGGGCCGCAGAAAATGGCAGTGACGCTCGACTCGGTCCCGATCGGCGGGTTCGCCGCCTTTGCCGGACTCGAAGGCCTCGACGGCACCCTCCACGGCACGGTCCACCTGGAAGGACCGGCCGGCCAGGTCACTGTGCGCACCGACCTGGGACTCGCGATGCCCGATGTGGTTGCGCGGCTGACCACCTCCGCGCCGAGCGCGGGACGGCTCGAACTGGACGCGACGCTTACGGACCGACAGGGCCGTACCTTGCAGGCAGCCGGCACGGTTCCTTTCCGCCTCACCCTCGTCGGCGACACACTGCTCCCTGCCCCGGCCCAGAGCGCCCCGGTCGACCTGACGCTTCGCGGCGCCGACTTCCCGATCGGCTGGATTGCGCCTTTTGCGCAGTTGGCTGGCGTAGAGCGGGTTGAAGGCCTGTTCCACAGCGATGCCCGCCTCGCCGGCACCATCGGCGATCCGCAGGCCTCGGGCCAACTCGGCCTCACCGGCGGACGGGTTACCATCCCCCGTCAGGGGGTCGACTATCGGCGTATTACCGCCGAGGTAGCGCTCTCGGGCGAGACGGTCCAGATCACCCGGCTCGAGGCCACCGCGGATGGCACGGCGAGCGTGCGCGGCAATATCGTGCTCACCAGCCTCAACGATCCGGAGCTGGCGCTCGACGCCAGCTTCAAGGAATTCCGCGCCCTCCGCAACGAATGGATCCGCCTTGGCCTCGACGGCAACGTCAAGCTGACCGGCCGCCTGGCCGAGCCCAAGGCGGAGGGATCGATCAGCCTGGTCAAGACCGACATCTATGCGGACCAGGTGGGCCAAGGCAGCGCGGCCACGCCCGTGGACTTGACCCCGGCCGACTACGCCATGCTGGAATCGTATTTCGGCTACCGGCCCGGCGATGCGGCCACCGTGCGCGATCCGCTGCTGCCCTGGACCATCGACGTCAAACTGGTGCTCGGCGGCGATGTCTGGCTGCGCAAGCAATCCACCCCTGAGATGCGGGTACTCCTGACCGGCTCCCTCGACGTGCGCAAAGCGGTGAACGATTCGCTGCAGCTGTTCGGCACGGCGGAAGTGGTGCCGGGGCGGAGCATCGTCGAGCAGTTCGGCCGGCGCTTCTCCATCGAGCAGGGGAGCATCACCTTCAACGGCCTGGTCACCGACTGGACCACCTCGATCGAGGCCAACTACTCGGTCCCCTCCTCCCCCGATGCAATCGACCCGGACATCGAAATCACTCTGTCGGTCACCGGGCAGATGGACAGCCTTCGCCTGGAGCTGAGTTCGGAACCGGCGCTCGAAACCTCGGACCTGGTTTCCTACCTGGCGACCGGACGGCCGGCGTCACGCGCGCTGGAAGGGAGCGGCGAGAGCACTTCCCTCGCGAGTCGCGGCACCGGGCTCGCCATGAGCACGGTGGCCGGCCTGCTCGAGCAGCAGGCCGGCGAAGCGGTGGGCCTCGACGTGATGGAGATCCGGCATGGCGGCCCGGAGGGGACCGTTGTGATCGCCGGGCGGTATGTCTCCCCCAAACTGTACGTCGGCTTTCAGCAACCGCTCACCTCGACGCGATCGGATCGGTCGCTGACCGAGAAGGGGCCGAGCACCCGGGTTGAACTCGAGTACACCCTCTTCCGCTGGCTGCTGCTCAATCTGCAGGCCGGCCAATCGGAGTTCCGCTCGTTCTTCCGGACCCGCTATGCGTTCTGAGTTCGTCCGGCAGCTCCGCATTATGGTGCTCGCCGCGGCGGTCGGGCTCGGCGCGGCCCCCGACCGGGCGATCGCCCAGATTCCCTATACCGTCTTCGACGAGGACACCGAGGTTCGCTCGCTTCGGTTCGAGTTTACCAGCTCCAGGACTTTCAAGGACGGCGAACTCAAAGAGCAGCTGGCCTTGAGTGGTCGGGGAGCACTCTATGGCGTCCGCAGCGCCCTCGCGGTGCTGCCGCTCGTGAACTCGCCTGCTCCGCATCTATTTACGCCGCTCGACTTGCAGCGCGACGTGGCACGGCTCCGGCGTTTCTATGCCGACGCCGGGTTCCTCGAAACCCGCGTCTGGTACGAGGTCGAGTACCACGACGATGACAACACCGTCGACGTCACCCTCTTCATCGACGAAGGGCGACCGATCCGGATCAGTTCGATCTCCATCATCCCACCCGGGGGCGGCGATCTGGCGACACGACTGCCTGAGGAGTATCTCGGCGAGTGGCAGCGACGCAGGGACGCGATCGCCGCGGACACCGGCGGGCGCTATACCGAGGTGACCCGAGGGTGGCACGAGACCGACCTGCTGGCCTGGTGGCGCAACCGCGGCTGGGCCTTCGCCAGGGTCGAAATCAGCGCACCGATCGACTCCGCCGCCGCGACGACGGATCTTACTTTCACCATAGACCCGGGGCCACGCACCCGGGTTGGGACCATCACCATCGAAGGTCAGGAAAGTGTCTCGGACCAGGTCATCCGCCGAGTCCTGCCCTTCCGGGAGAGCAACTGGTTCAATGCGCAGGCACTGGCCGAAGGAAGGCAGCGCGTGTTCGGACTCGACCTCTTCCGTCTCGCGCTGATCGACGTCGAGCGCGACCCGGCCAACGACTCGCTCGCGAACCTCCGAATCCGGGTCACCGAGAACCCGCCGCGCCTCATCACCGGCGAAATCGGCTACGTGGGCGACGGCGGCATCAGCACACAGGGTCAGTTTGCGCACCGTAACTTCGGGGGCGGTGCGCGCACGCTCCGGGTATCTGCTTTGGCTGAAACCGGCATCCTCAGCGTGGGAGACCAGGACAATCAGGAGTATCGGCTCTCAGTAGCCTACCGTGCGCCCTGGTTTCTGCATCGGCGCTACTCCCTTACCGTCGAGCCGTTCGGGTACTACCGGGACAACATCACCGACCGGTCCTGGCAGGCGGGCATCGAGACCTCACTCACCTATGAACTGGGCCCGTACCGGTTCATTACCCTGCAGCACCGCTACTCGCATCGGCGGATCCTCGACTTCCGACTGGGCGGCGGCAGTACGCTCGACCTGGAGACTCTGCTGCGGCTGATCGGTGAAGGAGCAATCGACTCGCTGGGCAGGGGAATGGAGCGGTCGACCCTTTCCCTCTCCGGCACGGTCGGCCGCTTCGACCCGACTCGACCAGCACGGACGATCCAGGGCCGGCCGACGCTCGAGATCACTACACCGGCCGGGCTCAATACGATCGAGTACTTCGCAGCGGACTTGCCGATCTTCGGCTACCTGCCGCTCGGTCCGCGGGTCACGGCCACAGCGCGGGCGCAGATCGGCCGAGTCTGGCCGTATGGCAAGACGACCCGGGGAGACCCAAGATCGAGCCTCGTGGCGGCGCTGCAACTGCGCGACGTCCTCCTGACGGCCGGGGGCACCGGCAGCGTGCGCGGCTGGGGCGAAGGGCAGCTGGGGCCCAAGTTCGTCAACCTGACGCTGACCCCGATCGAGGGAACCGACTCACTCGAACTGGGCGCGCGGGGCTATGCGCCGTCGGGGGGGCTGGCGCGGATCAGCGGGTCGGCGGAACTGCACCTGCCCTTCCCTGGCTTGGGCGAAAGCTGGGGAACGCACCTCTTTCTGGACGCGGGGCGGGTCTGGACGCCGGATGTGCGGTTCAGGGCGGATGATCCCTACGACTCGGAACGGTGGTTTTTCGGAACGGGAGTCGGGATCCAGGTGCGCACACTGGTGGGGCCGATTCGCATCAGCGTCGGATACAAGCTGAATCCGTCGGAGCTGGATCTACGGGATGCGGAGCCGGTGCTGGATG
This sequence comes from uncultured Gemmatimonas sp., assembly GCA_964619465.1. Lineage (GTDB taxonomy): Bacteria > Gemmatimonadota > Gemmatimonadetes > Gemmatimonadales > GWC2-71-9 > SHZU01. Next base: position 70,180 of record CAZUES010000010.1, read on the forward strand.
CGCTGCTGGAGGGGCGGCCGATCAGTTCGGTTCCGGTCAACTCGAAGCGGCGGTATCATATTCACTTCTCGCTGGGGCAGAGCTTCTGAGGTAGATCATGCAGGCGGACATCGGATACCAGTTTCCCCAAGCTCCTGAGGCAGTACCATGTCTCTGATGAAGCAATGATCCCCGACGTTCGCTTCGAAGCAGACCTTTTGAGGGCAGCCCTGCTGCTCGGCCTGGTACGCGAGCCGGAGATCATCCGGGAGTCGAATTCCCTATCCGCACCTGCCGTCTAAGTGCACTGATCGGACAACATGACTGAGCACGAAAGGGTCAGACACAGATGAAGCGTCGGCATGCGCTCTCGGGATCTCCCTTCGAGAGCACGATCGGTTTCTCACGAGCGATTCGTGCAGGCAACACGGTCGCCGTGTCCGGCACGGCTCCACTGAATCCCGATGGAACGACGGCATTTCCGGGTAACCTGTACGCGCAGACGGTGAGGTGCCTCGAAATTGCAATCGCAGCGCTCGCACAGGTGGATGCCGGAGTCGGCGATGTCGTGCGAACACGTGTGATGCTGACCGACGTGTCGCGATGGGAGGAAGCGGCTCGTGCTCATGGAGAGTTCTTTCGCGAACTGAAGCCGGCATGCACCTTTGTGGGCGTCCAGGCTTTCATCCGGCCGGACTGGCTGGTGGAGATCGAGCTGGACTGTGCCACCGAGTAGGTTGCGCGAGGAAACTGCAGGCACGAACCGCGCTCCCCGACTGTGGGACAATTCTGTAGGGGGCACTCGGATCGTCGCTTGTCTCGGGAGGAGACTCCACGCTCAAAAGGGGGTATACATGGCAGCGAATGCTGGTATCCTGCGCATGGTTCGATGGCCACGATACTCGCTTTACCTCATCGGCGCAGCAGTTATCGGCAGCGGATGTGGTACGGCCAGCCCCGACGAGTCCTGTACCTTAGAACTGCGGATCGAGGTCGAGCCCGGTCGCGCCGAACTACGAGTAGGCGAGTCATTCCAGGCCGCGGTGGGGCTGTCGAGTTGCGGTGGTCATCGGGTCCTGACCGACCGCATCTCGTGGTCAAGCTCCGATCCTCTCGTACTCGAAGTAGCCCCGGTGACTGGCCAGGTGCGCGCGCTCGCCGCTGGCTCCGCGGAGGTGCGTGGTGTCGGAGAGACCTACGGTGCTGTGGCAAGCATTGCGGTCACAGTTCAGTAGTCCACGCCGTGTAATAGAGCCTTAGGCGCAGCTGACAAGATCAACTCCGCGGCCAAGTCACGCGGAGGAAACGCAGCATCGCCAGAATCCAACGCCATGGGAGCCCTCCACTCGACGCCCGTGGCGGTTTGGTACGGCACAATACTAACGATTGTTGCGGCGGGCACCTCCGCCCAGCCGGCCCAGGGCCAGACGCCTGTGGAGACGGGGAACTCGATTCGGGCGGTGCATCGCCCGACCGGCCTCCAGGTGGCAGGCCGAGTCGTCAGCATGTCGACGGACTCCCTCTGGCTCGAGGAAACACCATCACGTAGGCGGCTCGGCTGGTTCTGGCGTGACCTCGACCGGCTGCAAGTGCGAGCCGGCGAGCGATCAAATGCTTTGCTCGGTTTGGCTATCGGCGCTGGGACCGGCGCGGCCCTCGGCGCCGGCTTCGCTCTCGCAGGCTGGGGGCGCGGGACCGAGCTCCCGATCGGCGATCGTCTAGTCGCAGGCAGCTTGACGTTCGCAGCAGCCGGCGCTGGGCTCGGAGCGTTCATCGGAATGTTCAGTACACGTGATGTATGGAAGTCAGCGACAATACAATTCGGCCTATCCGACCTGGGCATAGTTGCACGAGGGGTTCGGATCACCCTTTCCGTGAGATTCTAGGGGCAGCGGCGCTCGGTGCTTCCGCCTCCTTGCTCTCCGTTGGCCAGAGCACAATCTTTCTGCCCATGCAACCCTTATCCGAGGCCCGGATTCGGGCCATGACGGTCGAGGAACGCCTCCAACTGATTGGCGCCGTCTGGGATACGCTGGAGGCCACCGACCTGCCGTTTTCCGACGAGGAACGGGCGGAACTTGAACGCGAGTGACCTTCGCAGTCTCTTTCCGAGTCGAGGCCCAAGCGGATGTGCAGCGGGTCGCGGCATGGTAAGGTGAGCGCAGTCATCAGGCCGCGGCCGGTTTTCGGCAACGACTCGATACTGCCGTCGCCCTGATCCAATCGGCCCCCGAAACGTTTCAGGCTCGGTATCGTAGGGTGCGACGGGTGAGTTTGGAGAAGTATCCGTATAGCATCTACCGCTAGCTCCAGCACCCAAATGAAAGCAACGAGAGCGCCGATACAGGTACGTATCCGGGAGGCCACACTCTCCGATTGGCCCGCTCTGTGGTCAATCATCGCAGCGGTGATCCGCACCGGGGATACCTATACGTTGCCGCCGAACGTACCCGAGCAGGAGGCTCAGGCCTACTGGATGGGTACCGGGCTCGTTACCTACGTCGCCGACACGCCGGATGGGATCGTCGGGACATATGCAATGCGTGCGAACCAGCCAGGTCTTGGCTCTCATGTGGCTAATGCGGGGTACATGGTTCGTCCCGACTGCGCGGGTCGTGGCGTCGGTACGCAGCTCGCCGAACACTCGCTCGATGTCGCGCGGCACGCTGGCTTCCGGGCCATGCAGTTCAATGCCGTCGTCAGCACCAATGAACGCGCGGTGACGCTGTGGAAGCGCATGGGATTCACCGTCGTCGGTACGATCCCGGAAGGATACCGACACGCGCGCCACGGGTATGTCGATCTGTTCGTGATGTTTCGCCATCTCTAGGCAGCCTGGCATCGAGAGACTTTCCGGAGTTGACCCTCGGAGAACATCCTCAGCCTGCTGATCGGGAGCGCAAGACATGCATCGCTTCACCGAGGATCTCGCGCGCGACCTGCATCAGGCGGTCCGTCGCCTCCTGCGCAGTCCCGTTCTCGTCGCGGTATGCGCGCTGTCGCTCGGGCTCGGCATCGGCCTGAACGCCACGCTCTACATGGCGATCACCACGATCTACGGGCACGAGCCCACGCTGCGAAGCCCGGACCGGGTCGTCGGTGTGGAGCCGGGCAACGCCAACCAGTTCTCCTATCTCGACTACGAAGACCTGCGGCGCAGCGGTATCTTCGCGACGGCCGCCGGGTTCCGGACCTCGGCCATGAACCTGGGCTCGGGTCCGGACATCGCGCGTACCGGCGTGATGGTCGTGACGGCCAATTTCTTCGAGGCGCTCGGGATCGAGTCGACGTTGGGGAGAACGTTCGTCACCGAGGAGGCCGCCCCGGAGCGTGAGCCGCGCATGGCCGTGGTGACGGCTCACTTCTGGCGCGCGCGCCTCGGGGCCGATCCCGCCGCGGTCGGAACCACGCTCCGGCTCGACGGCGAAGTGTTCGATGTGGTGGGCGTACTGCCTGACGACTATCGCGCCGTGACCGGCTGGATCGCGCCATCGATCTACGTGCCGGCGAGCCGGCTCACGCTGCCGGCACTCGACAACCGTGGCGCCCCGAGTCTCACCGTGCTGGCTACGCTGCAACCCGGGAGCACGGCGGCTCACGTTCGAAATCTGGTGACGGCCTTCGCCGCCACGCTCGAGCAGACCTTTCCCGACCGCCTCCCGGCCGAGGGCCGCTCTGCGAGCGTCTTTCCCGCCACCACGCTGCAGTTCCGCGGCACTCCCGCACAGTTCTCGTTTCTGGCCACGGTCACCGGGGTCACGGCCGGCCTCGTGCTCCTGATCGCGTGCCTCAACGTGACGGGGCTGCTGATGGCGCGTGCCACCGACCGGCGTCGCGAGCTGGCCATCCGTGTCGCGCTCGGCGCGAGTCGCCTCGGTGTGGTCCGCGCCATGCTCACCGAAAGCCTGCTCCTCGTCGTCGCCGGCGCCGCCGTCGGGCTGCCGCTCGCGTATGGCCTTGCGTTGGTGCCCTTGCCGGGCTCGATGGGCGCCCTGCAGGAGGCGATGCGCCCCAATGCCAGGTTGCTGCCGTTCGCCGCGGCGCTGGTCGGGCTTGCCACGCTCGTCTGCGGCCTCGTCCCCGCCCTGCGCGCCAGCCGCACTGACGTCGTCGCCGAGGTTCGTCAAGGCAACGGGGCCGTCACACCGCGCATGCGGCTCCGGCACGCGCTCGTGGCGGCGCAAGTCGGCATGTCGTTCGTGCTCATCGTCGCCGCCCTGCTCTGCGTGCGCAGCCAGGCCCTCGTCGCGCGCGCCGACCTCGGGTTCGATCTCGACCACGGCCTCGTCGCGCGGGTGGACTTCGATCGGCGGGAGCGGCCCGACCAGGCGCGCGTCCTGCTGGCGGAACAGCTGGTGGCGAGGCTCAGTGCCATCCCCGGGGTGGTGTTCGCCAGTGTCGCGGACGTCGTCCCGCTCGGCGGCAACGGACTGGTGCGGAGCTTTCACCCGGCCGGACGCACCGATATCCCGGGCAGCCGCCCGGAGACGTGGAGCGTCGGCCCCGCCTACTTCACGACGCTGGGGATTCCGCTCGTGCGCGGACGCGAGTTCGACGGCGCCGACCGGGCGGGCAGCCCGCTGGTTGCGATCGTCAACGAGACCTTCGCGCGGACGCACTTCCCCGGCCAGGATCCCGTCGGCCGGCGCGTGCAGACGGTCGACGACCCCGAGGCGGAGGTGATCGGCGTGGTGCGCGACCACCGCATCGGGACGATCGGCGAAACGCCGCCGGCGGTGATCTTCTACGCATACGCCCAGCGCCCCTCCGACCTGAACGTCCACGTACGGGCGGTGGGGTCTCCCGAGGTGCTAGCCCCCGTGGTGCGGCAGGCGGTAGACGAGGTCGCCGGCTCCCTCCCGGTTGGCGTGCAGACGCTCCGCGCCGCGACCAGCCTGGAGTTCACCATGCGCCGCACCGGTACCGCGCTCATGGGAGTGATGGGCGGTGTCGGGCTGTTCCTCGCCCTCATCGGCATCTACGGAGTGATGGCGTATGTCGCGGCCGCTCGGACGACGGAGGTCGGGATCCGCATGGCGCTCGGCGCGGCGCGCGGTGACATCCGCCGCGAAATGCTCCAGCGTGCCGCGATCACGATTGCCCCCGGCATCGCGCTCGGGGTCGTGGCGGCGTTCATCATGCTGCCCGCCTTTGCGACGTTCCTGGCCGGCGTCAGTCCGTACGATCCCATGGCGTTCAGTGCGGGTGCGGCGCTCTTACTGCTCGTCGGCCTGGCCGCCGGCTATCTGCCGGCGCGTCGGGCATCCCGTGTCGACCCCATGCACGCGCTGCGGCGTTCGTAGCGGCGGCGGAGTGAGAAGAATGCTGAGACAACGGCTTTCGCGATGGCTGATGGCGGTCGTGTTGCCCCTGACCGGAATCCAGGGATGTAACCGGCAGTCCAACCAGCCGTTCGCCATCGAGCCCGGCGATCTGTGGATTCGCAATGTGACGGTCGTTTCGATGGAGCGCGATCGGCCGCTGCCGAATACGGACGTCGTGATTCGGGGTGAGCGTATTGCATGGGTTGGAACCGCCCGGGCATCCTCGATGGACGGCGTCAGGATTCTCGACGGATCTCGCCGGTATCTGGTGCCCGGTCTGATCGACGGGCACGTCCACGTGGATGCACCACTTCCGGGGATGTCGAGGTCGCAGCGAGACTCGATGCCGGACGTCGTGCGCGCGTATCAGCAGCAGTTGCCGCGCAGTTACCTGTATTTCGGCTTCACCACCGTTATTGCATTGGGGGTCAAGGATCGAACAGCGCTGACGCGTGTTCGCGCCGCCGAGTTGGGACCGCGAGTCTGGGACTGCGGTGACCCTCTCGTAATGGCCAACGGATACCCGATGCGGCTGGGTCCCGCGCCGCAGCGATTCGATGAGTATCCCAATTTTCTCTATGATTCAAGCCAGGCAAGCTCGATTCCCGCGCAGTATTCGGCAATCGAGCAGTCGCCGGAGGCGGCAGTGGATCGCGTGCGTGCCGGAGCAGGCAGGTGCGTCAAGCTATTTGTCGAGCTCGGCCATCCCGACAACCCCTGGCCGGTACCGACCGAAGCCATGATCGGAACAGCGCGAGAAGCGGCGCGTCGATCCGGGTTGCCTTTATTGATGCACGCCAATTCCCTCGCAGCGCATCAGATCGCCGCTGCCACAGCGCCCGCCGCCGTCGCGCATGGTCTGTGGATGTGGCCGGGGCTGCTCCAGCCTGGCGGTGACGCCGACACACTACCTGCGGCGGTACGCGAGGTACTCGACGCGGAACGAAGTGCGGGCATCGCCTACATGCCCACCTTGCGGGTGATCGCCGGCCTGGTGGACCTTGCCGATTCGACCTTTCTGGAGCATCCGCTCCTCCGCGACGTTGTCCCGTCGGCGCTCCAGGACTGGTACCGGACCAGTGCAGCCCATGCGATTGCGCTGGAGTCCAACCCCGGCGGTCCGACGCATCAGCTCCTGCGCTCCGCATCTGCCCTGGGCGCACGGGCCCTGGCCTACATGAGCAACCGCGGCGGACGGATCGTCTTTGGAAGTGACACGCCGGCGGGTAGCGTCCATACCAACCCACCTGGTTTCAACGGCTACCTCGAGCTGCTGGCGATGGAGGCGGCTGGTCTCAGCCCGCGACAGGTGCTTACCGCAGCAACGATCGAAAATGCGCGGCTGTTTGGACTGGATCAACAGATCGGTACTGTCGAAGCAGGCAAGTCGGCCGACCTGCTGCTACTGGAAGCGGACCCACTCCACTCTACAAGCGCATTCGGTCAGATTCACTCGGTGATTCTTGGTGGACGGGTTGTGCCGAGAACCGGGCTCGCGGCTTCGTCCGCGGCGAAGATTGCACCACTGGAGTAGACATCTATGTGTAAGACCATCAAGCAACGCGTAAAGTTCAAGGCCTCGCCGGCCACCGTTTACGATCTGCTGGCAGACTCACGGAAGCACTCGGCCGTGACCGGCAGGAAGGCGACGATTAGCCGCAAGATCGGCGGGTCGTTCTCGGCCAGCGGAAACGATGTCTCCGGGGTCAACGTCGATCTCGTTCCGGGCCAACGAATCGTGCAAGCCTGGCGCCACCGCCGATTCCCCGAAGGCATCTTCTCGATGGCGGCGGTGACGCTGACACCGACCCCTGACGGCGGGACGGAACTCGTGCTGACGCATCGCGGTGTTCCCAAAGACCTGATCCCCGAGACCGAACGCGCCTGGCGCGAACAGTATTGGTCGAGGATCAAGTCCTATCTCGACACTCTCAGGGTTTGAGCGGGGCGCGGACCGGACGACCCGGCACGGCACCCGTCACATTCTCGCCATCCCGAACCACGAAGGTGCCGTTCACGAGTACGTGAGGGATCCCCTCGGACCGAAGCGCCGGCTCGGCAAAGGTCGAACGATCGATCACGCGAGCCGGGTCGAAGATCGTCAGGTCGGCATCCGCACCGACCGCCACCCGTCCCTTCCTCGCCATCATCGGCACACTTGGCTCCAGTCGGCGCGCGGGAAGGATGGTCATCCGAGCCAAGGCATCCATCAAGGTCAGCACCTGCTGCTCGCGCACATAGCGGCCAAGGATGCGTGCGTAGGTGCCGGCGCCGCGGGGGTGACCGGTCCCGTTGACGTACGGGACGCCGTCGCTCGCAATCATCACGCCCGGGTGGCCGATGGCCTTGACGATGTTCTCTTCCTTCATCATGTGGATCACGACCCAGCCACCCTGCTTGCGGTACCGCTCGAAGCTCTCACGGGTCAGTCGCTCGCCCGTGAGTGACCAAGCCACGTCCGGATAGTCGACGCGGAGATTCGCCTGCCAGCCGGGGTTGAACATGGCGGACTGCAACAGGGTCGATCCCGCGGTGTAAGGATAGACCTCGGTGGTAACATCCTGACCCGCGGCCTGGGCGGAGTCGATCAATGCGAGGACCGCCGGCAGGTCGCCCAGTGAGCTGCTGCCGACGTGAACAACGTGCAGTGCGGCGCCAGCTTCGCGGGCCGTCGTAATCGCTTCTCGAATCGGGCCGATGCCGAACGCCCTGGTATGGACGTACACCGGGATCTTCCGCAGCGCGGCGACGCGGAACAACCGGGTGATTTCCTCCGGCGTGGCGGCCGGCGAATAGTTGATCCCGAAGCCGACACCCAGCGCACCCTGATCGAGGCCTTCGTCGATTAGTCGCTCCATGGCTCGGATCTGGTCCTCGTTCGCCGCCTGATTCGCCCCGGCCGGCATCGGGCCGATGGCGCTGATCGGACCGGGGTTGGTCGCGCCATGGAGGGCCTCGACCCCGTCATGAAAAACGAAGAACCGAGCCCCCCGGTGGCTGACGGTCCCGCCGTAGTTGAGCGGCGATTTGCCCTCGCGCGAGGCGTACCACTTGGCAACCGGAAAGACACCCGCTTCCATGTCCAGCGCGCTGGTCACGCCATCGCGAGCCTGGATCTCCATGTCACTCTGGGTCTGACCATGGGCGTGGAGATCGATGAAACCGGGCGCCACGACCAAGCCGGTGACGTCGACAACCTCCCTACCCTGGAGGGGCTTGGCCGACAGCGCCGCTACGCTGTCACCCAGGATGCCGACGTTGAGGACCGAGTCGAGACCTGAGCCCGGATCCATCACGCGCCCGCCCGAGAGCACGATGTCGTAGGTCGGCGCCGGGGCGCAGGCGGCGATCGCGAGGAGCAGCAATGGGCCGGCCAGGCCGGCACGGATCGTTGTGGTCATGCCCCAATCTATCATCCCCCGAGTCGCTTGAACGGCTTCAGGGAGAACACGATCTCGACCGAGACGTCGAAGTACGCCGCGATACGAAGCGCCAGGTGGAGGGAGGGGCTGTACTCTCCCCGCTCGAGGTAGCCGACCGTCTGATAGTGCACACCGAGCGCTTCCGCCAGCTCACGGCGCGAGATGCCACGCTCGGCGCGCAGCATCGCCACCCGGTTGTGGACGACGTCGCCGGATTCTGCCACGTTCAGTAGCCCCTGGCCATGACGCGCGCCCGGGCGGCGGCCACCGTGGATCCCGACTCACGCCGAGCCATGCGGCGCAGCACGATCGGCGCGACCAGCAAGCCGATCGCCGCCCACACGCCGAGCACGATGAGCATCTCGAGCAAGCGCCACGACCCGCCGATCTCGGCTGCGACCATCTCCGCCGGCAGCATGGCGGAGCGTGCTCCGAGCCCCAGCCAGTAGAAAGGAAAGATCTGGCCGACCCACTGCAGCCACGTCGGCAGCGCGGTGATCGGGTAGAAGATGCCGGATGGAATGGCGAGTAACATCGCCAGGAAGGGCACCAGCGCGGCTTGCACCGATGATTTCATGAGGGACCCCAAAGCGACGCCGAGGGGAACCGTCGCAAGCATGCCGGCGACGAAGATCAGCGCGAGCAGCAACCAGGTCCGGCCGTCGAAGACCAGGTCGCTCGCGACCATGATACCGGGAATGACCAGCAAAATGAGGCCTGCGAGCGTCGTCAAGGCAAACATCACGATCTTGCCGACGAGGTAGCCGATCATCCCGTTAGGCGTCGCCTTAGCACGCAGCAACGTGCCGTCTTCGCGATCGGCGGTAATGGCGCTGACCGGTCCGCTGAGTCCCCCGAAAGCGATCGACATCCCCACGAGGCTCGACAGCACCATGGCGCCGAGAGCGAAGTCAGTGCCGGGCACAGTCTTGCCGCTGGCACGCAGGAATAGCAGCACGATCGCATAGATCGCAGGGACAAACAGGTATGAGATGACGTAGGCGGGTTCGAGGAACGTCTGGCGAGTCTCGCTCCAGCCACGGGAGAAGCCCGCCCGCGCGGCGGCCCAGCGCGCGTCGAGTGCAGTGGTAGTGATCATGCCGGCACCTCAGAGGTTGTCGGGGCGATCTCGGCGCGCTTGCCACCGCTCTGCGACCGGCCCGACTCCGCGCGCTGGACCAGTGCCATGTATGTGTCTTCGAGACTCGCGCGGCGCACTTCGAGCTCGGTGACGTCCGTTTGGTTGACCAGCAGGTTTCGCACGAAGCCGGTCGGATCGCCCTCGCGCACGGCATGCACGTGGCGGCGTCCATCGGAGGTCCAGCGCACCTCGGCAGCGGTCGCGAGCTCGCGGGCGAGTTGGTCGGCACTGCCATCGGCAACGATCCGCCCCTCGTCGAGCACGAGGATCCGATCGGCGATCTTTTCGGCCTCGTCCAGGTCGTGGGTCGTTATCAGGATGGTCGTGTTCTCGAAGTCGGACAGCCGATGGACGAGATCGTGGAAGTCACGACGGGCATGCGGATCGAAGCCCGCGGTGGGTTCGTCGAGAAAGAGGATCTCCGGGCGGCCCACGATCCCGATCGCGACGTCGAGACGGCGACGCTGCCCGCCCGACAACGTCATGACTTTGGCATTCGCGCTCTCCGACAGCCCGACGACATCGATCAGTTCGTCCACATCCCATGGCCGCGCCGCCTCGGCAGTCGTGAACGGGGCGTAGAATCGCGCCTGATAGGCGAGCAGTTCGCGCACGCGCCACAGCCGGTGATCGCGCCACGACTGTAGCACGACGCCGAGCCGGGCCCGCCACGCTTCGTTACCCCGAGCCGGATCGGTCCCGAGGACGGACACCTCTCCCGCCGACCGCAAGCGGAAACCTTCGAGGATTTCGATCGTGGTCGTCTTCCCCGCACCGTTAGGCCCCAGCAAGGCCAATACTTCCCCACGCCGGGCGCTGAATGTCACCCCTGCGAGCACGTCCTTGGTGCCGTATCTCATCCGGAGGCCCTGGACATCGAGCACTATCGCGGGAGGTCCACTGGGTAGAGTCATATTAGTTCCTATACAATTTGTAGCATATATACTACTTTTGCGGAATCGCGCAAGCCGATCGACACGCCGCTTTCAAGACAGGAACGCGGGCCTAAACCTGCTTGGCTATCTATCTTCAATGCATGAATTCCGGTTGCCTTCTTATCCCCCGCCCTTCGGATGCACCGGCCCAAGGGCGTGAGCCTGGAACCGAATTGCATCCGAGTAGTCGCCGGTCTTGTGTGATGGCGGAACCTGCTTCGTGACAGGGGATCTCCGCGCCATCATCGACGAGCGGTTGGGCGACCAGTATGCCGTCCAGCGTGAACTCGGCCGCGGCGGTATGGGAGTGGTCTATCTCGCCCGGGAGCAGCGGCTGGACCGCCTGGTGGCAATCAAGGTGCTCCCGCCGGCGCTCGACGATTCGGACTTTCGCGAACGGTTCCTCCGGGAGGCCCGTACCGCTGCGCAGCTCTCCCACCCCAACATCGTGCCGATCTTTCGAGCCGACGAGATCGGCGACCTGGCATTTTTCAGCATGGGGTACGTCGACGGCGAGTCGTTCGCCGAGCGGATCCAGACGTTAGGCAGGGTTCCCACGGACGAAGTGGTTCGTGTGCTCCGGGAGGCCGCCTGGGCCCTCGCCTACGCCCATGCCCGCGGGGTGATCCACCGCGACGTCAAGCCGGAAAACCTGATGGTCGAGCGAGGCACCGGCCGAGTCATCGTTACGGACTTCGGCATCGCCCGCGATACCCGGGCAACCAACCTGACCCGTGACGGCTGGATCCTCGGCTCGGTCCACTACATGAGCCCGGAACAGGCAGCGGGAGACCAGCTCGATGGCCGAAGCGACCTCTATGCGTTAGGCGTGATCGGCTGGCAAGCGCTCAGCGGCCGGCTGCCCTTCGAAGCCGAGCAGGCCTCGGCCGTCCTGGTGCAGCATGCGACCCGGCAGGCTCCCCCGCTCCAGGCAGCGGCTCCCGACGTTCCCCGCCAAGTCGCCGCTGTAATCGAGCGATGCCTCGCCAAGAATCCCGCCGATCGATTTCCCACCGGTGAGGCGTTGGCCGAAGCGCTCACCGCGGCATGGGAGGCAGCCGAGCGGGAACCGGGCGCCGAGTCTGCCAGCGCCGTAGCCGTTTCGTCGGAACAGGCTCAGGCGATCTGGCGGCGCGCCTCCGAGCTCCAGGCGGAAGCGGCCACCCGGGTCCAGCAGCGCTATCGCGCCGCCGCCCCCCCGCCGGACCAGGAGACGAGAGTCCCGACCGACAGCTATCGTTTGAAGGACGTCGAAGCCGCCGCGGTCGAGGCCGGCATCGGGTCCGAGTTCGTAGCGCTGGCGATTGCCGAGCAGGGCGTGGCGATACCGGCCGTGTCCGCAGCTGGCACCGATCGGCGCGACCATCTGTACACGTCCTTGCTGGGCACCCGGGCCCGGAGCATCTCGGTCGCCCGAACGATTCCGGCCACGGCTCGCGAGGTGCTGGAAGCGATCGGCCGGGTCTTTCCGGCTGCTCCGTTCTTCGTTTCCTTCCGCGAGACCGTGGGCGGCCACCCCGTCGACGGGGGCGTAGTGATCTTCAACGTGAAGCTGATGCAGGCCGCCGAATACAGCACGGGGAACTACAGTCCGTTCATGTATCGGATGACCCAGATCGACCTGTCGCAGCTCAGCCTCACCATGCGGCCACTCGGCGGACCTACCCCAGCCACCGAGGTGTCCGTCTACGGCGACCTCCGGCCGGGTCTGCGGAAGAACCTCCAATGGGATTCCTGGTTCGCCGGGACTGCGGCAGTGGGCGGCGCGGCGGTTGGCGGCGCGACGGGCGCGGCAGCGCTGGGCCTGGGCGCGCTCATGGCGATTCCGGCAATCGGGCTTGGCGCAACCTTCGGAGCCGGCATGCTCGGCTGGTACCGCTGGTACTATCGGCGAGGGCTCAGGAAGGCCACCGAGGAACTCGAATCGCTCCTCCTCGCCGTCGAGTCCAGCATCACGGCCCAGTCGGTCTTCGGCACCGCACCGGTGCCCGCGCGATTTCCGCCGCCGTTACCCGGTTCCGAAGCTGGCGGCGGCCGCTGACGAAGGCGGCACTGGATCTGGCGGCCGGTTCGAGCCGGTACCGTCATCCGCGATGTCCGGATTTCAGAACGGTCCACGTTGTCCTGGTCGGGTGCGCGAACCTCGCGGCCCCTCTCACCCGTCCAGGAGACCGGTCATGCCGAAATTACGGGTACCCCTTGTCGCCCTTGCTACGCTGCTTCCCGGCGCCGCGAGCGCCCAGACGGTGCAGGACGACGTGTTCTTCTTCCGGAGTTTCGTGCAGGACGCCCGGGTCGCCAGCGCATCCTACCTCCATGGCTCCGTGTTTTTTACGACCTTTCCGCCCGGGACTCACCGGTATTTCGGCGCGATCGCCGGGTACGCACCATCCCGGAAGTTCGAGGTCGCCGTGGACGTCAGCTATTACTCCCCACCCAGCGGAATCCTCTTCGAGGCGCCTTCGGGATTGAACGATCCGGTCGTACACGGCAAGTACAATTTCTCCGCCGGAACGACCCGGCTCTCCGCGGGCGGGTTCGTGTCGCTGCCGGTGGGCTCGAAGGATATCGGTGAGGGTGATCTCGACGCCGGGATCTTTCTCGCGATGCGGCATCCGGTTGGTACGAAGACAGCCATCGGCGGGAAGATCAGCGCCGACTACTTCGAGTTCGAGAAGGAGGACCGGGATCCTTCGTTTCGGCTCCACGGCGGCGTGATCCATCAGGTGGCCGACAAGCTCGCTCTCCTCGGTGAGTTCCTGATGAACGCCAACGGCCCCACCGGTCTGGATGTCTCGGCCGGGGTCGACTATGCCATCGGGAGCCGGAGCCGAATCCGGGGCGCCGTCGGCCTGGGGCTCAACGAGAACTCGCCCGATCGGACGATCCTCTTGAGCTTCCTCCATGCGTTCCGCAACTAACCCGCGCCGGATCTCGGACACTCGCCGGGGTCCGTCCAAAGACCTATCTTCGGGAGATCCTTCACGGGAGCTCCCGTGTCCCCTCCGGAAACCGATCCGATCGTCGACATGGTGCAGCGGGTCCGAGCCGGCGATCGCGCCGAGTTTGACCGGTTGTTCGCGGCCGTGTACGACGAGCTCCGGCGGATCGCGCGGTCGCACCTGCGCCGCCGGACGCCCGGTCAGACGCTCGAGACCACCGCGCTCATTCACGAGGCCTACCTCCGCATGGTGGACCAGACCAAGGCCGAGTGGCGGGATCGCGCCCATTTCTTCGGCTATGCGTCGCGGGCGATGCGCACGATCGTGGTCGATCACGCCCGGCGCCGGACCGCCGGGAAGCGGGGGGGCCGGCAGCTGCATTTCTCGCTCGACGATCAGGATATCCCGCTTGAAAACCAGGGCGATTTCGTCGTCGCGCTCGACGAGGCGTTGGGCCGACTCTCCACCGTCAGCGAGCGGCTGGCCCGGACCGTCGAGTGCCGCTTTTTCGGCGGGATGACGGAGGAGGAGATCGCCGTGGCGCTCGAGGTGTCGGACCGGACCGTGCGGCGCGATTGGCTCAAAGCCAAAGCCTGGCTCCTGGTGGAGCTGTCAGAGTCGGCCGAGTGAGCGCACCAAGCGACTGGGGCCGAGTTGAACGGGCCCTCGACGAGGTGCTCGACCGGTCGCTTGCTGAGCGGGACGACTGGCTCGAGCGGGTCGGGCGGACCGACCCGGCGCTGGCCCGCGACGTCGAGCGGTTCCTCGCCGCGCTCGATGCATCGCCGGGGTTCCTCGAGCGCCCGGTGGCCGCCTGCGCTGCCGAGCTGGTGGCGACCTCGCTCGATGAGGTCTCCGATGACATATCCGATGACGCCCCGCTCCCGACCGCGACCATCGGACCGTACCGGCTGATTCGCGAGTTGGGCCGAGGCGGGATGGGCACGGTCTACCTCGCCGAACGCAACGACGGCGAGTTCACCAAGGCCGTCGCCATCAAGATGGTGCGGTTCGGGACCGGCCTCGCGGGCGACAGCCGCCGTTTCCAGACCGAGCGACAGATTCTCGCCTCGCTGGACCATCCGGGGGTGGCCCGCCTGCTCGACGGGGGAACGACCCCTGACGGCATCGCCTACCTGGTAATGGAGTACGTCGAGGGTGAATCGATCGATCGGTATGTTGCCGGGCGGGCGCTGTCCGTCGACGGCCGGCTGGCCCTCTTCGATCGGGTGGCCGACGCGGTCGAGTATGCGCACCGGCAGTTGGTGGTCCATCGTGACCTCAAGCCGGGGAACATCCTGGTTTCCGCAGCCGGCGAGGTGAAGCTGCTCGATTTCGGGATTGCCAAGCTGCTCGACGTCGAACCCGGCTCCGACGCCACGCGAACGGGCGTCATTCTCGCGACGCCCGCGTACGCCAGCCCCGAGCAGATCCGCGGCGAGCCCGTCTCGACCGCGAGTGACGTCTATGCGCTGGGCGTGGTGCTTCACCACATGCTCACCGAGCGGAGTCCCTATCGCGTCGGCGCCGAAGCGTCGCCCCGTCAATTGGCGGCCGCGATCTGCGACGAGATTCCCGACCGCCCCAGCGTGACGGTAACCGATCCCGCGCTGCGCCGCCGGCTCGCCGGTGATCTCGACGCCATCATGTTGACCGCGCTGGCGAAGGAGACCGACCGGCGGTACCAATCGGTCACCCAGCTTCGAGACGACCTCCGGCGTCATCGGGACGGGTTCCCCGTGGTCGCCCGGCCGCCCACCCGGGCCTACCTCGCCGGCAAGTTCGTGGCCCGCCACCGGGGCAAGCTGCTTGCTGCGGCGCTGGTCGTTCTGGCGCTGGCCGCGGGCGCGACCGTGGCTGCCTGGCAAGCGCGAGCGGCGGTGATCCAAGCCGAGCGGGCCGAGCGGGTAACCCGTTTCGTGAAGGACATCTTCGGAGGGACTGATCCGGACCGGTCGCAGGGCCGGGAGGTCAGCGCTCGGGAGCTGCTCGACCAGGGCGCCGCCCGATTGGCCACCGAGTTGACCGAAGAGCCGGCGGTGCGGGCCGAGATGCTGGCCGTCGTCGCAACGCTGTACCAGCGACTCGGCCTACCCGATTCGGCCGCCCGGTTGCTCGAGCGCGCGATTCAGATCGACGAGGCGAGCGGTGCTGCGGAACTCGACCGGGCTGCCCGCCTGGCGGCACTCGCGTCGGTCCGATTCGACTTGGGAGACTACCAGGCCACCGAATCGCTTGCGACGGCCGCGCTTACGACCCGGCGACGACTCCTCGGTGCTCGTGATCCCCGGATCACGACGAGCCTCGCCGACGTCGCGACAGCGCGAAGTGTCCAGGGAGACTACGGCGTGGCCGACTCGCTCTTCCGGGTGGTGCTGGCACTCGAGCGGCGCCGGGGCGATAGTGCCGCCGCCGCGAGGACCACGGGCCTCCTCGGGCAGGTCCTCTGGCGTCAGGGCCGGTACGACGAGGCGGTGCCCTTGCTCGAAGACGTGCTGGCGTTCGATCGACGGGTTCATGGTGAGGTGCATACCTACACCGCCACCAGTTTGCAGCACCTTGGCAGTGTCCTCATGGATCAGGGGGCATTCGACTCCGCGACCATCCTCTTCGAGCGCGCGATTGCCGTTCGCGAACAGCTCCTCGGCCCCGAACATCCCCTCGTGGCGTCCGCGCTCGGCAACCTGGCCGACCTGTATCAGAAGCACGGCAAGCTCGAGCCGGCGGAACGGGCCAACCTGCGGGCGCTCGCGATTCGGCGCTCAGCCTACGGCGACTCGCACCCGGAGGTCGCGCTCAGTCACAACAACCTGGCCGTGGTACACTATTTTCTCGGCCGACACCGGGACGCAGCCGAGGGCTTCGAGCGAACGCTGGCCATCTGGCGGCCGCTGCTCGGCGACCAGCACTCCAGCGTGCTGACCGGGCTCAACAATCTCGGCTCGGCGTATCGCTCGGCGGGCAACCTGGTCGCTGCGGAGCGGATCCTGGAAGAGGTCCTGGCTATCCGGATCGGGACGCTCGGCGAGTCGCATCAGGACGTGGCCCAGAGCCGCAACAACCTGGCGCTTCTGCATGCCGAGCAAGGGAAGCATCGCGAGGCGGAAGCCGGGTTCGCCGCCGCCACCCGGATCTGGCGATCCACTCTCGGTGAGCGGCATCCGAACGTGGCGTACGGGCTGATAAGCCACGGGCGATTCCTGTCCGACCGCGGCCGCTGCGTCGAGGGAGAGCCGCTCCTGCGCGACGCGGTGGCCCTGCGGGAAGCGGCGCTCGATCCGGCCAGCCCCGATCTGGCGATGGCGCGCCGCGAGCTGGCGATATGTCTCAGCAGTCTCGGCCGGTCCGACGAGGCCATCGTGCTGCTCGACCTGGCCATTCCGGTCATGCGCGACACCTGGGGACCGGAGGGCGACGGAACCCGCCGGGCGGTGGCCGCTCGCGCCGAGGCTGCCGGACGCCGCTGAAGACCCGAACATCGACGCTGCCCGGGCGCCGCCGCCTCGACCGGTTGCGCTCATCCCGCCTCGAACGACTCCGCTCCAGCTGTTCCACCGCATGTCCGCTTCCCGCCCCAAGATCCGTTGGACGAGTATGGGCGCTCGCTTGCCGAGCCTGAGCCCGATCCGCTCTCCATCGGCACGTCAGGAGGATCTTCCATGTCCAGTATTCCGGGTTTCCGTCTTCGGCATCTTGGCGCGGCGAGTGTGCTGGCCACCCTGCTGGCCGGGTGTGGTGGCGACGACCCCGCCGGCCCGAACGGCCCCAGCCTCGCCGGTCAGTGGCAGTGGAGCGTGTCCAATGCGATCAACGGTAGCCGGTCATGCAGCGTCACCGGGGTTACCCTGACGATCAGCGAGGCCAACGGAACCATGACCGGGACCAGCAGCAGTACCGTGGGTAACAACGTCACATGCATCGTCGGTAGCCAGACCCTGACCAGCAACTTCACCGGGAACGTGACGCTACAGGGTGTCTCCCAACAGGGAAGTTCCGTCAGCTTCGCCTTCCCGACCACCCGAGGACCGTGGGAGAACACCGGCTCCCTCACCAGTGCCAACGCGATGAGCGGCACGGCGACGATCCGCCTGGCCTTTGCCGGCACGGTGGTCGCGTTGACCGGGCCATGGACCGCGACTCGAGTGCAATAGACGAAGGTCGTCCGCGCCCGGAAGCATCTGCCCGGGCGTCGGTTCGGCAGGATCGGTCCGGAGACACGCTCTCGGACCGGGGACTACCGGACCTGCCGCACCACTGAACGGACTCCATCGCTGAAGGTCACGTCGAACCGGCGGCTCTTGGTCCACAGGGTCGCGGCGCCGCCCCGGGCAAACGAGAGGATCTCCCCGGTCGCGGCATCCCGGACTAACGCCATCGGATAGGTCGCGGCGTCCCAAGTCAACCGGGCCTGTGCGGCGCTTGGCGCGCTAACCGCCATCCCCGGCTCCCGGAAGAACAGGTGCGGCCCCGTCCCGGCCATCGCCTGCGCGGAACGACGCTCGATCGGGCCGGTCGGTGTCACCAGCCGGAGTCGGGCGAGCGCCTCGTCCTGGGCCTGATTCAGCGGAACCACGGTCGAGAAGTGCAACTCCTGGCGCTCCTGCCCCGTTACCATCGCGCGCTGGGGATCGACCGGATAGGAGAAGAGTACTCGGCCATCCGCAGCAAGCCCTTCCACCCGGTAGGCGCCCGACCCTGTCGGCGCCATCGACGGCGGGGCGACCCGGAGCGCCGGCTCGAGCACCACGCCTGCTCCGGTGATTCGTCCCCAGACCAGCAGCCCGGCCGCGGCGGTGGTCACCGCCGCCGGAGGTGCATAGGTGGGGTTCGACTGCCGGTGGGCGATAGCCTTTGCCCAGGTGTAGTCGCTGACCCAGCTCGGGTTGCAGTATGCCATGAAGTCGAAGTGCGTGCCCGGCGCCTTGACGGTGAGCGTCGCCAGGTCGAGACCGTACGCACCGATCGATCCGCCCGCGTACGGATAGGCAGGATCAGGCCCCGCCGCGACGCCGCAGGGCGAGTGATCCAGACCCATGTTGTGCCCGATCTCGTGCGCCATCACGCCTGAGGCGCTGTGCAGGAAATCCCACCCGATCGAGGCGAGAAAGCCGCCGCCGACATATCCCATGCCGGCAACACCGGAGGCATATCCCGGTTTGACGACGCCGTAGTAGTACCAGTTACTGCCGTCGATGCTGCGTAAGGTGAGCATCTCGAGCAGGATCGTTCCCCAGGCGCCGTTCGCATCGCCGGCCTGGATCGCCGGCGCGGTGGTGGTGTAGGGCGCCCGGACGTCGGCGTTGTATGCAGCGACCGGAAGCAGCTTGAGCGGCTCACTCAGGAACTGCCCCGCGTTGCCGGCGGTGACGTCGCCCTGGAGGCCGTTGGCCTGTTGGAGGATCGGCACCAGCCGGATATTCCAGGTCGGGACTGTTCGGACATCGATAGCAAACGGAGTTCCCGTCGTCGGAAAGGTATTGTCGGTCTCATTCGCCTCGGTGACGACATCGGTCGGATCGACGTCGGCAAGGATCCGAAGATTGGGCTGCACCAACGCACCCGGCACCGCGAGGTTCCAGGAACTGGCCAACGTGCCTTCGGTGATCGCGGTTGGTACGCTCGCTGCCGGGGCGTTGATGGTGGACGTTTGGATCAGCGAGGCGCCCGAATAGAATCGAACCCGCACTGCGGGAGCCGCCGGGTTGGCCTGGTTGGCCTTGACGAAGATGCGCAGGTAGGCATCGCGTCCGGCCACGAGCGGCGTGGTGCCGTCGTACTTTGCGATGGCCTGGGTCAGATACATCCCGTCGATCGTCAGGTTGAGCGTCGCGACGCTGCCCAGCGAGTAGGCCACCGCCGCGGGGGTCACGACGCCCCCCGTCACCACGATGTTCTGGCTGGCCGGGCTCGGATTGTACGGATCCCCGCCGGACAGGACCGAGGCCGCCGCGATCGTGTAGGTGCCCGGAGTAAGAGAGTTGAACGTCAGGCTGCCGGTCAGGTTCGCGCTGTATCCGCCCGGGCCGCTCAGCGAGACGGCCGCATTGGTCCCGGGGGGTAGCCCGGTCACCGTTATCGCCAGATTACCGGTTGCCACGTAGGCGACGTTCGCCGTCGCGGTGGCGCCGGTCGTCACGCTGGCGGACTGGAACGATGGCGTGCCGCGATAGCTGATCGGGCCGGCGACCCACACGTTGGTGGCGGCGACGTTGTACGACCCGGCCGCGAGGCCGGTCAGCGTCTCGGTCGCGGTGACCGTCCGGTTGAATCCGCCGGGACCGGTGACGCTCACGTTGGCCGCCGTCCCGCCGGGCAGCCCCGAGATGTTGATCGTCAGGTTGCCGCCCGAGACGACGGCCGTGTAGCTGACCGAACGGGTCGCGGTGGCGCCGGCCGTGACGGTCGCGGTCTGGCTGACGGGCGCCGGGTTGTAGGTGGTGCCGCCCGAGCTCACCGAGGAGGCCTCAATGAAGTACATCCCGGCGGGAAGGCCGGTCAACGTCTGGGTGGCGGTGATGACCTGACTGGAGCTGCCACCGGGACCGATAATTGTGACGCTGCCCGCCACGCCGCCTGGCAGGCCGGATATGTCGATCGTCAGGGCGCCGCCCGAAACGGCCACTGCGTAGCTTACTCCGGCCGCCGCGGTAGCCCCGGCGGCGACCGTGACCGATCGGGACGGCGGCGTCGCGTTATACGTTTGCCCACCTGCCGACACCGCCGCCGCGGCGACGGTGTAACTTCCCGGTGCGAGGCCCGGAA
Organism: uncultured Gemmatimonas sp.; assembly: GCA_964619465.1. Taxonomy (GTDB): domain Bacteria; phylum Gemmatimonadota; class Gemmatimonadetes; order Gemmatimonadales; family GWC2-71-9; genus SHZU01. The sequence continues at coordinate 90,685 of CAZUES010000010.1, forward strand.
TCACGACGCTCCCGGTGACATTCTGGCTGAAGCCGCCGGGGCCGGTCACGCTCACCGCCGCTGCGGCGCCGCCTGGTAGACCGGCGACGGCCACGTCGATCGAACCCGTCGCGATCGCATAGGTCACGGAGACTGCGGCGATTCCGCCGACGCTTACTGCGGCGCCCTGGCTGGCCGGTGTGGGCTGGTATCCGTGGCCGGCCACCGTGATGGCCGCCGCAGCGACCGTGTACGCACCTGGCACAAGACCCGTGAGCGCGGTCGAGCCGGTAACCGTCCGGTTGAAACCGTTCGGCCCGGTGATCGTGACGTTGCCGGCACCGCCGGGCGCGCCGGCCACCGTGAGCGTGAGTGATCCCACACCCTGGGTATAGGTCACGGTTCGCACGGCGGGCTCTGCATCGGCCACCACCGTCACCGATTGCGAGGCCGGCGACGGGAGGTAGACGACGGCGGAACCGACCGATGTCGCGCCGATCGAGTAGCTGCCCGGCTCGAGGCCGCGCAGAGTCTCGGTGGTGGAGAGGTTCCGACTAAAGCCGCCCGGACCGGTCACGGTCACCTTCCCTGCGGCGCCGTTAGGCAGGCCGAGCACGTTGACGGTCAACGCGCCTGTCGCGATCCGATACGATGCGATGGCAACCGTCGGCGTCGAACCCGCGACGACGTCGAGGATCTTGGGAACGAGCAAGGCTGCATATTTGTCGCCGGCAACGAGAAGATCGTTTCCGGTCAGTTGGTATTGCCCCGGGGCGAGCCCCTTGAACAACTGGCTGGAAGCGACTGTCGCCGAGAATCCGTCCGGACCGTCGATCGTAATGGCCGGGGTGGCGCCGGCGGGGACATCGAGAATCGAAAGCTGAAGCCGCCCGGAGGCGAGTTGATACTCGACCGCCACTGGCATTGCCACGGCGCCCGCGGTCACCGATACGACCGCCGGCTCGACCGGCGAGGCGAAGCGCTCGCCATCCAGCACGACGGGGCGCGGTGTTACGGTGTAGCTGCCTGGCGCGAGTCCCTTGAGCGTTTCCGCAGTGGTTACGATCCGGGTCACGCCGGGACCGCTAACCTGAACATCGGCCGGACCGTCGGGGAGCCCCACGATCGTTACCGCCAGCCGTCCAGTCGCAATGAGATAGGAAACCTGTGCATCGGTTGCTGCGGATGACCGAATGGTGACCGCTTGGGTCGCCGAGATCGCCTGGTATCCGTCGCCGTCATGGCTGGCGTCGGCCGCCGTCAGGGTATAGCTGCCCGGAGCCAGGTTACCGATGGTGCCCGGGCCGGTCAGGCTCCGACTCCCTCCGGGGCCGGTCAACGTCAGGTTCGTGATCGCCCCGCCGGGTAGCCCCTCCACCGCCACGATCAGCGACCCGGGTTGCTGAGGAGCCGGATCGAGTCCGCCAGAGGATTCACCGCCCGCGCAGGCGGCCAGGCCGACGAGCGCGGCACCCCTGAGGTGCCGGACACAACGCAGAACGAGCCGGGCGACACTCCCCCAGCAACTGCTTGTATCGATCGGCCTAAGTGCCGATGTCGTAACAACATCCGCTGCCAATGAGTAGGGTCGCTCGTTCCGAGCATGCATAGTGACCCGAACCAATGAGCAGGTCACGTGCCAGAAAACGCTCCACTCGAGTCGGGATGCGGATCCGGGCTGGTCGTCAGTCCTCCCGTAGCACCGAGGCCGGCTGCACGGCAATCGCCCGACGGGCGGGGATCCAGAACGCCGTTACGGCCGCGACCACGACGAGGACAATTACCGCACCGAGCGTGATTGGGTCGACCGGGCTCAAGCCATAAAGGATACGCCGGATCAGAAACCCGCCCGCCACCGCAAGCGCCAGTCCCACGACGCCGCCGCCCACGATCGGGCCGACGCCCTGACGGACCACCAGGCCGAGCACTCGTCCGGGCGCCGCGCCGAGCGCGACCCGGATGGCGATCTCGCGGGCGCGTCGGCCCACCGCAAAGGCAATCACCCCGAACAGGCCGACCGTCGCGAGCACCAGCGCCAGCGCACCGAGCGCGGTCAGGGTGTAGGAAACGATCCGGACCGGCAAGAGCGCCTGCTCGACGTTCTGCTCGATCGTGCTGGTCTTGACCAACAGGTTCGGGTCGATCTCCGCCGCCGCGCGGCGGATGGCCGCGATGGCGGCCTGGTGGTCGCCGCGGTGACGGACCTGAATGGTCGCCTCCATGTAACGGAGGCCGCGAATCGGGACGTAGTAGGTCGGCAGCACACGCCGACCCGCGCCAAGCGGGTGGGTGCTGTTGACCACGCCGATGACCTCGTACACCTGCGCCCCGCCGCGCGGAGCACCGATATCGATCCGCCGGCCGATGGCCCGGCCCTGGAGCCGCTCGTCGGCAAAGCGCTGGTCGACCAGCATGACCGCGTCACCGCGCCTGACCTCAGCCTCGGTAAAGCTCCGACCCGCCAGCACGCTGATCCCGGCCGCCGCGAAATACTCGGCGCCCACTTCGTCGAAGGCGACCTGAAACGACTCACCGGCAACCTCGGCCCCGTCATCGACCCGGATCACATTGCTCGCCGACGAGAGTTCGGGCTGGAGGAAGCTGGTACTGACGGCAACCATGCCAGGCTCGCTCCGCACCCGCTCGGTCAGCCGATCGAAGAACGACTCCGCGGCGACCGAGTCATACTGCTGCTGACGGAGGTCGAAACTGCCGATCACCAATCGATCGAGCGGCTTGCCGACGTCCATCGTCAGCGCATGGCGGAGGCTGCGCACTACGAGGCCGGCGTTGACCAGCAGCACCACGCAGGCCGCCACCTGCACCGCCACGAGCAGGTGCTGCACCCGGAGCCGAGGGCGGCCGGCCGACCCGCCCCCGTCGCCTTTGAGACTCGGCGAAAGCTCGAAGCCGGTCGAATGCAGCGCCGGGAGGAAGCCGAATGCGAGCCCCGAGACGAGCGACATCACCGCCGCAAAGCCCAGCACTGCGGGATCGGGAGAGAAGTCGAATTGGAGATCGATCGAGGCCGGGATCACAATGTCGGCCAGCCGGCCCGCCCCGAACGCCAGCCCCAGCCCCAGCACGCCGCCCAGCAGACCGAGCCAGGCGCTCTCAGTGAGCAGCAGGCGGACGATGCCCTGCCGATCCGCACCGACCGCGCGCCGGATGGCGAACTCCTTCTGTCGCGCCAGGCCGCGAGCCATCAGCATGTTGGCGACGTTGGCGCAGGCGACCACCAGGATCAGCCCGAAAGCGACCCAGAGCAGCGCCATGCCAGGCACCGCCATACGCCGCGCCTTCGGCACACTCAGGAAGGACGCGGGGACGACCGACGCCGCGATTCGGGCGCCGGTGCCGGCCTCGACGGTCCGCTCGGCGAGCAGCTGCATCTCTGCAGCCACCTGCCCGTCGGTGGCACCGCCGCGCGCACGCGCAAAGATCTGGATCCAGGCCGCGTTCGCCATGTCGATCAGCGACTCGCCGGGCCGAGTGAGCCGCTGCATGGTGAGCGGAATCCACAGATCCGCACCAAGCATCATCGGGCCGCGGGTTTTCTGATCGGCCACGCCGATGACGGTAAACGGAGTACGATTCAAGGTCAGCATGGTTCCGACGACGCTCGGATCCCCGCCCAGCTCGACGGCCCAGAAGCGGTGGCTGAGCACCACCACCGGCGCCCCGCCCGGGTGAACGGTTTCGTCGGCGGTGAAGAAGCGACCGAGCACCGGACGGGCGCCGAGCATCGGGAGCAGATTGTCGGAAACGAGCTGCGCCTCGAGGCTGCGAACCTCGGTCTTCTGCCAGCTGAGCTGAACCGCGGCGACCCCGGCCAAGTCCGCGGTGGTCGAAGCCGAGCGGATGGCAGCCAGTTCCTGGAACGACAGCCCGCCGGGGGCGCTGAAGGTCATCCGTCCCTGGCCGCCTTCGATCCCGACGAAGAGGTTCCGCAGCGTTTCCGGCTCCGCCACGGGCAGCGGCCGGAAGAGCACCGCATGCATGACGGAGAAGAGCGAGGTGTTGAAACCCATGCCAAGTCCGACGGTCAGGACGGCGGTGGCGGTGAAGAGCGGGAACCTGGCGAAGGTCCGAAAGGCAAGTCGGCTGTCACGGACGATCTGTTCGATCAATCGGGTCAGACGGGTCATGATTGGCCGGGATGGAGACGAAGGTCTAACGGTCCCGGTCGCGCAAAGGTTTCAGTCAGGAATGGGGCGCCTAGCGAACGTGCCGAGGTACTGCCCCACCAGCCGACTTGCGGTTCCCTCCCGACTGAGTTCGAACGACATCATAGTTCGGGTAAACGTGATCGAGCTCCGCCACCGGGCTTGGAAGGTATCGAACTGCCAGTGCTCGAGGTCTGCAGTAAGCAGCGGGCCGTATCGAACTACCAACTTGCCGTTTTCCAGCGCGACGCGGATATCGCCATTGGCGCTGTCGGTGTATACCCCAACGTAATTTTCGAGCGCTAACGACGGCCTGGTGCCCTTTACACGCCTTGCCTCTGCTTCAGTCGCCGCCTCCTTCGCGCGTGTCGCCATGCGGAGGCGATTCTGCTTGATCTCTCCGAGCCGGTCCTTGGGGGGCAGGCCGAGATAACGGTCGAATACTTCGTAAGCCAGGGCCTGGACTATGGGTGAACCCTGCATGTTGGTGAGCACCACCACGCCGAGCTGCTCATCCGGCATGAACGCCACCATGGCGGACATGCCGTCGATGTTCCCGCCGTGGTGAACCACGAAGCGCCCTCGATAATCCTGCAGGAACCATCCCATCCCATAAGCGGCGAAATAGCCCTCCCGGTTCGGGCCTCCTCCTCGGCGCATCGTCAGCTGCGGAGTCCGGGTTTCCTCGAACGCACGCGCGCCCAACAATGCCTTCCCGGCGACTTTACCGCCGGCCAGCTGGAAGCGGAGCCACTTGGCCATGTCGAGCACATTGGAGTTGATCGATCCGGCGGGGGCAATGTGGTCGAGGTTCCGATAGCCGATGACTCTGAGCGTGTCGTTGATCCGCGCATGCGGCTGGGCAACGTTCGGGCGTCCCGACAAAGCCACAACAGACAGGTTCGACTCGGACATTCCGAGTGGAGCAAAGATCCGGCGGGTAACAAACTCCTCCCATGGGAGTCCCGATACCTTCGCAACTGCGGTTCCGGCAACCAAGTACATCAGGTTCTGATACCCGAACGAGACACGGAACGAACCGGCAGGCTCGACATGCCGAAGGCGCCGGATCAGTTCCTCGCTGTCGAACTGGCCACTGAGCCACGACACATCGGCCTCAGGTCCCGGCTCCTGACCAGGCACCGACCGCGGCAGACCGCTTCGGTGAGTCAGCGCATCTGCCATGGTGAGGATCTGCGAGACGTACGGATCTTTCAGCCGGAAGCCGGGTAAATACGTCGCCACCGGCTCGTCCCATCTCATCTTGCCCTCGTCGACCAACATCGCGACCGAGAGCCCAGTGAACGCCTTCGACGATGACCCGATGGCGAACATCGTCTGGACGTCGACCGCAGTAGCCTGGCCCAGGGCACGGACTCCAAAGCCTTTGGCAAAGACCACCGAGTCGTTCCTCACGATGGCAATCGCCATCCCCGGATGCTCGAAATCCCGGAGGGCGTCCGCTACACGCCGATCAAATCCGTCGAGGGGGCCCGATTGGGCCCCGACGGACGGCACGACCAGGAGCATGAGGGCTACACCGAACAGCTCGCTGCGAAGTTTCATGTGTCGAATGCGCTCTGGTTGGCAGGCTTCTGGATTCGATACCGACAACGCGGCGGCTGTTGCAAAGCTGGGCGGCCTGCGCCATCCTGACCTCCCGGGCGGGACGCCTGGCACTACCCCGCGAGCGGAGTCGAGAAGCCTAGCCTGAAGCCGTCCAGGTCTCGGAACTGGAACATCCGCACCCCCGCCGGCTCATCGATCAGGGTGCCCGCCGGCGGCCCGAATCCGTTCCGCGCCAGCATCGACATCGGCGGCGGACGCGACGTTGGTCTGCAGGTAGAGCCCCTGCCCCTTGGTCAGGACGGCGGTGGCGATTCCGGCAGCGGACCGAGGTCGAGTTGGGCAGCGTTGGCACGAATCCGTTCATCGTGCGACAGGACGGCAACGCTGCCCAGGTGTTCAACGAAGAGGAGGGCGGTCGCAAGATGAAGCGCGTCGAGCGTGCGGACGGGCTCGACCGGAAAGCGCCCCCGCGCCCGTCGGACGACCCGATCGGTAACCTCATGAACGTCCCAGTTCGATATCGCTACGTCGAGCAGGCGTAATGCGGACAACTCATCCTTGAGCGCAAGGCGACCGGTCAATCGTCCTCGTGCCAGGCCCCGCGCACATTCCACCGCGGTCAGGGACGACGTGACGACCCGCGTCGCGCCCGCCAGAATCGTCCGGACCTCCTCCGCAGTCGGCTCTCCCAGGAGCCATGCGAGGACGCTGCTCGATTCCGCATAGACGATCATCGATCTCCACGCTCGTCAGCCAGAAGATCCTGCGCTGTGCCTCCCGGAGACGTAATCGGTGATGCGGGATACGGATCGGGCGATGGCTCTGCCAGCCGAACGGAGCCGTCGGCTGCCATTCGACTCAGGGCCCGGTCGAGCGGTGAGCCGACCAGGCTCGACGCCCCCGGACGACGCAGCTCTGCAACCACGCGACCGCGATCCGTCACCAGAATCACGTCACCGGACTGGACTTCCCGGAGGATCCGACTCAGATGGGCCTTGAGTTCTCGAACGCCGACCGTGCGCATGTTTCAATGTAGTCACATGCAACTACATTAGGAATGCATCCCGGCCCGCGACCCCGCGTGATAGCTATGTTCGACCTCATCGTTCAACGACCGGCACCCTTTGCCCGTAATAATGGTGCTGCGGTGCATTGCCGCTTCCCCACAGTCCATCTCAAGCAACAATCCATAGTGAGGTAAGGATGCGTATCGGGTCACGTGCCTTGAGCGTTCTGGGAGCGACCTGCTTGGGCCTGCTGGTTTCCCTGCCAGCACTGGCGCAACGAAGCACCACGGCGTCCGGGGCTCCCCCGGTTCGGCTGTTGTCGGTCGCGCAACTCCGCGCGCTCGACAGCCATATCGAGCAGGTCCGGCAACAGTGGAACGTCCCCGGCCTGTCCATCGCCATCGTGCAGGGCGACTCGGTCGTCTTCGCGAAGGGGTATGGCGTCAAGGAGCTGGGCAAGCCCGACCCGGTCAATGAATCGACCCTCTTCTCGATCGGATCGAGCGGCAAGTCGATGACCGCTGCGGCCGCCGCAATCATGGTGGACGAGGGCAAGATGCGGTTCGACGATCCGGTCTGGAAGCACTTGCCCGACTTCCGGGTCGCCGACCCATACGTGAGCCGGCTCGCCACCATCCGCGACCTTCTGGCGCATCGCACCGGGCTCGAAAATTCCACCGGGGCCTGGTACGGATCCAAGCTGACCCGCGCCGAGCTGATCAAGCAGCGCTTCCCGTTCCTGAAGCAGGATATCGAGTTTCGGAGCCGGATGCTCTACAACAACCTGATGCTGATGGCCGCGGGCGAAGCGGCGGCAGCTGCGGAAGGCGTCACTTTCGAGCAGCTGCTCAATCGGCGGCTGTTCACACCGCTCAGCATGACCACGACCGTCACCAGCATCAACGATGTGCCCTCGGGCAGCAACATCGTTACACCGCACCGCGATATCGACGGTAAGCTGGTGCCGGTCCCGCATCGCGATACCCGGAACATCGGCGGCGCCGGGGGATACTACTCGAGTGCGCGCGACATGGCCCAGTACCTCCGACTCCAGATGGGCAACGGCGTCTATCGCGACAAGCGGCTGATCTCCGAGTCGTCGATGCGGGAGATGCACTCCGTCAACATCGCGGGCCGCGCCCCGGTTATCCTTTCCGACAGCGGCACCACCTCACTGGGCTATGGCCTGGGCTGGTTTCTCGAATACTATCGCGGCAAGCGCTCGATCGATCACGGCGGGGCGATCGACGGCATGCTCGCGGCAATGACATTCCTGCCCGAGGAAAAGATCGGCGTCGTCGTACTGACCAACCGGGATGGCCACTCCATGCACACAGCCCTGGTTCAGCGCGTCTTCGATATCGCCCTGGGGCTGCCGGAGATCGACTGGAATGGTCGGGCCTTTGCTCGCTCCCAGCAGGGTAGCCAAGCTGCGCAACAAGCGCAACAACAAGCGAGTCAGGCCGGGGGGCCGCCGTCGCTGGCGCTCGAAGGCTACTCCGGTACCTACGCCGATTCTCTCAACGGCCGTATTCGCGTGACGTTCGAAGCCGGTACGCTGCGACTGGCATGGGACGATCGCCCGGGGTTCACGGCCCGGCTCACGCCGCTGCGGTACAACTCCTTCCGCATCGTGGACTGGGAGAGCGCGGGGGTGCTGGCACCGCTGGCTTCGGTGGCGACGTTCCAAATCGATCAGAGCGGGCGGACCACGGTGTTGGAAATCAGCAACCTCGGGACGTTCGCGGTGGTGCGGGAGCGCGCCGGTCGCGCCGGGGCTCCTTCCAACTAGCTGCGAGGCGTCACATCACTCGGCCCCGTCCGACGTGCGCGGGCGGGTCCGGATCCGGCACTTACGGCGAAATGCGAGCACGAACGCGAGCAGGCTGCCAGGAAGCACCAGGACGCCGGTAACGATTGCAAGCCATAGGATGGCGTTCGGCGGGGCGAAAGTGGGATCGGTCGTCGCGCCGGGGATGTACGGCGGCATGCGGCGGAGGTTGAAGAGAAACCATCCCGCCGCATAGGCCAGCATGAAAAGGGCGAAGGTGGCGTAGGTCTTCATGACCGCGCCGCCCTTTGGCCATTCGAGAGAGCCGGCCGCTACCCAACCCGCCAGCGCGGGCGGAACCCAGAAGCCTACCAGGACAATCAGACTGGGGAGTCGATCAGGCATGTCACGACCCTTAGGCTACCTCCCACCAAGTACTTCATATTGCAAAGTACGAACGATCGGGGTTACCTGTCAACCACGGCCTGCTACTCCCACTTGAGCGCGAGACAAGGCTGATCCCAAGGACTCTTCGGACGGGTAAATAGACCGCAAAGAAAGCGGTGCCCAGTCGGGTCACCATGCGCCAGATCGCGCTGTCGGAGGCTGCGTACCACTACTACTACTCGGCGGTCCTGGAACAGTCGAGCGGTAATGACGGTTCCCCGTTTGCCGTGCCGCCTGCCTCGGTACGGGGCAACGTGGCCAATCTCACCAATCCGACGTACTACCCGCTGGGGATTCCTTGTGACAGGAGTTTCCGAGCGGACTGCGGTGGTACCGGCGCGTTTAGGGTTGCGTCGGAACCACCCCTTAGGCCTAACGCACCTGTTCCAGCCACCGCCGAGTCCGGACGGTCAGGTCGTGATCCTCACCTCGCTGAGCGTGCAGTATCTCCAATGCGCGCTCCAGCAGGGGCACTCCGTCCTGACGTCCCAGCCGCGCCAGACAGTATCCGACAATGGACTCGCCCGACGCCACCGCCCAATGCCCCTCTCCGAACGCCGCCTTCCGCGAAGCAAGCGAGGCCCGACCTATCGTGAGCCCTTCCTCCAGCGTCTCACCCCCCGCCATCTGACAGAGCGACGAGGCAAGCACATTCTGGAGATACGCCGTGGTGGGATGGTCGGCGGGCAACGTGGCGAGCGCGGACGAGAGCGGCACGCGCAGCGTGGCGGCTGCCTTCTCGAACCGGCCGGTTGCTTCGTAGAGCGACGCGAGCGACGCCGAGGCCGTGAGGGTGGACTGGTGATCCGGACCAAGTGACTCGGTCATCAGGGCCATAGCCCGGGCAAAGATCGTCTCGGCTTCATCGGTACGACCCAGGAGCCGGAGCGTGTTGGCCTGGTTGACCAGGTACGTTGCGAGTCTCGGCGCGCTGACCCCCACGCTCTCGGCCAGTCGTGCGGCGTTGGCGTTGGCCTCCGCAACTTCCTCGAGTCGGTCCGGCTGGGTCGCCAGGGCAACAGCGAGATTGTTGTAGAGGCCCGCCAGTCCGAGCTTGGCGCTACCGCCGTTGGCGTGGTACAACGCGACGGCGCGGCGCAAGGTCCGCTCGGCCGCGACATGGTCACCGAGTTCGATGTCGAGGGCGCCGAGCTGATTGAGCGCACCCGCCAGCTCCGCCCAGGCACCGCCATCTCGAGCCTCGAAGCGCCGCACCGCCTCCACCGCAAAAGTGCGGGCATCCTGGAGGCGGCCGTCCTCGTGGAGCGCGAGGGCCCGGGTAAGATAGATGGCGCCCGCCTGCGCGTTGCCCACCGCTGCAGACCCCTCCAGGATGCCAACCGCCGCGGCCGTCATGCGGTCGGCCCGTTCCAACTGGCCCCGCCCCGCGGCGACCTCACCCAACGCGGAAAGCAGGTAGGCCCGCGCGGCGGGTTCGGCGGCCAGCACGGAATCCAGCTCGACTTCGGCCAGACGGATGACGTCATCGACCGACTGCGCCGGTTCGGTGTCTCTCCAGGGATCAGCTGATCCCAGAACGGTCTTCAGGAACGCAACGGCCGATGCCGCCGTCGACGCCTCGGCACGCGCCACGTCCCGCTGGCGCTCCGCGACGCCTGCCTGCCACAGCGCGGCAGCGAGGCCCCCGACCAGGAGTACCACGATCGTGACCGCCGCAGCAAGCGCCGCCCAGTTCCGGCCCGCAAAACGCGCGGTACGATACGCCAACGTCGGCGGCCTGGCCTCGACGGGCAGGCCATCGGCATAGCGCTGCAGGTCGGCGGCCAGGGACTGCACCGAGGGATAGCGCTCGGCTGGGTCCTTCCGAAGCGCCCGAAGGATGATGGCATCGAGATCGGCGACTCGTGCGGGCAAACGTCCTGCCTGCGCGGCAAGTACTACACTGGGCGGCGGCGGAATCGTCTCGACGACCAGGCGCTCGACCTCATCGGGCGTCGACCCGGAGTCGACGTGATAGGGCGGCTGTCCGGATACCAGCCGATACAGCAAGACGCCAAGCGAGTAGGTGTCCGTCGTGGTACCGACTTCTCCACCCCGAAACTGTTCCGGACTCGCGTAGCCCGGCGTCAGCATCCGGCCGGCCTCCAGCTCCGGCTCTGCCATGACCTGCCGCTCCAACTCGGCAATACCGAAGTCCAGCAGCTTGGCCGCCCCTTCGGGAGTGACCAGGATGTTGGCCGGCTTGATATCCCGGTGCACCACGAGATTCTGATGCGCAAAGTTGACGGCCGAGCAGATCTGCGCAAAGACGCCGAGGAGGCGATCGAGCGAGGGGCGCTCCCGTGCGCACCATGCGTCGATCGTTTCGCCGCGGACGTGTTCCATGACCAGGTACGGAAGCCCGTCGGACGTAGTCCCGCCATCGAGCAGGCGGGCGATGTTCGGATGCTCGAGCTGCGCCAGTAACCGGCGCTCCTGGGCAAAGCGGCGGACGAACTCGGGGCTTCCAAACCCGACGCGAATCACCTTCAGGGCCGCGTGCTGTTCGAAATCCACGTCGACCCGGTGGGCCCGATAGACCGTCCCCATCCCACCGTGATGCAGGACCGAGTCGATTTCCCACGCGCCGACCCGCTTCCCCAGGAGCGGCGATGCCAGTTGCTCGTTCAGCACACCGGTGATCTCGCCGACGAGCGGCTCGGCCAAGAATGCCGGATCGGCGAGGTGCGCCTCGAGCAGCGCGGCTAGTTCCACAGCCAGCGACGGATCCCGTTCGCGGATCGAGGCCAGAAGCGTCTCGCGCGCGCTGGTATCCTCCAGCTCGATGGCCTCCGCGAAGAGCGCGGCAACGGTATCGAAGCGGGACGCCTGTTCGCCCCCAGGCGACGGATCAGACATTCGAGTCCGGTCCATCGAGACCGTTCCCTTCGAGTCTGGTACGCAGCCAAGCACGACTGAACGCCCAGTCGCGCTTGACGGTGGGTTGGGACACCTGCAGCACTTCGGCGATTTCCGCGATCTCGAGCCCCGCGAAGTATCGAAGTTCGACCACCCGGGCACGCCTGGTGTCCTGCTCGCGCAACTGCTCCAGCGCCGTATCGAGCTGGATCAGCTCGTCCGCGCGCTCCAGGGTCATCGTCTCCTGATTCTGCGCAGCTTCGAGCGGCAGCTCCTGGCGGCGATCCCGACGATCGGCGAGCCGATGGCGGGCGTAATCCAGCAACACCCGTCGAATCACCGTCGCGGCAATGGCATAGAAGTGGGCCCTGTTCTTCCAGTCCGTCGCGTCCTGCTTTGCGAGGCGGAGATAGGCTTCGTGAATGACATCGGTGGCCTGAATGGTGATCGGCACGTTGGACCGGTGAATCTGCCCCCGCGCCAATCGGCGCAGCTCGCCGTAGATGATGCCAAAGAGCCGGTCGCCCGCCCCCCTGTCACCGGCGGACCAGGCCTGAAGCAGTAGCGTCACTTCATCTGGATCGTCGGGCAGGCTCATGTCACGATATGCCGGGGTGTGGGATACGGGAGCGGGCGGGAGAAGCTTGCCCCCGTGCTGACGGTCGAACAGGCCAGTATAGTCCGGCGCGGACCTTGTCGCCAGAGATCACATCACACCCTCGTCCGGCCACGGTTACATTCCCGCATGGCCCTCGATCCTCGTATCGCCCGCGCCTTCGAAGCGGCCAACGGTTTTCCTCTCGAGCCACACCTTCTCGTCCTCGGCCTGATGGGCTCCCACAGCCATGGAACGTACGTTCCGCCCGGTGAGCCCGATGCAGTCGATGACATCGACCTCATGGGTTTCCTGGTGCCGCCGCTCGAGTACCACCTCGGCCTGCCCCGCTGGCAGCACTGGGTCTTCCAGTTCGAGGAACTCGACGTCGTCATCTACAGCCTGGAAAAAGCTGTCCGGCTCCTGCTCAAGAGCAACCCCAACATCGTGGGACTGCTCTGGCTGCGGGATGACGAGTACCTCCACCAGCATCCGCTGTTCGATCAACTTCGGTCTGCCCGCTCCATCTTCAGTTCCCTGGAGGCGGCCGAGGCCTTTGCCGGCTATGCCTACGACCAGCTGAAGCGGATGGAGGCGTTCGATATCGAGCGTATGGCCGAGTACGAGGCACTTACGGCCGAACTTCGAGCGTCCGGTCCAGTCACCGAGGTGCTGGAGGCCGACAGTCTCAAGCTGCAGCACATTGCCAGGCATTGGCAGCTGCCGCTCGACCTGCTCAAACGCTTTCGGAAGCTGCATCGCCAGCACTTCAGCGGATACATGGGCGAGAAGCGAAAGGCGATGGTGCGGAAATACCAGTATGACGTCAAGAATGCGGCGCATCTCATCCGGCTGCTGCGGATGGGATCCGAGTTCCTCCGTACCGGGCGTCTCCAGGTCTATCGCACTACGGACGCCGAGGAGCTGAAGCGCATCAAGCAGGGCGCGTGGACGCTCGATCAGGTCAAGGCCGAGGCGGAGCAGCTGTTTCACGGGATCGAGGAGGCCAGGGTATCAAGCCCGCTCCCTGCTCACCCGGATGGCCCGGCAGCGAACGAACTCCTGATCCGACTGCATCGGACCATTCTTGGCGTCTGATTCAAAGTAAATTACGGCACCCTCTATCCTTTGGGGTTCTCATGATCCGTTTTCTCGCCATATGGCTCGCGACGGCTGTCATGGCAGCTGCGCCGCTCGCCGCGCAGGAGCCCGTGTTCGTTGCGCTATACTGGAAGGCCCGGCCTGGGATGGAGGCCGAGTACGAGAAGTACATTCGCGAAGTGGCCGAGCCGATCGACGCCGAGGCCCAAAAGGCAGGCGCCTTCGAAGAACTGCGCACCTATAAACCCGACCAGCCCAACGAGGAGTGGACCCACTTGCGGGTTTTCCGTTTCAAAGACAGAACCCAACTCGACGCATTTTCCGCCAGGATGGACGACGCCGGCAAGCGCCTCTACCCTGACCCGACCAAACGGCCGAAATCAGAGCATCTGCGGGACCTGGTCAAACGCGAGGTTTGGCACGGCTTCCACTGATCCGCTCCGACGCAACGAGGGATATTTTAGTCGCGGCGGCCCGGCCGTAACTGGGGCGCAGGCGTATCAACCTTTCGCCCCGATCATTGTTGCCTGCATCACGCAGATCAGCTTTCGGGAGCCTGCCTGCTCGGCATGGACTTCGCCCGAGCAAACCGTCAGGGTGTGTCCGGCCCGTATTACGCGCCCCGTCGCAACGAATCGCTCGCCGGCGGCCGGAGAGAGGAGATTCACCTTGAACTCGACCGACAGCACCTCGACGCCGACATCCATCATGGTCAAGGCCGCATACCCGCACGCGCTGTCCCCGATGGCAGTTATGGCGGCAGCGTGCATGTAGCCATGCTGCTGGGTGAGGTCTTCGCGGAACGACAGCGCGATCTCGACCTCGCCGGGACGGACGCTTACGAGGTCCGCCCCTAACGTCCTCATCATGCGCTGGCGGGCAAAGCTGGTGCGGATACGGTCGCCGATGTCGGGGGTTGGGGACGGCATCACAGGCAGTCTTCGTGGCAGGGCGTGAACACATCGATAACCATCGTTCGCTCTTCAGTGGCGGGGATGTCGAACAAGATATCCCTATATGAGCGAGGCTGCGCGTCGGTCAAAGGTCCGCCGACCACGGTATGGCGCGCCGACCGGGTCAGGGCAGCAGATAGCGTCCGACGACATCCACACCGATTCGTGCGCAGAGGTCCTCGAACGCTGCTGCACGCTCAGCGGCGTCCTCGGTGTGAAAAGTCAGGAAGAACGGACGCAGGCTCCAGTCGAACGGCTCGTGCGCCTTACCATGCAGGAACATCAACATCGCCGCGAAATGGACTGCGACCTCGCCCTTTCGGGCCAGCGCACCGCGGAACAGTGCTTCGACGACGGCAGGAGGATGAAATGTCTCCACCTGCAGCAGAACCTGGGTCAAGCCACCATAGAACTCGGCCGTCTCGAGGCCGCGCACCAGGGCCGCCGCAACCTCATCTCTGTCGATTTGCGCAGCAGCGAATCGGGTCACGGCGGCACGGACCATGGCATCGGGATCGTCGAGTGCGGCCAGAATCGCCGCCCGAGCGCGCGGCGTATCGAGTGCAGCCAGCGCCTCGATGTCGTGCCAGGAGCGGGGGCGCTTTCGCAGCAGCCGCTCCTCAATCGCTCGCCGCGCATCGGGTGAGGCCGCCGATAACGCTTCGAGGTCGTAGCCGACGCCGTCGCGCCAGCGTTCCCGGTTCCGTTCCATGCTGCGAGTAAAGCGGTCGAGGGCCGAGTCCCTGCCAGGCGGCACCTCGCCGGTGCTCGCAGGGCTTCGGCCGAGCGCTTCGAGAAACCGATCCCGCTCCTCCGAGAGTGCCGCGCCTTCCCCGCCGCTGGTGGCCTGGCCGGCATAGAAGGTGATCCAACGCTCCGCCTGGTCGGCAGCCGCTCTGGCGCCCTCGTCGTCACCGGCCTGGGCAAGGCGCTGCATCCGCTGGCGGTAGAGCTCGGCCACCGACGCGGCCGCGCCGACGTGGTCCACCGCGTCCGTGATCGCACGTTCCGCCTCGCCCAGCCGGTTCTCACGTTCGAGCGCCCTGGCCTGCCGCCACCAGAGTGGCGAGTCTGGATCCTCGGACTCCGTCATTCGGTCAACCAGCGGAGCCACGACGGGCCATGCCAGGCCGTCGGCCGCCATCCCCATCCACCGCCGGTAACGGCACTGATCAGCGGTGCTTTCATCTCCTGGAGGTTGAAGGTGTAGGCATACGAGAGGCGCGGCGTGAAGCGCCCCTGCTCGTCGAGCTGCAGGCCGAAGACCCGCTGATGCTGGTACTGGAAGAAGACGATCCCGGCGGCGGTCCGCCACGTGACGCCCGCGCCATCCGCACCTGCCGACCAGTCGAGCCGGCTGATCTGCTCAGTGGGACGGGCGATCCGACGTGACTCGTCCAGATCGAGCAAAATCCGGTGTGTCGCGCGCATCCCGCCTGCCCGTGCCAGATCGACCCACCGGGCATCGGCAAACCGCCAGGTGACGACGATCCTTCCACCCGGGGATTCCTCATGCACCGCGTACGGCACGTCGAGCTGATTGATCGCGAGCAGGCGATGACGCAGTTCCTGCCCGGAGGCCGGAGTGACCCCGGCCACCGGTGGCAGGGATGCTGCCCAGCTGGCTCCTTTGAAGAACCAAATGGTGGCGATGACAACCAGCGACAAGAGCAGCGCGACCAGCACCGCGGGTCGATAGAGCCAGAAGGTACTACCCGAATCGGCGTCCGCCCTCGCCGTGGCCGGTGTAACGATCTGCGAGGCGGCGAGCGCGGCACGCACTGTCCGCTCGTCGGGGCCAGTCAGCACCAGCAGGGTGCGTCCCGCCGTCAGCGCCAGGACGACATCCCCGACTGGCCGTGAGGTAACGATCGCCCCATCCCGCCCCGGCGCGGGAACCTTGCCGACTGCGGACTGCAGGTACCGCTCCAAGGCCGCTCGCGCCACGCCCGGGTTGTGGTACCGCGCGACCACGGCGGTGCCCGCATGGGCCATGACCGCCATCTGCGCCACCTGCGCATCGCCGTAGGGACCATCCAGGCCCAGCCGAGTCAGGTCGGTGATCAGATTGGGATCGGCCCCGGGGCCGAAGACGGTCTCCGGGTCGGCAAACGTGCTTCCCGTGACCGCCAGCGCCGCCTCGACCTCGCGGTACCCCTGCCCGCCCTGCCCACCCGCCGTCCAGGTCAGAGCCCGTTTGGGGATCCATCCGAATCCCTGCGCCAGATGGAAGAGCAACTGGGGCCCACCGATGATCCCGAAGAACACGGCAAGGAAAACCAGCGGCCGAAGCGACGCGCCTGCTCGTGTCATCAGCACAGCAAGCACGATGAACACGAGTGTCACGATGGCGAGCGCCACCAATGAGATCATCAGGGCCGGATTCGCGCGCAGAATGCTCATACCAGGCTCATGGGTTGGTTCAAAATCCGTCTCAACCGGCGGCGCCCAAGGATATCGCCAGGTGGAGTGGAGCACCAGATGAGCGCTTGACAGGTTTCGATGTCCTGCCCACTTTCCGTTGATCATGATCCGTACCCCTTCCCCCTGCATCTCCTCGGCGCCGGCTTTGTCGGCGGCGATGATGTGTTGTCGGCCCCCACGGGGTCGGAGGATCGGTACGTAGTTACGTCGCCATAACAGCATCGACGCACGTGCACCGACCCGGCCCCGCCCTATCGCGGGGCCTTTTCATTTTCATGAACCTCGAGGACACGATGACCGCAGTAACCGACAGCACCGCACCGGCCGAGACCCCGCCGATCTACGGCTTGGGCACCCGCGCCATTCACGTCGGCCAGGAAAGTCCCGACTCGGCGACCAACGCGCGCGCCGTGCCGATCTATGCCACCACTTCGTACGTGTTCGACAACTCCGAGCACGCCGCAGACCTATTCGGCCTCCGCCAATTCGGCAACATCTATACTCGCATCATGAATCCGACCAACGACGTCTTCGAGCGCCGGATCGCGGCCCTCGAAGGCGGCGTGGCAGCGGTCGCCACGGCGAGCGGGCAGGCGGCGCAGACGCTGGCGCTCTTGAACCTCGCTAAGGCGGGCGACTCGATCGTCGCGTCGTCGTCGCTCTACGGCGGAACGGTGACACTCTTCCAGAGCACCTTCCCCCGGCTCGGTATCACGGTCCGGTTGGTCGATGGCAGCAACCCCGAGGCGTTCCGCGCGGCGATCGACCAGACGACCAAAGCGGTCTACGTCGAGACCATCGGCAACCCCCGGCTCGACGTGCCCGATTTTCGCGCCATCGCCGCGGTTGCGCATGAAGCGGGTGTGCCGCTGGTGGTCGACAATACCTTCGCCACTCCGATCCTCTCCCGCCCCATCGAGCACGGCGCCGACATCGTGGTCCACTCGGCCACCAAATGGATCGGCGGGCACGGTACCGCCATCGGTGGCGTGGTGATCGACAGCGGCAAGTTCGATTGGTCCGCCTCGCCGCGCTTCAAGGAGTTCTTTGTCGATCCGGATCCGGCCTATCACGGCCTGCAGTTTGCGCCGACGTTCAAGGAGATTGCGTTTGCCATTCGGCTCCGCGTAGTCCTGTTGCGCGACATCGGTGCGGCGCTCTCACCGTTCAACGCTTTTCTCTTCCTGCAGGGACTCGAGACGCTGCATCTGCGGATCGAGCGGCACACCGCCAATGCACTCGCCGTGGCGGAGTTTCTCGAGCAGCATCCGCTGGTAACCTGGGTCTCCTACCCTGGCCTGCACTCACATCCGAGTCACGCCCTCGCCAAGCGATACCTGGATGGCGGCTTTGGCGGCGTGCTCACCTTCGGCGTCAAAGGCGGCGAAGCAGCGGCGCGCCGAGCCGCGTCGGCCACTAAACTGTTCTCGCTGCTGGCCAACGTGGGCGATGCGAAGAGCCTGATCATTCATCCCTGGTCGACCACGCATGAACAGCTGGGCGAGAGCGAGCGAGTAGCCGCGGGAGTTTCGGCCGACCTGGTGCGACTCTCGGTGGGCATCGAAGACGTGGCCGATCTGACCGCCGACCTCGATCGCGCCCTCAGGATCGCAACCGGCGCATGACCGTGCGTGGGCTCCACTATCACCGGATCCGAGCCTTCCCGCTCGACTCCGGTGATCTGCTGACCAATGTGGTGCAGGCGTACCATCTGGACGGCACGCTCAATCCCGCGCGCGACAATCTGGTCGTGGTGTTGCATGCGCTGACCGGAACCCCGGACGCCGCCGGTGACTGGTGGTCGAACGTGATCGGACCGGGTCGGGCCATCGACACGACCCGGTACGCCGTGCTCGCACCGAACCTGCTCGGCTCCTGCTACGGAACCACCGGGCCGGCCAATCGGGAGGGACCGTTTCCACCGGTCACTCCGCGCGACATGGCGCGGCTGGTCGGACGCCTGGTCGACGCACTCGGCGTCGGTCAGGTGGCGCTGGTGACCGGCGGGTCTTTGGGCGGTATGGTAGCGCTCGAGTGGAATCTGCTGCATCCGCATCGGGCGCGCCGCACCGCGGTGCTGGCGGCGCCGGCCCGGGTATCGACCGAGACCCTAGGGTGGAACCATATCCAGCGGGCGGCCATTCAGGCGTTGGGCAACGAGGGCATGGGCCTGGCACGGATGGTCGGGATGATGACGTTCCGCACCGAGCGTGAGTTCGAATCACGTTTCGGGCCGGGGGCTCGCTACACCCTGCCCGGGTACCTGGATCACCACGCTGCCAAGCTCGGCGCGCGCTTTCACGCCGGCAGCTATCTGACCCTGCTTGGTGCGATGGACGCGCATGACGTCGGGCGCGGCCGGGGCGGCCTCGACGCGGCGCTGGCCCGGCTGACGGGACGCGTGGTGGGCGTCGGCGTCGATTCCGATCGGCTCTTCTACGCGGCGGAGGTGCGCGACTGGACCGCGCGAGCCGGCGTATCCTATCGGGAGATCGGCTCGATCCTCGGCCACGACGCCTTCTTGCTCGAAGGCGATCAGGTGAACGACATCCTGAATGACCTGCTCCACGACCGTACGGTCGCATTCCCGCACACGGAATCGACGGCACACGCCATCCCCACTTAGAACAGGCAGGAATCGATAGAGTAAGACCTGCTCCACATCCTCAGGATCCCGACCGACCCCGACCATGGCGGTCCCCCCCGGCGAGTTTGTCTTGCCTGTGTCGAGCGATACATTAGAGCTATCACTGAACCACGGCTGCCACGGCTACTGGAGCAGCTCGAGGTCAGACGCACCGGACCTGTTCAGGAATCTTCCGCTCAGTACACGACGAAAGGTGGTCATGCGCCCCCTCCCACGCTTCGCCCTTGCCGCGTGCATCCTGCTCACTTTCGGCTGCACCCGTCCCGCGCCGCCGTCGGTCGCTTCGCCCCTCGCCGGCAAGCGGGCTGAAGGGCGAGGCGGCATGGTGTCCGCATCGCAGCCGGAGGCCACGCTCGTCGGTGTCTCCGTGCTGCGTGCGGGCGGCAATGCCGTGGACGCGGCTGTGGCTACCGCGTTCGCCCTCTCCGTGGTGGACCCATCCCAGACCGGGATCGGCGGCGGCGGGGCAGCGACCGTCTGGATGACGGCCAACCAGCGCATGGATCATCTGTCGTTCTACGGCCGGGCCGGAGAACGCCCCGAGTGGGCCACCGTCGATACTGGCTCCCGCGCACCAGGTCGAGGCGCCGGCACGCCGGGAATGGTGAGCGGCCTCCTCACCCTCCACGAGAAGTACGGCCGGCTGTCGCGCCAGCAGGTAATAGCGCCCGCGATCGCGCTCGCGCGCGACGGATTCGCGGTGTCGCCGCTGCTGGCCCGCACGATCACATCATCGCGTGCGCGTGTGCTCGAAGAACCCGGGGCCGCGGCGCGGTTCATGCCCGACGGCGAACCCCTCCGCCCCGGCGACCGGCTGGTGCAGCCGGAACTGGCCGCGGTGCTCGAACGGATCGCCACGGTCGGACTCGATGGGTTCTATCGGGGCCCGTTTGCCGAACGGCTCGCGGAGCACGTGCAGTCCCGCGGCGGCCTCATCACCACACGCGACATGGCTTCGTACCAAAGCACCTGGATGCGTCCGCTGTGCACCGCCTGGCACGGCTACACCGTGCTCGGCGCGCCGCCGCCGATGGGCGGCGCCGTGGTGCTGCAGATGCTGCATCTTGCGGAGCAGTCGGGCCTCACACGCGCGGCCGGTTACACCGAATCGCCGACGACCGCCACGTCGTTCGCGCAGCTCATCCGGATCGCGCAGATCGACGGGCAGCGCTGGCGGGGCGATCCGGCCGTGGTCGCGGTACCGGCGCGCGGCATGGCGAGCGCGCGTTTCGCCGCCACACGTGCCGCGGAACTCACTGCGCCGATGCGCGACAGTCTCGCGTCGGGTGACCCGTGGAGCGCCGATGCCGACATGCCGGACGGCGCCTGCGCATCGCTCGATCCGTATGCCGCGGCACAGCGTCCCGCCGCCGGTGGGGCGCTCGACGCGTTCGATGCCGACGCGGCCGCGGAAGACAGCAGCTTCACGTCGCACCTGAGTGTGGTGGACCGGGACGGCAACGCGGTATCGATGACGACCACCGTGGGGGTGCTGTTCGGGTCCGGCGTCTGGGTCGACGGCGTCTGGCTCAACTCGATCGGCCGTAACTTCGACGCGCGCACCCGGGGCACCAATCGCTACACCAACTCCACCATGTCACCCACCATCGTGCTCGACGGGCGGAATGTGCGGCTCGTAGTGGGCGCGGCCGGTTCGCAGTACATCCAGCCAGCCATCGCGCAGGTGAGCGTGCGGATGCTCGCGTTCGGCGAGGATCCGGCTATGGCGCTGGCCGCACCGCGCCTCCACCCGACGTGGAGTTCGCGTGAGGTGGAAGTGGAGCCCGGGTTCGGCCCCGCAGTGTACAGCGCCTTGGTGGACCGGGGATTCCGACCGCGGTCTCGCGTGGGCGACATCATGTTCGGCGGCGTGCATGCGGTCTACGTGACACCGGACGGACGTCGGATCGGCGCGGCCGATACGCGGCGGGACGGGTATGCGGCAGGCGAGTAGGATAGCAATTGATTCGATGTGCGCGTTCCGATCAATGCGACTTGGGGGCCGACTTTCCAAGGCGGTCGTCGTGCTGACTTCGGTGCGACAAGAGAGGTCCTGATGGCACGCCAGTCGGTTCCCGCCTCGCACCTCCGGCTCAAGCGAGCGTACGAACCGGCCGAGCCCGAAGATGGCGTGCGGATCCTCGTGGACCGGCTCTGGCCCCGAGGGGTGAGCAAAGCGAAGGCGCACTTCGATGACTGGATGAAGGACATCGCCCCGAGTACGGAGTTGCGGCAGTGGTTCGGGCATGATCCCGTGCGCTGGACGGAGTTCCAGCGCCGCTACCACGCAGAGCTCGAACAACACGGCGAGCAGCTAGATCGTCTCCGGGCGCTTGCCAGGAAGGGAGTCGTGACCCTTGTCTACGGCGCCCGTGATCAGGAACACAACGACGCGGTGGTGCTGAGAGACGTCCTACTGGGCAAACGATGATTCTCTCCACTACGCTCACGTTCCCTCTCTACCCTGCAACCCCAGAGCCTTGATGCGAACCGGCTACTTTTTGCTCGCGGGACTGCTCCTGATGGCGGCATCCCTGATTCTCGGCAAACTCTTTACCCCTGAGTTTCCCAATGCGCGCCAATGGGCCGTCGGCATTGCGATCGGGGCGTGGCTGGTGCTGACCGGCTTCAACATGTGGGTCGGTGTCGCCAAGGCAGGATACTCCGTCCGGGAAGAGGTTCCTGTGCTCCTGCTCCTGTTCGGGATTCCGACCGTCATCGCGCTCCTCGCACGCCGCTTGCTCACCTGACGGTGATGGCCGCACAGAAGACCAGTACCGTCATCCTCGGCGTCGATTCGACCGGCACATTCCCGGGTTAAACCGGTGTCTTGATGCCCCGCTCCGGCGGCGCGATCCGCCTGACCGACTCCTGCTGTGCCAGCATCCGTTCCGCAAAGTCCAGGCGCTCAGCCAGCTCGGCCAACTGCCGAGCGTGCTCCGCCTGGTGCATTCCCTGGTGGTCCTGCCAGGCACCCAACCGGCTGTCGATCAGGTCTTCCGCCTTCATGACCCGTGCGGCAGCCGATTCGAGCCGGGCCAGGTCGGCAGCGCTCAAACGGGTGGATCGGGGAGAGCGCCAGAACCCCAGGGCCGCGAGCATCCGACGCGGCAATCGCGCCACGAAGGCGAGCGCCGTCGCGGCATAGTGAAAGGGGTTGATGGTCCGGATCAGGGCCATGTAGCGATCGCTTTCGTAGACCCCGATCGCCATGTCGATGACGTCGAGAATCTCCTGCTCCAGACCGTCGGTATAGCGGGCGCTGAAGATCTGCTGCAGTACATCCACGCGCCCCAGCGGGATTCCGGGATCCGTCTGCACGGCCGTGCCGGTCGGTCCGCTCAATCCGGCCACCCGAATCACCTGCACCATCCGCGGCAGCATCTGGTTGATCCTCGATCGAGCCCCTAGAGCCCCTTCCCAATCCAACGGCAGACCGTTCTCATCGCCCGCCGATTGGGCGAAATACCGTTCCACCAGGTCGCGGAAGAGCCGGAGTTCTCCGGCGCGGTGGCGGTTCCTGATAATGGTGAGCTGGTCATGAGGCTTCATTGCCGTTCGTCCCGTCCGAGGTCTTACCCACAAGCTACCGGCACTCTCATTTCAACGCTACACGGCTACCCCAGACCTTCCAACCATTGGATGATCCGCGACGCCATGCGCCGTCGCGTACCCCGAAAGTGGGCACCACACGGAAGCGAACGCCGTATCCGCGTCGCCCACCGGCCATTCACGTTTGCCACCCGGGGCGGAAGGAAGAAATTCGATGAAGAGTGCGCGCGCACTGCTTGTGGCTTTGCCCATGAGCCTGGTACTCGCAGGCTGTGGCGGGTCCGATACACCGGTCGACCCCGGCCGCCCCGGACCGCCTCCCCCGCCCCCGCCGCCAACGCCAGCGGCAGTGGTACTGACAGCGGGAGACCAACAGCAGGCGGCGGCCGGCAGTGCCGTCCCGGTCCCTCCTTCGGTGACCGTCCGCGATGCCCAAGGCCAGCCTGTTGCCGGCGTAACCGTCCAGTTCAGCGTCACGACTGGCGGAGGACAGGTCACGGGCAACGCTCCCGTCACCAACGCGACCGGAACGGCCAGCGTCACCAGTTGGGTTCTCGGGCCGAACGGCAACCAGCGCCTTTCAGCGCAAGCGGGATCCCTTCCTGCGATAGTCTTCCAAGCCAGCATTACCCCGGGAACCAGTGAACACTCCGGCACCGTCGGCAGCGGCGGCGGCATGATTGCTATCGATGAACCAGGCCACCCGTACCACGGGCTCACCCTCACGGTTCCCTCCGGTACGGTTACGGGTGCTGCCGACTGGCGGTTCCGTCTCGCTCCGCAGCCCGTGAACATCGCGCTGCCGGCGGGGATCCGGGTGGCTGGTCCGGCGCTCGAGGTCTCGACCACGCAGTTGCGCGGCAACCGACTGATGCTACTGGAGATCCCGGTCGAGGAGACGGACGACGAGCTGATGTTCCCGGTGCTCCACGATCCGGGGCGCAACGTGATCGAGCTGCTCCCCATCGTCGACCGCACCCCGACATCCGTGGTGGTGGCAACCGCACACCTCCACAGCAGCCTCATTCTCGGCCCCACGCCGCTCGCCGCACCTCGAGCGGCGCCGGGTTTCGGCCGAGCGTCGGTTACCGCCGACGAGAGCGTGGCTCGCGTGGCCCGTATGGCGATGAGGAACATGAAGGAGCTGGCCACGACCCTGGAGGAATTCTACACACTGATGAATCGGTGGCCGGTGCGCGACCATGGTTCCGCTGCGTTCCCCGATGGACACGGCGCCGGAATCGCCGTGTTGGAAGCTGTGGCGACGGCCGAGAACTATCCCGGGTTCCAGGGCGTCGTGAGGTCGTTGCCGATCGAAGGCTTTTATGCGGAGGCAGCGCCGCTCGCGGTGGCGCAAATGGCGCAGCGGGAATTCACGTCCAAGGTGGTAAGCGCGATTACCGAAGTGGCAGAGAAGCTCAACCAGCACGACAAGCCGAAGCGCGACGCGCTCGTGCTGCAGAACATCGTGGCCGCCACGCGCCTCACCGGGCGGCCCAGTATCGTGGCCGGCATCTCGAAGGTTGCAGCCGGCGTGCCCGTAGCCGCCTCGGTAGTGTCCGGAACTATCGGCTCGATCTCGCTCACGACCCCCGCTTCGGCCCAGCCGACCCAGGTTTCGGTGGGGGCCGGCGGACTGGGGACGATCGCCCTGCCGGTGGTGGGCGATGGAGCAGCGCACCCGATCGAGGATGTCGTACCGCTCTCGTCATTCACGATAGCAACCGAGGAGGCGCGGGGGCTGCTGGCCTCGCTCCGCAGGATGAGCCAGGCAGCGACGGACGAGCAGCGAGAGACCATCAACCGGGAACTCGCCGCCGAAGCCGGCCTGCCGGATCTGAACGTGGAGATTCAACATCTCCCGGGGGAATCCTGGACCACCTCGGAAGCGGCCAACAGGATTTCCTTCGTCGCCCGGAGCCAGGCTGCGCAGGTGCGCGTCCTGGCGTCGTCGATCTCAGTGCATCGGCCGGACGGCTCGGAGCTCGCTCGGACAGTGGGCAACGCGCTCTCGGTTGCCGAAGACCTGGACCTGAAGTCCGCACCAGTGGGAACGTCCATTGGGCGGACCATTTCCGCGTTCGCCAACGAAGCGGGTGGCGCGATCCGGCAGGTTGCTGTCGCCCAGATGCGGTTGATCAGCGCGCCCTTCGCGGTCGAGCCCGAGGAAGTCCTCCTCGAGGGTGAGCAGCGGACGGTGGAACTCACGGCCTCCGTTCCCAATCCGCCGACCGGCGGGTATCGGATCGAATGGAATTGGGGTGATGAGAATACGACCGAAACGGTTGGAGTGGCGACCGCCTCACACCAGTACGAGTCGGGTGGCAGCTACGACGTCGTGGCGACGCTGATGACGAGCACCGACCGCCTCAAGCTGGCGGTGGACACGATTCGGGTGCGCGACAAGCCAAGTGCCTGGGTGGGGACGTTTACGTCCGCGCGCACGAGCAACGCGGTCGGGTTCACGGGCACGCTCCGCTCGGAAGCGACGAATGTCCGGTTCGAGCGCGTCGACTCCGACGGTTCGGGAGCGACACGGTACCATGTGGTGTCGGGTGACCTGACCGCCTGGAACGAGGTCCCGTGCGCCAGCTACGTATCACCCATTTCCCGGGTGTCAATGAGCGGCGGCTCCGACTTGCAGTGGCTCGTCATCCGCGAAACCGACCCCTCGGCTCCGGCAGGGACCCCACCAAGCTCCGGTCTCTGGTACACCGCGAACGCCTATACGGGCGGGCTCGAGATCTTCAACAAGGTCTGCCCGTCGGAATTCAATTCGAACCCGGAGGCCTATCGCTTCGCGACCGGCGTCGTCTGGCTGAATACTCTTGATGGGCTCAGTAATACTCCGACCTACTCGGCAAACCGCAACGTGCTCCAGGGATCTGTCGTGAGGCACGGAACCGACAATACCACCACCGTGTGGACCTGGCGGTTCGAACGGGTGTCCGCGGATCCGTAAGCTCGCCGGCGGCTGGACCCGGGG
>CAZUES010000011.1:0-108025 GCA_964619465.1 uncultured Gemmatimonas sp.
CGGCAGCTGATCGACCAGGGCCTGGTGCGCTGGCGCTATCGCGACTTCCCGCTGGGTCAGCATCGTCATGCCCGGCTGGCGGCACATGCGGCGGCGTGCGCCAATGACCAGGATAAGTACTGGGAAATGCACAACTCCATTTACCACAACCAGGCCGTCTGGGCAGCGGTGAGTTCGGCAACCCCCATTTTCCGGGATTATGCCCGTGAAGCGGGTGTCGACGTGGCCGCCTATGACGAGTGCATGGAATCGACCAAGTATGCCGGCCGAATCCAGGCCAGCCTCGAGGAAGGGGTGGCGCTGGGCGTCCAGTCGACGCCGACCTTCCTGATCAACGGGCGGCTCTATCCCGGCGTGCTCTCGTCCGACAGTATTGCGTCGATCGTCCGGGGCCTCGTGCCCGCGGCGCCATGAATCGTCGACTGGCCATCGCCGTGCTGGCGCTGGCCGGTTTGTTCGTGGCGAGTTATCTCCATCTCTTCAAGCTGGGGATGATCGGGACCATCGCCTGCGGGACCGGCAGTTGCGACACGGTGCAGTTGTCTCCGCAAAGCGTCTTCCTCGGCGTGGACGTTGCGCTGATCGGGGTGCTGGGATACGTCGCACTGCTCGGCCTCGCGATGGTGTCCCTGCAGCCCAGGTTCGCGGGACGGAGCTGGCCGGTGACCGGACTCGTGATCCTGTCGGCCGGGGCGGTCGGCTTCACGGCGTATCTCAAGTATCTCGAATTTTTCGTGATCGGGGCGGTCTGCCGCTGGTGCGTCGGGTCGGCCGTCATCATCACATTGTTGTTCGTTCTCGCCGTGCTCGAATGGAGAGAGGGGCGACCACAGGAGCATGAGCCAGTCTGAGGGTGCGTTGCCTCATGCAGGTCATCATGGCGAGCCACCCCGCGGTAAGGCGCTGTTCATTCTGTCCTTCTCCGCGCTCGGCGTGGTCTTCGGTGACATCGGAACCAGTCCCCTCTACGCCCTGAAGGAATGTTTCCGAGGCCCCTACGGCGTGCCGCTTTCGCCCGAGAACGTGCTGGGCGTGCTCTCGCTCATCTTCTGGAGCCTCAACCTCCTCATCTCGTTCAAATATCTCGTCCATATGCTGCGCGCCGACAACCGGGGCGAGGGCGGCGTGATCGCGCTCCTGGCGCTGGTCAAGCCGGACGACAAGGGACGGTTCGGCCGATGGCTCCTGGTGGCCTTCGGCCTCTTCGGGGCCACCATGCTCTATGGCGACGGCGCCATCACGCCGGCCATCTCGGTGTTGAGCGCGGTGGACGGCCTGGCGGTTGCTTCGGAGCGGCTCGAGCCGTTCGTCCTCTGGATCTCGCTCGCCATCATCATCGGCCTCTTCTCGGTGCAGCGTCGGGGAACCAGCTTCGTCGGATCGTTCTTTGGCGCGATCACCATTGTCTGGTTCTTTAGTATTGCCCTGTTGGGCATTCGGGGCATTCTGCTCGAACCCGGCGTGCTGGTCGCCATGAGTCCGCACCATGCGGTCGGGTTTTTCTTGCGCGATCCCGCTGTGGCGTTCATGGTGCTGGCGGCGGTCGTGCTCGTCGTGACCGGGGGGGAAGCGCTCTACGCCGACATGGGGCATTTCGGCCGGCGTCCGATCCGGGCGGCCTGGCTCTGCGTCGTGCTGCCTGCATTGGTGCTCAACTATTTCGGCCAGGGCGCGCTATTGCTCACCAATCCTGGTGCCATCGTCAATCCCTTCTATGAACTGGTGCCGGCCTGGGCG
The DNA here is from genome assembly GCA_964619465.1 of uncultured Gemmatimonas sp. Taxonomy (GTDB): domain Bacteria; phylum Gemmatimonadota; class Gemmatimonadetes; order Gemmatimonadales; family GWC2-71-9; genus SHZU01. The sequence continues at coordinate 1,738 of CAZUES010000011.1, forward strand.
CTCTATCCCATGACCGGGATTGCCACGGCGGCGGCAGTCAGCGCTTCGCAGGCCCTGATCTCGGGGTCGTTCTCGCTGACGCAGCAGGCCATGCAGCTGGGCTACGTGCCGAGGTTACAGATCCTGCACACGTCCCGATCGCAGGTCGGGCAGATCTACATCCCGGCCGTCAATTGGACCCTGATGGTCGTCTGCGTTCTGCTGGTGCTCGGCTTTCGTGATGCCGACAGCCTGGCGGGAACCTATGGCGTTGCCGTGACCATGACGATGATGACGAGCACGCTGTTGTTCTGTGCGATAGCCGGGCAGCGGTTCGGCTGGAGCCGGGCGCAGATCGTTGCCTTCGGCGGCGGCCTGCTGCTCGTCGAAGGAACCTTTCTTGCGGCTAACCTCACCAAGGTACCGCACGGAGGCTGGGTTCCACTCGGCATCGGGATTGCCGTCTTTACCATGATGACGACCTGGCGGCGCGGCCGGGCCCTGCTCAACGTCAAACTCCGCGAAGGGGCGATGCCCCTGGATCTGCTCATCACGGACGTCGGTGGCAAGCTACCGCGGGTGAACGGAACCGCCGTATTCATGACCTCGGACCCGACCGGCGCACCGCCGGTCCTGCTGCACCATCTCAAACACAACAAGGTGCTCCACGAGCGCGTCATTCTGATGTCGATCGTGAACCATCTGGTGCCGCAGATGGAGCCGGATGAACGAGTCGAGATTACCCGGCTCGAACACGGTTTTTCGGTGATCCGGATTCACTACGGCTTCATGGAAACGCCGGACATGCCCACCATCGTCGAGATGCTGGCTGCGCATGACATGAAGCTGACGATTCGGGATACCAGCTTTTATCTGGGTCGGGAAACTATCATTCCGGCCAGGCCCAAGCCGGGAAGCCAGCCCGGCTGGTTCGAGGGGCGGATGAGCAACTGGCGCAAGCGTCTCTTCGTCGTGATGGCCAACAACGCCCGGCCCGCGACGGCCTTCTTCAATCTGCCGCCCAATCGCGTCGTGGAGATGGGCGCTCAGATCCAGATCTGAGCCGGCCAGGGCTTCTTAATCAGAGTCGTTATTGATACAATCTCGCCCGATGCGCACCGATTCCGCGAATAGTCCCAATCTCGGACCGGCGCCACTGAGCCGGCAAGGGGCCTGTTCAGCGGTAGGCGCTCACCGACTCCGACCTGCCCAGCCGCCCGCTACAAGCCATGGTTAGCCTGCCGACGACGGACACCGCACGATATGCTGCTGGATCCACCCAAATCGATAAACGGGTGGTTCTTGATCAAGGAGAAGGCAAGCGCAGCTGTCTTTGCGGGAAGGTCCGGGTATAGATCGCTACCCGCGAACGTCATGCGAGGTTGGGCGACGGCCGATTCCAGGGCTCCCAGATCACGCAGACCGTTTGCTCCACCCCATTGGTGAAGCAAACGGTCGTGCAGAGCCAGCACTTCACCCAGGCTGAGGTACCGCACTTATGCCAAGCGGCGGTACAGCTCGCGATTCTTCTCGAGCACCCGGTGGGCGGCTTCCTCGAATTCAGGCGCCGCCTGGGTCACGAAATCCCGGACCGCAGCAGCGGCCAGGACATCCGCCGGGACATTCAGCCGCTCCGCAGCCGCGCGCAGCCGCTTCTCGGCCTCTTCCGGGAGCTGGATCGACAAAGTCATAGGGCTTCCTCCAACCCGAATCTTAGTATGCAAACGGGCAAGGAACCAAATCTGGACAGGCTGGCCGGCCTTGTCTTTCATGCCCTCAAGAATGCAGTCGAATGCGGTCTGCGGTGGCGCCGTCGTTGCCGCAGCTAGTGGGCTTCCTGCGGGGAGCCGAAGGCGTCGGGCTTGAGCCGATCGGCGTACTGCGAGCGGAGCTTGGCGACCTTGGGCTCGATGGAAAAGACACAATAGGGCTGGCTCTGGTGCCGCCGGTAGTAGTCCTGGTGGTACGCCTCGGCGGGGTGGAACGTCGCGGCCGGCTCGATAGTGGTCACGATCGGATCGCCGAAGATGCCCCGCACGCTCAGATCGGCGATGACCGCCGCCGCGGTGTCACGCTGCTCAGCCGACGTCGGGAAGATGGCCGAGCGGTATTGCGTGCCGTGATCGGCTCCCTGACGGTTCAGCGTGGTCGGGTCGTGGAAGGCAAAGAACAGCTCGAGCAATTCGCGGTAGCCGATCACGGCGGGGTCGAAGGTGATTTCGATGGCCTCCGCATGGCCGGTGGTGCCGACGGAAACCCGGTCATAGGTCGGATTCCGTACTTTACCGCCGATGTATCCCGATACCACTCGCTCGACACCATCCAGTTCCTGGAACACGGCCTCCAGGCACCAGAAACATCCACCTGCCAGTATGGCAACTTCGGGCATGACGATCCCTCGCTGACTCTTCGAGGGAACCTAGTTGAGTCAGGATCGCACTTCCACCCGACGATACGCCGGGTGGGTGTCGATTTCGCTTCAGGAAGTGGTTTGCCTCAGGTCAGGACTCGGTGCTCTCGTACTGGTCCTTGAGACGGGCAACCACGTTGGGGTCGGCCAGCGTGGTGGTGTCGCCCAGGGCGCGACCCTCCGCGATATCCTTGAGCAGGCGGCGCATGATCTTGCCGCTGCGGGTTTTGGGAACGTCGCCCACGAAGAAGATGTCGTCCGGCTTGGCGATGGCGCCGATCTTTCGCCCGACGTGATCTTTGAGGTCGTCCTTGAGCTGCGCCGTGACCGCGTTGCCCTCTTTGAGGATCACGAACGCAGCAAGCGCCTGACCCTTGAGGTCGTGCGCTTTGCCGACCACGGCCGCTTCGGCCACGGCCGGATGATCCACCAGCGCGCTTTCCACTTCCATGGTGCCGATCCGGTGTCCCGCCACGTTCAGGACGTCGTCGACGCGGCCGAGTACCCACCAGTAGCCGTCTTCGTCGATCTTGGCGCCGTCGCCCGCGAAGTAGCGTCCGGGGAACCGGCTCCAGTACGTCTCGCGGAACCGGGCGTCGTCGCCGTAAATGGTGCGGAGCATTGCCGGCCACGGTTCGGTCAGCACCAGGAAGCCGCCCCCGCGCTCCAATTCGTTGCCCTGCGTATCGACCAGGCGGGCGCTGATGCCGGGCAGCGGATGAGTGGCCGATCCGGGTTTGGTCGTCGTCACTCCCGGCAGCGGCGAGATCATTATCCCGCCCGTTTCCGTCTGCCACCAGGTATCGACGATGGGGCAGCGGCTGCCTCCGATGTGCTGATGGTACCAGATCCAGGCTTCCGGATTGATCGGTTCTCCGACGGAGCCCAGCAGGCGCAGGGTCGAGAGGTCGTGCCGGGCCGGGTGGTCGGTGCCCCACTTCATGAAGGCGCGGATTGCCGTCGGCGCCGTATAGAGAATGGTGACGCCGTAGCGGGCGATGATTTCCCAGAGCCGGTCGCGCTCGGGCCAATCGGGTGCGCCTTCGTACATCAGGACGGTGGCGCCGTTGGCCAGCGGTCCGTAGACCACGTATGAGTGGCCGGTGACCCAACCGATATCGGCCGTACACCAGAAGACGTCGTTGTCTTTGAGATCGAAGACCCATCGGGTCGTGGCCGCTACCTGCGTCAGGTATCCGCCGGTGGTGTGAACGATTCCCTTCGGTTTGCCGGTGGTGCCCGAGGTGTACAGGATGAAGAGCAGATCCTCGGCGTCCATCGGCTCGGCCGGACAGGTGGCCGACTGTCCGTTCAGGAGGTCGTTCCACCAGATATCGCGGCCCGTCTGCATCCGAGCCCCCGCCTCGGCCGATGCCGTGCCCATCAGTCGCTGGACGACCACGACATGCTTGACGGAGGGGCAGCCGGACACTGCGGCGTCGGTGAATCGCTTGAGCGGAACGATCTGGCCCCGGCGATAGCCGCCATCGGCGGTGATCACGGCCACGGCCTCTGCGTCGTTGATCCGATCGCGAAGCGACTCTGAGGAAAAGCCGCCGAAAACCACTGAGTGGACCGCGCCGATACGTGCGCAGGCCAGCATCGCGATGGCCGCTTCGGGGATCATCGGCAGATAGATCGCGACCCGATCTCCCTTTTTGATCCCGAGGCTCTTGAGCGCGTTGGCGGCGCGGCCGACCTCGCGAGCCAGATCCCAATAGGTCAGCACGCGCCGGTCGCCCGGTTCGCCCTCCCAGATCAGCGCAGCCTGGTTGCGGCGCGCCCCGCGGAGGTGACGGTCGAGGCAGTTGGCCGCAATGTTGAGCTTGCCGCCGACAAACCACTTGGCGTGCGGAGGATTCCATTCGAGCGTGGTATGCCAGCGCTCGATCCATTCGAGCTGGTCGGCCTGTTCTTCCCAGAACGCCAGTCGGTCGCGCTCCGCCTGCTGATACAGGGCCGAGGTCGCGGTGGCCCCGGCGGCAAAGGCGGCCTCCGGCGGGAAACGTCGCTGCTCGTCGAGGAGGGTCTCGATTTGGTCGGACATCGGAGATCGTGGAAGAGGTGGTCTCTGCGGCAGGAGTGCCGGTCCCTCCCAACATAACCCGGGGCCGGTCCGATTCCAGGCTTGGTTCGCCCAGGCGGTCGGGTACCATCCAGGGAAGTGCAGTTATTTGCTCGTCGAGTGCAGTGATGTGTTGGAGGCGCCGAGCCAAAGTACGGACTGGTGCGGAGTTGCGACGACACCGTCACGTTGCAATCCAAGAGAGTCCGAGCGGACTGCGGTGTGGCATCGATGCGATCAACCGGCTTTGCAGGGGATAACTCGTTGGTTCGGGGTGGGTTACTGCGGGTTTCGGCGTGGCATCGGAATGGCGATATCGTTTTGGCGCGGCCAGACGTGATATCGGCCATAACTTTTGAAGGACTGCATGCCGACGACGGAAACCAACGCACGCGTCATCAAAGCTCCGGAAATTCTGGGACTCGAGGTTCGAAGTTCCTTCCGCGACGAGGCGATTGCGCTGCTCAGTGAGATGTCTGCTGACGGCGGGGCCCTGCTGATCGACTTTGCCGAGACGCGGCGGATCGACTCGGCGGGACTAGGCGCTCTGATGCTGGTTCAGCGGAAGGCCGCGGAACGGGAGCAGCGTGTGGTGCTGCGTAATCTCCGCGACGAATTCCGTTTCCTCCTGGTTCTCACCAAGCTCGACGACCTGTTCGAAATCGAAGCCAAATAGCTGGGGGCAGCCTATATTTTCGGGGCGTGCGACACCCTTAGTTTCGCTCCGATTCCGGGACTGGCCCTGACTGCATCGCCCTCACTGCTGACGATCGACGACGTCTCGCGGCGTTTCGCCGCGCGGGTGGTTGTCAACCGGGTCACGCTTGCGGTGAGCGGCGGCGAGATCCATTTGCTGGTCGGTCCCAACGGGTCGGGCAAGTCCACCCTGGCGCGGCTGGCCGTCGGCCTGTTACGACCGCACACGGGCCGCGTCACCATCGAAGGGGTCGATCCGAGAACGGTCGCCTCCGTCCGCGCCGGGATCGGTTTTGCCGGCCACGAAGCCCAACTCTATGACGATCTCTCCGCGGAGGAGAATCTGCGCTTTGCGGCGCGCCTGGCCGGCGGCCCTGATCCCGTTGCCCTGGCGCAGGATGCCCTCGAACGTTTCGGCGCGAGTGGTGAGCGGCGGACTCCGGTCCGGCGACTGAGCCGGGGGTTCATGCAGCGGGTGGCGTTGGCCCGTTCGCTGGTCCATCGCCCCCGCCTGGTCGTCTGGGACGAGCCGTTGACCGGGCTCGATACCCCGAGCATCCATCGGGTAACCGGCGTGCTCGAAGCGGAACGGCATCGCGGCGCTGCGGTGCTGCTGGTCTCCCATGATCTGCCCGACCTGTGGCCGCTTGCCACGCATGTCCATGTCGTGGTCGGTGGCGAGATCCGCCTCTCGACCAATGCCGGCATGCCGCTCGAGGCGTTCCACGACGCCTATGCGGAGTTGATTACGTGACGTTCTGGCGCGCGGTATTCGTGATTGCGGCCAAGGATGTACAGGTCGAGCTGGCCGGGAAGACCGCCCTGGCTACCGCGGTAACCTTTGCGGCGCTGGTGCTGGTCATTTTCAACTTCGCGCGCGACCCCGCCGAGGTGACACTGGCCACGCTGGCGCCGAGTGTCCTGTGGGTCACCTCCGCCTTCGCCGGCGTGGTGGCGCTCAACCGGTCGTTTGCGATGGAGCGGCATCGTGGCGCTATCGACGGCTTGCTGCTGGCTCCGGTCAGTCGGAGCGCGATCTTCGGCGGAAAGTATCTGGCCAACCTGGCCTTCGTGCTGGTAGTCAACGCCGTCATCCTGCCGCTTTTCATCCTGTTCTTCAACGTCGAGCTGACGCCCGCGCTGGGCTGGGTCGGGCTGGCCCTGGCACTCGCGGCGGCCGGCTACGTGGCGATCGGCACGGTGCTGGCCGCTATGACGGTGCGGACTCGCTTTGCCGAGCTGATGCTGCCGGTGCTCCTGCTCGGATTCCTGGTTCCCCCGGTGCTGGTCGGTGTCCAAGCTACCACACGGTTGCTCGCGGGACGCCCTCCGGGCGAAATTATGGGCTGGTTTCGATTCCTGGCGCTCTACGACGTGGTGTTCATCACCTTGGGCTTGCTGCTGTTTCCGGCAACGATGGACGAATGACGACCTCCGCTGCGCATGATCCCCTGATTCGTCGGGGCACCGTCCTTACCGTCATCGGGTTGCTGGCGCTGGCACTGGTGTACGTGATGGCCATCTGGTTTACCCCGCTCGAACGCTGGCAGGGGCAGGCCCACAAGATTCTCTATCTCCATGCGCCCGTGGCTTATATGACGCTCAGCGCGTTCATGCTGGCCGGGCTGGCGAGCGCGGGGTATCTCTTTCTGCGCGACCGCCGACTCGACACCTTTGCCGAAGCGTCGTCCGAGCTTGGCCTGGTGTTCGGAGCGGCAATGTTGACGACCGGACCGCTCTGGGCGAAGCCGATCTGGGGCGCCTGGTGGCAATGGGAACCGCGCCTCACGCTGACGCTGCTCCTGGTGCTGCTCTTTGTCGGCTATCGCGCGCTGCGCAATGCGATCGATGATCCGGATGAGCGAGCCCGCTATAGCGCTGTGGTCGGGATCATGGCGCTCGCGATGGTGCCGTTCGTCCATCTCAGCGTCTATCTGTTTCGGACCATCCATCCCCAGCCGGTGCTACTCAAGCCGAGCCGGCCGGATATGCCGCCGGAAATGCTGCGCACCCTGCTGTTCTCGATTGCGGTCTTCACTTTCCTGTATATCGGATTGGTGACATTACGGTACGCCATTGGCCGCCGTCGAATGGCGGCCTCGTCATGAACGGGCCTCCCGAAAACACTTCGTTCATGGTGGCGGCCTACATCGTCACCGCCGTGATCGTGCTGGGGTATGCAGTCGCGCTGATTCGTCGTGGGCGTCGCGGCGACAACAACGACTGATCCGTCCCGGCCGGGAGAGCCGATCCTCTCGGCGCTATCCCGCCAGCGCGCGGTAGCCGCCTCGGAAGTAGAGCAGTGGCCGGCCGTCGCGGGCCGTGCCTCCCACCACCCGACCGATCACGATGGTATGGTCGCCCACCGCGTGGCGATCGAAGACCTCGCATTCGATGGTGGCAATGGTTCCATCGAGGACGATCCGGTTTCCTTCGGTGGTCTGGTAGCCCACTCCCTCGAGGCGGTCCGGGGCTGGCGTGCCGGCAAACCGTCGTGACAGCGCCTCCTGCTCATGGCTCAGCACGTTGACCGTGAAGCGATCCGTCGCTGCGATGGTGGCATAGAACTCGGCGCGATGTTCGACGTTGAAGCTGATCAGCGGCGGTTCGAGAGAAGCCGATGCAAAGCTGTTGGCCGTCATCCCGATTGGGCGGCCGTCCGGATCGATGGCGGTTACGACGACGACGCCGGTGGCGAAGCGTCCGCAGAGCGCGCGGAAATGGGCGGAATCGACATCGGACATGGTGATGGGCCTCCGGTCACGAATGGTCCCGGCCATCAGGGCTCGGGCTGCTAAACGAGCGAGCAGGCCGCGTGCCAGAGTGCCGGCATGGAGCTGTTCGTCAGCCGCCTGCGATAGGCCAGAGCAGGATCCCGCCCAGGACGGCAACCGCATTCGCCACGGCATTGACGGCGTCGTTGTCGAGCCAGCGGATGCCGCGGACCTGGTCGGGCACGGCGCCGCAGCGGTGCGGTGAGTTCTCGGTCATTTCATCACAGGCCGCGCAGCGATAGCGAGTCTGAAAGCGCGACCCCAGGGCCGAGTCCAGCAGCATCGCAACGGTGCCGAGTCCGGCCGCCGCCAGCATCAGGCCGCCGCGGCCGGTAACGCTGGTGCCCAGCAGGCCGATCAGGCCCGCGCCCAGGATGCCGCCCGAAATGCCGAGGCCGGTGACGCCGCCGCTGGTTCCGCGAGTCACCGGTCGGCGGGTCAGCAGGTCTCGCGGGGCGCGTGGACTCAAGCTGCCCAGCGCGGTGGCCCAGGTATCCGCACAGGCGGCCGCCAGCCCGATGGTCAGCAACCAGAGGCCCAGCCCGGGTACCACCGGTTCGGCCGCCGCGCCGAGCGCCGCAAACCCTCCGTTGGCGAGCACCTGGCGGTAGTTACGGACTTCGGCCTTCGCTTCCTCCGCAGCACCACGGGCCTTGACGGAAAGCCGCGAGGCGCCCGAGGCCGCAATGAAGTACGCGCCGAGTACGGCCGCGCCGAACCAGCCGGTGGCCCAGAGGGTCAGGGAGCCGATTGCGGCGGCGGCAACGGCGCCGCTCACGCTCAAGGATCGGAGCAGGAGGGCGAGCAGCGCCGCGCCGGCCGAGGTCGCGATGGCGATGAGGACGGGCATTGGGCAAAGTATACGATTATTTTCTCAGGCCAGCATGCTCCACATCACAGTCCGGTGAGTCATCCCACGACCGTTCACGCGATCGTTCCGCTGTCGCTTCTCGAAGCGATCCGGAATCTCGACACGCCGCCCAACGACGGCCTGCCGGCCGAGCTGTCCGAAGAGGCCTTTGCCAAGCGGCTTGGCCTGAGTCCGACCGTTGCCGCTCAGATCGAGCGGTACCGGGAGGCGCTCGAGCAGGGGACGCTGATCTCGGAGGCCGAGGGCGTTCAGGTGTTCCGCCTGGCCGGTCGGCGTTCCGATGCGGAACTGGTCTATGCCGATGCGGGGCGTCGCGCCGCTCGGCACGCTGCTCGGCTTCGGGTCGGCCGGCCGGCCGTTCTGACGGCGATCCTCCCGTCCGCCTCGAAGCGGCGCGCCGGCCAGCGCCGAGCCATGCGGGCGCTCGATCAGGTCTTCGGAGTGCGGCTCGATGCCGATGGTGGCGCCCTGTGGATGCGGGTCGATCGCAGCCTGGCGGTGCAGGCCGGCTTTGCCGGCCCGGGGTGCGAGTTCTACCGCTCCCTCGCGCTGGAACTGCTGCGGCTTACCAGCGGGTTCGAGGGAACCCTGTTTCATCCCGAATGCGAACAGAACGGCGCCATCGTCTGCCGCTGGACGGTGGCAGACGCCGATGGGTCATGGTGAAAGGACTGAGCGATGCGCCATCTTGCGGACCTCGATACTGACGCGCTGCGCAGCGGACTCGAGACGGCAGGTGCGGACGGCTGGCTCCTGTTCGATTTCAAGGGGCTCAACCCGATCGCGCTCCGGATGTTGCGCATCAAGGGGGGCACCCGGCGGATCTTCGTCTACCTTCCCAAAGACGGCGTTCCGGTTGCCATTGCGCACAAGATCGAGCTGCACGCGGTCGACGGATTCCCCGGCGAAGTCATCGCCTATGCTCGCTGGGAAGAACTCGACTCGGCCATCGAACGCGTGGTGCGCGGCCGAACCGTGGCGATGGAGGTTTCGACCCGGGATGCGGTGCCCTACCTCGATCGGGTTCCGCTCGGCGTGGTGCAGCTGATCGAAGCCGCGGGCGGGCGGGTGGTGTCGAGCGCGCCGCTGGTGACGCAATTCACGGCCCGGTGGAGCGCGGCGGAAACCGACGACCATCGTGCGGCGGCGGAAGTGCTGGCGCGGGTTGCCAAGCAAGTGATGGCCGAAACGCTGGCGGCGGCAGGGACCGGACTCACCGAAGCCGCCGTGCAGGCCCGGGTCATCGCGCTGGTCGAAGCGGATGGCCTCCGGGTCGACCCCGGCCACCTGCCTATCATCGGATTCGGGCCCAATTCGGCCAATCCGCACTACGAGCCGATTGCCGGCCGGGATCGGGCCCTCCAGAAAGACGAGGTCGTGCTGATCGACCTCTTTGCCGGGCGAACGCTGGAAACGGTCTTTGCGGACCAGACCTGGATGGGGTTCAGCGGGCCGGTCGCCCCCGACGAGGTGCTTGCGGTCTGGAACACGGTGCGGGATGCGCGCGACGCGGCAATCGCCACCGTGTGGCAGGCCGTCGATGAGAAACGTCCCCTCAAAGGATTCGAGATCGATCGGGCGGCTCGCCGTGTCATCGAGGCAGCAGGGTACGGCGCGTATTTCGTGCACCGGACCGGCCATTCGATCGATCGCGACCTGCACGGCTCCGGGCCTCATTGTGACGACTATGAAACCCATGATGACCGGCTGCTGGTTCCGGGCGTCGGGTTCTCGGTCGAGCCCGGCGTGTATCTGACGGGCCGCTTCGGCGTCCGAAGCGAAATCAACATGTATTGGGGTGCTGACGGGGCGGTCGTAACGCCCGAAGAGGTCCAACGCACCCTGATTCTGTCATCCGCTTAGGAGATTCATGAGCAGCTGGCTGGGCCTCGTTGCCGCTCTGGCCGCCTGGGCGCCACAACCGGATACCGGCCTGGTGGTGCGGCCGGTCCGGTTTTACCGGGCGGATCCCGGTCAGTCGCCCGGCATCACGCAGGTCACCGCGTTCCTTCGCATTCCTGCGCAGTTACCACAGCCTGGTCCCGACGGCCAGGTCAGCCTGACCTTCTCGGTGCAGATTCGCGACTCGACCGGCACGGTTCTTCATCAGCAGAGCTGGCGTCGCCGCACGGCGGTGCCTTTTCCTCGCGGCGACGCCGAGCGCCTCGACCTGATCCGGTTCTCTCTCGGATCGGGAAGCTATTTGCTCGAGGGGTCCGTGACGGACTCCGTCTCGGGCATCCGGGCTGCGGCTGCGGTACAAATTCAGGGCTACCTCTCCCAGCCGTCGGCGTCGGATCTGCTGGTCAGTCCCTGGGTGCGACCGGTCGCGTCGATCGACACGGTACCGCAGCCGGGTGAATTCCGTCGCGGCAACCTGATCGTGGCTATCGCGCCGGAGGTGGTGGTCGGCGGGCCGGATGCGTCGATTGCGTACCTGCTGGAGACCTACGAAGGTACCAGCCGGGATGGCACCTTGACCGTGGTCGTCACCGATGAGGAGGGCGTCGATCGGCGCCGTATCGGTCCGACCCCGATCCGCGTCGCGGCTGGCATCGGTCAGATCACGGGGCAGGTGGAGTTGGGCGAACTGCCCGAAGGGCGATACCGGCTGCGCACCGACATCAATGTCGGCGGGCGCGTCACGGCGCGGGAAGCTCCCTTCGTATTCGATGCGGCGGTTGCCAACGCTCCGGCGGCCCTGTCCGATGAGGCGTACTTCAACGCGCTGTCGGGGCCGCTCCTGGACCAGGCATACGCACCGCTTGCGGCCATCGCGCCGCCGCGTGAGCTGGCGACCTGGCCCGCCCGCGGGTCGGATACCGACAAGCGGGAATTCCTGACCGCGTTCTGGCGGCCGCGAGATCCGACGCCGCGCACGGTGGGCAACGAACGTCGGGCCCAGTTCTACGACGGAGTAACCTACGTCAACGCCTTCTATGGCGACGCGCGACGGCGCTTGCCCGGCTGGCAGTCGGATCGGGGCCGGGTCTTCCTTCGCGAAGGGCTGCCGACGCAGGTGCTGCGCCGGCAGCAGCGGGGTGCAGTACCTGCGTACGAGGTATGGCGCTACTTCGAACCGATCGGCCGCTACTATCTCTTCGTCGATCGCGGCGCTGCCGGCGGCTTCATTCTGACCCGCTCGAACGACGACCGGGAGGCTCAGGTGAGCCGCTGGCGGGAATGGCTGACACCGACCGGCGTTCAGGAAGTGGTCGACTTCCTGGGGCGGATGGTGCTGTCACCCGACTGATTCTACCTCTCAGTGGCGACCGGGGCGCCGGTCGTCCACTCGGCGCTCGATCAGCCGCTCGAGCAGCTGCGCAACGAATCGTCCGGTCCGGCCCCGCATCCGGTCGCGCCAGACTTCGACCTCGCGGTCCCAATCGGGCAGCGGCAACGGAGCATCGACGCACTCCGAAGCCGGGGCCGTCCCTTCCAGAAAAACTTCCTCGCCGGTGCAGTGCCAGCTCCAGTCGCCGGCGATCCGTGCGACTTCGATGCCCTCCGGAACCTGGAATCGTCCCGGAGCCGTGTTGGCCCGTTCGAGAAAGCGGGCCACCATGGGCAGCGCGGCGGTGGCGCCGGTAAGCCGGAGACTCCGCCCGTCGTCGTAACCGATCCAGGCGCCCACCACCAGAGTCGGTGAGTAGGCGACGAACCAGGCGTCACGCCAGTCGTTCGAGGTGCCCGTCTTGCCCGCCATGCGCCCGAAACGGTCGCTGGCGCCTAACGCTCGGCCGGTGCCGCGCTCGACCGCGCCGGTCAAGGCCGAGGTAATCAGATACGCCTCGGCCGGCGCAATCACGCCGGCGATGTCCGGCGGTCCGCCGTCGGGAAAGTCCGCTCCGAGCCGCGCCGCGCCGAGCACGGCTCGGCTGGAGGCGAGCTGGCCGCCGGTGGCAAAGACGCCGTAGGCGCGCACCAGTTCGAGCAGGCTGACTTCCGATGAGCCCAGCGCCAGGCTCGGCACTGGCTGGAGCGGGCTGGTAATGCCCAGCTGACGAGCCGTGGCCGCGATCCGGTCGGGGCCGACCGCCAGCCCGATTCGGACGAAGGGAACGTTGAGCGATTGTTCCAGTGCCTGGCGCATCGAGACCGCGCCGCGAAAGGTGCCGTCGTAGTTGGCCGGTTCCCAGGCACCCGACCCGGTGGTGACACGAAGCGGCTCGTCTTCGATGCGCGAGGCCAGCGTGAAGGCGGGCTGGTTGGTGCCGGATCGCCGCAGCGCAGCGAGAGCCACGATCGGTTTGAAGGTGCTGCCCGGCTGCCGGCGTGCGTCGACCGCCCGATTGAACTGGGAGGCGCCATAGTCGCGCCCGCCGACCATGGCCAGGATATCGCCGCTCCGCGGATCGATCGCAATCAGCGCCGCCTGGACGTCCGGGGCCTTGAATCTGGCCAACCCGTCGCGCACCGCACCGACCGCGGCGCGCTGCAGTTCGGCATCGAGCGTGGTATAGACCGCCACCCCGCGCGACGGCACTCGCCCTGGCAAGGTGCGCACGGTGTGGTCGCGGAAATGGCGGGCGTCGAGGCGCGTCGCCGGGTAGGCGCGGGTCGCGACCCGGCTCCGCCGCGCCCCGGCAGCGCGCTCCTGGCTGATCCGGTCCTGCTCGACCATCAGGCCGAGCACCAGGTTACGCCGCCGCGTCGCCAGCTCCGCATTGCGGGTCGGCGCCAGCCGGTTCGGGGCGTGGATCATCGCCGCCAGCAGCGCCGCTTCGGCCAGCGCGACTTTGCGCACGTCCTTGCCGAAGTAGTACCGGGCGGCGGCGCCGACGCCGTGCATGGCGCGTCCCCGGTCCTGGCCGAGGTAGATCTCGTTCAGGTAGGCGTCGAGAATGGTGGCCTTGTCGTACCGGAGTTCGAGCACCACGGCCATGGCCGCCTCGCGCACCTTGCGGAGCGGGGTCCGCTCGGCCGAGAGGAACAGGTTCTTGGCCAGCTGCTGGGTAATGGTGCTGCCGCCCTGCGCAATCTGACCCGCCTTGAGATTGGCGACGAACGCCCCCCCGATCCGGCGGAAATCGAGGCCGTGATGGCTGTGAAATCGCTGATCTTCGATCGCCAGGACGGCGTCGACCAGGTGGCGGGGCAGTTGGTCGAGGGCGACCGGCAGGCGAATCTCGTCCGGGGCGTTGCTGACCGGGGCAATCAAGGTCGGGTTCGGTTGCCCGCCGGAGCCCCGCCAGGCGTGAGGCCGACTGTAGAGCCCTGAGGGCATCCTGGCCGACGGCAGGTCGAGGCGGGCCCGAACGGCCGCCTCGGTGACGATCAGGACGCCGGCCACCGCCGTAGTGCCGATGGTGACCCGTACCAACAGCTTGCGGCTGACACGGGCGCGGATCCAGCTGAGTCCCGCGCGCAGCCGAGTCTGGATTTCCTGCCAGGACATGGGCGGCCCTCCAGTGGTCGTAGAACCATTGGACGCACGAAACGTTCAAATGGTTTCATGCTGGAACAAACTGGGCCGAATTGGACTCTGAGGCGGGCGGGGGGCGCGCCTCAGGATTTCAGTGGTTCTGGTGGTCCAGGTGCGGAGTGGCGAGGCCGTCGGCTCGGCTCAGTTCGAGTTCCTGAGCGGGCCCTTCGGTGTGGCCGAACGGGAGCAGGTGATCGACGCCCATGGCAACGAAAAGCAGGGCGAGGTAGAGCAGCGAGTAGCGGTACATCTTCCAGGCCGTCGGCGTGACGCCCTGTTCCCGCAGCAGCTTGAGGCAGTACCAGACCAGGCGTCCACCCAGGGCCAGGGCAATCAGGCCGTAGAAGACCCCCTGGGTTCCGGCCAGGGTCGGCAGGAGGGTGAGCGGAAGCAGGAGCAGGGTATAGCCGAGCATCTGGCGCTTGGTGTGTTCGTCGCCCCGGACCACCGGCAGCATGGGCACCCCGACGGTCGCGTAGTCCTTGCTCTTGACCAGCGCCAGGGCCCAGAAGTGGGGCGGGGTCCAATAGAACACGATGGCAAACAGAAAGATGGCGCCCAGGTCGATCGAGCCGGTCATCGCGGCCCAGCCGACCAGCGGGGGAAAGGCTCCGGCGGCGCCGCCGATCACGATATTCATCGGGGTGTTCCGCTTGAGCCAGACGGTGTAGATGAAGACGTAGAACAGGAATCCGGCCAGCGCGAGCCAGGCTGAGATCGGGTTGACCAGGTTCCAGAACAGCGCAAAGGCCACCATGCCCAGCGCGATCCCGAAGAACAGGGCGGCGCCGGCCGGGATTCGGCCCGAAGGGATCGGCCGCGTCCGGGTCCGGACCATCTTGATGTCGATGTCCCGGTCGAACCACATGTTCACGGCATTGGCGCCGCCAGCCATCAGATACCCGGCCAGGCTGACCCAGAGGACCAGCTCCAGTGAGGGCAACCCGTTGGGGGTGATGAACATTGGGGCGATGGTGGTGACCAGCAGCAGCGAAATGATGCGCGGCTTGGTCAGGGCGATCAGGTCCCGGAGGAGGCTCTTCAAGGTGTTAAGTCGTTCCAGATTGAGAACTGAGACTGTCATCTGTTCCAACCTCGAAATATACTCTACCTTGGCTTCCGAGACATCGTCTCGCTTGGACTCCCCCTAACACGACGACCCCTATGGCCAACGTGGTTTCTGATCGTCTGCCCCGTACCATCGGTCTGTTCTCGGCCATCGCCATCATCGTCGGTACCACCATCGGCTCCGGGATCTTTCGGGTTCCGGCGTCCGTGGCTGCGCAGTTGGGCGAACCGGGGCCGGTGCTGCTGGCGTGGGTTCTGGGCGGGATCCTGGCGCTGTTCGGTGCGCTGACCCTGGCAGAACTGGCCGCGATGTTTCCTCGATCCGGCGGAGTCTTCGCCTATATCGAGGAGGGCTTGGGCCGGATGCCGGCGTTCCTGTTCGGCTGGTCGCAGCTGGCAGTGATCCGCGCCTCCGCGCTGGGCGGCATCTCGACCATCTTTGCCGAATATCTCGGCTATTTCCTCAAATTCACGCCCAGCCAGGTGCGCTACGTGGCGGCGGGAACCATTCTGTTCGTCGCGCTGATTAACTACCTGAGTACTACTGCGGCCGCCAAGGTGGTCAGCAACTTCATGGTCGCCAAGTATGTGGCGATGGTGGCGCTGATCGTGCTGGCCTTCACGGCGGGCGACGGCAGCTTCAGCCACTTCAGCGGTACCGGATCGACGGCGTTCAGCATGTCGATGGTGGCGTCGGCGCTGGTCTCGATCATGTGGGCCTATGACGGCTGGGCCGACCTCTCCTATATCGGCGGCGAGATCAAGAACCCCGGCCGCAACATTCCGCTCGCGCTCGTCATCGGTACCATCATGATCATCGTGATGTATCTGCTGATGAACGCGGCGTACATCTATCTGGTCCCGGTGTCGGAGATGGCCGGCGATCGGCTGATCGCATCCACTGCCGCGTCGCGGATCCCGCTTTTGGGTGGTGCCGGGGCCGGCATCATTGCGGCGGTTGTGATGGTGTCCTGCTTCGGCAGCCTGAACGGCTCGATGCTCACCAACCCGCGCGTCTTTTTTGCGATGGCCGATCGTGGTCTCTTCTTCAAGGGCGTGGCGCGGGTCTCACCCAAGCGGCAGACGCCGTCGGTGGCGATCTGGCTGGCCGCGGTGCTCGGCTGCATTTACGTCCTCATGAACGACTTCCAGCAGCTGGCCGATCGCTTCGTGTTAGGCATCTGGCCCTTCTACATCATGGCCATCGTTTCGGTCTTCATTCTGCGCAAGCGGTCGCCCAACATCGAGCGGCCGTACAAGACCTTCGGCTATCCGATCGTGCCGATCATCTTCCTGCTGGCGGCAACGGGCATGGTCATCAACGCCTTTGTGACCGACCCGGTCAACACCGGCGTGACCTTCGCGATCATTGGAGCCGGGCTGCCCGTGTATTACTTCGGCTTCCGGAATCGCTCCGCTCCCTGAGCACTGTCGGTCGCGCGCAATCTGACCGTTTCGTCTCCGCCAAACCGTTTCGCCGGGTTCCGTTATTCGGAGCCCGGCGATTTGTTGCCGAACCGATACTGGCCTCGCTTGACCGGGTAGGGTCTGATCGCGATGTTTGTCCGCGCCGGGGCCCCGCCCTGGAATCAAGACCATCGATGACCTTGCCTGCGGAGTAACTGATGCGGTCGTTGCGGAGGCTTAGCAGCTATCTCGTTGTATTCATGTTAGTTAGCACGTTGACGGCGGGTGCGGCCTGGGCTCAGGGCCAGACCAGCGCCGCCTTGACCGGGATAATTACCCGGGAAGGGGGGCAGCCGGTCGAGGCTGCCAACGTCTCCCTGACCAACACCAGCACCGGTGCTCGGCTTTCGACCACGACCCGTGCCAACGGGCGGTACAACTTCGAAAACGTGCCTCCCGGCGGGCCGTATACCATTGACGTTCGTGGCATCGGGTTCCAGCCCGTTACCAAGACCGGTATCCGGCTCACGCTTGGTCAGCGTCAGATCGAGGATTTCGAGCTGCAGCAGCAGATCGTGACGCTCCAGGAGTTGGAGGTCACGGCGGCGACCAATCCGCTGATCAACACCGGGCGGACCGGCGCCGCGCAGACCGTGTCCGGTGAAACCATCCGGCGGATGCCGAGTCTGGGGCGGAACTTTACCGACCTGATCCGGACCAGCCCGCAGGTGCTGCTGGGCTCGTCGGTTGGTGGGCAAAACGGCCGCTTCAACGCGATCCAGATCGACGGCGGCGTCAACAACGACATCTTCGGTCTGGCGTCGAGCGGCACGCCGGGCGGCTCGGCCGGTGCCAAGCCGATCTCGCTGGAGGCGATCCAGGAGTATCAGGTGCTGGTGGCTCCGTTCGACGTGCGCCAGGGGAGTTTCTCCGGCGGCTTGGTGAACGGTATTACGCGATCGGGCACCAATCAGTTCCACGGGTCGCTCTTCGGCTACCTGCAGCGTCCGGACCTGGTCGGTAGAGATACGGCCGGGGATGAGATCTCCGAATTCGATATCAAGCAGTACGGCGGCACGCTGGGTGGTCCGATCATTCGCGACCGCCTGCATTTCTTCCTGAGCGCCGACCTCCAGACCTCGACGACGCCGTTCGTCGGTCCGGCCGCCGATGACCCGACCACCGGTATCACGTCGGCGGCGGCCAACCAGGTTCGCCAGATTCTGCAGGACCGGTATGGTTTCGACCCCGGTGGAATCGAAGCACCGCAGAACCTGAATCAGCCGGACAAGAATTTTTTCGGCAAGCTCAATGCGCAGCTGGGGGGGTCGTCGCAGCTCGAACTTTCGTACAACTACACCCGTGCCAGCCGCGACAACTTCAGCCGCGGCTCCCGTGCGGCGGCCGATCGTGACGGCTGGCAGCTCTCCAACAGCGGTTACAAGATCGGGAACACGACCAACTCGATCCGCTCCAAGTTCACCACGGTACTTGGCCGCGCGAGCCTCGAGGCAATGGTCGGGTATCAGACCGTCCGCGACGCACGCGAGATCGCCAACCAGACGCCGCTCATCATGGTCCAGGATGCATTGGGCTTTTATATGGGGGCCGGTGGTGAGCGCTTCTCGCACGGCAACGAGCTCGATCAGAACATTTTCGAACTCACGGCCAATCTGACATTCGATGTCGGGAGTAATCACCAGATCACCATCGGCACGCACAACGAGATCTTCAGCTTCCGCAACCTGTTCGCCAACAATCGGTTCGGAACCTGGACCTTCGGCAGTGCCGATTCCCTCGATCTCGGCCTTGCGCGCCGCTACGAGATTGCGCTGGAAACGCGACCCGGCGGCTTCACGGCCGATTTCGGAGTTCGTCAGCTGGGCGGCTACATCCAGGATACCTGGCGGCCGACGCGCGACCTGACGCTCACCACCGGCGTTCGCTTCGACGTGCCGTTCAGCGACAAGCCGTTCCAGAATGACAATCCTGCGCTGCTGGCGCTTGGTGTCAACACGGGACAGTTCCCGTCCGGCAACCTGCTCTTATCACCCCGCTTCGGCTTCAACTGGGATGTTGGGGGCGAGGCGAACACCGTGCTGCGTGGCGGCGTCGGCCTCTTCTCCGGTCGGCCGCCCTATGTCTGGATGGCCAACGCGTTTACCAACACGGGGCTCGAGCAGGCGACCTTGCGTTGCGACCTGACTCCGACGGGTGGAAACGGCCTCACGCCGCCGGCCTTCACCGTCGACATCAACAACATGCCGACCGGCTGCGCCGGCGGTGGCGGTACGTCGGCGTCGACGCCGCTCATCAACTATTTCGAAGAAAACTTCAAGTTCCAGCAGGCGCTGAAGTTCGCCTTGGGTTTGGATAAGCAGCTGGGCAGCGGTTTCGTCGCGACGCTCGACTTCATTCACACTCGCGCCCGGAACCAGATGTACCAGACGGACGACAACGTCACGCCGGGCGAAATAAACGGGGAGGGGCGGTTGCTCTATGCTGCGCCGAACCCTGCTGGAACGGCGCTGGTCCGCCTCCGGCCGACCACCGCCTTGAGTCAGGTCGTGCGGCACTCGAACAAGAACGCCGACCGGTCGACCATGGCGACGATTCAGTTGCAGAAATCTTTCTCGGGTGGGGTGGGTTTCTCGGCTGCGTACACCCGCGCCAAGACCGAAGACCTGATGAGTCTCGGCTCGAGCGTGGCGACGTCGAATCTTCGTAACACGGCGCTCGACGGCACCCTCGACGATCGGAACCTGCGTCTGGCGGCGTACGACGTGCCGCACAAGATCACCTTGAGCGGCACTGCGACGCTTCCGCTCAATATCGAGTTCTCGGCGATCTACACCGCGCGGGCGGGAACTCCGTATGCCTACGTCTACAGCAACGATGCCAACGGCGATGGCAACGTGTCGAATGACCTGTTCTACGTGCCGCGGGATGCCAATGACATTTCGCTGAGCGACCCGACGGCCTGGAGCCGCCTCGACGAGTTCATCTCGAGTGAGAAGTGTCTCGACGAGCAGCGCGGCCAGATCATGGAGCGCAACTCCTGTCGGAATTCGTGGATCAAGTTCCTCGATCTGCGTCTGGCCAAGCCGATCCAGACCTTGAGCGGGCAGTCGCTGGTGGTGGGCGTCGACTTCTTCAACTTCCTCAATCTGCTCAACAGCGATTGGGGCGTGAACCGGGAAACGTCGCAGTTCGAACAGATCAACTTCCTGACCATGTCCGGCTACGACACCCGCGGCACCGCGACCCAGAGCGACGATCGCGGCGTCTATACGGTGCCGAACGCGATGCCCTCGCGGAATCGCGCTCTGATCAACAGCTCGCGCTGGCGGATTCAGGTGGGTGGGAAGTATCTCTTCTAATTCGCCTCAGGCGGTGTGATCGACGAAACGGGGGTGGGACGACATGTCCCACCCCCGTTTCTTTTTCAGCATTCGGTCGTTTCAGATTCGATCGCTGCAGCGGGCGGTGCGCTGTCGCCCGATTGATCGGTGAGGAGCCGTCAGGTTCGCACCCGCGCAAAGAGCCACAGGCCGAGCCCCAGGAAAAACCCGTTGGGGAGCCAGGCCGATAGGGTCGGCGAGATCACGCCGGTGGCGCCGACGGCCTTGGCGAGATTGATCAGCAGCAGGTAGACCACGGTGGTGCCCAGACTGATCGCGATGCCCCAGGCGGCGCCGGCGCGCGGATTACTCATGGCGAGCGGTGCCCCGAACAGCGCGATGACTAGGCAGGCGGCGGGCAGCGCCAGCTTCACGGCCAGATCGACCTCGAGCTTCTTGGTGTCGTTGCCGGAGCGGGACAGCGTGGAGATGAAGCTCTCCAGCTCCCGGTAGGTCATCTCTTCCGGCCGCTTGGGTTCGCTCAAGAGCGAGGTCGGTTGCTCGTTCAGCGTCGCCATTTCCAGGGTGGCGAAGCTGGCCGTCACCTGCGCACTGGAGTCGCCCAGCATGTGGAGCACGCCGTTCTCGAGGCGCCAACGACCGGTCGAATCTACCCATTTCGCGCTGTCGGCCGTGATGGCCATGTTGGGATAATCTTCTGCGCGGCCGGCGTGCTCGAGCAGCAGGGTTTGCATCCCGTTGTTCTGGGTGTCCAGATAGCGGATCGAGTAGGTCCAGCCCTTGTCGGCCAGGTAGACGAAGTCGTACCGGGTGGTCTGATTCCGGTTGGTGCGCTCCCGCTCCAGCTCGAGCTGGCGCGCCGTCGTCTGCGGCGCGATCTCGGTAATCCAGAAGCAGAACAGCCCGGCCAGCGACGCGGCAATCAGAATCGGGAAGACCAGGCGGTAGAAGCTCACACCACCGGCTTTGGCCGCGGTGATTTCGGAATTGCGGGCCAGCGGCCCGACCGTGAACACGGTGGCGAACAGCGTGGCGGCCGGAATCATGTTGGCCGTGTTGCCGGGAATTGCGAACAGGCCGATCTGCGCAATCGTTGCGGCGCTCAGGTCACGATCGAGCAGGCGGTTGAGGCGCTCGGTCAGATAGACCAGGACCGAGACGACCGGGAGGCCCAGCCCCGCCAGGAAGAAAATCTTGAGCCATTGGCCCAGCACATAGCGGCTCAGGCGTCGGATGATGACCACGGTCAGGCCGCTTTCGGCTTGCGGCGGAACGGCCGCGTCAGCGTATCGATCATATCCGCGAAGTCGCCGCCACGGGTCGATCCGAACTCGCGGTTGACTCGCAAGAGGCCGACCAATCCGACCAGGAGGACGACGGCATTCGGGGCCCACATCACCAGAGCCGGCTTGACGAAGCCGCGATCAGCCAGCGCTTCGCCGCCGACCAGACCGACATAGAAGACGGCAAAGATGGTCAGGCCGCCACCGATCACCAGGCCCATGCCGCCACGCGGGAAGCGCAGCGCCAGGGCAACCCCGATCAGGACGAACGTGAGGCAGGCGACGCTGATGGCGTACTTCTTATGGATCTCGACCTGGAACTTGGCCGACGACGCGCGCGCCTGGCGGCCGTCGTAGGCTGCCGATGAGACCTCGCCAAGCGTGCTGACGACCGCGGGCGCCGACTGGTCCGGAGCCGGCGGGACGATGATCCCGGGGCTGGTCGATTCGATGGCCGCCGTATCCTGGGCGGTTGGTACCACGACCTGCGGGGCTTCCGGTTGCTGCGCGGTTGCGGTCTGGGGAAGAATGACCCGGCCGATGGCACGTTCGATCACTCGCCAGCGGCCGCAGTGCCGGACGGGGTCGGGAACCGGTCCCGGCGAGATGAGGGGAAGTTTGAGCCGCATCAGGTTCCTGAGATCCTGGACCGCCATCCCGTATCGCAGGTCGTCGGACACCAGGGCTCGACGCGAGGAGTAGCTGACCTGGTCCATCATTTCGCAGGTCGTCATCTCGCGGTCGCCGCGATGGAAGTTCGCGGTATCGCGGTCGAACATGTTCTGGACGTTCTTGACCCGGATCAGGTTGCGATCGAAATGGGTGATCCGAATCTTCGACGGTTCCGCCGTGGTGTATTCGTGGACTTTCCCGGTAAAGAGGGTCAGCGCCAGATCGACGCCGCGTTCGTCGAATGCCATGACGCCGCTGTCCGCATAGACGACTCGGCGCCCCGTGGCCAGACTCAGGTCGAAGATCTCGACATCGGTCAGCCGTCCCGAGCCCGGATAGACGCGACCGGCCCGCACGAAGTAGGGGGGGAGCTGATTGATGGCCTGCTCCCGCATCTGGAAGGCGGGCTTCTTCTGCCCGATATCGGTCTGGAGGTTGCCGAGTCGCGCGTTGGTCCGAGGCAGGATCTGATCGACGAAGACGAAGCTGATCAGCATCAGCACGACGCCCGCGATCAAGGCCGGCCGGAGCATTTGCATCACGCTCAACCCGCTCGCCCGCATGGCTGTGATCTCGTTGTCGGCGCCGAGCTGACTGTAGCCGTAGAGTACGGCAACCAGTACCGCCATCGGGAGCGTCAACGCCACGATGAAGGGGATGCTCAGGCTGAGCACCTCGACGATGACCTGCCAGGGCAGATCCTTGCCGACCAGGTTCCCGAACTGCTTGGCAAGCTGGTTGACCAGCAGGAGGCCGGTGCAGGCGCCGAGCGAGAACACGAACGGGCCGGCGATCGAACGGAGAATGTGACCGCGGAGCAGGCGCATAAGCTCTGAAAACTAATCGGACCGGAGGGTTTGACGCCTATTCCAGTGGCTCGGATTCCGCCACCGCCCCTTCCGAATGGGGGACACCTTCCCTATCGTCCTGCCCTCACGTTACCCGCGAGATGAGATGGGACGTTCCGCACTGCTGGTGCTGACCCTTTTCGCAGTCGGCTGCCAGTCGGAAACGCCGCCGGTTCCCGAGGTGGATGGCCAGGCGGCGCTTGGTTATGCCAGGCTCCAGGTCGAGATGGGGCCGCGCATTCCGGGAACCGAGGGCCACCGTCGTACGGCGCAGTGGCTCGACAGCCTTTTGCGGGTCCGCGCCGATACGGTGGTGGTGCAGAGGTGGGCCCACCGGACGCTTCGAGGCGATTCACTGCCGATGCAGAACCTGATTGCCCGGTTTCGGCCGGAGGCGACCCACCGGCTCCTGTTCCTGGCCCACTGGGACACCCGTCCAGTGGCGGACGCGGACACCGGGGTTCGTGCCAAGCAACCGGTTCCAGGCGCCAACGACGGCGCGTCGGGGGTTGCCGTTCTGCTGGCCATGGCCGATGCGCTGGCCGCCAGCCCGCCGGAAGTCGGGGTCGATCTGCTCTTCGTCGACGGCGAAGACTATGGCGATTTCGGCGAGGACAAAGACGTATTGATCGGCTCGCGCTACTACGCCCGCAATCAGGTCGGCCCGAAGCCGGAGTACGCCATCCTGCTCGATATGGTAGGTGCGACCAACTCACGGTTCCGCAAAGAGGGTTACTCGGTCACGGCGGCGCCCGCCCTGGTCGATGCGGTGTGGGCCATGGCCAGGCGGATGGGATACGAGGCGCTTTTTGTGGATCAGACGGGGCCTGCGATTACCGACGATCACATTCCGCTGCAGCAGGTGGGCATTCGCGCCATCGACGTGATCACCGACTTCGGCGCCGGGACGGGTTTCCCCTTCTGGCATACCGTCGATGATACCATCGACAAGCTGAGCGCTGCGACGCTCGAGGCGGTCGGCAATGTGATGATGGCTGTAATTCGCGCGGCACGACCCGCTCGCTAGGCAGGGTGGAGCGGAATAGAGTGGGAGGAGTCGCTGCCCCTCCCACCCCTTCCTGATTCAGAAGCTTCCGAGTTCGGTGGCCTGAATGATGAATGCCCCTTCGAAGCAAACGTTCGTGTCGGTCAGGTTGTTGCCGGTGGCCTGTACGGACCAGGTGCCGGTTGCGTCGGACGGCGGAGCCCAGGTCGGGTTCCATCCGGCCAGACCGCTCAGGTCGGGCATCGCGAGGGTGGCTGATGCGTCAACAAACCAACCGCGGGTTGCGTTCAGGTTCACGCTACGTGCGCTGCCGGTCTGATTGTACGACAGACTGACCAGCCGCCCGTAGACATCCGGGATGGAGATCACGGCCTGCAGCCGGCGATACGGGCCCGTCAGAGCGGTGACGACCGGCCGTGCCATGGCCGGCGGCAGCGCCACGGTCCGGTCAGTGAGCAATCGAAATACCTGCTGAATGACCCGCCCCCCGGAGTATCCCGTCGGAGCGGTCCCCAGGTCCATCAACTCGGTGACCGACAGGAAGTGATAGTCGCCGGCGGCCTGCTTGCCCGCCGGGAAGCCTGACGCGGTCATGGTCGCCGCCGTCGGTGCCGCCGAGGTGTACAGCGAGGCAAAGTGGCAGGCTGAGCCGGTGTAATATCCCATGGTGTGATTCATCGTCGCTCCGGTGCGTTGACCGGTCACACTGATGGTTGCGGTTTCCGGAGTGAACGAATCCTCGCCGTCGAAGTCGACCACGCCGACGGAGCCGTTGTTGGGGATGTCGAGTCCGCGCCGGACGAAGCCCCGGTCCGGATTGCCTGGTGTTCCCAGGATCTCGGCTAGGAGGTTATGGCGCCAGCCGGTCAGCGTATGGCTCCCCGGGGGGACCTGCGTAATAGAGAACGAGGTGTTCGGGTGCGAGACACTGCCGGCGCCTCCGCCCAGCCAGATCTGGGCAAAATCGCTGGCGCCCAGGCCGGCGACCGTGCCAAGCACGACCTTGGTCTGCGGCGCCGTCGTCGCGCCACAGAAGTACGCGCTGACGTCCTGAAGCTCGGCGCGCGCGAGATGATAGACGTTGAAGGTGGTTGCGAAGGGAAACGCGACGGCGCCGCGATCGGCGGTCGCGGTAAACCGAAAGACATTGTTGGTCGGCGTCACGACTTGCCAGGGACCGTCGCCGTCCTGTACCGCAAACCAGGTGGGTCTGAGACCGCAGGTGGACAGGTCGAGCACCACCTCGTCGCTGCTGCCGCTCCCCGCGGTAATCGAGACCTGAACGGTCGCGGTCCGGTCGGTCTGGCCCGGGGCAGTGCCCCGGATGGTCAGGGTGTGGCTCCCGACTGCCAGGCTGGCGCCGGCAGCCAGGCTCAGCGTGCTGGTCGCGCCCGTGGTGCTGGCGGGATCCACTGTGGCGGTCAGTCCGGTCGGCGCTCCGGTCACCGTCAACGCGACAGCCCCGGCAAACCCGCCGGTGCGGGTGATCGCAATGGCGCTGCTTGCGCTGCCTCCCTGAGCGACAGAGACCGCTCCTGGAGAGGCCGCGAGAGTGAAGCTTCCGACGACCGCAGCCTGAACCGTGAGTGCGAACGGGGCGGTGGCATCGGTCACGCCACTGCCGGCTGCGCGAAGGGTCAGGTTGTACGTACCTGGCGCAGTCGAGCCCGCCACGCTGATCGTCACCGTCGCAGTGGTGGTTGCTCCGGAGGTTGACGGGTTGCCCACGCTGCCGCTGACACCTGCCGGCGCGCCGTCGACCGTGAAGGTGACGGTGCCGGCATAGCCACCGCTCCGAGTCAGTGTGACGTTGACGTTCTGCGTATTCCCCGCCGTAACGGTGGCACTCGCGCTACTGAGCGCCAGTGAGATGGCGTGGTTGGGAGTCGGGTCGGTATTCCCGTCTCCGTCCGAACTACATGCCGCCACGGCGGCCAGGGCGAGGAGGCTGATGGCTCGGCCAATTCGGTTCATCTGCAATGTCATCTTCGGGTCTCCCTGCGAATTCAAGAAAGGCGGTGCGGAAGCGGGGCCGAGGCCCACGTCCGGTCCTACTGACCGTTACGAAAAACGCCGAGTGGAACCGTCAGATTTGGTCAGGTCGGATTTGGTCGGTACAAAGGCGTCATCTAATCGCAATACGAGGCACCTCGTTGCGTAAAACGGGTTAGGGAAAGAGTGTTCGCAACCGGTATAGTATCGCCATGTCGCCCAAGGAACGACTTGCGATTGCCTCGCTGCTATTGGTTGCCGGGCTCGGCCATGCGCTACGGGCCCTGGCGCTCGGTGCTGCTGACGCCCCGGGCGGGTTGGTGCTCCTGTCCGGGGTCTCGAGTGCGGACCCGGCCGCGCATCGGGCCGCATCCGAGCGATTGGGTCGTCCGCTCCGAGCCGATGAACGGATCGACCTCAACCGGGCTTCGGTGGCCGAGATTACCAGGTTGCCGAGGGTCGGCCCCGGGTTGGCTCGCCGGATGGTCCGGGAACGGGATAGCCTGGGCGGGTTCGGCTCGCTCGCCGAGGTGGATGGCGTTCCAGGGATTGGACCGGCCCTCTTCCAGGCAATCGGCCCCCATATCACGCTGGGCGATACCCTCCGGGTTCGCGCCCGCCGTCCCGCGTCTCGGGGCGTCTCCATCCCCCCGCCGGCGCCGCTTCCTCCCCTCGTCCTGGACGGTTCCGGTGGTTCTTCCCGGCGGGCTTCCCAGTTGCCTCCGGGGCGCCCGATTCGGCTCAACTCGGCAAGCCAGGCAGAGTTGGAGCGCTTGCCCGGAATCGGCCCGAGTCGTGCCAAAGCCATTATGGCATATCGCCAAAGGCACGGGCCATTCGCATCGGTAGCGGACTTGGCCAAAGTGCCAGGGCTTACCACGCGTCTGGTAACTCAACTGGCGCCTCAAGTTACTGTACCGTGAGCCGATAGCTCGACTGGCATCAGATTCGTAGTAGGTGACTGCCTGACCCCTAGTCGGTCAATGCAAATCTTTGCAGTTTGAAGCGTCCTTGGGCGGGAAAGAGGTAGACAAGGCACGATGGCAATGGTGGCGGCCCCCCCCGGCGTCGGCGATCGTTTGGGCGAGATCCTCCTGACAGAGAATCTGCTGACCCGCGAGCAACTGACCCAAGCATTGACGGAGCAGAAGAGTTCCGGCCATCGGCTGGGCTATGTGCTCGTCAAGCTCGCCATGCTGTCCGAAGTCGAGGTCACCAAAATCCTGGCGCGCCAGCACCGGGTGCCGGCGGTCGACCTGTCGCGCTTCGAGGTCGACGCCAAGATTCTCAAGCTGATCCCGACCGACGTAGCTCGTAAGCACTGTGTTCTGCCGCTCAAACGGGAGGGGCGGACGCTGACGGTCGCGATGGCCGATCCGACCGATCACGGGTTGCTGCAGGATCTCAAGTTCATCACCCGATTCGACCTGTTTCCGGTGCTGGCCGGCGAGTACACGCTCCGCGGCCTGATCGACAAGTACTACGATGTCGGTGAAGGTGCGCAGCAGGCGCAGTTGCAGGAAATCCTCAAGGACATGGAAGGCCTCGGGCTGACCGACGATCTCGAACTGGTCGAGGACCAGGAGGACGAGAACGTCAGCCAGGCGCAGATCAACGACGCGCCGGTCGTCAAGCTGATCAACGGCATCCTGACCGATGCGGTCAAGCGCGGCGCGTCCGATATCCACGTCGAGTGCTTCGAACACGAAATGCGGGTCCGCTACCGCGTCGACGGTGTGCTCCAGGAAGTGATGAAACCGCCGATCAAGCTGCGCGCCGCGCTGATTTCCCGCATCAAGATTCTCTCGCAGCTCAACATTGCCGAACGCCGGATTCCGCAGGACGGCCGACTCAAGCTCAAGATGGGCCCCAAGGTCATCGACTTCCGTGTCTCGACCTTGCCCTGCCTCTTCGGCGAGAAGATCGTGCTTCGAATCCTCGACAAGGGGAATCTGACGCTCGACTTGAGCACCTTCGGGTTCGAGCCCAAGGCGGAAGCGGATCTTCTCAAGAACATCCTCAACCCCTACGGGATGGTGCTGGTAACCGGGCCGACGGGCTCGGGTAAAACCACCACGCTGTATTCGGCGTTGCAGCGCATCAATACCATCGAAACCAACATCATGACGGCCGAGGATCCGGTCGAGTACAACCTGATGGGGATCAACCAGGTGCAGGTCCGCCCGGAAATCGGGTTGACCTTTGCCGCCGCGCTCCGCGCCTTCCTGCGGCAGGATCCCAACGTCGTCATGATCGGTGAAATTCGAGATCTCGAGACGGGTGGCATTGCCATCAAGGCCGCCTTGACCGGTCACCTGGTGCTCTCGACGCTCCATACCAATGACGCGCCCAGCACGATCACCCGTATGATCGACATGGGTATCGAGCCCTTCAACGTGGCCGCCGCCGTCAACCTGGTGGTGGCGCAGCGTCTGGTGCGTCGCATCTGTTCCAACTGTAAGGCGCCGGCCAAATACAAAGAGGACGAGTTGCTGGCCCTCAACGACAACATCGAAGCATTGTCCGGCGTGCCGTTCCAGAAAGGCACCGGCTGCGACAACTGCGGCGGGACGGGCTACAAGGGGCGCGCCGGTTTGTACGAGGTCATGACGATGAGTCATGAACTTCGCCGCATGGTACTGCGCGGTGGCTCGGTGGCTGAGCTGCGCGAGCAGGCGGTCAAAGATGGTATGCTTACGCTACGGATGGACGGCCTCAAGAAGATCGATCGAGGCGTGACGACCCTGGAAGAAGTAGTCAAGGAGACGTCTGCATGAGCGAGAATGACCTGCGGGTGCACGAGGGTGCGGCCGGCGGCGCCGCTGGGCAGAACCGGCTCAATCTCCGGTCGCTACTGCAGGAAATGATCGACAAGGACGCCTCCGATCTGCACATTACCGCGGGCGAGCGGCCCAAGCTGCGGATCGACGGCGACATCGGCGACTGCTCGGTCGATCATGTGCTGACCCCGAAGGACACCATCCAGCTGGCCTACTCGGTCCTGACCGAGTCGCAGAAGAAGCGGTTCGAGCTCGACGACGAGCTCGATTTTTCCTTCGGCATCCAGAACCTGGCGCGGTTTCGAGGCAACGTGTTCAAGCAACGCGGCTGCGTCGCCATGGTGCTCCGGATGATCCCCTTCAGCGTGCGGACCTTCGACGAACTCGGTCTTCCTCCCGTCATGGCGCGTCTCTCCGAGCGGCCTCGGGGACTGATCCTCGTCACCGGACCGACCGGCTCGGGTAAGTCGACCACGCTTGCGGCCATGATCGATAAGATCAATAAGGATCGCAAGGGCCATATCATCACGGTCGAAGATCCGATCGAGTTCATCCACCGCCACCAGAGCTGCATCGTCAACCAGCGTGAGGTCGGGACGGACACCAAATCCTTCTCGGCGGCGCTCAAGTATGCGTTGCGTGAAGACCCGGACGTGATTCTGGTCGGCGAAATGCGGGATCTGGAAACCGTCGCCGCCGCGCTGACCATCGCGGAGACCGGCCACCTCGTCCTCGCGACCTTGCACACCAACTCGGCAGCCGAATCGATCAACCGCATCATCGACGTATTCCCGCACAACCAGCAGTCCCAGATCCGGGCTCAGCTGGCCTTCGTGCTCGAGGGCGTGGTGACCCAGACGCTGCTGCAGCGGGCCCGCGGCCGCGGGCGCGTGATGGCGTGCGAAATCATGGTGGCGACGCCGGCTATCCGGGCGCTGATCCGCGACGACAAGATCCACCAGATCTACTCTGCGCTGCAGTCCGGCAAGAAGCACGGGATGCAGACCATGACCGATTCGCTGTATCAGCTGTTCATGGGGCGCGACGTGATGAAGGAAGAGTGCCTTCGGGTGGCGCAGGAGCCCAACGAGTTCCTGCGCATGATCGGTGAGAAGCCTATGGACGAACAGGCGATTGCCGAGCATCCCAAGGACAAGAGCGACCGCGTGTTGGCTCGGCGTTAGGGAGGCAAGGACGATACTATGGCCGTATTCGAGTATACCGCGAAGAACACGACGAGCGGGCAGATTATGAAGGGTACCCTCGACGTCCCGTCCAAGGACGACGTCATGGCGTACCTCAAGAAGAATCGCCTTCTGCTGGTCACGGTGCGCGAGCAGCCCAAGCAGTACGCCTTCAAGATACCGGGCGTGGGAGGCATCACCACCCGTGACCTGGTCATCTTCACACGGCAGTTTGCCACCATGATCAATGCGGGCCTGCCGCTGGTGCAGTCCCTCAACATCCTGGCGCAGCAGACCGAGAACAAGACGCTCAAGGACGTCGTCAAACAGGTCGTGTTCGATGTCGAGGCCGGTAACACCCTGGCCGACGCGTTCCGAAAGCACCCGAAGGCTTTTCCCGACCTGTACGTCAACATGGTGGCGGCCGGTGAGGCGGGCGGTATTCTCGATACCATCTTGCTCCGCCTGGCAACCTTCCTCGAAAAGAACGACGCCCTGATCCGCAAGGTCAAAGGCGCCATGGTCTATCCGACGGTGATCATCTCGGTGGCCGTCATTGCCATCGCGGTGCTGCTGATCTTCGTGATCCCGACCTTCGAGACCATGTTCGCGTCGGTGGCCATGGAACTGCCGCTGCCGACCCGGATCGTGATCGCGCTCTCGAGCGGTTTGATCCAGTGGTGGTGGGCCATTCTGGGTGGGATTGTGGCGGTGGTCTTCCTGGGCCGTCAGTACTATCTGACGCCCAACGGTCGCCGCACCGTCGATGGCGCGCTGCTGCGCGCCCCGGTCGTCGGCGACTTGCTCCGGAAGTCCGCCGTGTCGCGGTTCACCCGGACGCTCGGTACGCTGATCTCGTCCGGCGTCTCGATTCTCGATGGCCTCGAGATTACGGCCAAGACGGCGGGCAACCGGGTCATTCATGATGCCGTGATGCAGTCCCGCGCCTCGATTGCCGGTGGTGACACCATCGCAGGTCCGCTTCAGACGTCCGGCGTCTTCCCGCCGATGGTGATCTCGATGATCGCGGTCGGTGAGCAGACCGGCGGCCTCGACGACATGTTGTCGAAGATCGCGGACTTCTACGACGCCGAAGTCGACGTGGCGGTCAGCGCGCTGCTCTCGCTGATGGAGCCGATCATGATCGTGGTGCTCGGCGTGGTCGTCGGCGGCATGGTGGTGGCGATGTACCTGCCGATCTTCGACATGGTGAACGCGGTCCAGTAACGACGAACCGAGTGGCAATACGGCAGCGCGGCGGTCCGATTCGGGCCGCCGCGCTTGCTTTTAGCAGTGGGAGTGGCAACCCCTTGCGCTTTTAGGGGAGCGTGCCATTTTCTTCCCTAAGACGATTAGGGGGAAAGCATGGCCGGCCTCGATCTGCTACAGGGTACTCTCGATATCCTGATCCTTCGAACGCTCTCCTGGGGGCGTCCGCTGCACGGCTACGCCATCACTACCTGGATCAAGGACCGCACCGATCAGGCGCTCCTGGTCGAAGAAGGGGCGCTCTACCCGGCGTTGCACCGGCTGGAAAAGCGCGGGCTGCTCGAGTCGGAGTGGGGCCTTTCCGAAAACAATCGGCGCGCCAAGTACTATCGGCTCACTACCAAGGGGCGGCGGGAGCTGCGGACGGCTGCGGCCGAGTGGAACCGTTATGTCGAAGCGGTAGCCAAGGTGCTTCGGCCGATCGAGCGATAGGAGGGGTGATGCGCCGAATCTTTCGTTTGGCGGGTCGGGAACCGGGGGTCGACGACGAGGTCCGCGAGGAACTCGAAAGCCACCTGGCCTTCAAGATCGACGCTTTGATCCAGGCCGGTATGTCGCGCGAGGACGCCGAGGCCGAAGCCCGCCGGCAGCTGGGGTCGATGGCGGATGCGGTACGGCAGACCCGGGCCGAGGCCGTGGCCCATCGTCGTTACCGTCGTTGGCGCGAATGGGGAGCGTCCTGGATGTTGGACCTTCGTCTGGTCCTCCGCTCGCTCCGCCGCGCCCCCGGGTACACGATATCGGCCTCGGCCATCCTGGCACTCGGTATCGGCGCCACGCTGGCCGTGGTCGCGATTGCCGACCGGCTGCTGCTGGCTCCGCTGCCGTTCCCCGCCGCCGATCGTGTCGTGGTGCTCTTCGAGGGGCATCAGGCTGGAGGCCTCCGCCTCCCCTCCCACCCGACGGTGCAGGACTGGGAGGCGCAGGCCGACGGGTTCGAACGGATGGCCTATGTGCCGGGGACGCAGCTGATCTGGCGTCGAGCCGAAGGAGCAGAGGCCATCCTGGTCGCCTTTCCGACCATCGGGTTCTTCGAGGCGATGGGGACGCCTCCGCTGCTCGGCCGCGCGCTGACGCGGGAGGACGACGCCACGGCGGCGCGGGTAGCCGTGCTGGGATACGACTTCTGGCGCCGCTACCTGGGTGGCGATCGGAACGTGATCGGGACGACGCTGACGCTGGCCGAGGGGGCCGTCACGGTGGTCGGCGTGATGCCGCCGGGATTCCAGTTGCCGTCGTGGGCGCAAATCTACCTTCCGTTTCGGACCCTCCCTGCTGCCGACCAGGCGGCCGTTGCCTACCGGGGGAACCATGCGGACGGGCTGGTGGTCGGCCGGCTCGCTCCGGGCGTGGCGGCGACTCGGGCCGAAGCCTCGCTTGGTGTGGTGGCGCGGCGGCTGGCGGAGGCGTATCCGGGAGAGCAGGAAGGGTGGACTCGCGCTGCCCTGATCCCGATTCGCGACTTTCTCTACGATCCGCTCGCCTTTACCGGGCGAGGGGTGCCGAATCCGGTTGGTACGGTGCTGCTGTTCGGCGGCGGGGTTGCACTGGTCCTGCTGATTGCCTGCGCCAACGTCGCGGGTCTGGCGCTGGTGCGAGCGCAGGCGGTCGAGCGGGAGCTGGCTGTGCGCTCCGCCCTCGGCGCCAGTCGGGGATCCCTGATTCGTCTGCGTCTGCTGGAAAGCGGAGTGGTGGCGTTGTTCGGGGCCGTGCTGGGTCTGGTGCTGGCAGGTGTGCTGCTGGGTGCGCTCCAAGCGGCTGTGCCGGATCTGCTGCCTCGACTGGCGGAAGTACGGGTCGAGCCGAGGCTCGCCTTGGCTGCGGTGGTGCTGGCGGCGGCTGCGGCACTGCTCAGCGGCCTGGTGCCCGCCATTCGCGCGACGCGCGGACCGGTGGCGGAACTGGTCAAGGCGGGTCGCGGCGTCTCCGCGGGGAGGCGGACTCGAGCGCAGCGGGCGCTCGTGGTGGGCCAGGTCGGGCTCGCGGTCACGCTCCTGGTCGGGGCAGGGATCCTGACCAGGAGTCTGATCCGAGTGGTCGAGGCGCCGATCGGCTTCGACCCGGACGGGCTCATCTCGCTCACCATCCAGCCGGACTGGGTCCGGTATCCGAGCGCCGAGTCGATTCTCGAACTGTATCGGCGGGTGCTGAACGAGGTGCAACGGACCCCGGGCGTTGCCAGTGCGGCGCTGGTGAATCACGCCCCGATTTCTCGGGCCGGGATAGCGACACGGCTGGTGGTCGACGGCGTTGCGGAGAAACCGGACGAGCCGGTGCCGCAGGCCGCCTTTCGCCTCGTCTCGCCCGAGTACTTCGGCACCATGGGCATTCCGATTCTCCGCGGGCGCGGATTCTCGGAGGCCGATCTCGCCGGACCTAACGACGGGCTGATCGTCAACGACGCCTTGGCGCGGCGGCGCTTTCCAGGCATGGACCCGCTCGGGCGCCGGATCACGGTCTTCCGGTCGGCACGCTGGCTGCCCGACGTGGGGACGCCGATCAGCGGCGTGGTGATCGGCGTAGTCGGGAATGTGCGCCACTTCGGTGCTGAGACCGATCCCTCCGAGGAGGTCTACCTCCCGTACACCTGGAATCCGTGGTTGTTCACCGGCGTGGTGGTCCGGGCGAGCGGCGCCGCTGACGCTCTGATCGAGCCGCTCTGGCGGACCGTGGCGGCCATCGACCCGGACCTGCCGAGAGCGAGCGGCGGCCAGCCGAACCTGTCGACCTATGCGCAGCGGCTGATGACCGACCGCACTTCGCGGCGCGCGATGACGGTGGTGGCCATCGGCGTGGCGGGCGCGGCCTTCATGCTCGCGATGGTGGGACTCTACGGCGTGGTGGCCTATGCGGTGGGGCTCAGGCGTCGGGAGATCGGGGTCCGGTGCGCGCTTGGCGCGGATGCCGGCGTCGTGCTCGGCTCGATCATGCGGGAGGGAGTCGGGCTCGCGCTGGTCGGTGCGGGGCTCGGTGTTGTCGGCGGGTGGTTTGCTGCGGTGCTGCTGGAGAGCCTGGTCTTCGGTGTCGGGGTCCGCGATCCGGTCGCGTTCGTGGTAGCGCCGCTCGTCCTTCTCGTGGTTGCCGCGCTGGCAACCTACGGCCCTGCGCGGCGGGCCGCTCGCCTCGATCCGGTGGAGGTGCTCAAGGGCGACTAGCCGATCCGATGAGGTGGTAATTCGAGGGTTGACCGATACCATCCGACCGTGGACATTGCCCGTCTGCAATCGGTGGTTTGAATTATCTCATCGGACAGGTACGGATGCCGCATCATACCGAGTTGATTGCGACAATCGCCATCGGCCTTGGCCTGGCATTCATCTTCGGCTTCATCGCTTCACGGCTCAAACTTCCTCCGCTCGTCGGGTATCTCATTGCCGGTGTGATCGTCGGCCCGTTCACGCCGGGGTTCGTCGCCGATTCCGATCTGGCCAATCAGCTCGCCGAAATCGGCGTCATGCTGTTGATGTTCGGCGTCGGCCTCCATTTCTCGGTGCGCGACCTGCTCGCGGTTCGCAAGATCGCCGTGCCTGGCGCCATAGCGCAGATCGCGGTGGCGACGGCCTTGGGTGCCGCCGTGGCCGTCTGGTGGGGTTGGACCTGGGGCCAGGGCATCGTGTTCGGCCTGTCGCTCTCGGTGGCCAGCACCGTGGTGCTGCTGCGCGCGCTCGAAGAACGCGGGTTGCTCGACTCGATCAACGGGCGGATCGCGGTCGGCTGGCTGATCGTCGAAGATCTGGCCATGGTGCTGGCGCTGGTGCTGCTGCCTGCGCTGGCGCTGCCGCTGGGCGGGACGCCGCTTGCGGATACCGATGGTAGCGCCAGCATCGGAGCGGCAATCGCCATCACGCTGCTCAAGGTCTCGATCTTCATCGGGCTGATGCTCTTCGTCGGCATCCGCGCCATTCCGTGGCTGCTGGCCCGGGTGGCGCGGACCGGCTCGCGCGAACTGTTCACGCTGGCCGTGCTGGCCGCCGCGCTCGGCATTGCCTTTGGCGCCGGCGCTTTGTTCGGCGTCTCCTACGCACTTGGCGCCTTCTTCGCCGGCGTCGTCATTGCCGAGTCCGACTTGAGCCACCAGGCGGCGGCGGAGGCGCTCCCGTTACAGGATGCCTTTGCAGTGCTGTTCTTCGTCTCGGTCGGGATGCTCTTCGATCCGGCGGTGCTGATTCGCAATCCGCTGGCGGTGCTGAAAGTCATTTTGATCATCACGGTCGGCAAATCGGTGGCGGCGTTTCTCATCGTGGTGCTGTTCCGCTATCCGGTGCGGACCGCGCTGATCGTTTCGGCGAGTCTGGCGCAGATCGGCGAGTTCTCCTTCATCCTGGCCGGGCTCGGCATGTCACTCGGCCTGCTGCCCGCCGAGGGGAACAGTCTCATCCTGGCCGGGGCGATCCTCTCGATCACCTTGAATCCCGTCATCTTCCAGACGGTTCCGGCGGTCGAGCGCTTCATCGTCAATCGCCCGCTGCTTTCACGCCTCTTCGATCGGCCGCGAGCCGATGCGCTCGAAACCCCTGATCCTGCAACCGAGAGCGAGCTGCAGGGGCATGCCGTGATCATCGGATTCGGTCGGGTCGGGAGCACCATCGGACAGGCGCTCGATCGGGAAAAAACGCCGTACGTGGTGATCGAACAGAATCGGGAAGTGGTGGAAGACCTGCGAGAACGGCGCATCCCGGCGCTCTACGGCGACGCGGCTCGCCCCGGATTGCTCGATCATGTCCATCTGGAGGATGCCAAGGTGCTCGTGGTCGCCTCGCCGGGCGCGTATCAGGCCCGTCAGATCATCGATCTGGCGCGGCGGGTCAATCCGAACATCGATATCGTGGCGCGCACTCACAGCGAAGGCGAACAGCAGTATCTGGAGCGGCAGGGTGTCGGACTCGCGGTCATGGGTGAGCGGGAACTGGCCTTGGGGATGGCCCGGTACGTTCTGACCAGCACCGGCTGCGCTCCCGACCGGGCCGACCTGCTGGTCAAGGCTATCCGCACCGCCGGCGACGGCGACGACACGCTCTACGTCGAGCAATCCGGCCTTCCGGGGTAACGGCGGAGGCCCCTCAGCCGTATTCTATTCTGAGTCCGACGGCCCGTTCGCTGGTTCGAACGGGCCGATCGCGTGGTAGTTCGTACTTTGGCCACAATTCTGACGACAAATCTGTATCCCGAGCGGAGCGTTCTCCGTAGGGGTTCGAGTCTCTCTCTGTTCCGACCCTCTGTCGGGGTGGCAGGATTCCATCATTTGTCGAGTTATCGAGGTGACATGACCAATCGTCGTGAGTTCCTCCAGAGCGCGGCGCTGGGGGCAGTCGGACTGGGCGCTTTGCCGGTCGTCGGGGCTGCACCGCTGGCGGGTTCGGCAGCGCGACCCGCTGCACTGGTTCAAAACCTTGCCGGAGGCCCGGCAAGCCAAGCTCGTGGCCGGCCTGACCGCCGATCAGGAGCGGCAGCTTTTGGCAGCTGCGCACGCCCGGTCAACCAAGTAGGCGACGTTTCACTTTACGAGGCGGGGGCATGACAGGATTTCTACAGCGGTTTTTCAATGTCCGCCGGGAGGAAGTCGCGCCCATCCTGGCGGCGGCCTTCTATTTCTTCTGCGTGCTGACGGCGCTGATGCTGCTGCGCCCGGCCCGCGATGCGCTCGGCATGCAGCGCGGCATGGATGCCATCCGATGGCTCTTCATCGGGACGGCGGTGGTGACCTTCTTCGTGACGCCGGCGTTCGGTTATCTGGTCAGCCGGTTCCGCCGCCTCGTCTTCGTCGGACTCACTTACGGGTTCTTTGCGCTCAGTCTGGTGGCGTTCTATCTGCTCATCACGCTGACGCCGCAGGCCGTCGGCGAGCGGTCGGGCCAGGTCTTCTACGTCTGGTTCAGCGTCTTCAATCTGTTTGCGACGATGGTGTTCTGGGCGCTGATGGCCGATCGCTTCTCGCTCGAGCAGAGCAAGCGGATCTTCGGCGTCATCGCGGTCGGCGGCACCCTGGGCGCGATCTTCGGCCCTTGGCTCGCGAGTGTGCTGGCTAAGCCGCTCGGCACGCCGGCATTGCTGCTCGTCTCGGCCGGCTTCCTGGTTCTGGCAATCGGGGCGGCGGGGGTGGTGGCTCGCCTCAAGCCGGAAGCGGCGCCCGGTGAGCAAGCGGCGCCCGCGGTGGATGAGCAGGCGGTGATCGGCGGCAAGGCGTGGGAGGGCGTGCGGGCCGTCTTCCGCTCGAAGTACCTGCTCGGTATCTCCGGGTTCGTCCTGCTGATGACGATCCTCGGAACCTTCATCTATGTCACCCGGCTCCAGATGGTCGCGGCAATGGGTACGGATTTGGATACCCGGACGGGACTATTCGCGCAGCTCGATCTCCTCACCCAGGTGACTACGCTGGTGCTTCAGGCCGTCGTCGCCGGTCATCTGATGAAGCGGTTGGGCGTGGCGACGGCGCTCGCGCTGTTGCCGTTCGTCGTCGCATTCGGCTTCATCGGGCTTGCCATCGTGGGCTCGCTTGCGGCCATCGCGATCTTCGATGCCATCTTCAAGGCGCTCCAGCGGGCCGTTGCCCGTCCCGGCCGTGAAACGCTGTTCACGGTGGTGACGCGGGAGGAGAAGTACAAGTCGAAGGCCTTCACGGACACCTTCGTCTACCGCGGCGGCGACGTAATCGGCGCCTGGACCGAGAGCTTCCTGGGCAAGCTGGGCATGGGGCTGGCCGGCCTGGCGTCGGTGGCGGTGCCATTGGCCCTGGTATGGGGCGGCCTGGCTCTCTGGCTCGGGCGGCGGCAGAGTCAGCTGGCCGGCGAGCGGTCGGCTCAGGCCGGCGGCGCGTAGGCGGTCCTTTCCGGCCATGCGGGGTTCGGGTACAATGATGGGATGGCAACTTCATCCGATCCTGTCCCGAACCCCAGCTTCGGTCCGATCCCTTCCGGAACCGACATTGGCCACGTTCATCTCAAAGTCGCCGACTTGGACCGGGCCCTCGGCTTTTACGTCGAGGTGCTCGGTTTCGAGTTGACGCAGCGTTACGGCAGCCAGGCAGCGTTCGTCTCCGCCGGCGGCTATCATCACCATATCGGTCTCAATACCTGGGAAAGCCGGGGCGGGTCGCCGCCGCCGGCCGGTACGACCGGGTTGTTCCATGTGGCGATTCGCTATCCGACCCGTGCGGCGCTGGCCGATGCGCTCCGGCGTCTTGTCGCGGCGCGCATCCCGCTCGACGGCGCCAGTGACCACGGCGTAAGCGAGGCGCTCTACTTACGCGACCCGGATCAGAACGGGGTCGAGCTTTACTGGGACCGGCCCCGCGCCGAGTGGTCCCGGGGCCCGGATGGCTCGCTGGGCATGGTCACCCGGCATCTCGATCTGGACGGCCTCCTGGCCGAGCCGGCGCCGATCGCCGCCGATACCTCGACGAAAGAGTAGTCACGTCATGCTATTGCTCGGGGTCGTCTTTGCTCTGCTGCTGGGAATCGGTCTGTCGGTGCAGACGGGGATCAACACGTCGCTCCGGACTGCGCTCGGCAGTCCGCTCCATGCAACGGTCGTCAATTTCGTCGTCGGTACCGTCCTGGTACTCGCGGCGGCGGCCATCGCTGCACTGGCCGGATCGCGCCCGCCATCGCTAGCTACGCTTGGCCGAACCCCGTGGTGGATGTTCACCGGCGGACTGATCGGCGGCGTGTACGTGCTTGGGATGATCGTGCTCGCTCCCAAGCTTGGCGTTGCGACGCTGATGGCGCTGGTGATCGCCGGTCAGCTGCTTGCCGCGCTGGTGCTCGACCACTACGGCTGGCTCGGGTTCCCGGTGCAGGTGGTGACGCCGACCAGGGTGGTCGGAGCCCTCCTGCTCGTGCTCGGCGTGATTCTAGTTCGGCGCGGCTAGCAAAGGTGTGTCAAGTCGTTCTGTGCGCATAACTTCCGGGCGGTGCATCATGCCGTTGCGACAGCCGTCGACCGCTATGCTCCTTGCGGTTTGCTTCCTGAGCACAGGATGTAACCTTTTTGGTGGTGATTGTGTCAGTATCGGTCACCCGGCCATCGAGTTGACCATTGTCGACGACGATACCAACCGGATCCCAACTGTTCCATCGGTGATAACAGTCACTGATGGCCCGTTCGTGGCCGTCTTTCCGCTTGAAGGCCAACCCGCCGTCATCCTGCCGTACTATAGTTTCGCCTTCGAGCGCTCCGGGAACTACTCGGTCCGGGTTGAAACCCCCGGCTACGCCACCTGGGTGCGACGGAACGTCAAGTCGTCCTCACGTGACCGATGTGGTTCTATCAAGCCAGTCAAGCTGAAGGCAGAACTGCGGCGTCAATAGCCGGTCGAATGTGGGGTCAGTCTTTGTAGGATCGAACTCGTCGGCGCCGGCCATCACCACGATCAGCGGCCGGAGCAGGTGACGCGCCGAAGATCTGCGTCGTCAGACTTCCGCCAGGACCGTGGTGGCGGGGGAGACGGGCTCCCCCACGGTCTGGTTTCCACCATTACCAGAATCGGGCGTCGGCGTCGGCCCGGAATTCCCAACCCGCGGTGCAGACGGACCGAGGATCAGCCGGCGGGACGGGAGATAGATGGTTGGCTTCAACATTACTGCACTCGCTTCCTGATTCATTCGGACGCCGGTGCCACTCGGCGCTCCGGGCCTGGTACTCCGGCCGATCAGAGATCGAGCCGGTCGTCGCTGTCTTCGCCTCGCGCCCGCTGTTCTTCCCTGAGGCGCTGCCAGCGGGCGTGGCTGTCTGCGCGCTGCGCCTCCGTGCTCTGGCTGATCGACCAGATGGCACGCGTTCTGACCCTGATACGGGCGCCCGAGAGGTCGACGAAGGTGATCCACTCCGGCGCCGGCCTGGCATCGAGCTGGGCTTCGATGTGCCGTGCCATAGCTGTGCTCACCAACCAGCTCGGCCCCCTGGTTTCGACCTCGAAATGATCCAAGTCGGATGAGTCGGATACTTCGTGGCCGATCTTCTCGTTGGACTCATCATTGGACTTACTCATCGAGTCTGCTCCTTCGCCAAAACGAAACACCCCACCTCGGTCGGGATGCGAGGTGGGGCATCGGGCACAGCGTCGCGACGTGCTATGCTAACAGTAACGATGCCTCCACCGGGATTCCAGGCGCACAAAGCCACCCGGTTTCCGGGTCTGGCGGGCGTCTGGGTTGAAGTCGCGTCTCGACATGGTGATCTGCATCACAATTGGTGCCGGTTTTCCGTGAGCCCGACCGCCGGGCTGAGTATCACGGGGAGCACACGATACGAACCGACCGGCCTTTTGTCAACCATATGCCACCATGCTATCTGGCCGCCTTTTTGCCGGATCGGAGGGCCAATGTCGCCAGTGCGCGCCGGGCAGGGTTGGTCTTTATCTTCCGGCGGGGGGGAAACCAGCGGGTCATCGAAACATCAGAGGGGGAGAGTCCATGGGGGCGAGCAACAACCGAATGGTGCGGGCCAGTCTCGCTGTCGTGATCGGACTGATCATGGCGGCGCCGGCCGCCGCGCAGAAGAAGGGGATCGAGCTCAACGGGTTTGCCGGTCTTTACGCGCCGACGGAGGAGAACGGCCTCGAGGGCGGTCGTCAGGCCGTTCGACGCGGCACGCTCGCCTTCGGGGGGCGGCTGGGTTACTGGACCGGCGGACTGATCGGTTTCGAGGGGGTGGGCGCGTTCTCACAGGCCCGCATGAGGGTGAACCTCAACTCGGGGGCGAAACTTGCGCGCGGCACCTATTTCGGGGCGGGCGGCGGCAAGCTGATGCTCAATCTGACCCCCAGGAGCTCACTGCTCGGCCTGGCCGTGGGTGGCGGTCCGGCGCTGGTGACCTTCGGGAAGTCGGTTACGGCGGCCACCGAGAAGGATTCGTACCTGGGCGGCGTGGGCGGCGTCACGCTCCGCCTCAACGTCGGGGAGAATGTGGCACTTCGCGGTGATGCAGAGGACTTCTTCTACAGCGCCGACTTCGGCCTGGGCAAGAAGTTGCGCCACGACATCCTGCTGAGTGGCGGCATTTCGATTCAGTTCTAAGCTGTCACCATCAGGCAGGAAAGGCGGGTTCCCCTCCAGGGAGCCCGTTTTTTTTTGTCGACGGTTGTATAGGGTGGGGGGGTATGCTAGCTTTCGCCCATGTCTGATACTGTCACGCTTTCCGTCAAAGGAATGACCTGCGCTGCCTGCCAGGGGCGGGTCCAGCGGTCGCTCGACCAGACGCCGGGGGTGGAGGCCGCCTCCGTCAACCTGATGACCCACGCCGCCACCGTCCGGTACGACCCGGAGGCGGTCGACGCCGCTCGACTGGTCGAGATCATCGAGGCGTCCGGCTACGGCGCCATGCTGCCGGCGGTGGATGAGACTGCTGAAGCGGCCGAGCGGGCGCTCGATCAGGAGCAGGACCGTGAGTACAGGTCGTATCGAACCCGGGCCCTGATCAGTCTCGCGCTCGGCGCGGTGGCCATGCTGGTCTCGATGCCGTTGATGTCCACCGGTGGGCACCATGGCTCGGTCGACCCCATCATGGCCTGGGCCGACCGGGTGGTGGGTGCCCCGCTTGCCGCGTGGTTCCC
This sequence comes from uncultured Gemmatimonas sp., assembly GCA_964619465.1. Taxonomy (GTDB): domain Bacteria; phylum Gemmatimonadota; class Gemmatimonadetes; order Gemmatimonadales; family GWC2-71-9; genus SHZU01. The sequence goes on from CAZUES010000011.1 coordinate 43,378, forward strand.
GGCGCTCTATGCGGCGCCGGCCGATCTGCTCCGGTGGGTGCTCTTGGGGATGACCGTTCCTGTCATGGCCTGGGCGGGGCGTCACTTCTACAGCCGAGCCTGGACGGCATTCCGTCATCGCACCGCCAACATGAACACGCTTGTGGCGCTCGGCACCGGTGCCGCCTTTCTGCTGAGCGTCGTCGCGACTGTGGCGCCCGAGGTCTACCAGTCACGCGGCCTGATGGCCGATGTCTACTACGAAGCCGTCATCCTCATACTCGGCTTCCTGCTTGCCGGGCAGGCGCTCGAAGCGCGCGCTAAGCGGCAGACCGGCCGCGCCATTCGCAGCCTGATCGATCTCAGCCCCAAGCGGGCCCGGGTGCTGCGCGACGGCGTCGAAGTGGACTTGCCGCTCGAGCAGGTTGCCGTCGGCGATCTGGTGGTGATCCGGCCCGGCGAGCGGGTGCCGATCGACGGCGTGGTCCGCTCAGGCGCCACGGCGGTCGACGAGTCGATGGTGACCGGCGAACCGCTGCCGGTGTCGCGCGGGCCGGGAGAACCGATGATCGGCGGCACCATCAACCGGACCGGCAGCGTCACGCTGGAAACGACGGCGATCGGCTCGGCCACGGTTCTGGCGCGGATCGTCAAGCTGATGCGCGATGCGCAGGCAACGCGGGCGCCGATCCAGCGTCTGGCCGATCGGATCAGCGCCGTTTTCGTTCCGGTCGTCGTCGGCATTGCGCTGGTGACGTTCGTTGCCTGGTTCCTGCTGGTCGATGACGCCGCGTTCGTGCGCGCCACGACGGCGGCCATCTCGGTGCTGATCATTGCCTGCCCCTGTGCCATGGGACTCGCCGTGCCGACGGCGGTCATGGTGGCCACGGGTAAGGGCGCCGAGCTGGGTATCCTGATCAAAGGGGGCGAGGCGCTGGAGCGGGCCCAGGCCCTCGATACCGTGATCCTCGACAAGACGGGGACGATCACCCGGGGACGTCCGGACGTCGCGGCCGTGGTGGCGTTGGAATCCGGCGCCGAGGAGCAGCTGCTCCTGATGGCGGCGTCATTGGAAAAGGGATCCGAACATCCGCTCGGCGAGGCGATCGTCCGCCATGCGGAAGCCGGGGGCCGGCCGCTGATTGCTGCGGAGCAGTTCGAGGCGATTGCCGGGAAGGGCGCGGTCGGCCTGGTCGACGGCCAGGTCGTGATCGTCGGCAATGCGAAGCTGATGGATGATCATGGTTTGAGGGTGGACCCGCTGGCCGAGCAGGCCGGTGCGCTGGCGGAGCAGGGCGCCACGGTGACCTACGTCGGGATCGATGGTCGCCTGGCGGGATTGATTGCCGTGGCGGACCGGCCGCGTGAGAGTTCGCGTGCGGCGGTGGCGAGGCTCCGGGCCATGGGGCTCGACGTGGTGATGTTGACCGGCGATGCGGAGCGAACCGCCCGGGCTGTTGCGGCGCAGGTCGGGATCGACGATGTGATGGCGGAGCGGCTCCCGGACCAGAAGATCGAAGAGGTCACCCGGCGCCAGGCGGGAGGCCGGGTCGTGGCCATGGTGGGCGACGGGATCAACGACGCTCCGGCCCTGGTCCAGGCCGATGTCGGTCTGGTGATGGGTTCCGGGACCGACGTGGCCATCGAGGCCGGAGACATGACTCTGATGCGGTCCGATCTGGACGCCGTGGCCGATGCGGTTGAGCTGTCCCGCCGGACGGTGCGTACTATGCGGGAAAATCTCTTCTGGGCGTTCATCTACAATGTGGTCGGGATTCCGATTGCGGCCGGCGTGCTCTATCCGGTGCTCGGCCTGCAGTTGAGTCCGATCATCGCGAGCGCGGCGATGGCGTTGTCGTCGGTGAGCGTCGTATCCAACTCCCTCCGGTTGCGGGGCTGGCGGCCGCGTCGGGGACTTCAAGGAGCAGCGGCATGACGGAGCCGGTCGAATCGGTCGAGTGCGGGTGCGCAGCACAGCAGGGCGAAGGGCGCAAGGCGGTGGCGGTCGATCCCGAACGCAAGGTGCGTAACCTCAAACGCTTGCGGCGGATCGAAGGACAGGTTCGCGGCCTGGCGCGGATGGTCGAGGAGGAGCGGTATTGCGCCGATATCATGACCCAGATCGCCTCGGTGCATGAGGCGCTCCGGTCGGTCGGCCGGGAACTGATGCGCAACCATCTGCGCCACTGTGCCTCCGATGCGCTCCGGTCCGAAGGGGCGACCGCCGAGGCGATGTACGACGAGCTGGTCGACCTGATCTACCGGCACTCGCGCTGACGTCGCAGTTGTGCGCTTTTGCGTCGATCCGTAGCTTGAACGGATGCGATGGATCACATTTCTCCCGCTCCTGGTGGCGGGGTGCGGCTCTCTGCACGAGACGCCGCAGGCGGTTGCGGAGGTGCCGGGGTACCGGATTCCTGCCGATAGCGAAATTCCGGAGGGGCCGGTCGGCGGGTCGATTCGGCGGGGCCGAGCCATCCTGGCGGCCACCCGGGACAGCTTGCCTGAGTATGTCGGGAACCGGCTCAACTGTACCAGTTGCCATCTGGAGAACGGCACCTTGGCCCATGCCGCCCCGTGGGTCGGGATCTACAGCCGGTTTCCCCAGTTTCGGTCTCGCAACGCCAAGGTCAATCTGATCGAGGATCGGATCAACGACTGCTTCGAGCGGAGCCTGGCCGGAAAGAGCCTGCCGCGGGACGGTCGGGATATGACCGATATCATCGCATATATGGCATTCCTGTCGCGCGGAGTGGCCCCGCCGGGCGAGGTGCCTGGCCAGGGGTTCCGCCAGCTGGAGCCGTTAGTGCCGGATACGGTTGGGGGTCGTCTGCTCTATGTCCAGCAGTGTGCCCGTTGTCATGGGGCCAATGGCGAGGGCATGACCAACCCTCATCCGGACAGCTTCCCGGCGTACTACCCGCCGGTCTGGGGTGCTGAGTCGTACTCGATCGGCGCCGGGATGGCTCGGCTCAGAACTGCCGCGGCGTTCATTCGGGCCAACATGCCGTTTGACGCCAAGGGGACGCTGACCGATCAGCAGGCGTTCGACATTGCCGGGTATCTGGTGTCCCGGCCTCGGCCCGACTATGCGCGGAAGGCCGACGACTGGCCCCGGGGCGATCCGCCGCCGGATGTGGCATATCCGACCAAGGCCGGCAGGGCGCCGGCCGGTCGTTAAAGCGCGCTACGGCGCGAAGGAGGAGTCCATGCGGTTCGAACGGATCAAGCGACGCGGGTTTCTGGCTGGCCTCGGTACCCTTGCCGCGGGGGCGGTTGCGGCCGATCCGATCGTTGCCCAGCAGCAGCCCAAGGTCCATGAGGCGGATCGGTGGGTCCTCGGCGTCAGGGGAAGTCGTCGTCAGCTCTTCGATTTCAACGCCCACGGCGGCGGCTTGCCCCTCATCCACATGCACAACTTCATCGAGACGCTCAAGTCGGCGTATCAGGTGCCGGGGTCAGATATCGGGACCGTCGGCACCTTCTACGGGGGGACCACGCCGCTCGGTTGGAATGATGCCATGTGGGCCAAGTACAACGTCGGCGCCGCGCTCGGCATCGAGGATCCGGCGACCAAGCAGCCGCTGGTGCGCAACTGGTTCAATCGGCCTGCGGAGGGCGATCCCGTCTTCATGAACGGGTATTTCAAGGACGCCTCGATTGCGAGTCTGCAGGATCGGGGGGCGGTCTTCCTGCTGTGCAACAACGCGCTACGCGTCTGGGTCGGTCGCTTGGCGGGGAGCAGCGGCAATGCCGAGGCAATCGACCGGGAGATCCGTGCCAACCTGTTGCCCGGTGTGGTCGTCGTTCCGGCGATGGTCGTTGCGGTCGACGTGGCCCACCGGCATGGGCTGACCTATTCGCGGACCTGACGACGGCGCCGGATCAGTCGCGCCCTTTCCAGCGCTCGATGGCGCGGCGCTGTTTCTTGGTGGGCCGGCCGGCTCCGTCGTAGAAAATGGGGTTCTGAAGTCGGAGCCGGTCGGCAATGGCCTGGCGCGCCGCAATGCTTTTCGGGGTTTCGGTGTAGAGGGTGACGGCAACGCTGGCGGGGCCGCGCCGTTCGGCCAGGCCTTTGACGTCGAGTTCGTGGCGGTAGGGGCCGTTCCGGATCGTGATCCGATCGCCGACGCGGACCAGCTTGCTGCGCTTGGTGGCGGCATCATTGAGGTCGACTTTGCCGCCGTCGATCGCCTCGGCTGCCAGGCTTCTGGTTTTGTAGAATCGCGCGGCCCAGAGCCAGAGGTCGAGCCTGACGCCGCCGGGTGATGATTCCCGCTCCGGCGCCCCGATTGTCGGTTGTTTCGTCACGTTGCTACCTCGTGCCCGCCATGCCGTTCCTATTAAGTTAGCGGGTTGCCACCGAATTCGAACGCGGATATGACCCAGCGGGTGCCGTCGGATCCTGCGCTGCAGACGGGTGCGTCTGATCGGGCCGATGAGGTTCTGGTCGATGCCCGCGTGAGCCTGCCCGGCTTTCCGGTGCTGATGCGCTGGCTGCTGGTGGGACGGACCCTCCTGGCCGTGCTCACGCTGGTGCAGGCGGCGCTGGCCTTTACCCACGCGCCGGAAGCCGCCGAGGGCGATGCTTCCAGGTACGTCGCGTTCGTCGCGGTCATCACGGTTCTCCTGGCGTTGGCGGTCACCGGGTACGCCGCCTATGTGGTTTTCGTTAGGCGGGTCCGTCCCGGCCTCGGATTCCTGCAGACGCAGGCCGCCATGGACCTGCTCCTGGTCACGGCGCTGGTCCATTTTGCCGGTGCGGAACAGAGCGGCTGGGCAGCGCTCTATGTGCTCGTGATTGCGATGTACGGTCTCATGATGCCGCTCAGATCCGGCATCGTGATGGCGGTGTTCGGGTCGGTGCTGTTCCTGGCCAACGCGAGCCTGGCCTATCCGGAGCGTGCGACGGCGCCTGGCCTGTGGGGCCAGGTGATGGTGTTCACGCTGGTCTTTCTCTTTGTCACCTTTCTGGGCCAGCGTCTCCGCCGGGTGGCCGAGGAACAGACCCAGCTCGAGAGCGAGCTGGAACAGGTCCGGCTTCAGGCGGACGAGATTCTGCGGAACATCCGGTCCGGGGTGCTGACCGTGAACAGCCGGGGCGAGCTGGCGTTCATCAACCCGACGGCCGAGCAGATCCTCGATCTCTCAGAAGAATGGCTGGGGCGTCCGATACTGGAAACGCTGGAGGTGCGCGCCCCGGAGCTCCATCAGGCGGTGACGGCCGGCATCGAGACGGGGCGGCGGGTGCCCAGGGCGGAGGGGCAGGTCCGGCGGCCGAGCGGGCGCTCGTTCCCGATCGGGCTCAGTACCACCACCTTTCGGCGGGAGGCTGAGACCGTCCCGTCGGTAACGGCGATCTTTACCGACATCTCGGACGCTCAGCACCTTCGTGAGCTCCATCTGCGGGCGGAGCGGTTGGAGGCGGTGGCTGCGTTGTCGGCGTCGCTGGCGCACGAAATCCGCAACCCGCTGGCGTCGATCCGGAGCGCGGTCGAGCAGCTGGTGCGGACCAAGAGTGATGATCCGGACGAACGGATCCTGGGTGATCTGGTCCTCCGTGAAAGCGATCGTCTGAGTCGGTTGCTGGGCGAGTTCCTCGACTTTTCCCGGGTTCGGGCCAGCCATTTCAGAATGGTTAACCTCTTATCCGTCACGACGGATGCTGCCCGGTTGGTTCGTGAGCACCCGGACTATGGATCCGAAGTCGAGCTCGTTGTGTCGGGTGGGCAGGTACAGGTACAGGCGGATGAAGATCTGATTCACCGGATCGTGTGGAACCTGATGCTCAATGCGGTACAAGCGCTCGGGGGAGCGGGGAGAATTCAGGTGACCATCGACATTCCTGACGCGAGTGAGTTGCCCAGCGGTGCGGCGTTCGAGCAGGCGGTACGGCTCCGTGTTTCGGATAACGGGCCCGGGATCGATCCTGAAATCCGGGATCGGCTGTTCGAACCGTTCGCTTCGGGGCGCCCCGGGGGCAGCGGGCTTGGTCTCGCGATCGTCCAGCGGGCGGTCGAATCGCACCGGGGACTGGTCCTGGTCGATTCGATGCCTGGGCAGGGTACTCTGTTTACCATTTTGCTGCACGCGAAGATGACGATGGAGGACGCGGCATGAGTCAGCAACCCTCGATCCTGATTGTCGATGATGAATCCGGCATCCTGGATACGCTTCGGATTCTTCTTCGCAAAGAGGGATTCGAGATCACCACGGCGCAGGGCGGTAAGGCCGGCCTGGAGCAGATCCGGGCCGGTAATCACGATATCGTGCTGACGGACGTCCGGATGCCGCAGGTGAGCGGCCTCGACATCCTGCAGGCGGCCAAGGATCAGGACACGATGACGCCGGTCATCCTGATGACGGCGCAGGCATCGTTGCAGACGGCGGTGGCTGCCGTCAATGCCGGCGCCTTCTATTACATCCAGAAGCCGTTTTCGAACGACGAACTGCTGGCCATTCTCCGGCGCGCCTGTGAGTTCCGGCAGGTGCGCGTTGAAAACCGGCTGCTCCGTCAGGACATCCGGCGCCGAGGCAATGATCGCCCGTCGGTATCCCGTCCGATCGGCAAGTCGCGCCGCTTCGTCGACGTGCTGCGACTGGGCGAGGTGGTGGCGCCGACCGATTCGACGGTCCTGATTCAGGGTGAGAGCGGAACCGGTAAAGAGGTGCTGGCCCGTTACATCCACAACCTGTCGAACCGGGCGGACGGACCCTTTCTCTCGATCAACTGCGGCGCCTTGCCGGAGAACCTGCTCGAAAGCGAACTGTTCGGTCATGTGAAGGGCTCCTTCACGGGCGCGGTGCGCGACAAGCAGGGTCTCTTTGCCGCCGCGCGCGGAGGCACCTTCTTCATGGACGAAGTCGGCGAGATGCCGCCGTCGCTCCAGATCAAGCTGCTGCGGGTGCTGCAGGAGCGCGAGGTAATTCCGGTCGGTGCCACGGAGGCCATTCCGGTCGATGTCCGGATCGTCGCCGCCACCAACCGGGATCTCGAGGAGGAGGTCAGGCGCGGCCACTTCAGGTCCGACCTGTTCTACCGCCTCAACGTGATCGCGCTCGACTTGCCCACCTTGCGGGAGCGGCGCGACGACCTGATCCTCTTGATCGACGCGTTCCTGAACGACTTGAGCGTCGAGCGCGGCGACAGCCCCAGGGCGCTTTCGTCCGAAGCGCTGGATGCCGTGATGGTCTATGATTGGCCGGGCAACGTCCGGGAACTGCAGAACGCGCTCGAGCATGCGGTGGTGCTGTCGAAGGGTGATGTGATCGAGCCATCGGCGCTGCCCGAGCGGATCACTCGGCGGCGGCGGGAGCCGCTGATTGCGGAGCGATCGTCGCCCAATCCGTCGCTGGAAATCGTCGAGCGGGCCTACATCATGTGGGTGCTGCAGTCGGAGGGCGGCAACAAGACGCGGGCGGCGGAAGTTCTGGGGATCGACCCGTCGACGCTCTACCGGAAGCTTTCGCGCTACGAGGAGCAGAGCGCCAGTGCCTGAACGGCTCGCGCCCGGTGATCATGCCGGGGCGGAGACGCTCGAGATCATGGCGGCGGCTCCGAACTACAACACCTGGATGTACGATGCCGTGGCGCCGTATCTGGGCCGGAGCGTGCTCGAGGTCGGGTCGGGTATCGGTAATATGTCGGAGCAGATGCTCAAGCGGGGTGTCGAGCGCCTGGTGCTGACCGACATGGATGCCTGGTACCGCGAACGCCTGGCGGATCGGTTCGCAGGGCATTCGGAGGTCCGGGTCGACACGCTGATGCTGCCCGATCCGGGCGCGGCCGCGCGGTTTCGCGATGATCGGCTCGACACCATCGTGGCCCTCAACGTGGTCGAACATATCGAAGACGATGTCGGCGCGCTCCAGACGATGCGCAGCATGCTGGTTCCTGGTGGACGGATCGTGATTCTGGTACCAGCCTTGCAAGCGATCTACGGGGAGATGGATCGCGAACTGGGGCACTTCAGGCGCTACGGTAAGCGGACCCTGGCCCAGGTATTTCAACGGGCCGGGTTCCGGGTGGATCGGATGGCGTGGTGGAACCGCGTCGGCGTGGCCGGCTGGTGGTTCAACGGCCGGGTTCGCAAGGTCAGCCGTATTCCGCTTGGTCAGCTGGAGCGGTTCGATAAGCTGGTGCCTCTGCTGCGGCTGGAGCGGTATCTGCCGTTGCCCTTCGGCCAGTCATTGATTGCAGTCGGGAGTCCGGCATGAACGAACTGCCGAAGCTCAGCGTGATCGTGCCTGTCTACAACGAGAAGGCGACGCTGCGCATCATCATCGATCGGTTGCATGCCATTCCCCTGCCGATGGAAATCATCACGGTCAACGACCGCTCGAGCGACGGCAGTACCGAGATCCTCGATGAACTCAAGGCCCAGGGACAGATCGATGTGCTGGTGCACCAGCCCGTCAACCGCGGCAAGGGATACGCGATTCGCACCGGGATCAAGCACGCCACTGGCGATGTGATCGTGATTCAAGACGCCGACCTGGAGTACGATCCGATCGAGTTCGGTCGGCTGCTGAGTCCGATCCTCGAGGGCAAAGCGGATGCGGTCTTCGGGTCGCGGTTTCTGGGTGGCGAGCGGCGCGTTCTTTATTTCTGGCACTCGATCGGCAATCAGCTGCTCACGCTGGTCTCCAATATGTTCACCAATCTCAACCTGACGGACATGGAGACCTGCTACAAGATGGTGCGCGCGCCGATCATGAAGTCGTTGATTCTGACGACCGATCGGTTCGGCTTCGAACCGGAGCTGACGGCCCGCCTGGCGCAGGCCAAGGCCCGGATCTGGGAAATCCAGATCTCCTATTCCGGGCGCACCTACGAGGAAGGGAAGAAGATCGGCTGGAAGGACGGCGTTGCCGCCTTCTTCCATATCGTCCGCTTCAACCTGTTCCCCCCGAAGAAGCCACCGACGGACAGTCCGTGACATTCTCGACCTCGATCCGGCGCGCCATCGTAGTGCTGATCGGGGTGGCGAGTCTGTTGCCGGTTGCCGACCTGATTCCGTCGGGGCCGGCCAACGCGGGGTATGCCGACACGATGGGGGGCTGGCTGTCCGGTGTGGCGATCGTGGTCGGCGGCGGGTTCCTGCTGGCCATGCTGTCCGAGCGGGTGCCGCTGCTTTGGCGTGCCGGCATGCTTGGGCGCCTGCTCGGCGCGGTCGATCCGATTTCCACGCCCAAGCTGCTTGGTGTCGCGGCGGCAGCGACCACTGTCTACGCAGCGATCGCGCTCCTCGTGTTCGACGCCCTGCCACTCCACATCGACGAGATCGTCCAGGCCTACCAGGCGCGCATGTATGTCGCCGGGCGTACCTGGCTGCCTGTGCCGACTGATCCTGCGCTCACCAGCATCATGCACCTGGTCGAGTACGAGGGGCGTCGGTTCGGGCATTTCCCCCCGGGTGGTCCGCTCTGGCTCATGGTGGGTGAATTCGCGCGCGCGCCGTGGATTGCCGTCCCGCTGGCCGGAGGCCTGTCGGTCATGGCGTGGGGACTGCTGCTCCGCCTGATCGAGGCGCGGGCGTCGATTCGAGCGGGAGCGCTGATCCTCTTTGCGCTCGCGCCGATGTCGGCGTTTCTGGCCGGCTCTCACATGAACCATACTACCGTCCTGATGGCGGTGCTGTTTGGTGCGGTGGGGTTGCTTGGTATGCTGGCGGCGCCCGACCGGATTGCCCCGGCGCTGCTCACCGGCGCCGCCTTCGGATTTGCCGCCATCGTACGACCTGCCGATGCGCTGGCCTGGGGCGCGCCGGCCGGGATCTGGCTGCTGCACGCGGCGCGGGGCGATCGTCGCTTGCTTCGAAGCATCGGGGCGGCCGTGCTGGCTGGCCTGGTGCCGCTCGCGGTGGCGGGATGGATCCAGGTTGAGACGACGGGGTCGCCGTTCCAATCGGCCTATGCCCTCCTGTGGGGGCCAAACGTCGGGCTCGGCTTCCATCCGGCGCCGTGGGGGCCGGATCACACCGTGGTCCGAGGGCTCGAACTCGTCGCGATCTACCTGTACCGGCTCAACGTCTACCTTCTCGAGTTTCCGATTCCGTCACTCCTGCCGGGATTGATTGCGCTGCTGCTGGCTCCGCGGCTCGCCGCGCCGGATCGGTACCTGCTTGTCGCGGTGAGCGGGGTGCTGGTCCTCTACTTCGCCTATTGGTTCGACGGGTTTTATCTCGGTCCCCGGTTCATGGCGACCCTCGCGCCAATTGCTGCGTTATGGACGGCGCGTCTGCCGATGCTGGTAGCGGCCAGGATGGGCGAAGGGCGGCTACTGCGGAGTGTTGGGTTCGGTCTTGGTTTGTCCGTCGTTCTGGCAGCAGCGACCGGAGTACCGATTCGGGTGACGCAGCACAGCCGCGCCATGCAGCCGATGCGGTGGAGCCCGGATCGGCTGACCGAACAGGCGGGGCTCTCGAACGCGGTGATTCTCGTGCGCGAGAGCTGGGGGGCCCAGACCCTGGCCCGGCTCTGGGCGCTCGGCGTTTCGCGCACCGATGCGGAGCGGATGTATCGTAATATCGATACCTGCGTAATCGATGGTGCCATTCAAGAGCTCGAAGTCGCACCTGTCGGGCCGGATGAGGTGCTAGGGCGACTACTCCCGCTACAGGCTGATTCGGCACGGTTGATTGCCTCGCCGCTCTCGCCGGATACTACCGAACGGGCGCTGCCTGGTGCGCAATACGGCGCGCGATGTATCGAGCGCTTCAGCGACGACCGGCAGGGCTTTGCGGTTTTTCCTCCGGCGCTGCTCTCGCGTCGACAGGATCTCGTCTTCGTGCGCGACTTGCAGGAGCGGAGTGCCGCCGCAGTACGGGCTCACACTGGCCGGGCGGTGTACCTGTTTCGGCGAAAGCCCGACGCAGATCGGCCCACCCTGGAGGCCGTCTCGCGGGACTCGATTTTGAGCTTGGCACCGTAAGGCAGGCCTCCTACTCTCCATCGGTTTCGCCGATCCCCTGGCGCAGCACACGGGCTCCTGCCACCCCGTCCTTGGAGGATACCGGTATGATCGTAAGACAAATGCTCGGGATGCTCGGCGTCGTTGTGGTCGCGGTGGGCGCTTATCCCGTTCGTGCCGAGGCGCAGGATCCGCCCGCTGCGTTGAACTGGTCGGCCGAGGACGGCGAGCGAGTCCGCTGGTTGGAAGGCAACGGTCGCAGAACCGCCGCAGGGCAGGCCATCGTCTACGCGCCGCCCGACTCGATGGCGATGCCCTGGCAACAGGCGCTCACCGATACGCTCGACCGCGCCGTTGGGCAACTTCGCCGTACTATGGGAGGACCGTACGCCTGGCAACGAATCGGTGACGGCCCTGTCACCTTTTACTTGAGTCCGGGTCGCTTCGTTGCGCACGCGAGCGGATCCGGCGCAGTATTCATCCCGATCAGCCGTGTGCGGGAGCGGATAGCGCCGTTTCTCCATGAGGCCAGTCACGAGCTGCTCGCGCCGGAACCGCCATTCTATCCGCGGGAATTCGCGGACACCGCCGGGTTGGCCGCGGCCCCTCGGCTCCCACTGTGGCTCCTTGAAGGTGTCCCGGACTACTTGGCGCAGTCTGTATCGGCGCAGATCGGTTTTCATGAGGGAGACGTCTTCGCGATCGGCGGGCTGGACAAGGTCGACAGCGTCTGCGCCGCCCGGTTGAAGGCGAGCCCGCAGCGGACCGAGATCCTCGACGCGATTGGCGGTGCCGGTCGGCTCGAGTTGCTCTTTACTACCGAGCGGGCGGCGGTTGCTCCGATCTTCTATGCCTGCGCTCAGTCGCTCACTAAGCATCTGGTCGACGAGATTGGTGTGCGGGAGGTGGTGCAGCTCTTCCCCGCAATGAAGGACGCTACCTGGCCTGCTGCGATCTCACGTGTGGCCGGCCGGTCGATCGACTCGATCAAGCGCAGCTGGACGGAGCGTCTCGGCCTCCCGCTGCTGCAGTGACGTCCCTTTCGTGCGAGGAGTTGCTCTATTGACAGGGATTCATCTTTTCGGTATCAATAACGCAATATCAATCTCAATCACGAATAGACGATATCCATGATTTCCCCGCGCCACCATCGGATCCCACCATCAGGCCTGCGTCGAATCGCGCTAGTGATTCGGCTCGTCCTGATGGTGGCATTTGGCTGGTCGGCAACTGCGGGGTCCGTGCATCGCGCCCACGATCTGACGACCGGCCACCACTGTGCGGTGTGCGTCGCGGGTCACACGCTGGGTGTCCCATTACCGGAATCCTCGTTCTCCATCGACCAGGGAGCGGTTGAACGAGTTCAAGCCGGGCCGACCGGCTCGACCTCGATTCGTTCGTATCGCTTCATCGTCTCGCCCGCTCGCGGTCCTCCCGCCGCTCTGTAGCGTCCCGTCACATCAGCAGGTCGCGGCCGCGTGCCGCAGCGCCATGTCTTTCGAGACTTGGCGTGTCCTCCGCTATCCACCGGTCCGTCCGGGGGGAATGACAGCATGTTGGAAGCGATCAATCTGACCAAGTCGTACAACGGTACCGTCGCGCTTCATCCGTTGACCCTGACGGTTCGTCCCGGGGAGATCTTCTGTCTGCTGGGCGCCAATGGCGCCGGCAAAACGACGACCATCAATCTCTTCCTCAACTTCGTCGAACCGTCGGGCGGGGTGGCCCGGATCGACGGGATCGTCGCCTCGGAGCGGCCGCTCGAAACCAAACGCCTGCTTGCCTATATCCCCGAACAGGTCACCCTCTATCGCCATCTGAGCGGGCTCGAGAACCTCGAGTACTTCTCGGTTCTCGGTGGTCAGTCGGGGTACTCGAAGTCCGAACTGCTCGGCTTCCTCGACCAGGTTGGACTACCGGCGGAAGCCGCGCATCGCCGAGTCGGGGCGTATTCCAAGGGAATGCGCCAGAAGGTCGGCATTGCGATCGCGATTGCCAAGAGAGCAAAGGCCCTCCTGCTCGACGAGCCGACCAGCGGGCTCGACCCCAAGGCATCCAACGAGTTCTCGGCGCTACTTGGCCTGCTGAGTGGACAGGGGGTCGCGGTCCTGATGGCGACCCACGACCTCTTCCGGGCGAAAGAATCCGGACATCGACTCGGCATCATGAAGCAAGGACATCTGGTCAGCACGGTTGCTGCCAGTGCAATCGGTCACGCCGACCTCGAGCAGCTCTACCTCCAACATATGAGGGACTGAACATGATCGGCGCGATCGTTCGAAAAGAGATGCGAGAGATGAGTCGTGATGGCCGCTTCCGGATTGCGGGGCTCACGGTCCTCGTGCTGCTGGTGGCAGCCCTTCTGGTCGGGTGGCAGTCCGCGGCGTCGGCTCGGGCTGAACGCGATGCGGCGGTGGCACTGTCACGGGACCATTGGGTCAATCAGCCCGCCAAGAACCCGCACTCGGCTGCGCACTACGGCGTCTATGCGTTCAAGCCGAAGACGCCCCTGTCCTTCGTCGATGACGGAATCGACCCTTATGCCGGCGTAACGGCGTACCTCGAAGCGCACGTCCAGAATGATTTCACTCACCGACCAGCCGCGGACGGAACGGCCTTATCACGCTTCAGCACGCTGACGGCCGCCGCGGTGCTGCAGGTGCTGGTACCGCTGCTCATCGTGATCCTCGCCGCGGGAACGATTGCGGGAGAACGAGAGCAGGGGACACTGCGGCAGTTGCTGAGCATTGGCGTTCGGGGACGTGATCTTGCGATCGGCAAGATGCTGGGGGTCGGCGGTACGCTGATGGCCTTGCTGGTCCCCGCCACGATCATCGGTGTGGCCGCCCTGCTCGTCGGCACCGACGGCGGCGGGAGCGGGGTTCGGTTCGCCTACCTCGTGGGGTTCTACCTGATCTACTTCACGATCTGGATCGCGCTGGCCTTTGCCGTTTCGGCGTGGGCGCCGTCGACTCGTGCTGCCCTGGTCTGCCTGCTCGGACTCTGGATGGTCAACAGCCTGCTGGCTCCACGTGCCGCGACCGATCTGGTGCGGCGCCTGCATCCGACGCCGACGGCGCTCGAGTTCCAGCACGCCCTGGCTGCGGAGCAACGCACGGACCCGACCGGGCGCACGTATGCGGATTACCAGGAGGACTTCCAGCGCCAGGTCCTCGCGCGTTACAGAGTCGACAGCGTGTCGCAGCTTCCGGCGAACTATGCCGGCTTGAGTCTCGACGCCAGTGAGCGTTGGAGCGACGCGGTGTTCGATCGAACCTACGGGAATCTCTGGAAAACCTTTGCCCGGCAAGAGGAAGCGCGGAGTCGCTTCGGCATTGTCTTCCCTTTCATTGCGGTTCGCGCCCTATCCCAGGGGCTGGCCGGAACCGATCTCTATCATCACCACGCCTTCACGACCTCGGCCGAGCAGTACCGGCGCTATCTGGTCGGCGTCATGAATGACGACTTGGCGAAGAACGGAAGGACCGGCGGATTCCAGTATCAGGGCGACCACGCACTCTGGTCCTCGGTCAAACCATTCGAGTATGAAACGCCTCCCGCCGCGTTCGCGCTGGCGCATCATGGACGTGATGCAGCGGTATTGGGTGGCTGGCTCCTGCTGGCTGGCGCACTGGCGCTCGTCGGGGCGCGCAAGGTGCGCGTATGAGCGGCGTATTCAGTCGAATGATCCGTCATGAATGGCGCGCGCTCATCGCGGATCGCACCGCCTGGCTCGTTTCCGTCATCTTCGGACTGCTGATCTGCTATGCGGTGGCCAACGGTGTCAGCTGGGTCCGGTCGCAAACAGCCGTGCTCGATTCCGTCGAAGTCGACGGGAACCGCCGCCTGTCGCAATTGGCGCGGACTCTTGATTCGATCCCGGCGGATGCCGCGGCCCCTGCTGCGTTTGGCCGCGATCCGCGCAGTCCTGCCAGCGTCGGCAACGTGGATGGCGCGCAGTTCGCGACGCTCCGCCCCATGGCGCTCGCCCCGCTTGCGGTGGGCCAGACCGACCTGCTCCCGCAGTACCTGCGGGTCACAATGCGGAGCAAGCTAACTCTCGCGTCGGCTCAGGAAATCGAGAACCCTTCGAATCTACTCGAGGGCCGTTTCGATCCGGCGTTCGTCATGGTCTATCTGTTCCCGTTGTTCATCCTGGCGCTGGGTTTCAATCTGCTGGCGGCCGAGCGGGAGGCGGGGACGTTGGGGATGGTGGCGGCCCAGCCGGTGTCACTCGCGGCGCACCTGGGCGCCAAAGTCCTTGTCCGCGGCGGTTTCATTCTGGCATTGGCAGTAGGCCTCACGATTGCCGGGCTTGCCGTGGCGGGCTCGCTCCGCGAGGTGTCGGGCGCGACACTGGGCCTCTGGGTTCTGGTGCTTGCAGCATACGGCGCGTTCTGGTTTGCCGTCGCGGCCGCCGTCAACGTGGTGCCGCGCTCGTCGGCGGCCAACGCGACGATTCTGGCCGGAGTCTGGCTGATCTTCGTCGTTGTCATTCCGGCTGTGGCCGGCGTGATCGTCAAGACGCTCCACCCGATGCCGTCGCGGGTGGAACTGATCGGCACGATGCGAACCGCGTCCAACGATGCGACGGCCCGTGGGGCGCAGTTGTTGGCCAGGGTCTACGGTGAACATCCGGAACTCGCGCCCTCGGGTGCGATGACCACGGCGGATTTCATGTCCCGAACCTATGCGGTGCAGGAGGAGGTGGATCGACAACTCGCCCCGCTGGCGGACCGGTTCGACCTGCAACTGGCCAATCAACATGCACTCGCGTCCCGCTATCAACTGGCCAGTCCTGCCCTGGTGGCTTCCGTTGCGCTTGCGGACCTGGCTGGGACTGGAACGAACCGGTACCGGCATTGGCGCGCGCAGGTGAACGAATACCACGAGGCGTGGCAGGGCTTCTTCATACCGCGCGCGTTCCAGCGGCAATGGCTCGACGCGACCGTGTATCGATCGATCCCTCGATTTGTTCATCGGGATGAACCGAGTAGCGCGGTGGCCCGGCGAGTCGGGATCAGCCTGCTCGTCCTGCTGCTGCCGACCATGGTTCTGTCGGTCTACTCGGTACGACAGCTCCGGCGGTACAGGGTGGCGGGATGAGGCAATACGATGCGCCTGCGTGCGGCGTGATACTGGCGCTCACGGCGGCTCCATTCCCGATGGTTGGCCAGCAAGCGGTCGACTCGGCAGCTCCGCCTGTCGTTCGCGCCGAACGGGCTGCGGTCCCGATTCGAGTGGATGGTCGTTTGAATGAATCGGCGTGGCAGGTTGCCGCACCGATCTCGGGGTTTCGCCAGGTCGATCCGATGCAGAATGCTCCCGCATCGCTCGACACCGAAGTGAGGATCCTGTTCGACGATCGCTATCTGTATGTCGGCGCGATTGCGCGGGATCCGGCTGGCCGAGCCGGCGTTCGGGTCATCAGTCTCGATCGGGACTTCGACTTCTTCGCCAATGACCTGTTCGGAATCACGCTCGATCCCTTTCTGGATCGGCGCAACGCCGTCGGTTTCCAGACTAATCCATACGGGGTGCAGCGGGATCTGCTCAGCTTCGACGATAACCTCTTCGATCGCGACTGGGCTGCTCCCTGGCGCGTCAAGACTGTGATCGGTGATTCGGGGTGGACGGCGGAGTTTGCCATTCCGTGGTCCACACTGCGCTACCCGCCGCATAGCGGTACCTGGGGCGTCAACTTCGTCCGGATTGCACGGCGCATCAACGAGCAGTCGGGCTGGCAGCCCTGGCCGCGAGCGGCCACGAATATGCGAATGCAGTATGCGGGTCGTCTTGAAGGACTCGAACCGCCGCCGCCCTCCCGCAATGTTCGGATCCAGCCGTACCTGACCGGACGATTCCGGCGCAGCAACCTGCCATCGGGCACGGTTAACGATACGGATCCGGAGTTCGGTGGCGACCTGAAATGGGCGGTGACGCCGAACACAGTGGTCGATTTCACCGTCAACACCGACTTCGCCGAGGCCGATGTCGACCGCCAGGTCGTCAACCTGAGTCGCTTCTCGACCCTGTTCCCCGAGCGACGACAGTTTTTCCTGGAGGGCGCTGGACTGTTCGAGACCGGGCGGGAAACCGGCAACCTGCGGCCGTTCTACTCCCGCCGGATCGGGCTCGATGATGCCGGACTGCCGATTCCGATCGATGGCGGAGTTCGCCTGGTGCATCGGTCGCCACAGCGTGGGGTGGGGGCGCTTCTGATGCGACAGCGGGGCACCGATCTGACCGGCCCGTCCCACTTCGCCATGGCCAGATTCAGTCAGAACGTCGGTGCGCGAAGTCGGGTAGGCGCGCAAGTCATTCATCGCTACGATGCCGCTCCCGCTGACGGCCCCGCGCGGAGCAACACCGTGGCCGTGTTGGACGGCCTGCTGCGTCCCGATCTGACCAGTACGATCCGCGGCATGGTGTCAGCTTCCCGTACCGACGGTACCGGCGGGGACGATGTCGCCGGGTTCGTGCACGCCTATGCGGACAAACCGTACGGCTACTTCGGCTGGATTCAGGAGTATGTCGGACCCGACTATACCGCCAGGACCGGGTTCATCGGCCGTCAGAACTATGTCTGGACGAGTCCGGCATTCACGCTCGACTGGCGACCGGGCTGGCGTCCACGCCAGGTGCGGAAGTTCAATCCCGGCGTCACGGTCGGCCTGTACCACGATGCGGATGATCTCACCTTCCGCGAGGGATCCGTTTTCATTCGCCCGGTCGCAGCACAGTTCAACGACGGTTCCGAGGTGCGCCTCTGGCTCCGACCGGAATGGCAGCGCCTGGAGCGGCCGTTCACGCCGGTTCCCGGCATGACCTTGTCGTCCGGACGCTACGACTTCGGTCAATATGGTATCACCTTCGTTCCGGACCTGTCGAAGCCCTACGTCGCCTATGTCACGCTCGCTGACGGGACCTTCTACGATGGCAGGCGTCAGCAGCTGATCTACCGCGCGAGTCCGCTGCCTGGCCCGCATCTGCGATTCACTTTCGACTATGAGGGCAACCGCTTCCGCGGGGTGGGTCCGGACCGGGTCGATCGAACGACGCATCTGGTGAGCGGGCTCCTGCGTTACACGCCGACGCCCCAGGTTGGTATCGCCACTTACTACGAGTACAGCTCGACTACCAAGTTCGGCGTCTGGAATGCGCGGCTGTCGTGGGAGTTCAAGCCGTTGTCGTATCTCTACCTCGTATACAACGATCGGCGCCCGGAAGGCGAGCCGATGCCCGGCGTGCTTCGTCCTCCGCAGGAGCGTCAGGTGCTGGTCAAGGTCACGTACATGGGGCAACTGTAATGGTAAACAGCAAGCGCACGCCGGGTATCGAGGCGTGGCTGCAGATATCGGGGCTGCTTGCCGTTCTGGGCGCGGCATCTCTCGAGGCGCAGGATCGCCGGATGGTTGGTCGCGTTGTGGACTCGGTCACCGCTGTGGGGATTGCCGGTGCCGAGGTTCGCGCCGGGGCGATTGCCGAGATGGCGATGGCCGATTCATCGGGATTCTTCCAGTTGACGGCTGTCGAAGCGGGCCCGGTCAGGCTCGTGGTTCGTGCCGTCGGGTACCGTCCGTTTGCTGGAGAGGTCGAAGTGCGGCCGGGCGATACCATCGTGGTGGTGCTACCTCGCCTTCCCTATCGGATGAGCGAGATCACGGTTACGGCCGAGGCGGCAAGCCGGACGCGTCGCGGGGAGATCGGAACGGCCAGCGTCGTCGGGCGCGATGCAATCGAACATGTTCAGGCGTCGAGTCTCGCCGACGTGTTGCAACTGGTGCCAGGGCAGTTGGCTCAGAATCCCACGTTGGCGTCGGCGCGTCAGTCGTTGCTTCGCCAGGTGCCGACCGATGCCGATGCGGCTCGCGCCAATGCGCTGGGGACGGCCCTGGTGCTCGACGGCGTGCCGCTGTCCAACAATGCCAATCTTCAGACCGATCTCTCGATTCTGAACTCTGCTCCGGGTGCGCTGCCGCCGTTCTCGTCCGTGGCGAGCCGAGGTTTCGATCTGCGCAGCGTTCCGGTCGATCAGATCGAGACCCTCGAGGTGATCCGGGGGGTTCCGTCGGCCCGCCATGGCGAACTGACTACAGGTGCGCTCCTGGTAACCTCGCGTGCCGGCAAGCGCCGCCCGGAGGTGCGCCTGCGGGCCAATCCGCAGGCCTTCGAGGCCAGCTTCGTTGCCGGTTGGGGGAGCGCGGTGACAGGTCGGCGGGGCATCAGCGTGGACGCGGGCTGGTTGGCGGCGCTCGATGATCCGCGACAGGACCGCGCGCGATACGGCCGTCTGACCTTGCAGGGGGCCTGGAGTGAACGTTGGGATGTCACCGGACGAGTGACGACGACGACACGGTTGACGCTATTCAATGATGAGGACGAACTCCGCCTAGATCCTCTCGATCCGACCAGTCGCTCTGCCCGGCTGGCCCGTGACCGGGGGGTGCGCTTCACGCACACCGGGCGGATCCGCGGGGGTACGAATCGCTTCGAATGGACCTTGGGGCTCAGTGCGCAGCAACAGATTGGCCGCTATCAGGATCTCATTGTCCGCGACATTTTCCCGCTCTCGACTCAGACCCGTGACACCACGGCCGTCGGTGTCTACGGAATGAGCGAGTATCTCAATGAAACCGAGGTCGACGGCCAGCCCGTCAATCTCTATGGGAGGGTCGAGACCGGCAGTCGGTGGCGCACCGGCGGGTGGTTGCATCTTCCGATTGCCGGAATCGAGTGGCGTTGGGATCGGAACTTCGGGGCCGGCCGACAGTTCGATCCGATCCGACCTCCCCGCCAGAACTACTCCGTCGGTGATCGCCCACGGCGGTTCGACGATGTACCCGGGTTCGGGATCGCGTCCGCCTATCTCGAGGATCGTCTCGCGGGCAGGGTACTGGGTCGCGAGGTTGCGCTACAAGCGGGGCTCCGATTCGATAACATCCAGCCGGAAACGCCGTGGCGGGGCAGATACGGCACGGTGCTGGCCCCGCGCCTCAATGCGCAGGTCGATCTCGGCCGTGGTGTCGCGGGACGGATCGGGTGGGGCAGCACGGCCAAGGCGCCGACGCTGGCCCAGCTCTTTCCAGGGCCCAAATACTTCGACCTCCTTTCGCTCAACTATTTCGCGACCAACCCGGCCGAGCGGATGACGGTGATCACCACCCGAGTGATCAAGCCGTCGACTGATTCACTCGAGCCCTTCACGTCCCGCAAAGCGGAGATCGGCTTGGATTTCCGGGTCGGGCGTGCGGCGCTCGCGTTGATCGGGTTCGTCGAGCGGGTCCGGAACGCGCTCGGATATTCGCGCCTGCCGGCCGGGCTGACCTATCCGCGCTACCGGATCGCCGAGGCGCGTCCTGGGCAGCAACCGATCCTCGATCCGGTGCCGATCGCTGTCGATACCTTCGTTGCCGCGTATGATGTCGCCCGGCCGACCCGCGCGATCGACAACAGTGGCCTCGAGGTGGTGCTCGACCTTCCCGAGTGGCGTGCGCTGCGGACTTCACTTCAGCTGGGCGGGGCGTGGACCAAAACAGTTGCAGTCG
Source organism: uncultured Gemmatimonas sp. (assembly GCA_964619465.1). Classification (GTDB taxonomy): domain Bacteria; phylum Gemmatimonadota; class Gemmatimonadetes; order Gemmatimonadales; family GWC2-71-9; genus SHZU01. Next base: position 63,817 of record CAZUES010000011.1, read on the forward strand.
ATGACGCCGTTACCATCGACACGGACGCCCTCTTTCGCGGGTCGGTTTCTCCGACCAGGCTGGGCGTCTATGCCTCGGGGCGCGGAACGGATGCGCGGCAACTGGTGACGTCGCTCCGACTGGTGCACCGGCTGCCGGAGGCGGGGTTGGTCGCTTCGATGCTGGCGCAGACGCTCTGGCTCGATGACGACCGCCCCTTGGGCTACAGCGAGTTCCCGATTGCAATCGTCGATCGGGCCGGTCGCACCGTGGCCCTGACGCCGGAGCAAGCTCGATCGGACGAGTACGGCGATCTCCGACGCCCCGCCGGCGAGAACGCCCTCAACTGGGAACGTCGACCACCGCTCTGGTTATTCAATCTCCGGTTGACCAAGACCCTCCCAGCCGGGCTCTCGTTCTCATTCTTCGCCAACAACGTGCTGGCCGACCGACCTCTCTATCCGTCGCGTCGATCTGCACCAGACCAAGTCGTCTATCAACGCCGCAACGCGCCCCTGTTCTTTGGTGTCGAGGTCCTCTCGACCTTCACGGCCGGGTCGCGTGCGCTTTCATCGGAGTAGAGTCATGTCGAAACATCGTTATTCGGTCGGAATGCTGCTGGCTGCTGCAATCGCGCTTGGCGCGTGCAGCGGGGATGAAGGTCCCGAAGTCGAGTCATTCAGTGTCCAGATCCGGGTCGAGTATCCCTCGACGTACGCGACTGTCGCAGCAAGCGGAGCCACTGTTCGGCTCCGCAGTATCGAACGGAACACGACCGATTCGGCTACGGCGGATCAGAGCGGTGCCGTCACCTTCCAGGACGTCGTGCCGGGCTCCTACGAAGTCAGCGCGAGTCGGTCGCTGACCGAGAGCGAGTCGTCGGCGCTGACCGGGCAGGCGGTTGCGGTCAATCTGAATGGCGCGGTATCGGCGCAGCCGCTTCTCGGTGCTGCATCCACACCGATCATCGTCACGCTGGCCGGGTCGCGTGTCGGGGACCTGATCCTCAAGGAGGTGTACTACACCGGGAGTAAGACGCCTTCCGGCGGCAACTACTTCTCCGATCAGTTCTTCGAGATCTATAACAATTCGACCGACACGATCTACGTCGATTCACTCTACATCGGCGATGCGTATGGCAACTCCGGGCAGATCAGCCCCGGAAGCTTGCCGACACCGTTCCAGGCAGACCAGCAGCACGTCTATCTGAGTAGCGTCTGGATGATTCCCGGCAGTGGCAAGGACCACCCTCTGGCTCCGGGCCAGAGCATCATCATCGCGCAAGATGGGATCGATCACCGTACCGACCCGCTGGGCAATCCCGATTCGCCGGTTGACCTGTCCGACGCTGACTGGGAGACCTACAACGAGCGCCCCGACAATCGCGACACCGATTCGCCCGATGTGCCGAATCTGGTGCGCCGGTACTTCACCGGGGGCTTCGATTGGCTGGTACCGGTTTTTGGCCCTGGTATCGTGATTTTTCGCACGCCGAACTTCGAGGCACTCGAACAGACGCCGGTTCCGGGGTCGGCGCTCGATCCACGGATCAAGGTGCCGGTCGGTCTGGTCATCGATGCATTCGAGGCGCTGCAGAACCCGAATAGTGGATCGTACAAACGAATTCCGGTGTCGCTCGATGCCGGGTTCGTCTCGGCCGCCGGTACCTATACCGGTGAGAGTGCCCGTCGCAAAGTGGCGAGCACCGTCGCGGGTCGGCGCGTCTATCACGATCGCAATAACACGGGGCTCGACTTCGAGATTGTCGCAACCCCGACCCCCCGCGGGCCTTGAGCGTGATGCGTTGGCTGGTGGTCGTCCTGCTGCTGCTCCCTGGTGTCGTCGGGGCGCAGCAGGGTCGGCCTGTGTCGCGCGCGTTCGGCGCGGCCGCGCTGGCTCCGGATTTAGTGGTATGGCGGGACACGGTCGACGGCCTGCTTCGGGATGGTGCCAATCCGGCGGCGGCGTGGCGGTTGGGGGCAGTTGACCCGGTGGTCGCTGTCGGCCTCCGGCATACCCGGGGCCAATGGCGCCGCCCCCAGGAGGCCGAACGACCCCTCGGTGCGGCGGCCGTGGCCGATGGAGGACGTCCGATCGGCGGTTGGTGGCTAGGCGGGCAGTTCGGCTACCTGCGCGGCGAGGATCACGGAGTGCGTTGGAGCTCGGTGGCGGATCCGTACGCCGGGTCACCCTATGTCTGGGCCGATTCGATCGGTGGCGACTGGCGCCGCGACCACGTCACTACCGCAGGGACGCTCGGTTCTCCGGCATGGCGCGGCTGGCGGGGCGGTCTGGCGGTACGGTATGCGATCGGGCAGGGTTCGCGAGACAACGATCCTCGACCGCTCTACCGTGTTCGCCGAATTGGGGTGACGCCGGGTGTGACCACTCTGCTTGGCAAGCTTCGCATCGGCGCGACTGCGACGCTCGCCTTCGAGCGGGAGGAAGGTGAATTGGGTGACTACTCTCTGACTGATCCCTTTGTTTTTCGCCTGCGCGGCCTGACCACTTTCGATCGGACCGGTCTGCGTACTGCAGATCGGACTCGAGCCGGGCGGACCGTCGCGGCGGGCTTGCAGGTCGCGGGGGCTGCGGCCGGATGGAGCCTCGCAGTGGATCATGGTGTGGACCGGGACAGTACGTTCGACGGTGTGGGCTCGCCGACCGACGCCGGACGCTTCCGTCGGAGTTGGACCCGCGGCGTGGCGCGAACCCGGCTTGGGCGGACCGAAGCGTCGATCTACGGGCGAACGGCAGAGGGGCGCGGGACCGATCCGGTCTTTCGGGCCGTGAATATCGTGGCGGGGGACGATACGGTCGGTGCGACGATTCGCACCTGGCGTGGTGACGGCCCGCAAACCGCTCCGTTGGTGGTAGCCCTGGCCGGGGAGTGGAGCCGCTTGTCCCGTCGGGACATTGCTGCGGGGACTTCATGGCGGTCGAGCGGTCTCAACCTGTCACTCGGCGCGGCCCTGCGACCGCGAATTGCGGGCAGCCGCTGGCTCGTCATCGGGCGGGCAGGCGTGCTGCGCGCGCTCGATGCGGAGTACGTTGGCGGCCGACCTTCCGTGATGACGCCCATTCTGGCCGAGGCGGACTATCGACGCTTCACGGCGGATGGAGTCCATTGGTTGGTTGGTACGGGCCTTCGAATCGGGGCAGGCACTGCCGGGGAACTCGTGGTGATGGCCGCGTTTGAACGCCGCCAGGCCTCGGCTGGTGCGAGTGGGCACCGCGACGATCTCACCTTCACGATGGTGCTGCAATGAACCGTCTCGTGCTGCTGTTGCTCATCGGTGCAGTCACTCCCCTGACGGCCGAGCCATGTTTCGATCTCGGTCGGGTCCCTCATTCCGATCGGGCGTATGCCGATTCACTGCTGCAGGAACTCGCGGATGGCGCTGGCCTTTATACGTTCGTTGGCGGGATCAAGCCTATTTCAAGCGAGCGGACGGTCAGCGTAACGATCGCGCCGAGGATCGACACGGCGCAACTTGCTGTAGTCGAACGATGGCGTCGATTGCTGCCGGCGCTCCAATGCGGGGACGTCGGGGTGCTGGTTCAGCGTTACGCGGTGGTCTACTCCGGTCGTGATTCGGCGGAGCGACGGGTCGCGGCGTCCCTGGTGCTCTTTCATCGCGAGACGCTCCGGCGTGCGATTGCGGCCCACGCCGATTTCTTTGCCCACCTTGGCATTACGCCATCAGCCGACCCCAATGAAGTATTGGCCGTCGTCGAGCATGCCGACCGAGCCGACCGGTGGCGCGGCTACGGCTACCTCTTCGGCTATCCCGACCCGGCCGTCGATTTCTTCGTCGAGGCTGGTATACTTGGCGACTCCCTGAAGCAGGTCGTCCCACGCGATTTCCGACGGATCGAGACCTATCACAAATGGCCTGCCGAACGAGGCGGTCCGCCAACGCAGTCGACCTTCGTCTATGCGGTGCCCAAGGATGCGGCGGATTCGCAGGAGGACATCGCCCTCCGAGAGCGGGCTGCGCCGATCTATGCCGAGTACCTTCGCCGCCGGCAGGATCGGCCCGGTGAGTTTGCCAAGATCCTGAGGCGTTGGGTGCGCCAACACGCCCGAGTGCGCTAGCGAGCTACTGTCGGGCCGGGGTCTTTGCCTCAACCCCGGGACCGGCCTTTGCGACGCGTCGCTTCTCGGCCTCGAGCTGCTGTAGTGACGTCCCCTTCGTGATCCAATCCGGAGCGGGTTCGCCTTTCAGGTAGTGACCGAACCACTCCAGAATCCGACGGTGGTAGTCGATCTGGTTCGGTTTTCTGGTAAAGCCGTGGTTCTCGTCCTCATAGACCAGCAATGCCATCTGCTTCCCTGCGCGGCGGGCGTAGTTGTAGAACTCGGTGGCCTGGAAGAACTCCACCACGCCGTCCTTGTTGCCGTGCGCCATCAGCAGCGGCGTTTCCATATCCTGGACTTTGTGCACCGGGGAGTTCCGATGGTGGGCCTCGGGATCCTCCCAGTACGGCACGGCCATGCGCGCCTGGCCTGTTTCCCAATGCCCTACCTCCGCGAGACCCTGATTCCAGTGGATCTGGCCCATCATGCTGACGAAGTCGGTGAGCGGCGCGCCGGCCACCGAGGCGGCGAACAGATTAGTGCGCGTCGGGATGAACGTGGCGGTATAGCCGCCCCACGAATGCCCGATCAGGCCGACCCGTTTGGGATCGACCGGAAACCTGGCCGTCACGGCCGCAACCGCAGGCCGAAGCGTTTCGAGAACGCTGACGCCGGGATCCCGATGCCGGAACACGATGTCCGGCAGCATGACGAAATATCCCTGCTGGGTCCACGCTGTGAAGTTGTAATAGCTGCGCTCACTCGGCGCCTGAAAGGAATGGAGCTGGCTCGACAGCAGTTCGTAGGTGTACACGATCATCGGATACCGCTTCGACGGATCGTAGCCGGCCGGATAGAGGAGGATGCCCTGGAGTGGTCGGCCCGTCTCATTCTTGAAGTCGAACAGCTCGCTCCGAGTCCAGGCGTAGTCGCCCAGGAAAGGATTGGTGTTGCTGATGGTGCGTGGCGTCGCCAGCCGCGGACCGGCCATGACGAAGTTGGGTGATGCCGTGCGTGATTCGGCCCGATAGAAGTACCGCTCCGCGCTGTCGGCCCGGACCAGGCTGCCGACCAGACGGTCTTCGTAGATCAGGCGTTCGACCGGACGGCTGCCCGTCAGGACGGCGTAGCCGCGCTTCTCGGTCCACTCGCCGCGGAGCGCGATGAAGATGGGGCCCGCCGGGTCGAACGCCCGCTGATTGGGCCCCGTCGTGACCAGCCGATGCACCACACTGTCGGTTGCGCCCTGCGTCACGCGCTCGGCGCGGCCGCTTTCGGGATTGACCCGCCAGATGTCGAACTGATCGTAGAGGTAGACGGCCGCGTCGCCCTTTGCCCAGCCACCGATACCGTGAGGCCGTGGCAAGTCCGTTGGCGTGTCATCGCTGGTGTCGGCGAACGCGGCGGCGACACCGGCAGTGAGATTACGCCGGCTGCCGGTAACGAGATTGTGGGCCCAGTAGTCCTTGCCGTCGAACCAGAGCAGGTATCGGCCGTCGGGACTGACCCACTCGTGCCGGACCTTTTCGAGCAGGCGGGTTCGCTGGCCCGAGGCCAGGTCGACGGCCCAGATGTCGTGATACGGACGTCCGAACATGGCGCCCGTGGGATAAGGATCCTGAACCCGTTCCAATGCATGCCGCCAGGTGTCGGTGACGACGGCGTTGTCTTCGAGATGCGAACCGGCAACCAGCAGGCGAGGTGTCTCCGGTTCCCAGACCGCAAGGAGAGTCCGCCGCGCGGCGGCCTGGCGCTCGACCTGCTGCATCGGAAAAAGCTTGACATCCCGGGTATGCCAGATCTGCACACCTGGCAGGTCCTGGGTCTTGGGGGTGGGGGCTGATCCGGCGCGCGTCGAGTCGCCCGTGGCAGCTGCGCTGTCGGCGGGCTCGACCGGTCGCAGGCCGAGCGCGATTCGCTTGCCGTCACTGGACCAGGTGGGTTTCCGATGTTCGACGACTTCGAGCGTGTCGACCAGGCCGAGCGATGCCGGGTCGAGGACCAGGCGCGCCGGCGTTGCGGCATTGACGCCGCGCCACGCGATCAGGGTGCGTGTGTTGCCCGGCTTGGATGCGGGGCCATTCGATCGGTACACGGCGAGATCGGCGGCCCCTTTTCGCCAGGCGAGCTGCCGGTAGGTCGAACCCGACGCGTCGAGTCCGATGGTTCGCCCGGTAGCGGCATCATGTACCTGGACACCGTTGCCGGCATCGGTGCCGGACGCCACCGTCACCGCCAGCATCGATCCCGCGTCGCTCCAGGCGAACTCGGCCACGTTGCCCAGCGCGACCTCGGTACCTGCCGCCAGGTTGAGGATACGGAGGTCGGAGCCTTTCCCCTTGGGCTCCTCTGGGGCGTAGCCCAGGAGGGCCAGGTACTGTCCCGACGCGTCGAAGGCCAGCGAGGCAATGGAGACGAACGTCCGCTCGGTTCCACTCTGCAGGTCGAAGACGGCGGCACCGGTTCGAATCGGCTTCTTCTCCCGCTCCAACCGTTCGCGCTCGGCCACGGGCAGGTTGACCGTCCAGGCGACCCATCGGCTCGACGCTGCGAAGCGCGGATTGGCGCCCCACGCAAAGATGCGCGTCGAATCTCGGCTGCCGTCGTAGAGTCGCAACTCGCTCTGTTCGTCGACTCGGGTAACGGGGTAGGCAAACCAGCGCCCGTCGGGTGACGGCCGTCCCGGGCCCGGCGTTTCGAATTTGCCGTACTCCGCAGGCGTCACGATGGGCCGATTCTGCGCGGCTATCGTGGTCGTGCCGATCGGGGTGAGCGCGATGGTGAGCAGCGTGGCCGACAGCAATGGGAAGATGCGGGGCATGGCGTGCTATCTCGAAGGTTGCAGGGGTGGTCGGTGGTGGCATAACCGTAACCCGGCCATGGGAGGGGCACAACAGCCGGCGGATGCACCGGAGCCGTGATCGAACTATCTTCCGAGAGGCTGAAACCCGGCGGGGAGCGTGACACGACAGACCAGGCAGCGTGCAGCGATTCGGGCGGCGTTCGAGCGGAGCAGGCGGCCGCTCAGTCCCGCGGAGGTTCTCGAAAGCGCCAGCCGCGACGTTGCCCAACTTGGGATTGCCACGGTCTATCGGGGCATCAAGACCCTGCTCGAAGACGGATGGCTGGTTCCCGTCGAACTGCCGGGCGAGCCCGATCGGTATGAACCGTCCGGGCTCGGGCATCATCACCATTTCCGCTGTCGATCATGCCGGCGGGTGTTCGATCTCGAGGGGTGTGTCCAGGGCCTTCGGGACCTGCTGCCGAAAAAGTTCCGGCTCGAAGGCCACGATCTCGTCCTGCTCGGTCAGTGCAGCGACTGCGTGCGCGCCGCCTGAAGGACGCCGGCCCCGCTACGATTCCTCCTGCCACACAATCGGAAACAGAGGGTGCTCCATCGGCGCCCCGGCCGGGAGCGTTTCCGCCAGTCCCGGAAAATCGGGTGACGTAACCCACCGTCTCGGTGTGTGAGTGATGTCATGGCCGAGCACGCGCACCGAAAAGACTCGGCGGCGCCGGGCTCCTTCGACACCCTTGGCGGCGTGCAGGGTGAGCATGTGGAAGCAGACCGCGTCGCCCGGCTCGAGTTCCCACCCGATGATCGGATGGCGCGCTCGATCGGCCTCGATGTCGGGGAGATCCTCCAGCGTGCCCTCAGGGAACCACTTGGCCTGCGCATCGAGGAACGAACGTGGCATCAGCCACGGGCCCAGATGTGAGCCGGCCACGAACTCCAGCGTCGAAGCGCGGCTGACCGGATCGACCGGAATCCAGAAGCTGCAGTTGAGCCGGCCCTCGATGTTGTAGTAGGGCTGATCCTGGTGCCAGGGCGTGGCCTGCCGCGTGCCAGGCTCCTTGGTCAGCATATGGTCGTGATAGAGTCGCACCGTACCACTTCCCATCAGCCGTCCGGCCGCCTCACCCAGGCGCGATTCGAAGATGAAGCGCCGATAGGCTTCGCGCTCCTGCCAGTTGCAGAAATCCTCGATGAACCAGCCCGGATCTTCCGGGCGGCTGGCCACCTTGGCGCGCGGGCTCGGCTGAGCCAGGTTGGCGTCGATACCCGCGCGGAGGAGTTCGATTTCCTCGGGGCGAAACAGCTGGCGCAGACAGACGGCGCCGTCGCGCTGAAAGGCGTCGATGTCGGCTGGGGTTACGATGGTGGTGGTGGACGACACAGGCGGATAGCTCCGGCTCGAGGATGGTGATATATTACATCATTATGGAAACATATCAACCGGCGGGGTCCGATCCGGGCCGCCGCGTGTCCTTCGCCGATCTGACGTATGAGCGGGTCCGGCGGGAAATCGTCGAGTGCCGGCTGCCTCCCGGGCGGCGCCTGACCGAGGCATCGGTGGCCGAACTGGCGAAGGTCGGGAAGATGCCGGCGCGCGAGGCGCTCCAGCGCCTGGTACTGGAAGGGCTGGTGCAAGTGATTCCCCGCCACGGCTATCGGGTGGCGCCGATCACGCTGCGCGACGCGCGTGAACTGTTTGCGCTTCGCCTGGTGGTCGAGCCGGCGGCGACGGAACGCGCGGTGGGACGGGTGGACGCCGCCGAGCTTGCGGCACTCCGCAAGCTGAGCGACGTCGGGTACGTCACGACCGGCCGGGAGGCGATCCGCCGCTACCTGCGGGCAAACACCGAGTTCCATGCCCGGATCGCGCGATGCTCCGGCAGTCGGCGGCTGGCCGAACTGGTGAGTGGGTTACTCAGGGAGAGCGAGCGGCTGATCACCTTCATCCTCCCGGCGCATCCGCGGAGCACGCCGACGGTGACGGAACACCGCCGGCTGCTACGTGCGCTAATTCGGGGCGACGGGAAAGCCGCGCGTCGGCTGGCGGAGGCGCACGTGCGATCGACCGAAACCATGGTCGTGGAGGCAATCCTCACCCATGCGGATGTAGAGGATGCACCGATCGAGGAATAACCCGCACGGCATGTCGACCTTGTCATACGGAGTGATTCTGGCGCACTATACGACGAGCGCCCGCCGAATGGCGGGCGCTCTGGTACCTGGGCATCTGTCGGGTCAGCAGCAGGCGCAGCTTGGACCGTTGCAGCCCGCCGCATCGGGGCCGGGATCGGGTGGTGGAACCGCAGCTCGTTTCGCAACGAGCGGGCCCAGACCGCCCGTGATGACGCGCCGGATCGGCCGTCCGGTGTCCGGATGGCTGTCGAACGGCGGGTCCGAAATTCCCTGGCGGAGCTCGAAGACCTCGTCGGCAGGCCCGTCGGCTGCGATATACTGATAGGTCGGCATCAGGTCTTACCGTCCAGCTGCTGGATCGTCTTGGTCGAGGCCGGCCGCTCGAGCTGGAGCCGGGCCGCGACTCGTTCCGCCTGTTCGAAGGCGCGCAGGATGTTCTCGCCGGCCAGTTTGCGGAGGTCGGTTTCGGTCCAGCCGCGGCGGGCCAGTTCCGCGAAGAGCGCCGGATAAGTCGAGACGTCCTCGAGGCCTTCGATCACGGTCGAGATGCCATCGAAGTCGCCGCCGATGCCGACGTTGTCGACGCTGGCCACCTTGCGGATGTGGTCGATGTGGTCGGCCAGCTGTGACAGGGTAACTCGCGGGCGCGGATTCTTGCCCTGCCATTCGGCCACTGCCCGATCCCGCGCCCCGGCATCGTTCGGAAACCGGCGCCGCGCGTCGGCCGCTGCGGCGGACTGCTGCGAATTCCAGGTGGCATATTCCTGCGACGTGAACATGTCGACGAAGGTCACCATGATCACGCCGCCGTTGGCCGGCAGCTTCCGGAGGATCGAATCCGGCGCGTTGCGGCCAACGTCCGCCAGCTGCCGCGCGTTGGAATGCGAGAACATCACCGGGGCTTCCGAGACGCGGATCGCATCGCTCATCACGCCGGCCGAGACGTGCGACAGGTCGACCAGCATGCCGAGCCGGTTCATCTCGCGCACCACTTCCTCGCCGAACTTGCTCAGGCCATTGTGCCGCATCGGCCCGGCCGCGGCGTCGGCCCAATCGAGCGTGACGTTGTGGGTCAGCGTCATGTAGCGCGAACCCAGGGTGTAGAAGGCCCGGAGCGCACCGAGCGAGTTCTCGATGGCGTGGCCCCCCTCCATGCCGAGGAGCGAGCCGATCCGCCGGGCGGCAAAGGCCTGGCGCATGCACAGCGCCGTCTCACAATATTGGAGCACGTCGGGATACTTCTCGATGATCCGGCGCGCGATGTCGATCTGCTCGAGCTGCACCCGCGCATAACCGGAATCGGGGATTTCCCCCGGAATGTAGACCGACCAGAACTGCCCGCCGAGCATGCCCTTGCGGAGCCGTTCGATATCGGTGTGTCCCGGCACCTTCTTGCGAAGGTCGTAGGCCTCGACATCCCGGGTCATGGTCGGATCCTGGCGGATGGCCCAGGGAAGATCGTTGTGGCCGTCGATCAGCGGAGTCGTACTCAGAACCCGACGAGCCAGCTCGCGGTTCGCTTCGGTGACCTGCGCTGCGGCAAAGGAGCCGGGAATGGCAACGCCGACGGCGAGGAGCGACAGGAGAACACGCATCATGAACCTCGGATAGAGCGGAAAGAACATTTCGGGCTGCGGAAAGAAACGGCCTCAAATCTAGCTCGGCGGGGGGACCATCGAAACCGGAGGAGGGGTCCAGCGGTCGTTCCGGCCGTCGATAAAGCTCGGCGGCCGGAACGAGCGGGCTCAGGGGCGGGTCAGCACGGCCCCGTGGCGGGAGGAGGCGGTGCGCCCGTTTTCGAAGGCGACCGCCCCATTGACCACGACGTAACTCATCCCCTCGGAGATCTGGTGCGGGTTCTGGTAAGTGGCGAGTTCGCGAACCGCATCCAGGTCGAAGACGGCGAGATCGGCCTTGGCGCCGATCCGGATCTGGCCCCGGTCGGCCATCCGGAAGACCGAGGCGGGCAGGGACGTCATACTCCGGATGGCCTCCTCCAGGCCGATCACACCCCGTTCCTTCACGTAGAGGCGCAGCTTGCGCGGGAAGGTGCCGTAGGCGCGCGGGTGGGGCACCCCCTCGCCCATCGGGCCCAGGCCGCCGTCCGACGAGGTAATGGTCCAGGGCTGCCGCATGAACGCCGCGATGTCGTTCTCGATCATGTTGAACGACACCACGCCGGAGCCGCCGGCTTTGAGAATGGCGATGGCAGTTTCGACGGCGTCGACGTTGCGGGACGCGGCGATCTGCGCCAGCGTCTTCCCTTCGAGCGAAGCATCGGCCTGGTGCCGGCTCAGCATCAGCCGATCGGCCCCGCCTCGGCGCGCGAGATTGACGTGCATCTCGGCTCGGAGCCGGTCGCGCTCCTTGGGGTCGTCGAAGCGACGAACCATGGCGCTGTCGCCACCGACCTGGGCCCAGCGCGGAACCAGTGCCGCCGACAACCCGGTGCTCGAGGCATCCCAGGGATACTGATCGGCAAAGACCTCGACGCCGCGGGCGCGGGCCCGTTCGATCCGATCGATGGCCGCCGTGGAGAAGCCCCAGACGTTAGGCCCCAGCGCTTTGATGTGGGTGACGACACCCGGAAGCTTGGCCGTCTCCGCGATCTGAATCACTTCCTCGATGGCGCCGAGCAGGCCGATCGAATAGTCGCTCTCGTCGCGGATGTGGCTGGCATAGACTCCGTGGTGCTGCGCGGCGATCTGTGCCAGCGTCACCAGTTCGTCAGTTTTTGCATAGCTGCCGGGTGCGTAGTAGGGGCCGGACGACAGCCCGAAGGCCCCGGCCTCCATCCCGGCCCGTACCATGCTGCGCATCCGCTCGAGCTCGGCTGCCGACGGGGCTCGATCGGCCATGCCCAGCACCTCGCGCCGGATCGAACCGTGCGGCACCATCAGGCCCACGTTGACGCCGATGCCATGCGTAGCAAGCCGGCGCCGTTGTGCCGCCAGGTCGGTCGGGCCACCCCCGTCGGGGTTGACCATGACGGTGGTGATGCCCTGGGCCAGGAGCGGCAGGCCCGCGCCCAGTTCGCGATTCTCGAGGCCGGGACCGGCGTGGGAGTGGACATCGATGAAGCCCGGCGTGACGTACCGGTCCTCTGCATCGATGATTCGGCGCGCCGTTGCCTTCGAGAGATCGCCGATGGCGGCAATCGCATCGCCGCGGATCCCGATGTCGCCACGAATCCACGGGTTACCGGTGCCGTCGAGCACGCGGCCGTTCCTGATGATGAGATCGAAGCTCGCCTGCTGGGCCGGCGCGGGCCGGACCAGCAAGGTGGCGAGCAGCAGCAGCGCGATGGAGACTCGGATCATCGGCGGCGCCCGGTCTCGATCGAAAGGTTGACCAACTGGCGGAACCGCGCAATCGGATTCGGGCCGGCGGGTGTCTGAGTAAAGACCATGGCAAACAACTCCCGGGAAGGATCGACCCAGGCAAAGGTACCGTCGGAGCCGCCGTGGGAGTACTGGCCTTCGGGAGTCACCGTCCAGCCGTAGCCGTAGCCCGACTGCTCGCCTTCGCTGCCGGCGCCGCCGGCCATCGAGACGCCCATGTCCGTGGTCTGCCGCCGGATGCCGGCCTTGACGGTCTCTTCCTTGAGAATCCGCTTGCCGTTGTAGATGCCGCCGTTCAGGTACATCTGGAGGAAGATGGCATAGTCCCACGCGGTCGAGATCATGCCGCCGGACGCCCGGACGAAGGGCATGGTCGGCGCGTCGCCCGGCTTCCAGCCGGGAACCCACTGGCCTTCCTTGCGCTGGTAGTAGACCGCGCCCATCCGGGACAGCTTGCCGTCCAGCTTGTCGGCCGTCTCCATGTGGTAGCTGTCGACCATGCCGAGCGGGGTGTAGATCTCGTCACGCAGGAAGACATCGAGGAGCTTGCCCGAGCGGATCTCGATCAGCGAACCAAGCGTGTTGTAGCCGGGGTTGTTGTAGGCGTACGAGGTGCCCGGGGTGATGACGGCGCCGACCTCGCCGAAGCGGGCCACCTCGCTCTGCAGCGTGCCGAACTTGCCCCCGGCCGGTGGCGCCAGGAACAGGGTCGGAATCCGGATTCCGCTGGTATGGGTCAGGAGGTGGCGTATCTGAATGAAGCCACCCCGGTAATTGTCGAACGACGGAATATATTGCCGCGCCAGGTCGGTATAGCGGAGCTGGCCGCGATCGGCGAGGACTCCGATCCCGGTTGCGACGACGGGTTTGGTGTTCGACGCCATCTTGAACAGCGTATTCTTTTCCATCGGCAGATTGGCTTCCTTGTTCCGGGAGCCGATCGCTTCATGGACTACGACCTTGCCCTGCCGTGCAATCAGGATGACGGCTCCGACCAGGTCGCCGCGCGCGACGGACTCCCGGTAGAGGGCTACCGCGCCGTCGAGTACCCCGGGCGACATGCCGACATCTTCGGGCTTGCCGACGCTCAGGGTCCGGTCTTGCGCAACGAGCGGGGCTGCCAGCGCCAGGAGGATGGCGGCGAGCGTAGCTCGCCGCCCCAGCAGATTCCGAGTCATACCGAACCTCGTAGAGTGAGACGTCATGGCCGACTACGCGCTGGGCCGCTCGATGGTCGGCAGCGGGATACAGGTCGTCGGTCCATATGGTACGTCCTTGTGGTTGAAACCGTTGGGGTGATCGGACCCGGCCTCGCCGAGGAACGGAATGCGGAACTCCGTGCTCCGGAAGCGCAGGTGGTCATTGAGACGGTGGCCTCCTTCGGCGAACAGCTCGCGGCGCCGCTCCTCGATCACCTGTCGGATTACCTCGGCTTGCGAGGCGGTTTCACCCGGATCGAATGCCGGAATCCCGGCCAAGGTATGCCGCTGGTTGATGATGGTGCGCGCCGTCGTGAGGTCGCCGGTTCGGGCCGCCGCCTCGGCGATGATCAACTGCGCTTCCTTGTACGAGGCCACCAGGTGCGGCGAGGCGCGCGAGGTGATCTTGTCGTGCATGTAATGGATCGTGACGCCGTCGGACGCGGCCTCATTGAGGGTGGTAACGTTGACCCGCGGGTCGGCCACGCCCTCCCAGGTCACGTTCCGGTAGCTCGGCGCGAGGGTCGCATCGCGCCGGGGCAGCTGGGGGCAGTTCATCGTCTCGCAGCTCTGGTTGAAGCGCCGGGTCACGGTCGCATCGCGCGTAGCATTCTTGATATAGCCGGACGGGATCAGCTCGGCATCGGCGCGGGCGCCGGCGAAATTCTCGAGCCCGAGCCGAGCCCGTGCCCGACCCAGCCGCGCCATGTTGAGATACTCCTGGTTGCCGACCTGCGTGGCGAGCGTGATTGCCTCGGAGAAACGCGTCTCCGCCTCCGTCAGCACCTGGTCAGGCTGCAGCAGGGGGCCGCGGTCGAGCACCATCGAGCAGAATCCCTCGCCCAGGGCGATGAGGGAGTAGCCCGCATAGGCGCGGACCGTGGCTTTCCACAGGGTCTTGTTGGGAAAGCCCGCATCGGGCAGCGCATCGATCCGCTGGTAGACGTCCTCCGCCTGGAAGCGCGCGATCTGCATCGGCGTATAGGCGGCAAGCGCGGAGTTGCAGGAGCCCGTCAGGTTCGCATCATCCGCCATGACGCGGCGGGAACCGAAGTTCCGGAGCGCCAGGTTGCCGGTGGCCTCGATATACTGGTCCGAGAGCAGCGCCGTGACGGTCACGTAGGTGTTCCAGGCGCAGTCGAAGTCGGCTACCACGCTGCGGACCAGCACATCCGCAAGCGTGGGGTCGTTGAGCGCCTCCTCGAGCACTTCGCCCGGCAGCTCGACTTTGAGCAGTTCATCCAGGCTGCAGGAGGTCATGGTCAGGCTGCCGAGCAGCATGGCTGCGGCAGCCAGGCGAGCCGCGCGACGCGGCGTCCGTTGGGTCGTCATGGAAGTCGGCCTCGAAGGCAAAGACGATGGGGTCGTCATCAGAACGTCACTCGGAAGGTGCCGAGCAGCCGGCGGCTCTGCGGCCAGCCCTCCTGGTTGTAGGCGGACAGGCCCTGGCTGTCGTTGTTCCGGATCTCCGGATCGATCAGGTCGTGGCCGAAGTCGGACTTCTGCGCCACCCAGATGGTCCACAGGTTGCGGGCCGACAGCGTGAACGATGCGCGGCTGGCACCGATCCACTGCGTCATCCGGCGCGGGAAATTGTAGGTGGCCGAGATGTCGCGGAGCTTCGCGAAGCCGCCGTTCATGATGCCGGGCTGGCGACGGGTATCCAGGATGTCGTAGGCGAGCAGGATCGGATCGGTCTGCTCGATGATGGCGCGGGTGTTCCGGAACGACATGTGCGCCGCGCGGACGTCGCCGCTCAGGATGGTGTGGCCGCCCACGAAGTCCACCAGTCCGAAGAGCATCAGATTCTGGAACAGCGTGACGGAGAGCGACGCGGCGCCCTCCCAGACCGGAAGCGCGTTGCCCCAGTACACCGCCGGGGCGTCGAGGCAGGGGACAGCCGGTCCGCCGCCCGTCGAGAAACCGGGCGTGGTGGCGGTAACGGTGCCGGGTGTGACCGAACCGCTTTCGCACATCATGTTGGTTGCGACCGGCTGGGTGCCGCTGTTGTCGATATCGGCGGAGAGGACTCGGCGATGGAAGATGCCGGCCATCGGGAAACCGGGCACATGATACTGTCCGAACCCGGCGCTGTAGACCAGGAACGGATCCTCACCAACCGTGACGATCTTGTTCTTGTTGTGCGAGAACTTGAGGTTGAAGTCGACCCCCAGGTTCCGGCTCTGATATGCGGTGGCGTCGAAGCCGATCTCGAAGCCCCGGTTCTGGACTTCGCCGATGTTGAGGAACTGCGAGCCCGGGAAGCCGGCCGATGGCGCGGCGGGCACGGCCGCGATCGCGTTGGTCGTCTTCTTGGAATAGTAGGTGAACTCGAAGCTGACCCGGTCGTCGAGGATGCTCATGTCGAAACCGGCCTCGATCTCCTGGCCGACCTCGGGCTTGAGGTCGGGATTACCGACGTTCTGCGGGGTGAGGGTCGGCAGGCCACCGTCGCCGGTCTGAGGCGCGTAGGTCCGCACAGCGGCGAAGACATCGGGTTGCTTACCCGCCTTGCCCCAAGCGGCGCGCAGTTTGAGGCTGTTGATGAACCGCACGGATTGCATCATCGGTTCTTCGCTCAGCACCCACGACGCCGCGAACTTCGGGTAGACGACGAAGTCGAAATTCTGTCCGAACGCGCTGTTGTCGTCGCCCCGCACGGCGCCGGTCAGGAAGACCCGATTCTTCCAGGAGAACTGTTGCTGGACGTAGGCGCCGAAGGTCTTGTTCTCGAAGAAGTTCTCGGAGCCGGTCCGGACCGACCCGCCGGTGACGGTCTCGAGGGCGCGGACCGGCATGTTGGTGCCCTGCGAGAGGGCGGCATCCTGCTGCTTGCGGTAGAACTGCAGGCCGGCAGACGTCTCCGTGCCGAGAACGTTCTTGAGGGTGAAGTTGGCACTTGCTGCGTAGTCGACGCTGGCGTACGTCGTTCGGGTGTAGACGACGGTCTTGGACCCCTGGGCCGACGCGCCGCCGATCAGCGTGCTACGCCGGAGCAGTTCAGAGAGGCGCTGGTTGGTGAAGTCGCCGCCGATCGTGACACGATGTGAAAACCAGGGCGCCGGCCGATGCCGCGCGGTGGCTGTGAGCGTACCACGATCGAGATCCTCGTACCCTTCGACGTCGTCCGTAAACGTTTCGGGTGGACCCGTCAGGAAGCCGCGGGTCGGACCGTCGATGCCGTTCGGCAGGTTCCGGCCCGGCTCGCACCCGGGGGCCGGACATGACCACAGGATGCGGACCGTCACCGGCTGGATTGCTCCGGGCGACTGGTACCGGCTCCGGGTGTAACCCAGACCGAAGTCGACCCCGAACTTCTCGTTAGGCGTAAAGGTCAGGTTGGCCCGGCCGCTGAGACGATCCTTCTCGTTGTAGCTGACGGTCCCCTCGTCGCGATCCCAATCGCCCGAGAAGAAGTAGCCGAGGGCCGGCGAACCGCCGCTCACCGTCGCGGCATAGCCCTGCTGGATTCCGGTGCGGAAGAGCGAGGGCCGGGAGATGGTGTCGCCGGGGTACTCGCCCGTCAGCCGCTCGCTGCGAAGAATCCGGAACTCGCGGATTTCGCCCGATGCCGCCCGGTAGTAGGTGGCCGGAAACAGCATCTCAGGATTGGGCAGCCAGTTGGCGCCCTGCTTGACGGTCAGGTTGACGACCGCGGCGCCTTGCTTGCCCTTCTTGGTAATGACGTTGATGACGCCGTTTGAGGCTTCGGTACCGTAGAGGGTCGCCGCCGCCGGTCCCTTCACGACTTCAATGCTCTCGATGTCGTCGGGATTCAGGTCGTTGATCCGCGACGGCGCATAGCGTGAATCCACGCCGATGCTGCCGCCCATGCCGCCGGCGTCGGCGCCGGTGTTGTTGACGCGGACGCCGTCGATGTACAGGAGCGGGTCGGCTGCCAGGCTCAGGCTGCCGGCGCCGCGGATCCGGATGTTGCCGCCGGAGCCGACATCACCGCCGGAGGACATCACCCGCACACCGGGGATGCCCTTGCTCAGCAAGTCCTGCACGTTGGGGGCCGGGGCCACTTCTTCGATCTGGCTGACGCGAACCCGTCCGACGGCCGTGCCCAGCGACCGCATGGCCTGCTGCTGCGGAGTGCCGGTCACCACCAGCTCATCGAGGTTGACCGCCATTTCCGTCAGGACGATCCGAATCTCGCTGTCACCGGGCCGAACCACGTGCTGGAGCGGCCGATAGCCGATCATCGACGCCCGCAAGGTGACCTCGCCCTCACCGATGGCCAGCCGGAATCGCCCGCCTTCTTCGGTCAGCGCGCTGGCCGTGCCGCCCACCACGGCCACCCGCGCGCCGCGAATCGGTACCGAGCGCCCATCGACCACGGTGCCGACGATAGTGCGCTGCTGGACCCGCTCCAGGAAGCTCGCGTGCAGCCGCGCGTTGGCGCTGAGGTTCGAAAGGCCGCTGGTCGGTGCGTAGGTGTTGCGGAGCACCGGCCGCGGTACCACCACGATCTGCTCATCCTGGACCGACGGCACGAACGGGATCCGGTGCAGCAGCGAGTCGAGCGCATCACCGACCGTCACCCCTTCGCAGCGGCAATCGACCAGGTGACGCGGAGGCAGCAGGCTCCGGCTGAAGGCGATGGGAACGCCGGACTGCCTTTGTAGCTCGATCAACGCGTCGGCCACGGGTGTCGCGGCAACCGTAAGCCGCGCATCCCGGAGCAGGAGATCCCTGCTGCGATTCAGGCCTCCTGCGAAGACGACCGGTGACTGTGCCGCCAGATCCAGAACCCCCATGGATAAGGCGGCGGTCACTGCGATTACCCCACGCATACCTGACCCCCCTATGGAGTGATACGAACACGTCCTTCGATGAGCACTACGGTTGCTTTGGCGCGACGGTGATCACGCCGTTCCTGATCCCACACTTTGCGTCGACGACCTGGCAGACGACCGAGAGCACCTGGTCGAGCGGCTGATCCGAGAACGACGCACTGACGAGATGCGAGGAAAGCGTCGAGTCCGTCAGCACGACCCGGACGCCGAACTGTTCTTCGAGCTCGCGCATCACACTGCCGAACGGCGAGTCCTGGAAGAGCATGCTCCGGCCCATCCAGCCGACCAACCGGCGCGGACGCTCCACTTTGACCAGACTGACCGGTGCATGTTCTTCCAGGGTGGTCATTTCGCCGGCCGAGACTTCGATGCGATCATTGCCGCGATGGACGGCGACTTTGCCCTCGACCACGACCACCCGCAGACGCTCGTCCGTCGTCCGCATTTCGAATCGGGTGCCGAGTACGGTCGCGCTGCCCCGGGCGCTGTTGACCGTGAAGGTGCTGCCGGGGCGTTTAGCGATGGCGAAGTATCCTGTTCCATCGAGCCAGACCTCGCGTCTGGAAGCCCCGCCGGTCAGGACCAGCCGACTTCGTTCGGCCAGACGAACCACGCTGCCATCGGGAAGCCGCGCCGTGGTGCTCTCGCCATCGCCGGTGGTGATTTCGGCCGGCCGGCCCGGGTCCGCGGTGTCGTTGCTTCGGGTAAAGGCAGCGATTCCGACGGCAAGGATCAACGCCGCCGCGAGACCGATTGCTTTGGCCCAGGTTGGAATTGCGCGGCGGATTGGTGGTGACCGGCGCGCGTGCTCCGCGATTAGCTCCGACGCGGCGGGGCGGCGTCGCGGGTCGGGCCCGCGCAACTGTTCCAGCATGCCCGACAACCGAGCCAGGTTCTGGTATCGGAGCTCGTTCGCCCCGGACTCGGCGCGCCACGCCGCCAGAATCACCTCTTCATCGTGCGAGATGTCGCCTTGCAGCGCGCGCAGGATCAGATCATCCAAGCAGGCCGTCCGTGGTCGAATGACGTCGAGTTGGTCGGGAGTACTGTGGGATATGTCGATACAACGAGTCAGAGGACCCGATGTTACTTCGGGAAGTGTTTGGGGCTAAACCTTGCGGAGGTGGGCGCGGACCGGACGCATCGGGCGATCCTCGGTGTCCGTCAGGATCGGTTCGACCGCGCGCCAGAGCCTGGTCATGGCAAGACTGAGAAGATTCGATACCGTGCCAGGCGCAAGGCCGGTCACTGCTGCAACCTCGGATCGGGTCAGACCCTGGATCCGACTCAGGATGACGATCTCGCGCTCGCGGGCGTTGAGCTGGTCGAGGGCCCGGTGCACGGCTTCGATCAGTTCCGCCTCTTCGAGCGCTTCGCCGACTGGCGAAACGGACGTGGCGACAGGCAGGGCTTTGAGGTTCCGTTCGATCATCGCCGCCTGACGGCGATGGTCGATGGCAAGATTTCGGACCACGCGGAACAGAATCGGGCGCGCGCCGCTTTGGCCGTCCCAGCGATCCCGACGGTCCCAGAGTCTGATGAACGCTTCCTGGACCAGGTCCTGAGCGACATCGGGAGCGCCGAGCCACCTGGTAGCGTAGTCGAGCAGCGCTCCCCAGTGACGCTCGAGAATATCTTCGAGTGCCGCTTCGTCGCCCGTGGCGAGGCGTGCCATCATTTGCCGATCGACGGCGCTTGCGGCCGATGGATCAGTCATGGTCGTATGATGCTCGGAAAGGAATCGGGAGCGGCAAAGCCGCCACTCGAATGTCCGAATGTATCGTGCCGAGGGCGGTGATGCCATCCGGCGCAATTCGCGACATGAGCGGTTCGCTCCATTTCCGGAGACGACGCGTCAGGCAACTCTGAATTGCGTAGCTGGCGAATCCGTCAGAGCGGGAGGATGGCGGCCTGATCGGGGTCGGCGTACACCGCGACGCGCTGGCCCTGGTCCAGTTGGAGTGACGGTCGGGCGGCACAGCGGACTTCCGTCCCCGAGTCGAGGCGCACGTGGTAGACTCGGCTGGCACCCCGGAACCTCTGGCCCAGGATGATTCCGATGCCGTTCGGGTCGGGTGTAACCGACAACGCCTGGGGACGAAACAGGATCTCGACCGGTGCACCGATCGGACCATCGGCGGCGATCGGGAGAAGACCGAGTTCGCAGCTCACGCCATCTGACGAAACGGTGCCGGTCAGGAAGCTCGCCGGGCCGAGAAAGGTTGCCACCGTGCGCGACACCGGCCGATGGTAGACCTCTTCGACCGGTCCGGCCTGTTCGATGCATCCTTCGTTCATGACGGCGACGCGATCGGCCAGGTCGAAGGCTTCTTCGCGATCATGCGTCACCACGATTGCGGTGCGTCCGGCCTGTTTGAGGATGCGCCGGATTTCCTGGCGGAGGGTACCGCGGTTCTCGACGTCCACGTTCGAGAGCGGTTCGTCGAGCAGGATCAGGGCGTTGGCCGGCGCGATGGCACGGGCCAGCGCGACCCGCTGCTGTTCGCCGCCGGAAATTTCGTGCGGGTAGCGGTCGCCCAACCGTCCCACTCCGCACTGGCGCAGCAGGGCCTGAATCTGGTCGGCGCGTTGCGCACCTGACAGCTTCGACAGGCCGAACCCCACGTTGGCCGAGACGGTCAGATGGGGAAAGAGCGCCAGGTCCTGGAAGACGAAGCCGATGCCGCGCCGTTCGGGTGGCACTCTGGTGGCAACCAGGTCGCGGCCGCGCAGCAGAATCCGTCCTGCATCCGGCCGTTCATAGCCCGCGATCAGCCGTAACGTGGTCGACTTGCCGCAGCCGCTCGAGCCGAGCAACACCAGGATCTCGCCCTCGTCGAGCGTGAACGACAACTCGCGCACGGCCGGATGATTCGATCCGCGATACTGCTTGCTGAGTCCTTCGACCGAGAGAAATGGCGGCATCATCAGACCGTCGGGTGGCGTCGGAGGCGGGTCAGCAGCGCCACCGGAAGCAATCCGGCAAGCACGATCGCAAGCGCGGGAGGCGCGGCCTCGATCCAGAGTGATTCGGTGGTACGCTGCCAGATCTCGACGGCCAGCGTATCCATGCCGAACGGCCGGATCAGCAGCGTCGCCGGCATTTCCTTCATCACGTCGAGGCCGACCAGCACCAGCGCGGTGAGCAGCGAGCCGCGCAGCAGCGGCAGGTGGATGCCGGTGAAAACACCGTTAGGCGACCGTCCCAGGCCTCGGGCCGCTTCATCGAGGCTCGGTCGAATCCGGCCGACTCCGGCCTCGACCGCCTGAAACCCGGGCGCCAGAAAACGAACCAGATAGGCAAAGAGCAGACTGATCCAGGAGCCGACCAGGAAGATCTCGATGGTGCGGCCCAGTAGCCGCTCGCCGGCGACCGCCGCGGTCCGGTCGATCGCAGCAAGCACCAGCAGGACGCCGACGGCAGCTACCGAGCCCGGTACGGCGTAGCCCAAGGTCGCGACGCGCGCCGCAGCCCGAAGCCCCCAGGTGGGAAAAAGCCGGATACCATAGACCAGGACGACCGCAGCAAGCACGACCAGGATGGCCGCCACGGTCGCGAGCCAGATGCTGTTCCATGCCAGGCTACCGAGGTTGTCCGCCACCCGGCCGCTCGCATGGGCTTCGAGCGTCCATCGGATCAGCGTCACAGCCGGAAGCACGAAGCCGGCCAGCAGGACGGCGGTGCAGGCGAGGGGCGCCAGCCAGCGGGCTCGGCCGTTCAAGCTCCGCAGGTGCGTCGTCATGGTCCGTCCGTGCGTCTGCGCAAAGCGGGCTCGGCCGCGCGCCAGTCGCTCGGTGAGCAAAACCAGCGCGGCCAGCGCGACCAGTACGGCGGCCAGTTGTCCGGCGGCCTCACGGTCGAACATGCCGAACCAAACTCGATAGATGGCCGTGGTAAAGGTGCGATAGCCGAAGGTCGACACGGTGCCGAAATCTCCCAGCGCCTCGAGCATCGCGAGGGTCACGCCGGCCACGATGGCCGGGCGGGCCAGCGGCAGGGCGACCCGGCGAAACGCCGCCCAGGGGCTCGCGCCCAGTGCGCGCGCGGCTTCCATGTGATCGACCGTTTGCTCCGCAAAGGCGGTCCGCGCCAGCAGGTACGGATAGGGATAGAGCACCAGCGACATCACGATCACCAGCATCGGCAGCGAGCGCGGGTCGGGCAGCTGGAACGACGGGCCGAGCAGGTCGCGCAGTCCGGTCTGGATCGGTCCAGCGTAGTCGAGCATGCCGACCACCACGAATCCCACCACATACGCCGGCATGGCCATCGGCAAGAGCAGCGCCCAATCGAAGAAACGCCGACCGGGAAACTCCGTCGTCGCCACCAGCCAGGCCAGGCCGGTGCCCAGCAAAGCCGTACCGATCCCGACGCCGAGCAACAGCCAGAGGGTGTTGAGCGCGAGTTCGCCCAGCACCGTGCTGGCGAGATGGGCCCAGACGTCCCACCGGGGCTCGAGCAGGTTGGCGGCGACGGCGAGGATCGGCGCGGCAACCACCAGTGCGAGTGTGGCTGCCGCGAGGATCCAGCCGCGCCGTCCGCTCGACCGGCGGGTCATGGGGACTTCGGAGCTAGCGATATCCAACCCGGTCCGAGAGGCGCACGGCTGCGGCCTGATACTCCCCGGCTGCCGCGGTCCCGACATCGTCCGGCTTGAACGTCCCGAAGGTCGCGAGCAGCGGGTGGGGTGCGACGGTTGGATTGACGGGGAACTCGAAGTTGCCGTCGCCGATGATGCGCTGTGCCTCGGGCGAAGTCAGGAACTCGAGCAACGCCACGGCGTAATCGCGGTTCTTGGCGTGCGCCGTGACGCCTGCTCCGGAGATATTGACATGGACGCCGGCCCCCGTCTGATCGGCCCAGAACGGCGCCACCGGAAACCCAGGCTTCTGATCGATCAGCCGGGCCAGGTAGTAGCTGTTGGTAATGCCGACATCGATCTGACCGGCGGCAATCGCTTCGAGCAACTTGGTGTCGCTGTCGAAGATCACCGGCTGATTGGCAACCCACCCTTTGACGGTCTTCTCGACCTCGGCCTCGCCGTGGCGTTTGATCCAGGTGGCCAGCAGCGACTGATTGTAGATGTTGTTCGAGCTGCGGAGGCCCAGTCGCCCCTTCCACTTGGGATTACCTAACGCGGCGTAGGTCGACAGCTCCTCGGGTTTGACCCGCTCGGTGCTGTACATGATGGTCCGGGCCCGGACGGCAATGCCGAACCACCGGTTTTCCGGATCGCGGAGATGCGGGGGAACGTTGGCGGCCAGGGTCGGGGACTGAAGCGGTGCCAGCAGTCCGGCGCGCGCGGCATTCCACAGATTACCTGCATCGACCGAAATCAGCAGGTCGGCTCTGGTCCGCGGTCCCTCGGCCCGAAGCCGCTCGAAGACCTCGTTGTTGTTACCCGAGAAGAACTCGACTCGGATCCCGGTGCGTTTGGTGAACTCCGCAAAGACCGGTTCCGAGCCGTAGTGGGAGCGGGAAGAATAGACATTGACGACCTTATCCTGCGCAGCCGACGGACCGGCTGCGGCCGCGGCGATGCCCAGGCCGAGGACGGTCAGGTGCAGGATGCGCGGTGCGGCGGTGGCGGGCCGCGGGCGCGCTGTCGTGATGGAAGCGAGCATGGATCAAGACCTCGGGTTGTTGCACACCGTTGAGTCAGTTCCGCCCGCAATCAGAAACCCGGGCGTCGAGCGGCAATTCGTGATCTCACCAATGAGAATGAGAGTCAACCTTTACTGCACTCGCGCTCCATTGTCGCCCTGGGCGTATATCCCGTCAAGCTCTCTCCCGTTTATCTCCTTGCGCTTCTACGGGGGCTGAGTTCTTTTGTAGAAGTGCAAGGGGGAGCCATGAACGAACGTCTCGACCTGCCGCAGGGCACACTCGATCTCCTGATCCTCAAGGTGATCTCCACCGGTCCGATGCACGGGTGGGCGGTGTCTGAGCGGATCCAGCAGGTCTCCCGGGCCACACTCCAGATTCCGCAGGGCTCGTTGTATCCCGCGCTCCACCGCCTCGAGCGGCGGGGCTGGATCAAGGCCGAGTGGGGCGCCTCGGACAACAACCGCAAAGCCAAGTACTACGAGCTGACCCGCTCGGGACGCGCTCAGCTCGAGCAGGAAACCCGCGAGTGGGGCCGGCTCACCGCGGCCGTCTCACTGGTGCTCGATCTCGGCTGATGCGGAGCAACCGATGCTGAGCGACCTCTGGAGCGACGTTCGCTACCGGCTCCGCGCGCTGTTCCGACCCGGCACGGTCGACCGGGAACTGGATGCCGAAGTCGCGTTTCACCTGGAGCGGGAGGCCGAGCAGCACATGGCCGCCGGCCTCTCGCGCGAGGAAGCGTATCGGCGCGCTCGACTCGCCTTCGGCGGTGTCGACCGTATCAAGGAGGAAAGCCGCGACGCGCGCGGGATCGTATGGTTGCAGATCCTCGCGCAGGATCTTCGCTATGCCATGCGCGGCTTGCGGAAGAGCCCGGGCTTCACGGCGGCGGTGGTCGGGACGCTGGCGCTGGGCATCGGCGCCAACGCGGCGATGTTCGGGATCGTGGACCGGTTGCTGTTCCGTACGCCGGATTACCTCGCGTCGCCGGAGCGGGTGCATCGCGCCTATCTCGAGTATCAGTATCGCGGGCAGGCGGTCCGCAATAGCAGCATGGCCTACACCCGCTATCTCGACTTCCACCGCTGGACCGAGTCGCTGGAGCGGATGGGGGCCGTCTTTGGCGCCCGGCTCGCGATCGGATCGGGCGACGAGGCCCGCGAGATGCCGGTCATCGCGATGAGCGCCTCGGTCTGGGACTTCTTCGACGGCCCGCCGGTGCTCGGCCGGTACTTCCGCGCCGCCGAGGACTCGCTGCCGGAGGGCACGCCCGTCGCAGTCTTGAGCCATGGGCTATGGCAGTCGCAATACGGCGGCCGGTCCGACGTGCTCGAGACGCAACTCCAGATCGGCGCGCTGAGTTACACCATCATCGGCGTGGCGCCGCGCGGGTTCGATGGTCCGCAGGGTGGCCGGCCACCGGCGGCCTTCATTCCGATCACCTCCTACGCGGGCACTACGACCGACCGGACCGGGTATTACCAGCACTACGGCTGGGATTGGATGGAACTCCTGGTGCGGCGCAAGCCGGGCATCTCCGCCGAAGCCGCCGCTGCCGACCTGACCCGGGCCTTCGAGCGGAGCTATCAGGAGGCGCGCAGTAAAAATCCGACGCTGACGCCGGCCGAGGTGGCCCGTCCGCGCGTCATTCTCGCGCCGATCCAGCGCGAGCGCGGACCCAATCAGACCACCGTCGCCCAAGTCGCCCAGTGGGTCACCGGAGTTGCCCTGGTCGTGCTGCTCGTGGCCTGTGCCAACGTCGCCAACCTGCTCCTGGCCCGCGCCGCGAGCCGCCGCCGCGAGATCGGCCTGCGGCTGGCGCTCGGCGTGAGCCGTGCCCGGCTGGTGGCGCAGTTGCTCACCGAAAGCCTGGTGCTGGCGGCGTTAGGTGGCCTCGCGGGTCTCGGGGTCGCTCGGTTGGGTGGAGCGGTGCTCGCGCGGCTCTTCCTGCCGGATCTCCCCGGCGCGGGCTCGGTCACGGATTGGCGAACCGTCGCCTTCGCCTCCCTGGCGACGCTGGTGGCTGGTATCGCGACAGGACTGGCGCCGATACTGCACACCCGCCGTGCCGCCGTCGCCGACGCCATCAAGCTCGATGCCCGCTCGGGGAGCTACCGCCGATCGCGAGCCCGCGATGCGCTGCTGGTTACGCAAGGTGCGCTTTCGGTGGTGCTCCTGGTGGGCGCCGGACTTTTCTTGAAGAGCCTGGACCACGTGCGCTCGCTGCGCCTGGGCTACGACGTCGACCAGGTGGCGCTCGTGGGCGCCCGGCTTCGGGGTGTGCCGCTCGACGAGGCGCGGCGCGCGGAACTGATGCGCCGGCTTCATCACACCGCGCTCACGGCCATCCCTGAGGTGGAGAGCGCCGCCCTCACGGCCGCGGTACCGTTCTGGATGAGCCGGTCGCGGTCGCTCTTCGTCGCGGGGATCGACTCCGTCGACCGGCTCGGCCGCTTCAGCCTGAATGCCGTTTCGCCCGAGTACTTCGCTACGGTCGGCACCCGGCTCCTTCGGGGCAGGGGCATCACCGCCGAAGATCGCGCCGCCGCGCCGCCGGTCATGGTGGTGAGCGAGCAGATGGCCGCCGCGCTGTGGCCGGGCCAGGATCCGATCGGGCGCTGCGTTCGCGTCTGGTTCGAAACCGCGCCCTGTACCACCGTGGTTGGCGTCGCAGAGGACATCAAGGAGAGCCAGATCAGTGCTGAACCCGAGCGCCAGTACTATCTCTCGGCCGAGCAATTCGGTCCGCACCAGACGAGCCTCTTCGTCCGGGTTCGTGGCCGGGCGACCGATCACCTCGAGGCCGTGCGGAAGCGGCTCCAGCGGGAAATGCCTGGCACGAGCTACGTCACCGTGACGCCGTTCCGCGATGTGATCGGGCCCCAGCTCCGCTCCTGGGAGTTGGGCGCCACCATGTTCCTCGCGTTCGGCGGGTTGGCGGTCGTACTGGCGGGGGTCGGGCTCTATAGCGTGATCGCCTACAACGTGGTGCAGCGCCGCCAGGAGCTGGGTGTCCGGATCGCGCTAGGTGCGTCGAGCGGCAACGTGTTGCGGCTGGTAGTGGGCGAGGGAGTTCGCTTTGCCGCGATCGGAGTCGTCATCGGCGGGGTCGTGGCGTTCTGGGGCGGCCGCTGGCTCGGGCCGCTCCTCTTCGAACAATCGCCGCGCGATCCGGCGGTGTTCATCTCCGTGGCTGTGGTGCTGCTCGCGGTGGCAACGGCGGCGAGTATGGTTCCCGCGCTTCGGGCTACCCGGGTCGATCCCAGCACCGCGCTCCGCACTGAATAGGCTCGTCCTCGTAATATCTCGAGCATGCCAGACCCTGAAAGTGGCTTGAAATAGGCCAGATGAGGAGAAAGAGCAACATTCTCCTCATGATATGATCAAAATCGTTGCCTCATTGGGATTGATTGGTCTATATTCTCCTTGGAATATGAGGAGAATATGTATATCTGGGAACGGCCGGGGTGGCCGCACTTCACCTGGGACGATACCCGCCTCCTGGAACCGCTGGCCACTGCGCGCTTGAAGCAGGGCCAGCTGGTCGGGAGCATGGTACGGCTCGGCCTCGACCTGACGGGCGAAGCGCAGGTGGAATCGCTGACCGAGGAGGTCACCAAAAGCTCCGAGATCGAGGGCGAAATGCTCGATCGCGACCGGGTCCGATCATCGGTTGCGCGGCGGCTCGGGGTGCACGAGGCGGCCGTGGCGCCGGCTGACCGCCGGACCGAAGGGGTGGTCGAAATGACGCTCGACGCCACCCTGAATCACGACGCCCCGCTCTCGGCCGAGCGGTTGTTCGATTGGCAGGCGGCGCTCTTCCCCGTGGGGCACGGCGGCCCGCGTCGGATCAGGACCGGCTGCTGGCGCGATGACGCGCTGGGTCCGATGCAGGTGGTGTCCGGTCCGGTCGGCCGCCGGCGGGTCCACTACCAGGCGCCACCTGCGCATCGGCTCGGCGCCGAAATGGATCGATTCCTCGGGTGGTTTAACCGGCGGCATGAGCCGGAAGGGTTGCTGCGCGCCGGGCTCGCCCACCTCTGGTTCGTGACCATCCATCCTTTCGAGGACGGCAACGGCCGGATCGCGCGCGCGGTCGCGGATCAGGCGCTGGCGCAGTCGGACCACTCGCCGCAGCGCTTCTACAGCATGTCGAGCCAGATCCACCGGGAGCGCTCGGCCTACTACACCATGCTGGAGCGCACCCAGAAAGGCGCGCTCGACGTCACCGATTGGTTGGCATGGTTTCTCGGTTGCTTTGGCCGAGCCATCGACGGGGCGGGGGCCGCGTACGCGAACGTGATGCGGAAAGCGGACTTCTGGCGCTATCACGGCCACCTGCCGTTCATCGAACGGCAACGCACCGTGCTCAACCGCTATCTGGACGGGTTCGAGGGCAAGCTGACGACCAGGAAATGGGCCACGATGGGAAAGTGCTCGATCCCGACGGCGCAGCGGGACATCAACGAGTTGATCGACCGCGGCGCCCTGCAGCGCAACCCGGGTGGGAGCAGGAACACGAGCTACGACGTGGTGCTCCCGTTCGGCCGCGGTGAGCCGAGTCCCGCCTGATCCCGTCGTTGCCAGTTGCTCGGCATGGACGATCATGTCTCATGGTACGAAGTACGGAATGCCCCTCCGGATTCCGATGGACGGTGATCAGGAATCAGCGTCGGTATTTCGCGTCGACGGCC
This sequence comes from uncultured Gemmatimonas sp., assembly GCA_964619465.1. Classification (GTDB taxonomy): domain Bacteria; phylum Gemmatimonadota; class Gemmatimonadetes; order Gemmatimonadales; family GWC2-71-9; genus SHZU01. Next base: position 92,451 of record CAZUES010000011.1, read on the forward strand.
GCCAACCCACCCGCCAGAACCGATCCAGCGAGGTGGTCTCGAGTGCAGCTTGAGCCCCGGCGGTACCGGAACTCAAACTCAGGGCCAGCAGAACGAATAAGGTGCGCATCGGGCATTGGGTGAGGGTCTGCTGTAGACCCGCTCAAACCCGGAAAGGTTGCTTTGCCGATCGGGGCGACCGGCAAAGCAGTGTCGGAGGTCGGCCCGCTACATCCGGAAGAGGTAGCTGCCTTTCAGGAAGAAACCGTCGGCGGTGCGCTGGATGTCCGCCAGCTTGAACCGGCCGGTATCGCGATAGCTGCCGCCGTATCCGGCAAAGAATACGGTGCCCGGCGTCGGCTGGAGCGAGAAGAGAAAGTCGGCGCGGAGCCCGTTCGTCTCCCGGCGCGTGGCGTGCTGGTAGACGCCGGCCGAGTTGCGGATCAGGATCGGATCATTGGTGCGGCCGTCGTCACGCAAGTCGTCGCGTTGGGCCGCCTGGTACTCGCCGACCACGCGCAGGAAGAGCGCGCGATTGATCTGATACTCCAGCCGGAGCCGCGGAATGTGGGTGACCGATACGGTGGTGCCGTCGGTCCGGCGCTGATAGTCCGACAGGATATAAGTGCCGTAGACGCGGAACTGGTTGGTGGGCCGGAACTGGACGGTCGAATTGATGAAGAAAATCTTGGCCGGCGACCACTCGTCGTAGTTGACGTCGTTGCCGTAGTAGCCGCCGAGGCTGGCCTGGAAGGGGCCGACCCAGGGTGTCACCAGCGTGCCGCTGGTGCCGTAATTGGTGATGGTACCGCTGCCGGGATACGGCGCGATGGTGTCGACCACGCCGCCGGGCAGATGCCGTTCGAGTGCGTAGTTCTGATAGAGACGATGATCGTAGCCGAAGCCTTCGAGCCAGTTGAAAATGTCGAGCACCCATCCGCCCCGGAACGCGAGGTTTCCGGTGAGGAAGAACTGCTGGTCGAGCAGACCGCGTCCCGAGACGAAATCATCGTAGATCCAGCGGCCGCGCAGTCGGACCGCCCCGGTGGCCCGCGCGATGAAGGCGCCCGGCTTGCCGTACACCGTGTAGGACGGGCTCGCGCCCAGGCTCACCACGTCGGGCTCGCCGATGAAGCCGGCCGCGGCCACGAACTCGTCACTCACGCCCTTGAACGACGCATTGAAACCGAACTGGCGTCCTGCGCGGCGGACGTCGACTTCCCAGAGCGGGGCGGTCGCACTTGCTCCGTTGCGCTCGGTCACGCTGCCCACCAACTGCGCCGAAACGGCGAGCTGGCCGGGTAGCACGACGCGGGTATCGATCCCGGCGAGATGGTTGGTGAACCCGGGCTCGATCCGGCTGGTATAGACGCCGCCCAGCCGCGAGCCGCCGCCCAGGTCGCGCTGCAGGCGGGCGATGGCGAAAAAGGGATTGTCCTGCCCGGTGCGCGAAAGTCCCTTGTCGTCGAGCGCCAGCATGGTGGCGACGGTGGTGCCCGCCACCTTGCCCGTCAGCTTGGTCGCCGCCACCGGTGCGACGATCTGGCGGGAGTAGATCAGCTGGTTCGGCACCGAGAATTGCTCGATCCCCTCGAGGAAGAAGGGCCGCTTTTCGGCAAAGAAGAGCGCTCGGCGCGGATCGGTGATGATCTGGCTCGCGTCGGCCTCGACCTGCGAAAAGTCCGGATTGTAGGTGCCGTTGAGCGTCAGGTTGGGCGTGATGCCCCAGCGCACGTTGGCGCCGAACTCCTGCGCATCGTCGTAGCGCCAGCTGCCGGGGCGCGCCGGATCGGGGGCGCCGGTGGCGCGCGCCGTGACGACCGGGTTGAGATCCATCACGAGCCCGCGCCGGAGTCCGGTGAGCCCCTGCAGCGTGCCCGCCTGGCGGAGGAACGAAGGGGCCGCGCGAATCGCCGGAACCCAGGAGTCTTCGTGGCCGGTGGCCTGGATCCGCCGGATGATGTGCAGGCCCCAGTCCTGCGGATCGGTCGACTGATACCGCAGCGTCTTGAACGGGATCCGGATCTCGACTTCGAAACCCTCGGCCGTCAGGCGGCCCTGCGAGCTGTAGACGTAGTCCGGGCTCAAATCGGTTCCTTCACGCCCGCCCGTGTTCTGTCGCCCCTGCTCGGCCATGGCGCCGTCCTGCTGCACACCGAGCGGATTGACCGCGAAGACGAGCGCCTGGTGCCCGTCGTTGTAGGTGCCCAGGTAGAACTCGATCCGGTCTTCTTCGCCCAGGCGGTCGCGGTTGGCCAGGGTGGCGCGGACGGTGCCGGGTGCGGCCTTGGCCCGGACCCCGAAGTGCAGCGCCGTCGGTGAGTACCAGACCAGCACCTCGGTTTCCTGCTCGGCGGGCCGGCGATCGGCAGGCGCATACTGGGAAAACCCGGTCAGGCGAGCCGCCCGTTGCCAGACCGGTTCGTCCAGGACGCCATCGACGTGGATGTCGGCCTCGATGCGGGGCGGGGCGAACCGAACCTGACCAGCGGAGCCGGTGTAGGAAGGCGTGAGGGTATCCGACACAGCCCCCGAAAGGGCGAGCACGAGCGCGAGCATAGCGGTCCGGCGATGAGTGAACTTTCGAGAGGCCCGGTCGAGCCGGTCCTAAAAGTAGCTATACGGATCTAGGAGCCGCTTAGTGCCGAAGAGAGACCGATATTCTATCTTCTCTGGCTGGGGCGTTCCGACGCTCGGAATTCAGTAGCTGTCGCACCCGAGACCCTTCGACCAGGACCACCGATGCTGCTACTCCTGCTGCTCCTTTTCCTGACCGCACCCGTGGCCGCGCAGCATGCATTGGCGCCCGACGGTGGACGGTACGACCCCGCCGTTCCGACGCCCCGCGCGGTGCTCGGCTATGAGGTGGGCGAGCGTTTTACCCCTCATCACCTCCTGATGCGGTATCTGGAGCGGGTGGCCGTGACGAGTCCGAGGGTCCGGCTCGACACCCTTGCGGTGACCTTCGGCGGTCGGGAAACGGTGATGGCGGTCGTGACGAGCGAAGCCAATCACGCCCGGATGCCCGAGATCCGCGCGGCTGCCGAGCGGATTGCCGAGCCGGTCGGTGCATCGGATGCCGAGCTGGAGGCGGCATTGGGCCGGTTGCCCGCGATCGTCTTCCTGGCCTATACGGTTCATGGTGGCGAGGCGAGCGGCACCGAGGCGGCTATTGCTACACTGTACCAGCTGGCGGCCGGGCAGGACGACGAGGTCCGGCGCATCCTGGACAACACCGTCGTGCTGATCGATCCGCTCCAGAATCCCGACGGGCATGAACGCCACGTGCAACGTGTCTGGCGGTCGACTTCGCAGAGCGGGCATCCCAACAGCCCGGTGGCCATGATCAATCAGAGCGACTGGCCCGGGCCACGCACCAGTCACTATCAGTTCGATCTCAATCGCGATTGGTTCATCCAGTCGCATCCGGAGTCGCGCGGGCGGGCCGGGGTGATTCACCGGTGGCGCCCGCATGTCGTAGCGGACCTGCACGAGATGGGCTCCAGCTCGAGTTACTTCTTTGCCCCGCCGATGGAGCCGGTCAACAAGAACGTGCCCCAGAACATCAAGGACTGGTGGGACATCATTGCGAAGTCGAATGCGGAAGCATTCGATCGTCATGGCCGGCCGTACTTCACCCGTGAAGGCTACGACGAGTTCTGGCCCGGCTATGGCGTCTCGTATCCGATCCTGACCGGCGCGGTCGGGATGACCTATGAGCAGGCCTCGAGCAGCGGCGGCCGGATTCGCCGGAACGACGGCACCGATCTGACGCTGCACACCGCGGCATGGCAACACTACCTGACCTCGATGGCGACTCTCCGGGTCAGCGCCGAGCGGGCCCGGGACCTGCTGCGCGACTATCTCGGATTCCGGCGTAGCGCGGTCACCGAATCGGAGCGGGCCGCCTTTCGGTATCTCGTGTTCGAACGGGACGGCGACGGCCGCGCCGATTCGCTGGTGGCCCTACTGGCTCGAAGCAACATCGCCGTGCAGCGGCTGACGGCTGCGGTCGACGCTCCCGGCGCAACCCGGTACGGCGAGGCCACCGCGCGAGCTGCGCGGCTGCCGTCGGGAAGCTACGTCGTGGATCTGGCGCAGCCGCAGGGACGCCTGGCGCGCGCGTTGCTCGAACCGGATGCGGTGCTCGACTCGACCTTCATCCACGAAGAGCTGGAGCGCCGCCGGACCGGTTTGCCGAGCCGTTTCTACGACGTGACCGGATGGTCGCTGCCCTTCACCTTTCGGGTCAACGCCTGGGCGGTTCGGGGTCCGCTGGCCGGGCTCGAGGCCGCCACCTGGATTGCGGCGCCGCCCTCCTCGTCGCGCCCCGCAAGCTTTGCATACGCCTTTGCGCCGGGCAGCGAGACCAGCCTGCAGATGCTGGCCGGGTTGCTCGCCGATGGCGTCCGAGTCCGCTATGCGCGGTGGTCCTTCCGGATCGGGAGCGATGCGTTTCCCCGGGGAGCGTTCCTGGTGCAGGTGGCGGCCAACGACAGCTCGGTGCATCAGCATGTCGCCAATCGGGCGGCGCAATCGGGCGCGCGCATCGTACCGCTGGCCACGGCCCTGGTGGATCAGGGAACGGACCTGGGCAGCAACAGCGTGATCCCGGTCCGCCCGGTGCGGGTCGGCCTGGTTGGTGGGCAGGGAGTCAACGGCAACTCGTTCGGGTTTGCCTGGTTTGCGCTGGATCAGCGGTTGCGGTATCCGGTCCTGACGGTCGAGGCGCGGCTCTTGTCGGCCGCCTTGCGTGACCTCGACGTGGTCGTCATTCCCGGTGCACAGAGCGGCGGGCTCGATGCCGCGCTGGGCGAGGGCGGCCGTTCCGCGCTGGCCACCTGGGTCCGCAATGGCGGTGTGCTGATCACGCTCGAGGGAGCCACCGCCTGGCTGGCCCGCGAGTCGGTCGGTCTTTCACGGCTTCGGATTCGGCCCGATTCGGCAGGCGCCGATGGGATGGCTCCATTGCCGGTCAATGTTCCCGGGGCAATCGTGCGCGCGGTTGCCGACACCTTGAGTCCGCTCCTGGCGGGCATCGGGCAGGCCGAGCTTCCGGTCATGGTGGATGGCGGGACGGTGCTGGCCATGCCCCGCAACCTGCGGCCGGGCGAGGCGGTCATGCATTACGCAGCTGCCGACAAGCTGCGCATGGCGGGCTATCTCTGGCCCGAGGCGCCGGCGCGGCTGGCGCAGTCGCCCTACCTCTGGACCGAGCGGGTCGGCAGCGGGCGGGTGATTGCCTTTGCGGGCGATCCCAATTTTCGGGATCTCTGGCGCGGATTGTTGCCCCTCTTCGGGAACGCGGTGCTGTTGGGAGCGAGCTTCTAGCCCATCGCGTAACGCCGCTGAGGTGATTCGGGCGGAGCGCGACGGGCGGTGATTGCTCGACGCGTCGGCGCTCATCGGGCCTGCCGCTCGGTGGGGTGACCCGCTGTAAACCCATAGCCCGGCATCGCTGAATTTCCGGTTCCCCAGTCACCTGTGGGGCGCAGTATTGCGCCATTCTAGGACAATGCAGTATCGTCTAACCTATGGACTACCAACGGCTTATCACCATCGATCCCACGAAGCGCTTCGGCAAGCCCACGATTCGCGGCCTGCGAATCGCTGTGCAGGATGTCCTTGAGTACTTGGCCTCGGGAATGACGGAGGCGCAGATCCTTGCGGACTTTCCTGAGCTCACCTCGGATGACATCCGCGCCTGCTTAGCGTTTGCCGCTGATCGGGAACGCAAGATGGTGTCGATTCCGGCCGCGTGAAGTTCCTCTTCGACCAGAATCTTTTGTCGTTTAGTCGTCGCCCTCGACGACCTGTTCCCGGGATCCTCCCATACTTCTTTAGTGGGGCTTGCTGAAGCGAGCGATACGGATGTTTGGGGATATGCGGGCGCCAACGACTTCGTTCTGGTGTCCAAAGATGCTGATTTTCATCAGCTCAGCCTCGTTCGTGGAGCGCCGCCCAAAGTAGTGTGGATCCGCCTGGGAAATGTCTCGACCGAGGCGGTCGTAGCTCTCCTACGTACCCACGCAGCGGACCTCGAGGCGTTGTTCTGGATACTGAGGCCATCTTCTTGGCGCTGGGATAGGGTCGAGTTGAGTACTGCTTGCTACGCTATGGCCTGGCCTGTGCGCTCGGCGGGATGACCCGTGGCAGCCGCGGATGCGCAATCAGCGGGAACTCGCCCGTCAGCGACTCCAGGTACGCCACGATGCGATTCACCTCTTCGTCCGTGAAGCGGCGCTTGAGCTGAGCGCTCCCCATGATCGACACCGCCTCGTGCAGCGTGGCTACCGAACCGTCGTGGAAGTAGGGCGCGGTGAGCGCGACGTTGCGGAGCTGGGGGATGCGGAAGACGTGGCGATCTTCGGGTCGCCGCGTCACGGCCTCGCGCCCGATATCGCCGCCGCCCGCCAGGTGCGTGAAGGCAGCGTACCCGTTGCCGCCCAGCAGGACGCCGTAGTGGCAGCTGATGCAGCCGGCCGACTGGAAGAGGGCGAGGCCCGCCTTCTGGTCGGCGGTGAGGGCATCGAGGTCGCCCTCGAGGTAGCGATCGAAGGGGGCGCCCGGTGTCAGCAGCGTGCGCTCGAACGCGGCAATGGCGCGGGCCAGGTTGTCGAACGTGAACGGGGTCGAGTCCTCCGGGAACGCCGCGGCGAAATGGGGCTCGTACCCGGTATCGCGGAGGCGCGCCATGGCTTCCTCGGGCGAGAGATCCATCTCGACGTGCGCCTGGATCGGGCCCTTGGCCTGCTCCTCGAGTGTCGGGGCACGGCCGTCCCAGAACTGCGCATTCAGGAACGCGGCATTGAACACGGTCGGGCTGTTGCGCGGGCCGGTGCGAGCGCCTTCACCGATGGCGACGTCGCGCGCATCCACGCCTGCGGCGCCCACCACATGGCAGGTATTACACGAGATGGTACTGGAGCGCGAGAGCTTGGGCTCGAAGAAGAGCTTGTGGCCGAGCTCGATCCGCTCCGGGGTGCTCGGGTTGTCGGCCGGCTCCGGTGCCGTGGCGGGCAGTACGGCAAAGAGCGACGAGACTCCTTCGGGTCGCTGACCGGTACGGGGCCGTTCACCGTCGGCGCCATCTCGGCTGCCACAGGCTTGCACCGCGAGGGCTATGACCGCCATCAGCAGGATCGTGCGTACTATGCGAGGTGTCGAGCGATGTATATCCTGCATTGAGAGCCCTCCACGTTTCCTGATTGGCCACGCGCCCTATCTCAAGGATAGGGCGCGGACAATGAAGAAAAGGTGATCGGGCGATGAAGAGCGGGCTATGGGTTGGGGCGGGCCAGCTCTTTCTTCCAGGCGTCCTTGAGCGTCACGGTCCGATTGAAGACCAGCTTGCCCGGCGCCGAATCCACTACGTCAGACACGAAGTAGCCGGTCCGCTCGAACTGACAGCGCGAGCCCGGCGGATCGTTTGCCACACTGGGTTCGATTTTGGCACCCGTGACCGTTACCAGCGAGTTTGGGTTTAGTAAACCGGTAAAATCCTGCTCCTCGTCGGCTTCCGGATCGGGTACCGTAAAGAGCGGCTCGTACAGCCGCAGTTCGCAGTCGAGCGCGTGCGCAGCCGACACCCAGTGGATGGTGCCCTGGACTTTGCGGCCGTCCGGGGCGTTGCCTCCGCGGGTTTCCGGGTCGTAGGTGCAGCGAAGTTCGATGACCTCACCCGCGTCGTTCTTGATTACGTCGGTGCAGGTGATCAGGTAGCCGTAGCGGAGCCGGACCTCGCGTCCCGGCGCCAGCCGGAAGAACTTCCTGGGCGGATCCTCCATGAAATCATCGCGATCGACGTAGAGCTCCCGCGAGAAGGGCACCTTCCGCGTGCCGGTCCTGGGCACATCGTGCGGATAATACGAGGCCTCCAGCTCCTCGCTCTGCCCCTCGGGATAGTTGGTGAGCACGACCTTGAGCGGCTTGACGACGCAGAGCACCCGCGGCACCCGCATGTTGAGGTCGTTCCGTACCGCATGCTCATACGCAGCCAGTTCGGTGCGCGCATCCTTGCGGGCAACGCCTACGGCGTCGCAGAAGTCGCGAATCGCCTCTGGGGTGACACCGCGCCGGCGGATGCCGGCGAGCGTCGGCATTCGCGGATCGTCCCAGCCCGTGACGTGGCCTTCATTGACCAGGCGGAGCAGTTTCCGCTTGCTGACCACGGTGTAGTCGAGTTGGAGCCGCGCAAACTCGGTCTGCTCCGGCGGCCGGTCGAAGTCGAGTTCCCGGAGCAGCCAGTCGTAGATCTCGCGGTTGTCCTTGAACTCGAGGGTGCAGAGCGAGTGGGTGATCCCCTCGATGGCGTCCGACAGGCCGTGGGCAAAGTCGTAAAGCGGATAGATGCACCAGGTGTCGCCCCGCCGGTAATGATGGGCGTGGCGAATCCGGATCAGGAGCGGGTCGCGCATGATCATGTTGGGGTGCGCCAGGTCGATCTTGGCGCGCAGCACGTGGGCCCCGTCGGGGAACTCGCCGGCTTTCATCCGGGCCAGCAGGTCCAGGTTTTCCGCCACCGGGCGATCGCGAAACGGTCCCGGTGTACCAGGCGTCGTCACAGTGCCGCGGTTGGTGCGGATCTCCTCTTCGGTCTGGCTGTCGACGTAGGCCTTGTCCTTTTCGACCAGTCGAACCGCGAACTCGTAGAGCTGTTCGAAGTAGTCGCTGGCGTAGCGCTCCTCGTCCCATTCGAAGCCGAGCCAGCGAACATCGTTCTTGATGGCTTCGACATACCGGATGTCCTCGGTGAACGGATTGGTGTCGTCGAACCGCAGGTTGACGGTTCCGCCGAATTCACGGGCAATGCCGAAATTGAGACAGATCGACTTGGCGTGTCCGATGTGCGGATAGCCGTTGGGCTCGGGCGGGAAGCGGGTCGCGATGTTGCGGCCGAAGCGGTTGCTGGCCACGTCATCGGCAACATTATCACGAATGAAGTCCCGGCGAGGAGTTTCCTGGGTCACGGGTCTATCTGCATGTGTTGAGGTTCGGTTGATCGAAGTTCCCAAAATACACCGGCCGGACGGGTTTTGTGTCCGGCCCGGGGTCTCTCACGGGTTGGGGACAGCCCCTTGCGTGGTTCCCACAGCACTGTCCGGCCGATTCGGCGGAGAGAAGGAGTGAGAGATGGCCGGTCAGAAGGTGTCCCGGTCGCCGTCCACAGCGGCAACCCTGCTGGGCGAGGTCCGGGCACTGATCGAGGCCTCCCAACGGCGCGCGGCCTCAGCGGTCAATAGTGAACTGACCGTGCTGTTTTGGCGCATTGGGCGCCGTATTTACACGGAAGTGCTGGTTAGCCAGCGGGCCGGATATGGCGAAGAAATCCTGTCGACGCTTGCATCGCAACTTGTGCGGGACTACGGGCGCAGTTTCACGGACAAAAATCTGCGACGGATGGTGCAGTTCGCCACCGTCTTCCCGGATGAGTCAATTGTCGTGACAGTGTCACGACAATTGAGTTGGTCCCATTTCGTGGCGCTGCTGCCGCTCAAAGAGCTGCTCCAGCGAGAGTACTACCTTCAGATGGCCAGCGCCGAGCGTTGGAGCGTACGTACGTTGCGCGAACGTATCGACTCCATGTTGTACGAACGGACAGCACTGTCGAAAAAGCCGGACGACTTGATCGCTCGGGAACTGAAAGCGCTTCGCTCATCGAAGCGCATGTCACCCGCCCTGGTCATGCGTGACCCGTACGTCCTCGACTTCCTGGGTCTGCGCGACACCTGGCAGGAAAGCGACCTCGAGGCCGCGATCGTTCGGGAAATGGAATCGTCCCTCCTGGAGCTGGGCGTCGGCTTCACCTTTGTGGCCCGCCAGAAACGCATTCAACTGGATGGCGACGATTTCTATCTCGACCTGTTGTTCTACAACCGCCGGCTGCGGCGCCTGGTTGCGGTCGAGTTGAAGGTCGGTGAGTTCGCAGCGGCCTACAAGGGTCAGATGGAGCTCTACCTGCGTTGGCTGGACAAATTCGAGCGCGAACCGGAGGAAAACTCGCCGTTGGGGATCATTCTCTGTACCGGCAAGAAGGCCGAGCAGATCGAGCTACTCGAACTGAACAAGTCCGGTATTCACGTCGCCGAGTATCTGACCACCCTACCGCCGCGCGCCGTGCTTGCGGAGCGGCTCCAGGAGGCGACCCGACGAGCACGGCTCTTGATCGAACAACGCGCGGTGCCCAATAGGGACGCCGCGTTTCCATAGCCTTCGGATCGGGAGACGGCATGGCGATATGGCCACGCCCATGGTTGCCTGACGCAGCGGATCGTAGTACCCTGCGCCGGGCTCGAACTCGGCTCGACCGCTAGGGATGATTCGACGTGATGGAGCAGATGATATGATAGCCAAGTTGATGCCGTGGATTCACGAGCTCCTGGTCCGGATCGGATTGCCGTCGGAAATGGTGGCCATCGGAAACACGATCGTCGGCCTCCTCCTGCTGGCCCTCCTTGCGTGGCTTGCCAATCTCGTAGCCAAAAAAGTTATTCTCCGCGTTGTAAGCGCCGTCATTGCCCGGACACAGTTCCGCTGGGACGATGCGATGCTCGAGGCCGGAGTTTTCACCCGGTTGTCGCATCTGGCTCCGGCGATCGTCATCAACGCCTTCGGCAGTGATGTTCTGGGGGGCAGCCCCGAGGTCCTGGCCGGCCTGCGCAGCGCGGTGACCATCTATCTGACCTTCATCTGGCTCGCGGTGGTCTTTGCGGCGATCGATGCGATGCAGCTGGTCGCCAACCGATCCGGTCACGCCGAACGGATGCCGATCAAGGGATTCGGCCAGGCGGTCAAGCTGGTTGCGGCGCTGATCGGGGTCATCATTGTGCTGGCTGCGCTGCTCGACAAGTCTCCCGTCTATCTGCTGTCGGGACTGGGCGCGCTGACAGCGGTGCTGCTGCTGGTGTTCCGGGACGCCATTCTCGGTTTTGTTGCCGGGATCCAGTTGTCGGTCAATCGGATGGTCCAGGTTGGCGACTGGATCGAGATGCCCAAAGCGGGGGCGGATGGCGACGTGATCGACGTTTCACTCACCACCGTCAAGGTGCGGAACTGGGACAAGACCATCACTACGATTCCGACCTATACCATGATCTCGGATTCGTTCAAGAACTGGCGCGGCATGTTCGAGTCGGGCGGGCGGCGGATCAAGCGACCGCTCAATATCGACATGCGCTCGGTGCGCTTCGCGACGCCCGAGATGGTCGGCCGGTGGCGTCGTATCGACCTGCTCAAGCAGTACCTGGCGGACAAGGAGGCGGAACTCGAGGGAGACAACCGCCGTACCGGTGCGGACCTGTCGATTCTGGGCAACGGGCGGCGCATCACCAACCTGGGCACCTTCCGGGCGTACTGCATTGCCTATCTGCGCGCACACCCTCAGATCCATCAGGAGATGACGTTCCTGGTCCGCCAGCTGGCTCCCGGGGAGCATGGTCTGCCGCTCGAGATTTACGTGTTCACCAATGACACGCGGTGGGCCGTGTACGAGAGCATTCAGGCCGACATCTTCGACCATCTCGTCGCGGTGATAGCCGAGTTCGACCTGCATGTATTCCAGGATCCGTCGGGGCGGGATGTCCAGGGCGGGATTGAAGCGCTCGCGAAACCGAGCCGCCCCGCGAAGGTTAGTGCGTAAGCTCTATGCAGGGGAGAACGCACGCGACTTCCCGCGGTAGTCGAGTGAGCTCATATTCGCTATTTGCGAATAGCGAATATGAGTCATATATTCGTGATTCGCGAATGCTGAATGCCACCCGTGACTATTATGTTAAGTCGTTATGGCAAAACAGGATGCGCTTAAACCAGTCGATGTCGTTGTCGCCCTGGCGCTTGCATTGGAGCGCTCGGCGCAGCCGCTAACCTACAGTGCCCTCGGGCACCTGTTGGGGGTAAGTTCGAGTACGACTCATCAGGCCGTGAGCCGACTCCAGGGCTCTGGCTTGCTGCGACCGGGAACTCGAGAACCGAACGTGCAGGCGCTCAGGAACTTCCTTGTCCACGGTGTACGTCACGCGTTTCCAGCCGCTTTGGGCCGGGAAGCCAGAGGCGTTCCGACCGCGCATTCGGGCCCCGTCCTGAACGAAACATTCGATAGTGGAAGCCCCGTCGTCTGGCCCGACGTTCGCGGGTCGGTGCGGGGAACAGCTTTGATTCCGTTGTACCCGCAAGCGACGAAGCTACCGGTTAATGATCCGAAGCTCTACGGTGTGCTTACACTTGTCGACGCCCTAAGGATGGGACAAGTGCGTGAGCGGAACGCTGCGATGGCCGCGTTAGACAAGGCCCTGGGCATGTCGAGCAGTTCCCCTCATTCAGGCTGAGGATCTCTTGCATCCCTCAGTCGCCAGGATCAAGCGCGTCGCTCTTGCGCTGGGCGCCATTGCCGATGACGTCGTCTTCATCGGAGGTGCCATTGCACCCCTGCTACAGACGGACCCGCCGTTTGATGGCCCCCGCCCGACGAAGGATGTCGATGCGGTCATTGGGTCTACTTCCTATGCAGATGTCGGCCGGCTGCACGACCACTTGCGCACCCTCGGGTTCACTCAGAGGCCAGATCAAACGAACCACATTCATCGGTGGTGGTCTCGGGCCGGGGATGCTCTCGACCTTGTTCCATGTGGAGAACATCCGGGCGGGACGGGCCAAGAATGGGATCGAGAAGCCATCGCTAGCGGCACCGTGGTGGATCTCGGCGATGGCGTGGCAGTCAAGATCGCGAGTGCTCCAGTGTTCCTTGCTTTGAAGTGGGCGGCGTACAATGACCGCGGCGCGGATGACCCGTTTGCGAGTCACGACTTAGAAGATATTCTAGCCTTGATTGCTGCTAGAGGCAGTGTGCTCGACGAACTGGAAGCTGCGTCCTGGCGAGTGGGTGAGTACGTTGCCTCGCAGGCCAGGTCATTGCTCGAGAATGACCGGTTCGATGATCTGCTGGCAGCCAATCTGAACAACGCCCAGGACGCTGCTCAGACAATCGAGGTTGTACGGGAACGCGTAAGAAAGATTGCCGGTCGAGCGGGGTAACCGGTGGAGCGCGGCCGCGACTTCGTCTCTCAGAAGTGACACCGAAGGTCACTTTCCACTCGCCTGGGCGCCGGCGCGTTGCCTCCGTCGGGCGCGGAACAGGCGCCAGTAGAGCGCCAGGTTGATGGCCAGTACGATGGTGCCCAGGACCAGTTGGGCCGTGCGGGTGAGCCCATCGGGGTAAATCACGGCGGTGAGATAGTGCTCGATGAACCCGCCGCCATAGCCGCTTTCGCCCGCCCGGCGGCGGAAGTAGTTCTCGAGCGGGGTGAGCGGGCAGGTGAAATTGCCCCAGCCGACGATCACGCCCCAGGCGGCGAGGGGCAGGTGGAGCCAGGCCATGCGCGGCCAGCGAATCACCAGGAATGCCCCGGCCACTACGAAAACGATGAAGGCCAGGTGGAGGATGAGGACGAGGTCCGCGAGGACGCCCATAATCAGCGGGCGGGCGCACTCACCAGGTGCGGAGTCATGGTGGTGGCTGCTTACCTGGTGGCCGGTCGAGTTTGAGTTCGAAGAGGCGCGGCCAGCGTTTGCCGGTGACCAGGAGGTGTCCGGTCGTCTGATCGAACGCGATCCCGTTGAGAACGTCCTCTTCTGTCTTCTTGGCACTGTACGCGGGTAGCAGGCGACTCAGGTCGATCACCTCGAGGACGGTCCCGTCCTCCGGGTCGATGCGCAGGATCCAGTCGCTCTGGTACACATTGGCAAACAATTCGCCGCCGATGTATTCGAGTTCGTTGAGCTTGTCTGCCGGTTCTCGTGATGAGAAACGCACCTTCACGGTGCGCCGGATTGCAAAGGTCTCGGGATCGACGAACCGCAGCGAGTCGCTGCCGTCGCTCACGATCAGGGACGTGCCGTCGGTGGCGAGGCCCCAACCCTCTCCGCGGTAGGGAATCGAGTCGATCAGCTCGAAGGCGGCCTCGTCGTACAGGTAGGCAATCTGTTCGTGCCAGGTGAGCTGGTACAGCTTGCCGCCGAGTGAAGTCAGCCCCTCGCCGAACCGGGTGGCTGGCAGAGGAATCCGCTGTTCGACGGTACCGGTTTTGAGGTCGACCTGGCGTAGTTCCGAATGCCCGTACCGCCCCGTCGATTCGAAGAGCCGTCCGTTACCGTGATAGATGAGCCCCTGGGTATAGCCCGAAGTATCGTGAGGATACTCCGCCACGACGGTGTAGCCCCGTGGCGAGACAGAGGCTGCCCGAGCTGCGCAGCCGCCGAGAAGCGCGGCGGATCCCAGGAGCATCAGCGACAGACGAATCGATGGCATGGCGTGCTCGCGGCATCAGGGTTCAGAACAGGTCGTCCATCGTCCACGTCATGACCTGCTGGTCGAGGCTTCGCGCCACGTCGTGGAACGAGGACTTGAACGGAGCGGACGACACGAAGAATAACAACGCCTCCTTTCGTGGGCCCAGGCGCGCCTGTCATCGGCGAGTCGGCCACCGATAAGTCTAACCGCATCTTCGGTCAGGGGCGTCTTCCCAGGAGGACGGTGCGTGTAAAATTTTGATAGGGCCGATCGGCCCTCTTGCGTAAAGGTTCCAGAATCCCGACTATCTAAGGGTAAGCTAGGTGCGCGGACAGCATCGATAACCAGATGTCTGCTCGAAGGGGGGGACGTGCAGTCCTTTTTCATCATGAGTCTCGCACTCTTTGCTGCAGTTACACACTGCACTCGCCAGCTAGAAGGCCAAGTGCGTCTCGATACGCCGGAATCGATCCGGCACCTCGACAGTCTGGATCAGGTTGCCATCTCAGCTGCGAGTCGAGACCAGCGAATGCAAGCAATTATAAAAATTGCCATCGATTATGGCCTGCGCACTGAAGGCTCCCTGCCAGTCAATCGCGGCATCGTGGCGCGACTACGCGCCATATACTTCCGCTCTGACGATCAATCGATACGGTTCTCGACCCTTGGGTTGATGCTGACACAAGCAGAGCGCCCAGAAGCCATCGCCTTTCTCATGGAGGCCGCACGGGAGGTCCCGGCACCTCACACTGGTGGCGGTCCAGTACCTCGAGGTACGAATGATCGTCTGCAGCGACAAGCCGTGGGGCTTCTCACGATGGCAGGACCGGAAGGGGAGGAGGCGCTCAGGCTGCTCCATTCCCAGGGAGGAGTTAAGGCTCAAGCAGCACAGTTGCTCCTCGACAAGCTCGCCAGCCGCGACTTTCGGCGGCCTCTACGATGAGCCGCCACCTCCTGGCGCGAGAAGCTTCGTGTGGCGCCGGCAGCGACCAGGAAAGCTGCAATCAGCACCGAAGCTAGTCGAGGGGTCCGGCCAACGACCCAGACTGCGCCGGCAGTGCCGGCTAGGACGGCACCGGTGCTAGCCTCTTCTTGTCTATAGCATTCCTGATGTATATCCAACGAGCTACCCAAGTGAGGTTGACTATGCGCTCGTTAAAAACATGTATGGTAAGTCTCGCGCTTTTAGGAGCCGTCACATGCTGTGTTCGACAACTAGAAGGCCAGGCACACCTTAATACGCAAGAAGCGACGCGGCGTTTGGACAGCTTGGATCAAGTTGCCATCTCTGCCACCGATCGAGACGTACGAA
>CAZUES010000012.1:0-107982 GCA_964619465.1 uncultured Gemmatimonas sp.
CGATTGCCAATGCCGGATGTGCCGTCGTCGGCGCTCTGGAGCATCTCACCGAAAAAGACTGGCACAGGCAGTTCGCCATCAATGTCACCGGACTGGCCATGACGGCCAGGAGCGCCCTTCCCCATCTGAAGAAAACAGGAGGGCGCCTGGTCTTGATTGGCAGCGTCGGCGCATATGTGCCCAACCCAAATCTGGGTGCTTATGGTGCCTCGAAAGCCGCTGTTCGCAATATCGGGCAGACACTGCAATTGGAGCTGAAGGGTACTGGTGTTAGCTGTACGGTCATCCATCCGGGGTTCGTGGATTCCGATATAACCCGAGTAGATAACCGAGGCGTTCTGCACCCTGACCGTGAGGACCCGCGTCCATCGAATCTCATGTGGCCAACGGAAAAGGCCGCGAGAGCCATGATGAAAGCCATCTCGGAACGCAGGAAATCGTTTGTCTTTACAGGCCACGGTAGGATGATTGCCTTCATCGGGCAGCATTTTACGGGGGCAGCCCGCTGGCTGATCGGGAAGCTGCCCAGCCCCCCTGAGCAAGGATAGCGCCGTCGTCGACCGTCCGTTCATCGGACGGATTCAAAGGCCTCTTCCGAGAGGAGTGACTGAACGAGCATTGGTGCATCAGTCTCTGTGATCCGCAGCAAATGATCGAGGCCGACCAATCAGCAGGGGTCTTCAGATGGTCGCCAGCTGGCCCACCCGCATGGGTAAAGGCGGCGGAAGTGCCGATTTGCCAAGCCGCGGCCGCGCCCCCATGTTGGTCGAAGGATGGCGCGGCCGCTTCGCTCCGTGCCAGCCGCCGCTGAAACCCAAAGTCGTTAGAGCGCGACCCGAACTATGCCACTGCTGCTATCTCTGACGCCCTTGCTCCTTCTTCAGGTGCCGGCGGCCCCGTCGCCGCAACCGTTTCGGGTCGGCGAGACACTCGAGTACACTGCCCGGTGGGGGATCCTGAAACCAGGGTCTGCTCAACTGACCGTCGCAGCGATCGATACAGTCCGTAGCGTGGCGGCGTGGCGGTTCCATTTTCGATTTGGCGTCAAGGCTCTTGGCCTGTTTGAGAACGAGACGGAGTTGACCTCCTGGAGCGGCGTCGACGATTTCGTTTCCCGGCGCTTTCTCAAGCAGATCACCGAGAACGGGCGCTCCCGGGAAGAGGACCATGTCATCTATCCCGACTCGGGATTCTACCGAACGCGCGGCGACTCAGCTTCTCACGCCACCGTATCGGCCCCGGTTGATGACCTCGCCTTTCTCTACTTCGTTCGGTCTGTGCCGTTGGTGGTCGGCGAGACGCAGTCGTACAACGTCTACTGGCGTCCTTCGGTGAATCCCGTAACGATTCGTGTTCTCGGACGCGAGCAGATGACGCTTCCGGATGGCTCCAAAGTGACCTGCTTAGTCCTTCACCCGATTGTCGACGAGCGCAACGGCATGTTCGCCAGGCGCGCCCGGGCACGACTCTGGGTAACGGATGATGATCGACGTCTCCCCGTACAGATTCAGTCGACGTATAGCTTTGGGACCGTCAAGCTAGTACTGAGTCGAATGTCCGGTGTGGAGAGCGCCTCGGCACGATAGGTCCGCCCAGTAAGCGCTCCCAAAGGACTTGAACTGCGGGGCTATCTTCCCGTGGGGATGCCGAACAAATGCTGCAGCGATCGGGCACTGCAGGTCTTACCTCCTTGAGGCGCCAACAATGTCTGCACTCCGGTCTATCAACCTCGCAGCTCTTGCTGTAGTCGTGCTGACAGGCACGGCATGCCAGAGACCAATCGATTCCCCCGCCCCTCAACAGGTGCAGTCCGACACGGCCTCCACGCCACTCGCCGTATTGCAGCGTGACACTACCGACGCCACGCAAGCCGCCTTCCGGCGTGCCAACGCTGCCGCTGCGAGTGCAGATACAGTTATCGTGGCGCCCGACTCGCTCGTTCTGCGGATCGGCGAACCCGTCGCGATCTTCGATCGCCTGAGGATCGAGGCGCGCAGCACAACTGGAGCAACGGTTACCCAGTTTGCCCCGTTCTTCACGGTTGAGGATCCCGAGTTGGCCACGCTCGGCCCCGCAGAGCTGGTGGGCCGCCGGGCCGGGCAGACTCGGCTCCTGATTCGGGCCCTGACCCTCGATGGCACGCCGGCAGGCCGAGGCGTGGCGGTCGTCATGCTCCGCGTAGTACCATAGTCCGAGATGCCTACCCAGGTACTGAACTGACCCGAAGGGCACATCATGACGCAACCTCAGACGCGGTTCCGTGCGCCCGGCATGTCCGAGCGTGAATGGGAGACCGGCAACTTACGCTACAGACGCTTTCTCGCGCGCCAGCCCGGGCGGCGTGACGACTTGTTTACCTACTTCGCCAACGACTTCTTCCACGACGGCCCCGTCGAGCAGATCCACGTCAAACCCGAGCGGCAGGAGGTTTCTTTCCGAATCCAGACCACCTGGATTGTGCCGAAAGACGCCGACGAGGAACGCCAAGTCGGCCCGATGGCGGCGTGGTTCCAGTGTGTCTTTCATGAAGTTGTCTGGTGTTCGCTGGGAACGGTGCCCTTCCCACGCTGTGACCCGTTTCAGGATGGGGACGGCGAGGACGAGTATCTGTACTCAGAGATCAACACGCTTACCAGCCACTTGCGTCGATACCGTCAGGCATATCGTCGCCATCTGCGCGAGACCGAACGCGACTTCCGATCCTTGACCATCATGCTCGGCCGCCAGGGACGCATGCTCGCGCTGGTCTTCACCAGGCTTCACGTGACCCCATCGCGTGGTCGCGCCTCGTGGCCAGTGGCGCGTACAACACGGGATTGTACCAGGAGCCTGCTGACGAAATGAGACCGAAGCGCGGCCGTAAGGTGACGTAGGATTCTGGCGGCGGCGCCAAGGCAGCGCCGCGAACCGTAGCGAATGGCAGACTCAGCCGATCGGCGTGGTACGACGGACGATCCAATCTCCGATCGCCTTGAGCGCCGCCGGGTTGAAGGTCTCCTGGATAGTCGCGTACTCGTTCATCAAGCCCGTCTGACTCATCTGGAACATGTGATTCAGGCCGTCGAGCTCGATGATCTCGAAGTCCTTGTTGCCGCCCTCGGTCAGGGCTTTGCGGATGGCGGGCACGTTCAGCGGAGCAAGCACCTGCGTATCGTTGGTGCCGGTAATCGCCAGCACCGGGCGGGAAATCCGGCGCAGGGCGGGTTGAGGGTCGTAGGCTATGAAGAAACGCGTCCACGGGTTCTTGAGCCTCCCCGCGGCACCGAGCATGTCCTGGCGCACCGCGGTCACCGCCGCTTCACGGCTGGCGTCCGGAATATCTCGCGTTACTTCCTGGATAGTCGGCTCGATCTGTTCCAGAAACTCCGCGTCCGAAACGTTTCGTACGGCTGCTTTGAACGCCGCCTGGTTGAGGGCGACGGCCCGCTGGATCTCCGTCTCGGCGACTCCGGCGGTCCGCAGCGCCGTTTCAACCTGGCTCACGAGGATGGTTGCCCCGTCGACTCCGGTGGCCGCCAACAGAACGACGAAGGCAACGTCGTCACGCAGCCCAGCGACCATCGGCGCAACCAGGCCACCCTCGCTATGCCCAGCCAGCCCGATCTCTTGGGCGTTGATCCGCGGGTGTCGGCCAAGGAAGGCAACTGCGGCGCTGGCGTCGCGCGCGAAGTCTTCGGTGGTGGCCCGCCCGAAATTGCCCGTCGACTGGGCCGTGCCCCGGTCGTCGTACCGCAGGACCGCAATGCCCCGCCGGGTGAGATAGTCGGCCAGGACGAGAAACGGCTTGTGCTCCATCAGCGTCTCGTCGCGATCCTGCGGCCCCGACCCGCTGATCAGGACGACCGCCGGATGCCGGCCCGAGCCTCTCGGCAAGGTCAGCGTGCCGGCAAGGGTGACACTGTCCGCCTGGTTCTCGAAGGTCACCTCTTCACTGTCGTAGGGAAACGGCCCAACCGGTCGCTGGGGTCGGTTGGCCCAGACGTTGGTGTTGGCGTACTCGTGGGCTTGCCGCTTGAGGGTCAAGGGAACGTTCCGCCCTCCCTGACTCCAAATTCCCTCCGCTGTGTCGCCCGAGTCGTTGAGCGCTCCCCGATATCGGAGTCGGATCGCCGCCACGTCGAACGCGAGCGTGTCCCCAACCACCGACCAGGTGGCGGGGAAGCCCGTTTGGCCTTCGGTGACGCTGTCGAAGTAGCCGACCGTGTCTCCGCTTGGTTGGATGACGATGCGGAACTGCATGACCGCCGTCATCGTCCCCATGTTCATTGCTCCGACCCAGGCCTCCTTGAACCGCCCCCCGGTGTCGGCCGCGATTGGCATTGCCGTGGACCCTTTAGTCGTGAGCAGGAGCGGCAGTTGGTCGAGGCTGTGCAGTTCCCCGCGCTGATGGCCAGGAATCAGCGACCCCACTGCCACGAGGATAGCGCTCGAAATGATCGATTTCATCTCCGGCCTCTCTCACGGGCTCCGACACCGCCGGCTAGCGGGGTCTCCAAGTTCTCGAATCGGGTGGCGAGCGGTCGGTCGGTCAGCGCCGCCGAGGCGCGGACGACGGCATCATGCAGATCCAGTCCGACCTGGTCGAAGAGGTCGCCGTAGGCAACATCCAGCATCGGGAGAAAACGCTGCAACTTGGCGGCCTCGACCCGGCCAGCGCGCGTGAGCCTCACGATTCGAGTCCGGCGATCCTCGGTGCCGGATACGACCACCGCGAACCCCGCGCGGGCCAGCCATTGCACCCGTTGCGAGGCGAGTTGATGCGAAAGCTCCAGCCGCACCGCGAGGTCGCTGATCGATTGCGGGCCAGCATGGAAGAGGGTCTGGACGATGCTGGTGGTGTATCCCGGCAACTTCACCCCCTGAGAGGCGAGAAATTCGTCCATCTGCTCATAGATCATCGTCGCCAGCTGGCCCACCCGCATGGCGAACGCGGCGGAAGTTCCGAAGAAGGGTATCTCTTTCATTTCGCGGTCTCCGACTCCGGTTCGGGACTGTCAAAACTCCGTGCAATTGCGCAATTGATTGTATATCATGCCGAAGGAAAGCGCAAACCGCCGGCTCCGGCGACGCTACACCTTCCCCAGCCATGACCGCCAAGGGGTCCTGGACTGATGTAAGGTTATAATCCAACTGACCGGGTTCCAGTGAGGTTCCGAACGGCTGCGACCTGCCGGGAAAGAGTCGCAATTCCAATCAGAACAGGCGGACGGCTCATGCAGATTCAGTTCAATACTCATAGCAGCGTCAAGGGCAACGAACAGCTGGCGCGAGAAGTCGAAGCGATCGTATCGAGCGGGTTGGATCGGTTCAGCTCCAAGATCACGCGAGTGGAGATCCACCTCAGCGACGAGAACAGCGACAAGAAGTCCGGCGCCAAGGATAAGCGTTGCCAGTTGGAGACCCGCCTTGCAGGCCTCCAGCCGATTTCGGTAAGCCATCAAGCCCCGACCGTTGAACAGGCCGTCGAGGGCGCCGTCGATAAGTTGAAGCGTTCCCTCGACAGCACCCTCGGACGCCTAGGCGGGCGCCAGTAAACAGACGACAAACGACGAGACCAAGGCAACCCCGGGCATCTACTTCATCCGAACCGCCGTGAACGGGAACCGGAAGTCCTCGCCCGTTTGGTGCACTAGACCGTCATCTTCGTCGACCCACCAGATCGTAAGCGTGATCGTCCCCGTCATCGTCATGCCGTTCCTGCTCGCGGTAAACCGTGCACCGCCAGCCGGCCCCGTCTGCGTACCGGCATCTCTGATCCGATAGGACGCCGTACCAAGCACGTGCTGTCCGGTCATCGTACCGGTAAACAGCTCCTCGGTGGACTGCGACCACGAACTGAAGCCCCAGCCCGAAAAGAACGGCCCGAAGCTGAAGTTCTGCTGCGGCATCGCACCAAGCGTTAGGCTGTACTCCCGGCCGCCATCGAACGCGGGCAATGGACAACAATCATCCGGATTCCAGGCACCGCCGCGCAGCACGCGGAGCCGGAGCTGCGTTCCACCGCCGACCTCTTCGGCCGTGATGGCGCCCGAGGTCGGAACGGCCAGCACCCGTTCCAGCAGCTGCCCAATCTCGCCGCCGCCGCTGATCTCATCCTCGAAGAGCTTGTCGTGGTCCGCGATCGACGTGATTCGCCAGAAAGGGGCACCGCCAACGTAGAGTTCCCCCTTGGCCAGGAGGTGGTTGGACGGATCGATCAATTCGACCCGCACCTGGAATGCCACATCCTCGGGCGCCAACTGCGTCAGTTCGCGCGTCGAAAAATCCGTGATGACCGGTTCCTCGTCGCCGATGATCCAGCGATACCGCGATGACGCATCGCCCACTCCGCCATTGGTCACCCTGTAGGTGACTTGTTCCCCCGGCCTCGGGGCGGCGGGCGTGACGCTGACCTCGAACGGCACCCGTTCGATGGTAAACCAGGTGAAGTCTATGAAGCGCCAATCCGAATCCGCTTTCGGCGCACCCCGCACCTCATAACCGAACTTGGTGGCGCCCATGGTGAGGGTAACATTGACGCCCTCGGCCGCATCGGGATTGTCATTCCCGACATCGCCCCCGGCGTCATTGTAAATCAACGTCAGTACCCGCTGTTGCTCCTTGGAATCCGGACCGCGAGCCGCCGGACAGCTGGGACAACGCGTCCGAAACATGAGCCCGGTGCTGGCGGTGCGCACCGTCTCCCCCGCTGCGCGCCAGACCGTGTCGACCGGGTCACGGTACTCGAACACGGTGGCGGGATACTGACCCTGTCCGATGGTCTTGGCCTCGAGGGCTGCCCAGTTGGCGTTCATCCCGGGCATGGCCATCATGGCAGTGACGCCCGCCACGAAGATGTGGGGATACTCCGCCACCGGGCCGCCACTGTAGGTGGAGCCCAGGTATTCAAAGAATCTCTCACCGGAGTACATGACGGTCCGCTCCACCCCAGGGTGGTTCGGATCCGAAACCCTGACGTGGCCCACACCCAGCACGTCGCCGGTTTCGATCCCGTGGGCGATGATAGCATGGCCAGACTTCATGCCCTCCTGATAGATGGCCAGGAACTGCGGGCTGCCCGTCATCCGGATGGCCAGCGCCAGCGCATCGGTCTGGATCCGAACCCAGGCCGGTCCACCGGCCGAAGCGCCGACCCTGGCCAGCGCAGCGAGCACCTGCTGCAACTCGACATCGTACGTCGCCGAGGAGTTGCTCTGCTGCACTATGGCGGCCATCCGGATGCCGTACGGGTTATCGGGCTCCAGGGTGTTCAGATCGTCGTACAGGCCGAACAGCGAGCCACGCGTGGCCTTGCGGGTGTAGTAGTGGTGAATGGCGGCCAGACTGGCGCCGCCGCAGTAGCCATTCGGATTGAGATAGTCGCCCGCGTTGGAGAACTCCCAGTCATCGACGCCGGGCACGAAGCCGCTCTGGAAGGTGCCCCGCATGCTGGCGCCCGCCGCTGCCACGAGAATCAGCGTGGCCAGCCCCGGCGAACGAACCGCTGAGGCGCCCAACCGGAAGGCGGAACCGCCACGAACCAGCAGTTCGTCGCCCGATACATGGCGCGTCATGACGACGAGCGAGGTGTCGGTGCGCTTGAGTACCGGCACCAGCTCGAAGGTGCCGCTCGACTCCTCGTAGTAGAACAGCGCAATGCTGGTGTCGGCGGATACTCGGGCGGGCACGGAAATGAGGAACGGCTCCTCGCTGTAGCCCTGGCCATTCTCGATCTGAATGGCCGGGCCGACCTGAAGCACCCCGGTCGGGAGGGTGGGACGCAGGGCCGGACGCTCGGTAACGGTCCAGGTGGTAGTCGAGGTAAACGCCCCGCCAGGTACCGAGATGGTCAGGCCCTGGAGTGCCCCTTCCTCCGTCACCTGAAGCTCCCCACCGCCCGGTCCCAGCGGCTCGCGATCCAGCACCACACCTTCGGGGGGAGCCGGCGGCGGAGGCGGGGGCGGTGGTGGCGGCGGGACTGCCGGTGGCGGGGTGGGCGGCGGGACGGGATTCGTCGGGTCGCTCCCGCAGGCAGTCAGCAGGACAGCGGTCAGGACCAGGAGGGTCCGGCCGGCCAAAGGGGACAGCACGTTCATGATGAAATCCAGTTCGAGGGCGTAAGTCTCCATACAAGACGCGTCGAGAGGGCACGCCAGGGCTCATCGTGGCCGGCACCCGAGTGACGCCGGGTGGTACGATGCAAGTTTCGGCTGTACACTGGCAGGGAACGCAGTCGCAGGCGTATCGTCGACCAGACCCAGCCGGCAAAGGAGGGAATCAGATGACGAATTCAGATCAGGCGCGGGCCGTCGCAGAGGCTATGGTGGCACTTTGGGAGGGCGAACTCCCGGCTACTGTTCGCGTCTTGTCCGCGGTGAAGGACGCCACCCGGGAGTATCGTCCGGATCCCAAGTCACGGTCCGCCTGGGAACTCGCGATCCATATCGCGACCGCGGATATGTGGTTCCTGGACGGCATCGAGCGAGGCGCCTTCCATTTCGATCCGGAGCAAGCCAAGCAGGCCGAAGCGGGCTTTCGGGAAGTGCGCGAGGTGACCGACTTCTATCAACAGGCTATTCCCGCAAAGCTTGCCGGTGTACGTGCACTGTCCGATGAGCTGCTGGCGGAAGAGGTGGACTTCTTCGGGATGATGAAGATGCCTCGCGCAGCGTGGATCGGGTTCGCCAACAATCACAGTATCCATCACCGTGGCCAGCTATCGACCCACCTGCGCGCCTTGGGCAGCAAAGTGCCCGACATCTACGGACCCAGCGCAGACGCCGAGCCCCCACCCGCAGCCGGCTGACCCGGCTCAATCCTGACGATCTCTCTGGTCAACTACATGAGCACATCCGATCAGATCGACCTGCTCTTCGGCGGCATGAGCCAGCTGGGCCCGGGCGGCAACGCCCATACGTACCATGTCCTTCGCCTCCTTCGGACGCGGCAGTTCGAGGTCGTCGTCGATGCGGGGTGCGGTAACGGTCGCCAGACCCTGGCCCTGGCCAAGGAGCTTCAGGTTCCGATTCACGCGGTCGATGCGCACCAGCCCTTTCTGAATGAACTGGAGCAGCGCGCCAGGGAGGAGGGTGTCGACTCGCTGGTGCAGACGCATTGCATGGACATGCAGGACATTCCGAACACCTTTCCTGCCATCGACCTGCTCTGGTCCGAAGGAGCTGCCTATAACATCGGCTTTGCCAACGCGCTCGCCACCTGGGCATCGGCCATTGCGCCCAATGGCTTCGTGGTGGTCAGCGAACTGTGCTGGCTGATGCCGCACGCTCCCGCCGCCGTCACGGAATTCTTCAAGGCCGGCTATCCGGATATGAAGTCGGTCGAGCAGAACGTGGCACTCGCCGAAGCGGCAGGCTACACGGTGCTGACGACCTATACGCTGCCCGAAGACGCATGGACCGAGGATTACTACGACATCCTTGGGCCGCGCGCCCGGGCCCTGCTCGATCATCCGGACTCGACGGTCAGAGACTTTGCAGCTTCGACCATCGAGGAGATCGATATCTTCGGAGCGTCGGGTGGAAGCTACGGCTACGTGTTTTTCGCCCTCCAGCGCAATTGACGACTGGGCCGCTCATCGCACCAGCAAGCACGACCTGCGGCCTGACGATAGTTTATTGGAACGGCTACTGTTCGTGGACCGACACAACGCAGCAAGGACACGCTGATGCACGCGGATACGCAGAAGTACAACAAAGCGCAGGCCCCCACCGACCGGGCTATCTGTACCCTGCTGGCCACCGAAATCGACCGCGCACTGCCGGAAGCCGAGAACAAGATCTGGCATGCCATTCCGGTCTGGTTCCTCGACGGGAATCCCATCGTCGGATACAGCAAGCTCAAGAGCTGCGTTCGGCTGCTCTTCTGGAGCGGTCAGTCGTTCAAAGCAAAGGGACTCGAGCAAGAAGGGAGCTTCAAAGCGGCCGAGGCGCGTTACACGGCCGTGGATCAGATCGACACCGACCGGCTGCAGCAATGGCTAGCCGAGTCGCGGGAGGTCCAGTGGGACTACAAGAATCTGGTCCGACGCAAGGGCAAGCTCGAGCGACTCAAGTAGAGCACCGCCCTCGATACCTTCGGAGATGCCCACCATGCGCAAACTCGGCGTTCTCATCGCAGCCGCACTGGCGGCGCAGGGATGTCGTGAGGGACAGGACACCTCCGCCGTCTCCCACCGCACGGCAGGCGACACCACCTTCATCTCGTCTCCCGCCATCGGGACCGAAGGCCCGGTAACCCTTCAAGAGCTGACCCGTTTCAGTACCACATCGGCCGATCTCGGCCGAGTCGTCGGCGGGGCGTTCGGTGCCAATGGGACGATCTGGCTGTTCGACGCCGCCGGTCGCGACGGAGCCCGGATCATCGTGCTCGACTCGCTGGGTCGCCTCCATGCACGAGCGGGACGGGAAGGCGGCGGCCCGGGAGAGTACCGCTCACCGGTCGGCATCTTCCAGCTCGCCGACCGGTCCATGCTGGCCAAGGAAATGCGCACCACGCGCGCCATCCGCTTCGATGCCGACGGGAACGTCCTGGCGACCCTCACCCTGCCGCCCGAGGTCGCGTCGGGCTGGGTCGTCACTCCGGATACGGAGAGCGGGTGGTTCATCACGGCGCTGTTCGAACCGAACACCCCGACCCGAGTCGGCCGCTTCGGATGGTTTCACTTCGATTCGATGGGCGTGGTGAAAGACACGATACATCCGCCAGCACCCATGCTGACGGAGCCGACACCGGATGGCATTGCCCCGGGACGGATTCGCACCGTCGGTCGGGACGGATCGGTGTTGACCACCGAACCAGGGCCCAATCGAGTCACTCGCTTCGCACCTGACGGGACGGTGCAGGTGTTCGAATGGCCCGGTCTTCCCCCCGAGTACCGGACGGATGAGCGGGAGGAGATGCAGGCGGTCGCCGACCGGCTCAGCGAGCTGCTGGGCAAACCCAAGCGGGCCTTGCCCCAACGCAAGCAACCGGCGCACCGCATCCACACCGACAACGCCGGTGTCATCTGGGTTCAGCTTTCGACCCCGGGCGAACGTATTCCGGATGAGCTTTTGCCGAAGAACAACGACCCGTTGCAGATCAAGTGGCGGGATCTCGATCGCTGGGCCGCGTTCGCACCCGATGGCGCCCTGCGGTTCGTGGTGGACCTCCCGGCCACCTATCGCGTGCTCGATCGCCACGACAGCCGATTGCTGGGTATAGCGGCAGATGACGACGGCGAGGAGCACGTCGTGATCCTCCAGATTGTCACTGGAGCCAACTGAAGGATGGGGGCTCTACGCAGGTATCACTTGAAGAAATCCGCCACGCCCTGAGACAGCTGCTCGGGCCCTGAGCCCTGCAGATTGGTGAGCACGGCCACCGTGAGCTTCCGGGTCGGCAACACCCGGAGTGAGGCCGCGGCCCCGCCGGACATCGCGACGACTTTCCCGGCCGGATCGTCGTCCACTGCCCAGCCCAGCCCCATCCCCGACGTGCCGCTGAAGCGAAAGACCGTGCCGTCGGCCAGCGTGATGGCGGTCCACATGGTATCCCGCAGCGCCGGGCTGATCACGCGCCCGGCCCGAACCGCGTCGCCGAATCGGGCCAGATCGGACGCCGTCATGTTGAGGCCCGCGGCCATGTGCATCCAGGATTCGTACAGATACGAAGTGACCCGCAGGGAGTCGAGCGTAACCGGTGGGCCCTGCGCCGAAAGCTGCCAACGGGTGTAATGAGTCGAACGACCGGAGACCACGGCGCGCGAATCTCCGAAAATCGGGCTTTCGAGACCGAGTGGCTTGGCAATCTCCTGGAGAATCCAAGTCATGAACGGTGTGCCGGCAACGCGATCGATGATCATGCCGAGCAGCACGAAGTTGGTCTGGTTGTAGGCCCACTTGGTTCCCACCGCAAAGTCGAGCGGCTTGGCACCCGCGAGCGCCAACGCCGAGTCCCTGGTGTGCGCCAGCAGCGTACTGGTGTTGGGGCTTTCGATGACATCCGGCAGCCCCGAGGTGTGCGAGAGGAGCCGGCGGACCGGTACCGCGCGCCACGCCGGGGGAAGATCGGGCACCAGCTCACCGATCGGCTGGTCGAGACGGACCTTACCCTGCTCGACCAACATCATGACTGCGGTAGCCGCCCACACCTTGGTCGTCGATGCGACGACGAACCGGGTGCGAGGTGTGACCGGTACGTCGTTCTCGACATTGGCAAGGCCGTAGCCGCGCTCGAAGACGAGCTTCCCGTCCTGGACGACCGAGACCGCCATCCCCGGAATATTCCGGGTCGCCATCTGCTCCCGAATCCACCCATCCGCGCGCTGGACCGGATCGACACCCTGCGCAACTAGCTGTGGCGCCGAGACCAGGACCATGACGCCGGCAAGGACAACTCCGATCCCAACCTGGCTGGGCCGTAGCATGGATCCCTCGTTGAGATTGGTAAACAAGCCGAGATGAGCCCGGCTAGAGCGGTACCGCAATGGCGAGTCTGAAATCGGGCACATAAAGATTCAGATACGGAGACAACGGTAAACGCTGCACGCCGGAAAACCCATGGATCCTCGGTTCCGGCCACCCGTCCTTCCGAGTGTGCAGGCCCGGACGTATCATCTAACTCATGCGCACTGCTCCCCTGCCCGTCGCTCTGCTGAGCGTCCCCCTGCTCCTGCTCGGCGGCTGCAGTTCAGCGCCTCCGCCAGATCAGCTGACCGAGGCGTACTCCGAAGAGCTCTGCCGGAGTTGCGGAGAATGGAACGAACCAACCGGTCCGTTTCAGATCTTCGGGAACACCTACTACGTCGGCACGAAGGGGCTCGCTTCAATTCTGATCACGTCGTCTGAAGGACACGTGCTGATCGACGGCGGACTCCCGAATTCGGCCCCGCTGATCCGGGAAAACATCCAGACCCTCGGCTTCAACGTTACCGATCTGAAGCTGATCCTCAATTCCCACGCCCATTTCGATCATGCCGGTGGCATCGCGGCGCTGCAGCAAGCGTCGGGAGCCCGGGTTGCCGCCACGGCGCCGAGTGCCGCGGCAATCCGACAGGGCAACTCCGGCGCCGACGATCCGCAGTTCGGCGAGTTGCTCGCGTTCCCGTCGGTTCAGACGGTCGAGGAGCTGTCGGACGGAGACACGATCGGCGTAGGTTCCCTGATGCTCACGGCGCATTCGACGCCGCTTCACACGCCAGGCGGCACCACCTGGGCCTGGCGAGCCTGCGAAGCTGACAGATGCGTAGACCTGGTCTTTGCCGACAGCCAGACCCCCATTTCGGCCGACGGGTTCCGCTTCAGCCAACGGGCCGACTCGGCGCGGTTCGAACCCAGTTTCATGCTGCTGGAGCGACTGCCCTGTGACATCCTGATCACGCCACACCCCGCAGCCTCCTCGTTCTGGGAACGGCGCACCAGTCCGGATGGTCTCGTCGACCGGACCGCCTGCCAGCGCTACGCGACAACCGCACGTCAGCGCCTCGCACAACGGCTGGCGACCGAACGGGAGCAATCCGAGGCAGCACCTCGATGACAACCCCGAGCATCGCGGGGATCGCGCCCTTCTTCATCGTCAGGAATGTGCCAGCCGCGCTGGCCTTCTATCGCGACCGGCTCGGATTCGACGTCACGTTCGAGGGGCCTCATCCCGACGACGTCTTTTTCGGCATCGTCCAGCGCGGGGCGGCGATGATCATAGTCAAGGATGTCGGGATCGAGCCCACACCGAACGCCACCCGGGATATCAAGCAGGGCTGGGCCCGTTGGGATGCCTACGTCAACGTTCCCGATCCGGACGCGCTGGCTGCGGAGTTCATCTCGCGCGGGGTAAAGTTCTCGCAACCGCTCGAAGACACCGAGGACGACTTGCGCGGATTCGAACTGAAGGATGCGGACGGATACGTTCTCTTCTTCGGGCGGCCTCGCCGATAAACTTGCTGGTCAGGGGGCAGAAACCCCTGAGACGGCCGGGGCACGCCCGGTCAAGGGACGGTCAGTTGACATCACATAAGTACACACTTATACATTTCTCATGGTGAAAGCCGCTGCCGTGGAGAACAAGATCTTCCAGGCCCTGGCCGACCCGAGCCGGCGGGCGATTTTCGAATCCCTCTCGCACGGCGAAGCTGCGGTGAAGGATCTCACTGCCCGTTTCGATATCTCGCAGCCGGCGGTGTCACAGCATCTCGCCGCCCTCCGGGAAGCGGGCCTGGTCAACGGCCGGCGCGAGGGACGCAACGTTTACTACCGGGTCGAGCCGCGGGGCCTCGCGCCGCTGGTCGACTGGATCACCCATTACCGGGCCTTCTGGACCGAGCGCGTCGGCCGGCTCGAGCGCCTGCTGGAGCGAATGGACAAATGACACCCGCCGATAAGACCGCGCCCTCGCAATCGGAATCGCTGACCTTCGAGTTCGACCTCCCGCACTCGCCGGACAAAGTCTGGCGCGCGCTGACCGACCCTGCCCTGCTGACCGAGTGGATGATGCCAGTCATCGACTTCGGCCTGGCGCCCGGGACCACTTTCCTGTTCAAGGCACAGCCGCAGCCCAGCTGGGACGGCATCGTCAACTGCCGGATGCTGGAGGTCGATACGCACCGGAAGGTGAGCTGGTCCTGGATCGTGGGCGACCTCGATACGGTGGTGACCTTCACTCTGACACCGACGCCCGGCGGTACACAGCTGTCGCTGGTGCAATCGGGCTTCAAGCCGCACCAGAAGCAGAACTTCGGCGGCGCGCGCTACGGCTGGAAGATGATGGGAGGCAAACTGGTCGACCTCCTCGGGAGGATCGCATGAGCCCGATGAGTTCGCGCATTCGTCAGCTACACCGCTGGATCTCGATCCTTTTTACCCTGACCGTGATTGCCAATTTCGTGGCCATGGCACGAGGAACGCCGCCGGATTGGGTGACCTATTCTCCTCTCCCCCCGCTTGCGCTGCTGCTGCTTACGGGCCTTTATCTCTTCGTACTGCCGTATCGTACGAAGCGCCGCAACGGGAGCAGCAGCGAATGACGATCGACACCCGGGACAGCAACGATGCCTGAGCCACGGCGGAAAAGTGCAGGCGCACGGAGCAAGGCCGGGAATCGGTCACGAGGAGACCAATCGCCCGCCCGGATGATCGACGCGCGGATCGAAGAACTCGGCGACTGGCGGGGCAAGATGCTGGCCCGGGTCCGCCAACTGATCCGACAGGCCGACCCCGAGGTCGTCGAAGAATGGAAATGGCGCGGCGTGCCGGTCTGGTCGCACGACGGCATCATCTGTACCGGCGAGACGTACAAGAGCGCCGTCAAACTGACCTTTCCCAAAGGGGCAGCGCTCGACGACCCCGCCGGCTTGTTCAACGCCAGCCTCGAAGGGAACACCCGGCGGGCCATCGATCTCCACGAGGGCGACGCGATCGACGAGAAGGCATTCAAGGCGCTGATTCACGCCGCTGTCGCCCTCAACACATCGAAGGCCAAGCCGACCAAGCGAAAGCCGAGAGAGCCGGTCAAACTGCTTTCAGGCGGCAACCCCCAGATCGCGAAGGCGGACGGCGATGCGCCGGTACAGGCGTATATTGCAGCGATGCCGGAGTGGAAGAGCGACCTGGGCAAACAACTCGACGCCCTGATCGTGCGCACCGTACCCAAGGTGCGGAAAGCGGTGAAGTGGAACTCCCCATTCTACGGCATCGAGGGACAGGGATGGTTCCTCAGCTTCCACACCTTCACCAACTACGTCAAGGTGACGTTCTTCCGGGGCGCGGATCTGCGACCCGTCCCGCCCGATCCCAGCAAGGACAAGAACACTCGCTACGTCAACATTCGTGAAGGACAGCTCGACGAGAAGCAGATGGCAGCCTGGGTCAAACAGGCCGCCGCACTGCCCGGTTGGGTACCGTAAACGGGCCACCAGACGCGGACCACGCTAAGAAAGCCATAGCCGAAATGCCTCGCTACGCAGTGCTGCTCCGCGGAGTCAATGTCGGCAAGGGCAATCGCGTCCCGATGGCGGAGTTCAAAGCTCTGCTCGAGAAGTTGGGCTATAGCGACGTACAGACCCTCCTCAACAGCGGCAACGCGGTGTTCACCGGCCCCGCCGGCTCATCGGCAAAGCATGCCGAGGCCGTCGCGAACGCCCTGCAGGCCAGGCTCGCCATCACTACACCCGTTATCGTCAAATCCGGCAAGGAGTTCTCCGCCGTCATCGACGCCAATCCGATCCCGCCACCCGAGGCAGACCACTCCAGGTTTCTGGTGGCCTTTGCCCGAGACAGCTCGAGCCTGAAAGCGCTGGAGCCCCTGGTCGCCATGGCTCAGGCACCGGAACGATTTGTCGTCACGAAGCAGGCTGCCTTCCTGCATTGCCCCGGTGGGCTGCTGGAGAGCCGGGTCGCCACTGCCTTGCTTGGCAAACCAGGCCGCAGCGTAACGACACGGAACTGGGCGACGGTCCTCAAACTTGGCGCCCTGCTCGATTCAGGCACCGGGAAGCGATAAATTCTCGCCGGATCTTCCCTATCCCCAGGTTGGGCCGTACTGTTCGGAGCCATACGTTTCAAGCCACGCCACACCACTTCCCCGGGGGCAACCCAGGGGGTCCGGTCCATTTCCTCAACTGCGAAGGCCCGCTTTCGATGAACGACGACCAGCAAATCCGTGCCACCATCCAGGCCTATTTCGACGGGATGTACCAATCGAGCAGCGAGAAGATCCTCGCGGCATTCCACGGGAATGCGAAGATCACGGGTTATCTGCCCGACGGGCTCCATGAAATGGGTCGGGACGATTTCGCGAGTTTCGTGGCAAGCCAGCAGCCGCCGCCCAAGGCGACCGGGGCTCCGGAGCGGCTCGAGGTCATCTCACTCGACATCGCGGGGGACACGGCTGCCGCACGGATTCGGGACGACTACCTGGGAATGACCTTCCTGGATACGCTGTCCTTGCTCAAGGTCGAAGGGAAATGGACCATCTACAACAAACTGTTCCATATCGAAGGTCAGGCTCAGTGAGACCGACACGACCCAAAACACCCCGCTGGAGCAATACGATGCACCGTCAGACCGCAACATTGTCCGCCGTTTTCGCGTCCCTGACCCTGGCCACCAGCGTCTCGGCACAGCATATCATCGGCGCACGCGACGACCGGGCGCTGCGCACCGACAGCGTCTTCCGCGCCTTCGACCGGACCGACTCTCCGGGCTGCGCACTGGGCGTCTATGAGAACGGCAAGCTGCGCTACGGCCGCGGCTACGGGATGGCCAGCCTGGAGCACGGCACACCGATCACGGCGCGCACCGTGCTCGACATCGGGTCGATCTCGAAACAGTTCACCGCGATGGCCATGCTGCTGCTGGAGAAAGACGGCAAGCTCTCGCTCGAGGATCCGATCCGGAAGATCTTCCCGGAAATGCCGGCCTATGCGGACGGCGTCACCTGGCGCCGGGCCCTGAGCCAGACCAGCGGCCTGCGGGACCTCTGGACCCTCTGGGGACAGACCGGGCGCACCTTTGCCGGCGACACCGTCGACGCGCTCAACATCATCACCAGCTCGGCCGAGACCAACTATCCCCCGGGCGAACGGTATCTCTACACCAACTCCGGCTGGATTCTCGCTGCGCAGGCAGTCTATCGCCTGACCGGCAAGACCCTGCAGGACTTTGCCAACGAGCGGATCTTTACACCGCTTGGCATGCAGGACACCCGCTTCCTGGTGGACCGCCTTGTCATCATCCCCGGCCTGGCGGAAAGCTACGCACCGCGCGGCAATGGCTTCCGGATCCAGCGGAACAACTACGACGGCGCGATCATGGGCGCCGGCGGTATTCATACCACCGTAGAAGACTTCGGCCGCTGGCTCAACAACTTCGATGAGGCCACGGTGGGGGGGCCCGACATCATCCGGGCCATGACGACGGCGACGACGCTGAACAGCGGCGGGCCCGCCTACTCCGGCGTCAACCAGGCCTATGCGTTGGGCCTGATCGTGGGCACCGAGCGCGGCGTACCGGTCGTAACACACAGCGGGAGTTGGGGCGGATTCCGGGCGCAGTTCTTCCGCTTTCCCGAGCAGAAGACCGCGGTTGCCACCTTCTGCAACCTGACCACGGCAGACCCGGGCGCCCTGACCGACAAAGTGGTGGAGATCTACCTGGGCGACCGGATGCGACCGGATACGGCCGCCGCCTGGACCGAGGCGCTCGCCAAGGAGGCGCGGGTCGACGTCCCGGTTGCTACGCTCCGGGGCCTGGCCGGTGTCTGGCGTAATGTCGAACGCGGCGAGGTTCGCCGTATTCGTATGGCCGGCGACACCCTGGTTGCCGATGGCCAGATGCGCTCGGCGTATGTGCCCCTCTCGGGCAACCGGTACCGGGTCGGCCGCGGTTCCGAGATCCGGTTCGAGGGCGCGAACATGCTGGTGCGCGGCGCCTCAGGCACGGTGGTCTTCACCCGGGCCGATACCGTCGCCCTCACCGCTGCGCAGTTGGCCGAGTACGTCGGCGACTACCGCAACGACGAGATCGGGGCAACCCACACCTGGAAGGTCGAGAAGGACAAGCTGGTCGCCTACTCGGGCTACCGCCGACTGGGCGAGATCGATCCGACTTATAAGGACGGCTTTACCCGCGGTGGCAGCGTGATCGACATCGTGCGCGACCGACGCGGCCGGATCACCGGGTATACGATCCAGTCGGGCCGAGTGCGCGACCTGCGCTTTACCCGCGTTCGGTAGGACGGAGAAGGGCCGGGTCATGCGATGACGGCGAACCGCTTGATGCGCTTCCCGGAATCGGTCAAACGTGACCCGGCCATCGAGGCCTGGTTCCGGGCGCACCCGGGTGAGCTGGGTGCCACCGCCCGGCGCTGGTTCGATCTGATGCGCCGCTCCGGCAACGACGTGCAGGAACTGCTCCATGACGGCCACCCGACGGCCTGCGTAGGCGACGTGGCATTCGGTTATGTCAATGCTTTCACCAAGCACGTCAACGTCGGGTTCTTCCACGGCGCCGACCTGCCGGACCCCCAGGGCCTACTCGAGGGGTCCGGCAAGTTCATGCGCCACGTCAAGCTCGGCCCAGGGCGAGCGGTCGACCCCGCCGCCCTTACCACCCTGATCGAAACGGCCTACGCCGACCTGCAACGACGCCTGGACGACCTGTAACCGGGACGGACGCCGGCCCCACCCGCTACACCAACTTCACCGGAGGATCTATGGATCTCGGCGCTTTCTCCGTCAGCCTGGCCGTGAAGGACTTGACGGCTTCGCGGGTGTTCTATGAGAAACTTGGCTTTACACCGCTGGGCGGGAATCAGGAGCAGAACTGGCTGATCCTCAAAAACGGTACGACGGTGATCGGATTGTTCCAGGGGATGTTCGACAAGAACATCCTCACCTTCAACCCCGGCTGGGACAGCGACGCCAAGCCGCTACCGAGTTTCACCGATGTCCGGGAAATCCAGCGCCAGGTGCAGTCGAAGGGCATGACCGTCAAAGCAACGGTCGACGAGAGCACCACGGGCCCGGGGCACATCCTGTTGGTGGATCCGGACGGCAATCAGATCCTGATCGACCAGCACCGGTAGCCGTCTTCATAGCCAAGAGCGCGAGAGAGGATGCCGTATGCCTGTACTGTTCCGGGGACTGGTCCCCGCGGGACTCCTTCTCGGGATTGCGGCGTGTTCCCGCGCTGCCACCCCGGCTACCGGACCCGAGCTACTCGCCGCTGCGCACCGAGTAGTCGGACAAACCGATTCCATCAGAACGATTCTGACAGTCGCGCATGTCTCGTCGCCGTCGGGATCGTTCGAAACCCGGATCGCCTCGGCGGTCGATGGCCGCGTCCGGCTCGCGCTCGGTGCCGGACTGGTTGCAGGCGTCGATGCCGTCGGCCTGGGATGGACTTGCGACATGGCGCGGTCGGTCGCTCCGCTGGACTCGATTACACGCAGCGTGGTACGAGGCCATGATCTGCACATGCTGATTCTCTCACCCAGCTGGATGGCGGCGCCGACGCGCGGTCCGGACCAGCGTTGGGGCGGCGACTCGGTCATGACGCTCCAGTTTGTCGACGAACTCGGCGCGCCACTCTCGATGCACTTGCGGGCTGCCGACTCGCTCCCGATCGGCCTCGACGTCGTGAACCACACCGGATCGGGGCCGCGCGAGGTTCGGGTCTTGCTCGAGAACTGGCAGGACCACGCAGGGATCCGCCTCTTCCGGACCGCGACCTTCGAGCATGGCAGCAACCGATTCGTGTACAACTACGGCCAGGTCGCTATCAATACGCTCGCCGACGCCGAGTTTTACCCCACCTGCGCAGCAACATGACGATGCCACTTCCACCTGACCCACCAAGGGATTGGAAGACCCACTGGGAAGCCGTGTACCGGGCCAAGGTGCCCACCGAGGTGAGCTGGTTCCAGCCGAGGGCTATGCAGTCACTCGACCTGATCCAGTCATTCCTGCCTGCAACGGCATCGATGCTGGATGTCGGGGGTGGCGCCTCATCGCTCGCCGAGGACCTCTGGGCCGCCGGCTACCGGAAGCTGGCGGTGCTGGATCTGTCCGCCGGAGCCCTGGACTACGCACGCAGTCGGCTGGGCAAGGTCGGTCAATCGATTTACTGGATCGAAGGCGACATCCTGACAACCGCGCTACCTGCTGCCACAGTCGACTGCTGGCACGATCGCGCGCTGTTCCATTTCCTGACCGAGCCCGGCGACCGGGCCCGGTACGCGGCCAAGGTCAGGCAGGTCGTCCGTCCGGGCGGCTACCTGCTGATCGCAACCTTCGCATCCGACGGCCCCACCCGGTGCAGCGGATTGCCGACGGTGCGGTACACTCCCGAGCAACTGGAGCAGGAGTTCAGGCAGGACTTTCGCATCATGGCGACTCGGCGCGACGAACACCGCACACCGACGGGTGCGCTCCAGGCATTCACCTATTGCCTCTTTCGATATGAGCCGACCGGAAGTGATACGCTCCCACCTGCCCGCCTGCCGTTTACTCGTGCCCTCGAGACAAAGCGGCTGCTGCTCAGGCCCTGGCAGCAGGGCGACGCACCGCACCTCAAGGCGGCGATCGACGCGAACCTCGACCACCTTCGGGCCTGGCTGCCCTGGGCCATGCACGAACCCTCGCCACTCGAGGTAGTGGCCGCGCGCATCGCACGCTTCGAGCAGGATTTCGCGGCCGGGCTGGACGCGACGTACGGCATCTTCGCGCGCGACGACGGCCGCGTTCTGGGCGGTACCGGCCTCCACCTGCGCATCGCCGCCGGGGTCGAGATCGGCTACTGGCTCGACCATCGGGAATTAGGCCAGGGCTTTGCGACCGAGGCGTCGAGCGCGCTGACAGCCGAAGCGTTTCGTCACCCTGAGGTGGCGCGGGTCCAGATCCGGTGCGATCCTCGCAACCAGCGGAGTGCGGCGGTACCTCGCCGACTCGGCTTTCGTCACGTCGACACGCTGACGGCGGACACCCACACGCCGGGCGGCTCCCTGCGCGACACGATGATCTGGGAGCTCACCCGGGCGGACTGCTCGCCGTAGCGCCTACGCGACGGCGTAGAGCAGTTCGACGTACGACCGGACCGCACCGTCCAGCCCCGCCAGCTTCGGATTCGACGCCTCGATCACGTAGAACTCGTCCGGCGCGTGCGCACCACCGCCGTGGCCAAGCCCGTACGAGAGAGCCGGAAGCTTGAGCGGCGCGCCGGTAAACGTCACACCCGGCCATGACCCTGCCATGCGGGGCCAGAGACCGGGCTCGATTCCCGCTTTCCGGTAGGCCGCGATCATCGACTTGACCAGCTTGGTATCGGGATCGGTCTCGGTCGGATCATACCCGCCCGACATGTTCACCTCGATGTCGCCGAAGCCGCGTTTGGCCAGGTGCGCTTTGAGCAGCTCGAGCGTGCCCTTGGCGGTCATGTCCGGGACCAGCCGGATATCGATCTTGGCCACCGCCCGGTGCGGAAGGATGGTCTTGCCTCCCAGTCCGGTGTAGCCGCCCACCAGCCCTTCGATGTTGATGGTCGGTTGGGACACCAGGCGCATCAGGGCCTGCTCCCAGCTTTCATCGCCGATCCATCGCTTGACGCCGAGACCGAGCTTGGTGTTGGCCTCGTTCTTCCGCGGAACGGCCGCGTCGAAGATCCGCTTGTGCGCGGGCGACAGTGGCTTGGCAAGGTCGAAGAACCCTTCGACTGCGGGCGTGTGACCGTCCGGCTTGACCAGAGTGTTGAGTGCCTGGACCAGATGCCAGGCGGGACTGTCGACCTTTGCGGCCAGGCTGGAATGGATGTCCTTGGCCGGTCCGCGCCCCCATTTCTCCCCGGTCGAAACCAATTCGAGTTCGATGATGCCCTTGGCGCCCAGATTGATCTCGACCGAGCCGTCGGGCGTTTGCCCACCGAGCGGAATGATCACGCCGAGACTCTTCCGGAGCGCCGCTTCGACGGCGGGCTTGAAGACGATCTCGCTGAAGTTGGGAGAGCCGATTTCCTCCTCCCCCTCGGCGACCAGGACCAGATTGACGGGCAGTTTGGTTTCGGCCGCCTTGAAGGCGTGCAACGCGGCGAGGAAGGCCATCTGCGGCCCCTTGGTGTTGGTCGCGCCCCGCCCGACCATGACCTTGCCGAGCCCGGGCCGGTCCACCAGCCGCGCTTCGAGCGGCGGGGACGACCATTCGGCCGGATCGTACTGCTTCACGTCGTACATGAAGTAGATGGCGAGCCAGTTGGGCGCGCCCACGTCGAGCGTGGCAAAGACGCCGGCCTTGCCCTTGGTCGGCACAACCTCGACATGGGTGAAGCCGGCCTCGCGCGCCAGTCGGGCCATATAGTCGAGGCCGGCCGGATAGCCGATATCTTCCGCAGCAATCGATGGCAGGGCAATCCAATCCTGCAGCATCTTGACGGTCGCAGCGTGCTGTTTCGGGATCTGGGCCATGACCGCGGCCTGATCCAGCCTGGGCAGCGCGGACGCGGCCTGAGAGCCGAAGGCCAACGCGGCCGCGCCCACCGCCGCACCCTGAACGAATTCCCTGCGGTCGAGTCCGGCGGTCCGAGAGTCTGGTGTTACATCACGCTGGGAATCCACACTGCCTCCGATTGAGTCGATGCGGCGCACAAAAAATGAATGATCGATGATATAGTGCCGCGGGATCGTGGAAAGGTCAACAAGAAAGCCATGGTGACACGATAGCGAGGCTGATCTACGTCGGGCCGGCTACGGCTCGGGAGCCCGCATCAGAAACGAGAACCCCTCGAACAGATACTCGACCATCCCCGGTTCGCGCGGCTCGGCGGTCGCGTTCCCGCTGCGCACTCGAAGGAAGGCGTCTCGCACCCGCGGCAGCACGTTCGCACTCGAAACCGGCAGATTGTGCGCCGGAAAAACCTTGTTCAAGGACGGCGCCAGCGCGGCAAGCCGCTCGATACTGGTCCGATAGGCGTCGAGATCGGTCCCGGGAAAGTAGAGCCAGATCGGGCCGGGATAGTAGGTGTCACCGGTCCAGAGGTGCCCCCGGTCCCGATCGAGCAGGGCGATGGCATCCGGTGTGTGCCCGGGGATGGCAAGCACCTCGAGTCGCCGTCCGCCCAAGTCGAAGACAGTCCCCTCCGCAATCGTCGCCGCAATGCGGAATGGACGGACGGCAAACCGGGCGGTATCCAATGGTGTGCGCAGCATATGGGCACAGAAGGCGTCCGGCCGGACCTCCTGCGCCACCTCCGCATGTGGCACTCCGGCAGCGCTGGCACGGGTGAACTCCGTGTCCATGGCCCGGACATCGTCGAACTCCGCGTTGCCCCCGATGTGATCGAAGTGCGAATGCGAGTTGACCACGGTCACCGGCAGCCGAGTCAGTTCAGATACCAGGGCGCTGATCCGGCTCATCCCCATCCCGGTATCGAACAGCAGCGCTCGACGTTCGCCCACGATCAGCCAGGAGATGATCTCCTGGAAATTGTAGGGCTCGTAGAGAGCGAAAATGCCCGGCTCGATCCGGTAGACGTGAAACCAGGGGTCGGAGACCTCGACTCGCTGATACGACTCATACCCGCGGCGAGGAGCCTGATCGCACCAGGACTGCGCACCTGCCGGAGATGCGGCCATACCACCGAAAAGCAGCAGCGCCGGCACCAGCTTCCGCATCATCGTCTCCCCCGTAACCTTGGCCGATCCGAATCTATCCCCCATGATGACCCTGTGCGACCAGATGCCGAGTGGCGGTCTGCGCCCGCCGATAGGCGCCCGGCCCCACCCCCTGGTACCGCGCAAACGCCTTGGCAAATGCCACCGGATTGGCGTAGCCGACCTGCTCGGCAATGGTGGTGACACTCTGGTCGCTCGTGCTCAGCATACGACTCGCCTGGGTCATCCTCCAGCGCGCCAGGTACTGCAGCGGCGGTTCGCCGACCAGCTTGGTGAACCGCGCGGCAAAGGCGGAGCGCGACA
Organism: uncultured Gemmatimonas sp.; assembly: GCA_964619465.1. Taxonomy (GTDB): domain Bacteria; phylum Gemmatimonadota; class Gemmatimonadetes; order Gemmatimonadales; family GWC2-71-9; genus SHZU01. Next base: position 24,436 of record CAZUES010000012.1, read on the forward strand.
TCGCCACCGCGTCGGCCAGGCCCTCCACGGTCCACCCCTCGGCCGCCCGCGCGTGCATCAGCCGAAGGGCGGCGCCGATGTTCGGGTCCGCCACCGCCCTCAAGCCGCACTGCTCCTTGCCTGACGTCGTCATCCAGAATCGCAGCGCATGCACCAGCAGCAGATCGGCCAGGCGGGCCAGCACGATGCCGGCTCCCGGTCCGGGGCGCGCGCTTTCATTCAGGATCAGCGGGACGACGCCCGCCAGCTGCGGATGCTCGGCGGCCGCGCCGGCCGGGAGATGGATCACGGGTGGAAGGGTCTCCAGCAGACGGTTTCGGGAGCCGTTACCACTGAAGGTGAAGTGACCGGTGACCAGCGATGTCACCGGACCCTCGCCACCGAAACGCGCCGCCTCACCGATCCACGGCCTCGGGCAGGCACCATAGTCGAGGTCCAAAGGCTTGGCCCGACTCTCGGCCGACTCGCCCAGCGTGTGCGCCGTCCCCCGAGGTAACAGCACCGCGTCGCCGGCGGACAACGGAAGGGCCCGAGGTCCCGGGTGTTCGGGTGCGCTTTCGGGGTAATCCACTTCGATCCACCCCCCGCCACGGGCCACGACATAAAAACTGAGGTACGGCCGGGCCGGGATCCGGAGCCGCCAGGGCGACCCCAGTTCAATCCGCCCGTACACCGCCGTGGTCAGGTGGATGGCGCCGAGGATTTCGCCAACGACGTCGACCTCAGGGTCCTGGTTGACAGGACGATCAGACATAAAATTTGGATTATCGGGCATTGATAATCCATAACAAGGATTGAGTATTCTGTCCAGCCACTTTCACCGGACCGTAAGAAAAATGCCTGCTTTTGATTCATTACTCACCAATGACCTGCTGACTGTCAGTATCGGGATCCTGGTTGCTCGCCTGGTCCTCGGCCTGTATATGGCCGCGCACGGCGCCCAGAAGCTGTTGGGCTGGTTCGGCGGCTATGGCATTGCTGAAACCGCCGGATTCTTCGAGCAATTGGGCTTTCGACCGGCGCGACCGTTCGTGATCGTCGCCTCGCTGACCGAGATCGTGAGCGGCCTCCTGGTTGCCGCCGGATTTCTCGGACCGGTCGGCCCGGCACTGATGCTGTCGGTGCTAATCGTCGCGGCGGTCAGTGTCCATTGGGCTAACGGCATGTTCGTCACCTCGAACGGGATCGAGCATGCGCTGATCTTCGGGGCCGGATCCTTTGCGCTCGCCCTGACGGGACCTGGGCAGTTCTCGCTCGATGCTGCCTTGGGCCTCCAGGCGCTCTGGTCGCCCGCCATTGCCTGGGCCGCCGTTGCCATCGGCGTCGTCGGAGGAATTGCGAACCTGGTAGCGCGCCGGCGGCCCGACCAGCCCGCGGCACACTAAGGAGACCAGACCATGACGACCACGACACCAATCGAGCGCCGCCTGGCGCGCACCGTCACGGTAGCACCGCCGGAGTCCGGCTTCGGGGGCGCCGGACACGAGGCGGCATTCGTGATAACGCCCCGCGACTTTGCCGAGCAGGACCCGTTCATCCTCCTGGCCGACGATCGCCTGGACATGGCGCCCGGTGCGACGGTGGGCAGTGAACATCCGCACGCCGGGTTCGAGATCGCCACCTTCGTCGTCCAGGGCGCTATCGACGAAGGCGAGGAAGGGTCGCTGAACGAGGGCGACGTGCTGTGGACCACCGCGGGCCGCGGACTGATCCATGGTGAGCACGCCGAGCCCAGGGGACCGACCCGGATCCTCCAGCTCTGGTTCGCCTTGCCGGAGCAGGATCGCTGGATCGCTCCGCATTTCGACGTGACCCGCCGCGCCGACGCCCCGATTCGCAGCGCACCTGGCGTTGTGGCGCGGGTCTATAGCGGCTCGTCGGGCCGGGCCCAGGCCGAGCGTCGAGAGCAGGTTCCGGTCACCATGGTCGACTTCAGCCTGAAACCGGGAGCAACTATCGACCAGGAACTCCCCGCCCTTCAAAACGGATTCCTCTATGTCCTGGAGGGTGCGGTAGCGCTCGGCCCCGATGCTCGCATCGGAGCGGGACAGGTCGGCTGGCTCGATCGTTCGGATCACGACGGCCCGAGCGTGTTCCGCCTAACGGCCGAGGAGTCCGGGGCGCGGGTAGTTCTGTATGCCGGCGAACCGCAGCGGTATCCGATTGCCACGCAGGGACCGTTCGTCGGTGGCAGCCGGGCGGATCTGCTCCGCATGTCCCGGGAGTACCTGTCAGGTCAGTACACCCGGATGAGCGACCTGATCACCCGCCAGGCGGGCGGCTGAACTCGATGCGGCGGCGTGTCACGATGCGAGGTCGAGCGATGTCATCAGCGTAGCCGTTACTCGACCTGACATTGCCTCGGCGCGCGCCGTCATGCCAGCCGACTTGCCAACCAGGCTCAGCTCACTTTATACTACAAAGTGACTGCCTCGTTGACTCGATGCCGGGATTCCTGGTCATGACCGACTCCGATCCTCCCACCCTCCGCGATCGCGCCCTCGAGGATCTGACGATCATCCGGCGCACTATGGAGGGCGCGGCCTCGTTCACGGATGTTCCCGGCTGGGGCTTGGTCGGTGTCGGCGCCATTGCCCTCGTCACGGCACCGATCGCGGCACAGCAATCGTCGGCCGAGCGTTGGCTGATGGTCTGGCTGGCCGCGGCAACGGCGTCTGCCGGGCTCGGCATTACGGCCATGCTGCGCAAGATGCGGCGGCGGGTTGCCGCGAGTGGCGCCCGCCTGCTCAGCGTCCCGACCCGCAAGTTTCTGCTCGGATTTTGGCCGGCCATCTTCGCGGGAGCGCTGATCACAATCGGCCTGCTCGATCCCTTCTCACCCGGTATCGACACCCGACTCACCGAGCGCGTTTTCCCCGGCCTCTGGCTGGTCCTGTACGGACTCGGCGTCACGACGGCCGGCGCTTTCTCGATCCGCGCCGTGCCTCTGCTGGGGCTCGGCCTGATGATGCTCGGCGGGCTCGCATTGTTCCTGCCCGCCGTCGACGGCGATCTGATGATGGCCGCCGGCTTCGGAGCCATGCAGATCGGCTTCGGCACCTATATCGCACGGAGGTACCGTGGCTAAGAAAGGCGGCAACGCCGCACGCGCGCGCGCGCACGATGCCCCTGCGCGCAGCCCGGGAGCGAAGCCCTCGCCTTCGAAGGGGGCCCATTTGACACCGATCGACGGCAATACCGCCATCCCGCTGGAACTCGACCGGGTCATTCACGAGCGGCTGCGGCTCGCGATGGTCAGTGCGCTTGCGGTGAACGAATCGCTCAGCTTCAACGAACTCAAGGCTCTGCTGGATGCCTCGGACGGCAACGTGTCCGTACATGCCCGCAAGCTCGAGGACGCCGGCTATCTCTCCTGCACCAAGGGCTTCGATGGCCGGATCCCGCGAACCGAGTACCGGCTGACCGCGCAAGGCCGCCGCGCGCTCGAACGCTATCTGGCCCACATGGAAGCGCTGATCAAACAGGTCGGCCGCGGATGACCTCGACCGACGATTCGACGGCGCCGGTGGCGCTGCCATCCCACCTGGCGATCATTATGGATGGCAACGGTCGCTGGGCATCCAGTCGCGGCCGCCCGCGCTGGATGGGACACGCGCGTGGCGCCCGAACCGTGCGCGAGGTAGTGGCGCACTGCGCCCGACTCGGCATCGAACAGCTTTCCCTCTACGCATTTTCGAGCGACAACTGGAAGCGGCCGCGGGAAGAAGTCGGCTTTCTCTTCGACCTGTTCGCATCACATCTCGATTCACAGCTTGCCGCACTGGTCCGGCACGGGATCAGGCTGTCGGTCTTCGGGCGTCGCGATCGCCTGCCGGCTCCGCTGGTCGAGGCCATTGCCGACGCGGAGCTGCGCACCGCAGCCGGCCGGCGGATGCATCTCCGCGTGGCCGTGGACTACTCGAGCCGAGCCTCGATCGAACGGGCCTTCGCCGGCACCGGATATGGCGGCCGCGACAACGAGGCGCTGCTGCCGCCGGTCGACCTGCTGATCCGTACAGGCGGCGAGCGACGCCTCTCGGATTTCCTGCTCTGGGAGTGCGCTTATGCGGAGCTGGTCTTTCTCGAGGTGCCGTTTCCCGATCTCACCTCCGATCATCTCGATGACGCCCTGGCCGAATACGCCAGGCGGGCACGGCGCTTCGGCGGCCTCGTGACCGCGGAACCGGCAGACGCCCGATCGTAGCCATCCGATGCGCGTTGCCGTTTCCGGAACCCATCTGGTCGGCAAAACGACCCTGGCCGAAGCGCTGGCAGATGCCATGCCCGGCTATCGGCTCGTCCCTGAACCGTACTTGACGCTGGTAGAGGAAGGGTTCGAGTTCGCGGAGATGCCATCGCTCGACGAATTCCAGGTGCAACTCGAACGCGCTCTCGAGGACGCTCGGGAGACGAGGGACGACATCATCTTCGATCGATGCGCGCTCGACCTGCTCGGCTATCTCGCCACGCATCGCGACCGGGACGGGTTTCAGCTCGATCAGTGGATCCCGCGCGTGCGCGAGGCGGTGACCGGACTCGACCTGATCGTATTCGTCCCGATCGAAGACGACGATCGAATCCCCGTTGCCCGCGCCGAACGGCCGCTGCGCATCGCAGTCGACCGGGTGCTGCGGGAGATCGTTGTCGATGACAGTCTCGGCTTCGGGCTTGACGTCATCGAGGTCGCGGGCCCTCCGGAGACTCGGCTGCGACAGGTCCTGACGCATCTGCAATCGGCCGGGGGACGATGATGTCGGCCTCCCTGGAAGGTCAGATACCTGCTCCGTCGGCGCGCGGCGCCCGTCTTCGCAACGTGTCACCATCCTCTTCCCGCCCCTGTTCAATGCCTCTGATGCCCCGATCGGTCGTCTGCGGGTAGTAAAAAGGCGACGCGCGAGCCGGGATCCCGACTCGCGCGTCTTCCGTCCGCAGTGTGAGACGACTAGTTCGGGACCAGAGGTCCGTCAGCGCTCACGATCATGAATTCCGCCCGACGATTTCTGGCCCAGGCGACCTCACCGCGTCCGGGATCGAGCGGCGTCATCTTCCCGGTGGACCGCTCGTCGAGACGACCAGCATCAATCCCTTTGCCAACCAGGTACTGCTTGGCCGCACCGGCGCGACGGGTGCCCAAGCTCTGGTTATAGCTCTCCGACCCACGCTCGTCGGTAGCACCGGTGATCTGCAGGCGGACCCCCGGATTGGCAACGAGAATGGTCACCTTACGATCGAGAGCTGCGATACCCTCGGGCTGCAGCTGCGAGCGATCGAGGTCGAAGTGGATCGGTGCGCCCAGTTCGGTTCGCAGCACAGAACTCTTTGTTGCCGCATCACGGGTCATCGTATCGGGGGCCAGGCGCGTGCGCTCCAACAGAGTAGTGCGGGCCTGCTTAGTGGCCTCGACCTGGTCACCCCGCATCACCCAGTCGGCCCGAGCCTGGTTCGACGCACTCAGCGAATCGCTGATCCGCCTATACAGGTTCGTGTCGGCCTCGACCACCCTGGGCATTGGCCCCTCGGGCGGCGGTGTACTGCTACAGCCGACCATCAACGCAGCCGCGCTGCCGTACATGAGTAAAGTCTTACGCATCATCATCCCTCAGTCCTTCGTGCCGGGGGCAAGATCCTTCTCTTTCCTCGTGTGGTCCCAAGAGACACGGGGACAGATCCGGGGCATACGACGCCTCCGAAGTTCATGGGAGTCCAACTGCCAGGCCGGTGCTGTCGCAGCGTCTCCCCCAGAACTGTGGTGAGAGCGAGAATCAGCGTGACGACTAAAACCGTTACCATAAGCAACTACCTCTTTCTGCGACTTGCGGTGGGATTCCCACCAGCACCTCCGACTGAGGCCGACGATGCGACTTCATTGGTTGCTCCGCTACTCGACGCAGATAGATCAGGCCGGGATTGGTCCTCGCGTCGCTCCGATAGTAGTGCCCCAGGCATCGCGCCTGCTCGGAGAACGCATGCCCATTATCGTCCGCCAAATCGGGATGGTAGGGTGACGCGACAAATGCCATCGGTCGTTTGAGGTAGCGCATGGCCTGAATCGCCAACCGCATCGATCGAAACTCTCCGACTTGCATGGCCAGACGAAGAATCCCATCGGTCACATGCGCCCATGACTCACGCACGGCGCACCTGCCGTCCCCGCAACAAGGGTTTCGGCGGGCTGAACCCATTCAACTCGGCGATAAAGTATTTGACCTGACGAAGGAAACCGAATGCGTTCACCTCGACGGCACATTGCGGACAGGCAAAGCGCGGCACAGCCTGGAGCGATCTTACCGATTTTGCAAACGAGTGGGTGCAGTGCGGACACTGCACCGCGAGCATGTCGTTGATGATCATCGCGCTCCACCATTCGATGAATTGTTTACCTTCCAGCGCATCCAAGTCAGGAACACGTCGTATCGCTTGATTGCGCCATCCCAGGGCGCATCGAGGGGCCGCACGTACGCCTCGATTCTCCGCATCCTGCGCGACGCGGCAGCGATGATCGGAGCCGGTACCGGCGACACCCGCGGCGTGCCACATGCCGACGCCAGCGTGGCCGCCATCCTGGGGAGAAAGATCGTCTCCTGCACAGCAGCCTTCTCATCTCGCCCCGCGAGTCCGAGGCGGTATCCTGGTGCGATGACGATCAGGCGATCGGCCATTCCCGGTTCGGGCTCGAACCGAGGGACCGTGTCCGTGAACCAGAGCACTGCCTTCTCCACGACGGGTTGGTCACCCGCCTGAATCACCGCTCGGATCGGCGCCATCCAATCGCGCGGATCGCACACGCGATCGAATGCGGCCGCCAGCTGATCCATCCAGTACCCCGTAGCACCCTTCGGATCGCTCATTACAGCGAATGTCATCGCCCGCTCCTGCACGTGTGGAGTACCCTGATGACAAGGTTACTTACTGGAGCACGGGGGGCCTATCGCTCAATAGATTGAATTTGGAGCGACGAGGGGATTGGTTTCGGAGCGAGATCGGCGGGGTAACCGGGGGCTAGGGGGTAGTGCGGAGCTTCCCACGGGAGTGACTGAACGCAGCTACCTCGAGACGGCTGCGCAGGGCTAGCTTTTCGAGTATGTTGTGGACATGACTCTTGACCGTGTGAACCGCGACATGCATGCGCGCGGCAATTTCCTTGTTGCTCAAGCCCTCAGTCAGTAGATCAACGACTTGGCGCTCGCGATTGGTCAGCCGTACCGTTTCCAAGACGCGGGCCCGATTCCCGCGGGACGCATTGCGAACAATCTGCGAAAAGAGCGAGTGAGTGAGGGCATCGGGCAGGACTTGCGCACCGCCGGCCACGGCTCGGATCGTTGCCACGAAGTCGGAAAAGGAGGCGTCTTTCATGGTGAAGCCGGACGCCCCCGCACGGACATAATCCGCGACGTCCTCTTGCGAGGGCAAAAGGCCCATGATGATGACTTTGGCCTCGGGAACCTCGAGGTGGACTGTCGTGGTCAGACTCAGACTGTCATGATCCTGGAGCCCGAAGTCAAGCAGGACGATGTCGGGCTTGGCCTTCCGAACCTCCTCGAGCGCCTCGTCTGCGTCCGCCGAGGCGGCCAGTACCTTGAAGCCGGGCTGCGCGCGAATCATCGTTGCCAGCCCCTCACGGAGGAGCCGGTTGTCATCGATGAGTACCAAGGCGATCTTGGGCACCACGGGGGGCTGCGCCGCTTTCGCCTTGGGTTTTGACGTCCGTTTCACAAAGGACCGTTCGATAAGGCGATCTGACTCACGACCGAAATTGGTCGCCGTCGCTATCCCTGTACGTGTAGGATATACTCCGTACATGTGCGTACATGTAGGATATACTACGTTCGTGTAGGATATACCGCAGCGGTACATACTGCCAGGCTCCAGCCGCAGTTCGCGTTTTCAGAAGGGTTGCCATGGTACGGCTCCGGCTTCACCAGATCATGAAGCAACGACACATCTCGGCATACGCGTTGAGCAAGGGGGCAAACTTGAGCTATCCTACCGCGTACCGCCTTTCGCGCCCGGGAGGAATATTCCTCCGTTTGCAGGCCGACACACTCAACTCCCTGTGCCGGTACTTCAACCTGCAGCCAGGTGCGCTGCTCTATTGGGTTCCTTAAGGAGATCCGGTTCATCCGTTGCCGGGCTCTGTGCCCGGCGGCGGACATCCGGCTCCGGGCAATGTCGAATCACATGTTTGAGTGCGTACTCGGTCTCTATCTTACCTTCCGGTGATTTACTACCCCCATCTCGCATCCACAGCCATAGCCTATGACTGCAGATACCATCTCCCTTGCCATCGTTACAGGTACCAGTTCGGGCATAGGCGCCTCGCTAGCTCAGCAGCTGCTGGTGCGCAACTGGAACGTCATTGGACTGTCCCGTACGCCGGGGCCAATCCGCTCACCGCGGTATACGCATGTCGCGGTCGACCTAGCCGACACCGGCAACCTGCTCGCTACGCTGGATGCCCAGGTCCGTCCCCTGCTCGCCGCCGCTTCGATCGGCCGGCTGGCTCTGGTGAATAACGCTGCGGACGTTGCACTGCTCGGCCAAGTGGCGACCCTCAAGCCGGATGGGATGATGCGAGCGTACATCGTCAACACCATCAGTCCCGTACTCCTGATGGGGTGGATGCTCGAGGCCGGCAGACCGAACGTCCCACTGCGGATCGTGAACGTATCCTCGGGTGCCGCCGTGGATCCGGTTCCCGGCATGGGTGGCTACAGCGCGACCAAGGCCGCGTTGCGGATTGCCGGGATGGTACTGGCTGCGGAGCTGGACCTGCGCGCACAGGCGACGGGAAATACTCGAGATGTCTCGATCTGGTCGTATGAGCCGGGCCTCGTCGACACCCCGATGCAGGCGCAGGTCCGCGGCTCGACGCCCGAGAGCCTGCCGATCGTCGAAGTGTTTCGGCAGCTGTCGGACAACAAGCAGCTTACCAGCCCCGAGGTGCCAGCCGCGGAGATTCTCAAATACGTCGAATCTGACGAGCACCCCCGCTTCAGCGAACAGCGCTTTCACTTCGGATGACCATCCGTTTCGCTCCCAACGTCTTCGACGTCTGGGCCTTCGAGCGTCGCGCGGAAGGAATTGTCTTCTTCCTGCTGCACACCTCGGCGGAAAAGGCCGAGCGCCATTTCAACGGCGGCAGATTCTGGCAGATCCCGAGTAATACGATCGAAGCAGGCGAGTCGGTCGTAGGAGCGATCGACCGAGTGCTCCGCGGCTTCGGCCTCCTCCCCAAGTCGATCTGGGCCGGAGAGCACACCTATCTGATTTACAATCGCCGCTTCGATGAGATGCAGGCCATTGCCGTCTACGCAGCCGAGGTCGAAGTCGGGACCATCCGACTGCAGCCCTCGGAGCATGCGGAGTACGCCTGGCTTTCGTACCAGGCCGCGCTGGAGCGCGTGCACTATCGCGGCCTCAAGGATGGGTTGCGTTCGGTCGAGGAGTACATCACCGGAGTCGCGGAGCCGGCCCGACAACTGTGCCTGTACTCCGCCCCGACCTGATGCCGCCTGTGCCTCCGTTCTGAACGACAGGCATTTGCCCAACCCTGCTGATTCCGTTGTCAGGCCGACCGTCAGCTGCCTGTAATCGCGTCATAGGTCGACACTCGCGGCAGACATACTTATCATCGGGCCATGTCTTCCATGGAGTCCGATTGATGTACCGTACACTGACCAAGGGCCTGGGCGTTCTCTCGCTCGGCCTGCTTCTCGTTGTCAACGGGCTGTCGGCCCAGACGCCGCCGCAACCCTCGACCAACTACGCCAAAGCCCCGCCCCTTCCCGACCTGAAGGGAAAGATTGCCCTGATAACCGGATCGACCGACGGTCTGGGCCGGGATGTGGCTCGTCGCCTGGCGGAGGCCGGTGCTCACGTGATGATCACGGGGCGCAGCGCCGAGCGGGGCGAAGAACTCGCGGCCGAGATCAACAAGAGCGGCAAGGGGAGCGCCAAGTTCTATCGCGCCGACCTGGCCTCGCTCGCGGAAGTCAATCGGCTGGCCGACGAGGTAGGGCGCGACACCAAGCGGCTCGACCTGCTGATCAACAACGCGGGCGTCGGTTTCCTGCTCGACAGCACCAGGCGGTTCAGCGTCGAGGGGTATGAAATGCACTTTGCGGTCAACCACCTGGCCCATCACCTGCTGACCAAGCGACTGCTCCCGCTCGTCGTGGCGGCCGCGCCGTCCCGTATCATCAACGTATCGTCAGGTTCGCAAACCGCCATCGATTTCGACGATGTCATGATGGCCAAGGGATACAACGGCCGGCGGGGCTATGCACAGAGCAAGCTCGCGCAAGTCATGATGACGGTCGAGATGGCGCCGGACCTCGAGCGCCAGGGCATCCTGACCTATTCGCTCCACCCCGCGACCACCATGGGCACCACTATGGCGCTGGCCCTTGGCGCAACTCCGCGCTCGACCATTGCCGAGGGAGTGGAGTCGGTAGTCAATGCGATCGTCACGACCGAACCGACAGGGACGTATTTCAACCAGCTCAAGCCGGTCAAGGGACACGACCAGGCGTACGACCCGGAAGCGCAGGTCAAACTGCGCGAAGTGAGCGACAGTCTGGTCGGATTGAAGCAGTAATCGGCCGACCTGTCGAAGGGTGAGACGCCACGCGTCAGTTGCGTGGCGTCTCCCCGGAGCCGGGCGATCGCCAGGGCGTGCCGACCTCGGACGTCGTCGCCACATGCTCGGCAAGTACCTCGGCGCGAGGCGCCGCCTCGGTGGAAGCGGGCAGTTCGCTCACCGCAAACAGATACCGGGTGGGACGCTTCAGGAAGTCGCGCCAAGTCGCTCCCAGCAGCCGCGCAGCCTGGGGCACCGACACCTCCCGCGCGCGAATCGCGAGCAGCAACGCCAACGCGAAGCTGACCCCGAAGTTGAGCATCCCGATGACCAGCACGCCGACCGCACCGATCGCCGCAAACCGGGTCAGGAAGAACTCGGGACCCATGGCAGAGAGCGCAATGGCCAGCTGACTGGCCGACAGCGTGACGTGACGGACATCCAGCGGCAATCCGAAGAAGGCACCCACGACCGGCGTCATCCCGAGGGCAAAGCCCAGCGCAATCGAGGTTCCATACCCCGCAATCGAGTGCATGAACGCGCTGGACCACCGGGCCGCCGCCCCACCTCCGACCAATCGGACCAGACCGCGATGTTGTGCAATGGCCTCCGGCAACCGCCGGTAGACGGCAAAGTTCTCCAGCCAGCCACCGATAACGCTGGAGACCATCAGGATGACGCCGGTGATGGCTGCGAACAGAACCGTACCCGACAGCAGCGGATCGAGCGACCTGACGGCGTAGACGGCCGTTTCCGGTTCGAGAAATGACTGACCTGTTTTTGTCCGCCACAGGAAATCGAAAAGCACTGCGACGGGAATGGCCATGCCGATGTTGCCAAGCACAGCTGCCGTTTGAGACCTGGTGACGCGGGCGACCTCCTCACTGAAGCGATGATGATCGGTCTGGTGCTGCGTATCCAGCAGCGAATCGGCCAGGGTGGCGGCAAACATCGCGGGCTGCTTGGTCGCCAGCTTGAAGCCCAGTATCTGCATCAGCACGAAGGAGCCGGCATAGTTGATCGAGGCTGCCAACCCGGAAAAGAAGGGCGGCAGCGCCATGTCCCCGATCACGAACTTGAGGGCCAGGGTTCCGACCGTCAGCGCGCCGCCGCCGGCCGCCGCGATCAGGATCCGCCACCACCCCGCCCGCGATTGCACCAGGTAATGCTTCCCCGCCTCGCCGGTGCGCTCCACCACTTTGCGAGAGAGCTGACGCATCGTACTGGTCAGCACCACGCTGATCGAGCGATCCTGGTGGACCGCCCGACCCAGCGCCGAGAGCAGCGCGGCGATCAACCGATTGCGTTTCTCGGGTGCAGCCGAGACCAGATGCGCCAGCAAATCCAAGCGGTCGAGCAACGCACTCATCTGCTCGAGACGATAGACCAGATGGGTGCTGACACCATGCGATTCGAGATGCGCAACGACCTGACCGACAGAGCCGCGACAGGCAGTCGTTGCCGTCAGTAGCCGCTGCCTGAACTCGACCGGTACCTCGGTCGAACCACAGGCGGTGGAGAGCGCCGACGCATGATGCACCAGGGCAAGAAACGGCGGGGCGCGCCGGGTTTCTTCATCGAGCCGGTCGAGCACATCGGGCGAACTCCCGATGGTAGCGATGCCGGCCGCGAGGGTCACCACGGCATCTGCCATCTCGCAACGGAGATGCGCCCAAGCCGGAGCCATCTGGTTCGAGGCAAGCAACCGGACCAGATCCGCAAAGACTTCTGGCTTGAGCTGGGTAAGTTCGCGTGCCTCTTCCTCCGAGGGCAGCATACTGCGCAGCACCTCGGCCAGGTTATTCGGCTCCGGTGGCGCAGGAAGCACTCGTCGGATGATCCGCTCGGCCGCCTCACCGATCACACCGAACTGCGCAGTGAGCCCGGTATCGGCAAACAGCCGCATGGCATGGGTCGAGACCAGCAGTGTATTGAGTTCGGTCAGGAAGAGATCCCGGCTGACCTCGTCCGCCCGGAGTGTCTCGACCAACAGCCTGATCCGGTCGGTCTCCCCATCGACGCCGGGTTCGGCGGCAATCCAGACGCCCAGCTGCTCGAGCCAGGCAACCCGATCGACATGGGAACGAAGGTCACGGAGGTTGCCCAGGAGCTGGCGTAACGAACCGGCCGGATCCTGCGCGGCAGCCCGAGCCAGGAGTCGGCGCATCCATCGTCGTGGCGACGTCACGGCGCCCCGTTCCGGGCGAACCTGGCGATCTCGATCATGGGACATCGTAGGGGGGACTCGACCGAGTCGTCAAGGCTCGGGGCAATTGCCTCCGGCGACAGCTCTGGTTTACGTGCGTTCGGCGGCGGGTGCATCAGGGACATGCCCTTGCCAGGGAGACGCGGGTGTCACTGCATCTTCGACGAGATCTATGACGAAGCACGGCTATCGATCCGAGGATGTCGTCATCGTCGCGGACCTTCGCGGATCACAACCATCTCCGGATCTGATATCCTTCATCGCTAGGCGGCATCCGATGCGATATTGGTCAGTGACCGTGCTGGCTCCACTCGCCATCCTCGCGGCGACCTCCGCTTGCGGCCGAGAGCGCCCCGGGCCTGCCATGGTCGACTCCGCCGCTACCGATTCGGCCCCTGCCTTGACCGGGATCTGGACCGTGACCGGCTACCACATTCCTGGCCTGAGCGCGATGAGCGAAGCGGGCGCCCGGGCGTGGCGCGGCCAGACAGTTCGCCTGGCGACAAACGAAGCATTTTCTCCCGGCAACTCCTGCGCAGCGCCAAGCTATGCCATCCGGGTCGTGCCACGCAATCCGTACCTTGCCGACGACTACCGCCTCCCGCCAAGCGCTCTCCCGGTGCTCAGCGCGCACGATGAACTCACGATCCTCGACGTCAGTTGTGACGGCTCGGCATGGACGACGATGGGAGGGCGACTGATCGCGATCGACGCCGACCGGGCGCTCGCGCCGTGGGATGGGGTCTTTTTCGAACTGACGCGAGACCAGGATGTCCGCGCTGTCGGCCAGGAGCCCGGGTGGCTGCTCGAGCTGCACAAGGGAAAGGGGATCCGATTCTCCTATGACTACGGCCAACAGACGGTCAGCGGACCGAACCCGCAGGCGGCTACTGACACGACCGGCACTACCAGTTATCGCGCCAGGGTCGGGGCCGATGAGATCGTGGTCGTCGTTACACAGAGTCCGTGTCACGATGTGATGAGCGGCGAAGCGTTCGAAGCCACGGTTACCGTCAGTTTCCGCGAAACGACCTACCAGGGCTGCGGTCGGAGGGCGCCATGACGTTCCGGGGTCCGAAGCGTGGGCGCAGGAGGTAGCCGGGCCGGCCATGTCGATTTCGGAGGATCCAGATCGTCGGGTTGATGAAGGCCAACAACAACCTCGACACAGGAGCCCACTCCGATGCCCCGTAACTCAAATGCCCGCAACGTGTTACTCTGGATCACGCAGGCCGCCCTGGCTGCCCTGTTCATCTTTGCCGGGGGATTCAAGCTGATTGCCTCGCCAGAAACGATGGCCCAAGGACCGGTCGTACTGCCGATCGAGTTCCTTCGATTCATCGGGCTGGCCGAACTGCTGGGTGGTATCGGACTGGTAGGACCTGGCCTGGCGCGAATTCACCGCTGGCTCATCCCGCTCGCGGCCTGGGGCCTGGTCGTGATCATGATCGGCGCCACCATCTTCAGTTGGGTCGGCATCGGTCTCGGCGCGATCCTGTTTCCGGCCGTAACGGGACTGCTGGCGTTGGCCGTGGCCATCGGTCGGGGTCCGGATCTGGCAGCCCGCCTCGCGGTGCGACGGGTCGCGGCGGCGCCCGTCTCCCTCTGAAGACTTCTTCCCTCTAAACACCTGCAACTGGAGCGACTACCATGAAGTTCCTGATGATGATCAAGCACGACGAGCGGCTGCGCGCCGAGCCAATTCCGGAAGCGCTCAACGCCGCCATGGGTGAGTTCATCGAACGATCGATGAAGAGCGGCATCCTCAAAGACACAGCCGGCCTGAAAGGTTCAGAAGAGGGATTTCGAATCAGGATCGCAGCCGGCAAGCTGCATGTGACGGACGGCCCGTTTACCGAAGCCAAGGAAATCATCGGCGGCTACGCAATGGTCGAACTGCCGTCGAAAGAGGAGGCCCTTGCGGTGGCCCGTGAGTTCATGGAAATCCACCGCATCCACTTCCCTGCCTTCGACGGGGAGTGTGAAGTGCGTCCCCTCGACGAAGCCTGAACCGAGGAGCGATACGATGCGCTTCATGATGCTGATGATCCCCGCCGGCTACGGCACCGCAGCACCGGATGTCCGGCCGAGCGCCGATGCCGTCGCCGCGATGACGCGGTTCAATACTGAGATGCACCGGGCTGGTATCATGCTGGGCGGCGAGGGTCTGCATCCTCCTTCGACCGGTGTACGTGTTGCGTTCGGTGGCGCCAAGCCGCGCATCATCGACGGCCCGTTCACCGAAGCCAAGGAAATGATCGGCGGGTACTGGATGATCGAGGTCCGGTCGAAGGATGAAGCCGTCGAGTGGGCCCGGCGCTGCCCGGCTGCCGATGGCGACATCATCGAGATTCGGCAAGTCTTCGAGATGGACGATTTCCCTCCCGACGTACAGGCAGCGGCTCGAGCCGATTCGCCATGACGGAAGACGACGTTGGTCGGACCATCGATGCCATCTGGCGGATCGAGGCTACCGGCCTGATCGCAAGCCTGGCACGGATGGTCCGCGACGTCGACCTCGCCGAGGACCTGGCGCAGGACGCGCTGGTAGCCGCGCTGGAGACCTGGCCACGGAACGGCATTCCCGACCGACCGGGAGCATGGTTGCTGGCCACGGCCCGGCGCCGCGGCATCGATCGAATCCGGCATCGGACCATGTCGGAGCGGCGCCTGGCGGAGTTGGGCCTCGAATCCGACGAGCGGCGTGAGGGTGTCGTCCAGGCCATCGAAACGGCGCTCGACGATCCCGTCGGCGACGAAGTACTCGGCCTGATGTTCGCCACCTGCCATCCGGTGCTCACGCCGGAAGCGCGATGCACCTTGACGTTGAGGCTGCTGGGCGGCCTCACGGCCGAGGAGATTGCCAGGGCGTACCTGACCGCCGAGTCGACCGTAGCGCAACGGATCGTCCGCGCTAAGCGAACGCTGCGCGAGGCACAGGTTCCCATCGAGGTACCGCGCGGCACTGCGTTGACGGAGCGGCTGGGCCCGGTGCTGGAGGTGCTATATCTGATCTTCAACGAAGGCTACACGGCCACCGCCGGCGACAGTTGGATGCGTTCCGACCTGTGCCACGAGGGGCTGCGGCTTGCCCGTGTCCTTGCCGGGCGACTCGACGACCAGCCGGAGGTCCACGGCCTGGTTGCCCTCATGGAAATCCAGGCCTCCCGCCTGAGGGCCCGAGTCGACGCTGCAGGCCGGCCCGTCCTGCTGGCGGATCAGGATCGGAGTCGGTGGGACTACCTGCTCGTCAACCGCGGCTTCGCCGCCCTGGAGCAAGCGGAACGGCTCGGCAAGCCGCTCGGTCCGTATGCGCTCCAGGCGGCGATTGCCGCCTGCCATGCACGAGCGCGGCGGTTCGAAGACACCGATTGGACCCGGATCGTCGCCCTCTACGACGCGCTGGTCATGCTGGTGCCGTCGCCCGTCGTGGCGCTCAATCGGGCCGTAGCCATCGGTATGATGTACGGCCCGGCGGCGGGCCTCGAAGCGCTGAGCGACCTGGAAGAGGTGTCGTCACTCGCTTCCTATCACCTGCTGGCCGCGGTACGCGGCGATCTGCTCTACCGGCTCGGTCGCTTCGCGGAGGCCGAGTCGGCCTTTACCCGTGCAGCGGAGCTGGCCGGTAACGGGCCGGAACGCGAGCTGATGCAGCAGCGGGCTCGTGAGTGCTCCGCCAGGCGCGCACCGCATTGATCGCAGCGTAATCCGGCTCGGAGGCCGCTACGCGCCTAATCCGCTCCCCAGGTCAGGACCCAGTCGGCAATCGAACTTTGTGCAACTGCAATGCTCCCGATGAACGCAACCAGGTACCCGGCCACACAGAGCCACGAAACCGGCATGACACGCCCCAGCACCCGACGATCATAGATCGGCACGCTGACAACCAGACCGAGGAGCAGTAAGCGGCTCAACAGCGTACCCGCGCCCCCGGTCGCCAGGAAATCGATGATTCCACCCAGCCGGAATACCGCCGCGAAGAGAAAAGCGATCCCGGCATAGACCATCAGCCGCTTGTGTACCTGTGGCCTCCGCCTGAGCAGGATCCCCCCGCCGGCCGTGGCGATGAAGAAGAGGCACATGAACAGATCCAGCCAGAGGATCTCCACCAGCCCCGGCTCGAGCTCGCTCACCGGTTGGCCGAGCGCAACGGACATCGCCTCCATCCGTCCGGGAAAGCGATAGACGATCGCAACGGTCGAGATCAGCACGGCAGCCGCCAGCCCGGCCCCGACCCATCCTGCCTGACGATGACGGACCAGGCGGCCGCGGTAGACCCAGAACGCCTGCAGGACCATGAAGCCATACCACAGGGTGAGGATGATCCCGTGGACGATGAAGAGCCACGGCAACCGCGGCATGTCGAGGATCGTCGGCTGCGTAAAGTAGCTCCGCAGAAAGAAACTGGGTGCGAATGCGATCAGCACCACGCCGAGCATCAGGAGGTTGATGAACAGAAAGAAGCGGGGTCGCGCAGCGATTGGCTGTGTCATCGAGCCACCTCGTCTGATGGAAGCAAAGCTCCGATGAGGGCGACCCGACTCGGTCCATGCACCGGGCGTTGCGCGGCGTTATAGTGCAAGGATGCTGTTCCGCCAAGCCGCGCTCGACGGGATTCAGGCCGGTACCATCAGACTGGCCTTTCGACGCTGGCGCCGGCCGACGGTTCGAACCGGTGGCACACTACTCACGCCGATCGGGCAGCTCGAGATCGCCGCCGTGGTTACGGTCACGGAAACCGAGCTTTCCGAGGCCGACGCACGACTCGCCGGTTACACCGACCGCGTCGAGCTGCTGACCGACCTCAATCGGCGCGCAGAGGGCGAGATCTACCGGATCGAGCTCGGTCGGCTCAGGGCCGATCCGCGCATCGCGCTGCGCGATGCGGTTCCGACGGGTCAGGATATCGCGGTACTGCTGGCCCGCCTTGCCGAGCTGGATGCCCGGTCGCCAAGCGGACCATGGACATCGAGCATCCTCGATCTGATTGCTGCACATCCGGCCGTTCGCGCGGGGAACCTCGCCCGCTTAGTCGGTATGGAGCGAGAGATCTTCAAGACCAACGTCCGCAAGCTCAAGGCTCTCGGTCTGACCGAGAGCCTCGAGATCGGATACCGGTTGGCTCCTCGGGGAATAGCGGTCCGGGACGCACTCATCGAGCGACGATAAGCTACCGGGCCTGGCTCCTGACAATGTCAGCCTCGGCCGCAATGAAACCGAACGCAGCCCAGTACCCGCCGTCGATAACCTTGTGAAAGATCTCGAACGCCCGGGTGCTGTCACCCTCGGCCAGGTACCAGTTCCCCACGCCGTATCCCTGAGTCACGTACTGCAGCGCATCGGTCTCCCCCTGGGACAGCAGGCTGTCGGGCGAGATCTCGCCCTTATACATCAACATCCGCCGGAAGTACGCCGTATTCTCCAAAACGTTCATGTCCCGGTTAACCTGGCCAAGCAGCAGCCGCGCATCTTCATGGCGACCAAGACGACGCAGCGTCATATAGCGCCAGTCGTTCACTGAAACACGGCTGTCGTCGTTGGTTGCAATCCGATAAGCCTCATCCCACGCGGCCAGCGACTGCTGATAATCCGCCTTGAGATAGTACGCCAGCGCGAGGTGGTAGAAGATGTTCCCGTGCTTGGTGCTGGTCGGAACGCCATGGGCATTCGGTGCGCCGTCCGGCTCGGGTTCGTTGCTCTGCCCCTTGATCAGTTCTGCTGCCCGGCTCAGATCGGCAACGGCTTTATCGAACTCGCGCACCGTGATGTACCGATGGCCGCGAAAACGATAGAGGCGCGAATCGCTCGGATGCTTGGCAATCCCGTCGGAAAACGCCGCGATGGCGTCCTGGTAGCGCTCGAGATAGCCCAATCGGCGGCCGTACCAGATGATCGAATCGGCATCGTTCGGCGCGTTATCGAGCGCGCGTTTCGCGACGGCGAGATCCGCTTCAAACCTCTCACGCGCAGCAGGCGCGATCGTGCGCGGATAGAGGTTGGTCCCAAGGAGGGATACCGCCTCCGGCTTGCCGCTCGGTGTATCGGACGGCAGAGCCTCCGGCGCCTCACGACCACAACCAGCCGAGGCGGCAGCGGCGAAGAGCATCGGCGCAAGCCACGATGCGGAGCAGAGCCTCATGGTAGATCCTCCGATTCCGGTGGGTACTTCGAATGGGCAGGGTGGAGCAATGAAACCGCCGAATTACAACCCCGTCAAGCCGCCCGGCGTGTTAGCTTCCTCGACGCCTTCGACTGGGATACTCCCGTGCGCCTTGCCCTGCTGACTACGCTCGTCTTTGCACCCATCGGTGCCGCCGCTCAGCGCCCCGCATCCGACACACTGCCGCTCCGGGTCGCGGAGCTGCAGATCGAGGCCTTCAATCGCGGCGACGTCGACGGCATGATGGTGCTCTTTGCCGAATCCGCCACCATGACGGAGTTCCCGTCCGGCGACCTGATCGCCAAGGACAAAGCGACCATCCGCGATCGCTTTGCATCCATGATGACCCGACCGGACCGACCCATCATCACCGTCGACCCGCGGGTCGCCAGCGGCCCGTTCGTGTTCGAGCTCGAACGATGGGAAGCCAAACCAGGCGAACGCGATCACTCGATCTGGATGTACGAGATCCGGGGCGGGCTGATCCGCCGCGCTTGGACCGTCCGGATGCCATGAAAACGAAGTGCGGCGAGAGATCACGCTCTCGCCGCACCAGACCTCCTCACCCGAACCAGCCTACCCGCTGAACGGCAAGCTGCGCACGGGGTTCCCCGTCAAGACCGCCACCGCGTTCGCTACCGCCGGCCCGATCGGCGGCGTCCCGGGCTCACCGACACCCGTGGGCTTTTCGGTCGACGGCACGATGTGAACCTCGACCGTCGGCATTTCATTGATCCGAAGCACCCGGTAGCGATCGAAGTTGGTCGACACCACCTTGCCCTTGTCGATCGCAATCTTTCCGTAGAGTGCCGCGCTCAACCCGTAAGCAATGCCGCTCTCCATCTGCATCCGCACCACATCGGGATTGACGACGATGCCGCAGTCGACGGCGCAGACGACCCGGTGAACCCGCGGCAGCCCGTTCTCGATCGAGACCTCGGCCACCTCCGCAACGTACGAATTGAAGGACTTGTGGACGGCGACGCCCCGCGCCCTGCCCTCGGGCAGCGGTGTACCCCAACCCGCCTTCTCGGCTGCCAGGTTGAGGACGCCCAGCCAGCGCGGCTCCTTGCTCAGCAAGCCCTGCCTGAAGGCGACCGGGTCGGCACCGGCGGCCCGGGCCAGCTCGTCGACGAACATCTCGACCGCAAACCCGGTATGGGTGTGCCCCACCGAACGCCACCACTGCGTCGGCACGCCGAACACGGGTGAATGCAGATCCACGAAGACATTCGGAATGTCGTAGGGATGGTCGGCGGCGCCTTCGAAGGAGGCCGGATCCTTACCGGTTCCGGAATCGAACATCGTTCCCGCCGAGATCGACTGCCCGACCACCCGGTGCGACCAGGCCACCGGCTTGCCATCAGCGTCGAGCCCGGCCGTGATCTTGTGAAGAAACGCGGGGCGGAAGTAGCCCGCCGCCGAGTCATCCTCACGAGTCCAGACCAGCTTGACCGGCACCCGGCCCTCGATAGCCTTAGCGATCGAAACCGCCTCCAGGAGGTAGTCGGCCTTGGGATTGGCCCGCCGTCCGAAGCTGCCGCCGGCATACAGCATGTTGATCGTGATCTGTTCCGGCTTGAAACCGGTAGCTGCGCCGATGGCCATCTGATCCGGCGTCTGAAACTGCTCACCGTTCCAGAGCTCGACCCGATCCGCCTTGAGATCCACCACGCAGTTCATCGGTTCCATGCAGGCGTGTGACAGATAGGGAAACTCGTAGCTCGCTTCCACCGTCTTCGCCGCACCCGCCAGAGCCCGCGCTGCATTGCCATCGCGCCGGATTTCAGTACCAGGACGACCCGCCAGCCTGCGCAGCTCGGCCATGATCTCGGCATCACCCAGGGTATTAGCCTTGGCTGTGTCCCACTCGACCTCCAGCGCATCCCGGCCCTGCTTGGCCGCCCAGGTATTCTCGGCCAGGACCGCCACCCCGTTCGGAATCTGAACCACGTCGACCACGCCCCGGACCGCCTTGGCCTTGGTCGCATCGAACGACTTGACCGTGGCCCCGAAGAGCGGCGGGTGCGCCACCACGGCCGTCAGCATGCCCGGCAAGCGGACGTCCTGGGTGAACTGCGCCCGGCCGGTGGTCTTGTCCCGCGCGTCGGTCCGCAGGGCCGCCTTGTCCTTGCCGATGTAGCGGAAATCCTTGGGCTCCTTGAGCGGCACGTTTTCCGGCACCGGCAGCGCCGCCGCAGCCGTGACCAGCGCACCGTACCCGGCCCGCCGACGACTCTTGGCATGGATCACGGTGTTCGGCTCGGTGGTCAACTCTTCAACTGGCACGCTCCACTGCTGTGCCGCCGCAGCGAGCAGCAGCGCCCGCGCCGTGGCGCCCGCCTGGCGGTGCTGATCCCACGAATTGGCAATGGCCGTGGACCCGCCGGTACCCTGAATCCCGCCGAAGGCACTATTTCCATACCGCTGCGCATCGGCCGGAGCGCCCTCGACCCGAACTCGGCTCCAGTCGGCGTCGAGCTCATCCGCGACGATGGTGGCAAGGCCGGTAAAGGCTCCCTGCCCCATTTCGAGATGCTTGGAGAAAATGGTGACGCTGCCGTCGTCGCCCAGACGGATGAATGCGTTCGCATCCCAGGTTTCGTTAGGCCCGGCCGACGACTCGCCCCCCTTGGGAGCACACCCGGCGCCGTAGACCGTGACCAGCAGCCCGCCCCCGACCGCGAGGCCGGTGCGCACGAAATCCCGACGAGTCCAGGCAGAAGCTGTGTGAGTAGTCATAGCTCAGGCGCTCCGCTGTCCGGCCGCATGATGGATCGCGGCACGGATCCGCTGGTAGGTTCCGCAGCGACAGATGTTCCCGGCCATGGCCTGGTCGATTTCGGCATCGGTCGGCTTGGGCGTGCTCTCGAGCAACGCCACCGCCGACATGATCTGGCCGCTCTGGCAGTAGCCGCACTGCGGCACCTGCATTTCGACCCACGCCTGCTGAACCCGATGGTTACCGGAATCGGAAAGGCCTTCGATGGTGGTCACCTTCTTGGTGCCGACCGCCGACCACGGCGTTACACAGGAGCGGATCGGGTTGCCGTCCAGATGGACCGTGCAAGCCCCGCACTGCGCAATCCCGCACCCGAATTTGGTGCCCGTCATCCCCAGCACGTCCCGAAGAACCCACAGCAGGGGCATGGCCGGATCCGCGTCGACTTCGCGGGCCTGGCCGTTCACGCTGATCGTCGCCATGAAACCTGGTCCTTTCGACCCGCCATCGGCGGGTTCTTACACGATTGACTGCTGGAACCCTGAAAAATACCACCCCTGCCAAGGGCGTGCTCAGGATCCGGTCGGAAACGGAGCGAACCACCCCTCCGGATCATGAACCGGCTCCCCACCTCGCAGCGTCAGCAGACTGACCGTCGCAGGCAGTTCCTGCGGCGCAATGGTAAAGATGTCCTGCGACAACACCGCCAGATCCGCCATCATCCCGATCACCAGGCGCCCGCGAACCCCTTCCTTACCCTGCGCATACGCCGAGCCAAGCGTATAGGCCCGGACCGCCTGCTCCATGCTCAGAGCTTCGGCCGGGTTATCGGGATGCGCGACGGCAAACATCAGGTTAAGAAACGGGTTGGTCGGGCCGTCACTCCCCAGCGCGAGCATGATGCCGTGATCGAGCAGGCTCCGCATCGGCTGATAGGTGCGGACTCGCGCCGCGCCATATCGCGACATGATCATCGGACCCAAGGTCAGGTGGCTCGGATTCTGGACCACGACGATGCCGAGCCGGCGGACCAACTCATACTGATCGGGGGCAAGGCCATCGGCATGCTCGAGCCGGACCCGGATCCGCTGCCAGACCGAATCCGGCGCCAGATCGACCATGGCGTTGAGGACCACGGCTATTGCGGAGTCGCCAGCCGCGTGAAAGAGCGGCTGCTCCCGGGAGGCCAGAATCTCCTGCAGGATGGCGCGGACCGTGTCGGCTGCGAAGTTGGCGCGTCCGTACCAACCAGGACGGTCGGCATAGGGCCTGCGATGCAGCGCCAGCCGCTCGATCGGCGTTCCGTCGAGGATGTATTTGACGCCCGACACCTCGACCCGATCGGCCGCCCCCGAATGGATCGTCCGCCAGGGTCCCGGCTCCCGGCCGGCCGAGGTCGTGGCCGGAAAGGCAATCATCCGGACCCGGATCGGCAAATCGAGGGAGTCGACCACCCGCGCCACCGTGGCGGGCTCGAGGCCGATCGGCATATTCTGGATGTTGGTCGTCCCCCAGGCAACGGCCTCCGTAGCACGGGCACGCAGGGCGGCCACAGCCGCCGATACCTGCTGCGGCGTCTGAGCGACCGCCAGATTGAACATGGCGTACTCATCCAGCCGCCCCGTCAACCGTCGGCCGGCACGTTCGTACCAGCCACCCTGCGGATCCAGCACGGTATCGGCGATCCCGGCAGACGCCAGCTCCGCACTGTTGACCACCATCCCGTGACCCGACCAGCCGCGCAGCTGCACCGGGTGACCGGGTGCCAGGACATCGAGTGTCGGACGTCGCGCCCGGTAGTCGCTCAGAACCCGCTCGCCGACCCGCACCACCAGCCGGGTGCCGGCCGGAACCCGCGCCACCACGGCCCGCAGACTGTCGGCAACTTCCCGGAACGTCGGGTCCGGCATCGGACCGCCCGACGTGCCAATGAACTCCGCAGGAAACCCCGGCGTGACGTGATCGTGGGCGTCGTCGAATCCGGGTACCACCACCCGGCCCCGCAGGTCGATGGCCGACGAGGACGGGTCGAGCCCAGCGAGCAACTCGTCCGTGGTACCGACCGCCACGATCCGGTCGCCCCGAACCAGCAGTGCCTCGGCCCACGGCCGATCGAAATCGGCCGTGAAGATCTTCCCGTTGTAGAGCAGCGTTTCGCGATGGACGACCGGATCCGGACCTCCGCATCCGACCACCAGGGCAACCAGAAGTGCGGTCGAGCCAAAGCGCATGGACAACCTCTCGGCTACTGCGTGGGTTTTAAGCCTGATGCTCCGCCGACGATTCGACCCCGATCAGGGTTCGGGTGTCGGCGGAGGCGGAGCAGGCAGGCGAATTTCCATCAGCCGGACCCCGTCGCGAAACTGCTCGGCAAAGAGAACCGCGTCCCGCCCGGCCGCCACGATGATCCCCTGACCCAACGTGCTGAACACCCGCGCCAGACGACCGGCCGAATCGACCACCTGGTAGCGCCGGACCGAATCCATCGCGGGGCGCGCCTTGCGAAGCCAGATCAGCCCGTCGGCCCCGCCAAAACCGCGCTCGAAGGCGGCATGGAACGGGGCATACGGCAACTGCTCAGCCATCGACTGGAGTTCCGGTGGGAAGGTCGACACGTACTGCTCACGGTCCGCCCGCGTCACTTCGAGCACCGGATCCGGCAGCCGCTCGCCCCGACGTTCGCGACGATTCTCGATGGTCGAGACCTCGCTGCGCCGAACCCGGGCAACCCAGAGCCGGCCATCGGGAAGGACGCCCCACCAATCGTTGCCGCTGAAGACCAGGCGCTCGTACCGCTTGCCGCGCGCCTCGGAGATCTCCACCACGTCGAGCGGTGCCAGTCGAGCCACCGTATCGAACACCGTCAGCGCCGCGTTCGACCGAATGACCACGGCGGAGTCGAGCAAGCCGCGGCCATCCGCACCAGCCGTTGGGGGCACTTCGAAATAATACTGTCCTGCCGCATCACGACCCCGCGGCAAGGTGCCACGCGTCTGAGGTGGTGCGGGAACCGTGTCGACCAGCTTGCCGTCGGCAGACCAGATCGTCAGGCGGCGACGCCCCCAGTCGGTAATGAAAGCGGTATCACCAACCGCAAATACCCCGAACGGCTTGGCCAGCTCCGGATTGCGCCCCGCCCCGATAGCTTGGGCCTGGCGGGTGGTGAAGTCGATCAGCATCGCCGCATCGAACTCGGAGCCGACCACCACCCAGCGCCGCCCACCGAGCCAGGCCGCCTCCGGAAGATCCGGCCAGGGCACCACCACCGTGTCCACTCCGATCGGCAACGGCTCAACCGGCACCGATTCCGAGCGCCGCGAACGACCCGAATCACAGCCAACGATCAGAATCGCCAGCGCACCCAGCAGCAGTTGCTGTTTCATATTCTACTCCTTCAGTCGATGCCCGCCGCGACCCGGGTTGAGCGTGACGTCTCGCCGACGGCAAGCTAACGGATCACCGGGGCCAGCCCGCGATCAGAATACCGGCCGCGATCGCCGCGCCGAGTGCGCCCTTGACCGCCGTCGCCACGACCCGGCCAATCAGCGCCCCCCACGCCGAGCGCCCCGCCGCGACCGAATCGGCGTGGGCCAAATACTCGGCCAGCAAGGCCCCCAGAAAGGTTCCGACGAAGGCGCCCACCACCGAGCCGATGATCGGAATCGGCAACCCGACAATGGCGCCGGCGATCCCGCCGAACACGCCGCCCCACCCCCCGCGACTGGTGCCGCCATACCGGCGCGTGTACCGCAGCGACAGGACAAACTCGAGGATTTCGGCAACCACCGCCACCGCGGCCGCAATGCCCAGCACACTCCAGCTGAGCAGCGCCGGCGCAGCCGCCAGCTTGTAGGCGACCCCCGCAAGCAGCATCAGCCAGAGACCCGGCAGGCCCAGACCCACCATCGCCAACCCCGCAAGCTGGGCAAGGACCAGCAGCAGGTACCAGAGCATCAGGCGCCGCCGGCCGACCCGACCAGATACTGCTCGAAGTGCGCCAGGAACTTGGGCGGCCACCCCTCGGGCCGGCGCGAGGTCGCGCCGATCAGCACTTCGACCGACTCCGCGATTGCTGCGCAGCGGCCGTCGACAAAGACCGCCTGACCGAGCGTGATCGACGAGGTTCCGATCCGCTGCACCCGCGTGCCCACTCTGACCTCATCGCCGAGCCGGACCTCGGTGAGATACTGGATGTGAAAATCCACCAGCACCACGACCGGCCCATCATAGTCCGGGGTACACGGCTGGATCGGCAGCTCCAGCGCCACCCGGCCATCCTCGAGCCATCCGGCAATGCGCACGTTGTTGGCATGCCCCAGCATGTCGAGATCACTGAAGCGAACCGTGATCGGCGTCCAGAAGGAAAACCCCGCCGGATCGGTCAGCGAACGATCGAGCCGCAGTTCCATGGCGTCACCGGCCCCTTGGGGTGCAACCGGAGCACGTCACACGACCTCGAACAGGCCGGCCGCGCCCATCCCGCCGCCGACGCACATGGTGACGACCACATATCGCGCGCCTCGGCGCTTCCCCTCGATCAGCGCATGACCCGCCAGCCGCGCACCACTCATCCCGTAAGGGTGGCCGATGGCAATGGCGCCCCCGTCGACGTTGAGCAGCTCGTTGGGAATGCCCAGCCGATCGCGGCAGTAAACCACCTGGACCGCAAAGGCCTCATTCAGTTCCCAGAGGCCGATATCCCCCACCCGAAGGCCGGCCCGCTGGAGCAAGCGGGGCACTGCGAAGACGGGACCGATCCCCATCTCGTCAGGTTCGCAACCCGCCACGGTAAAGCCGCGGAAAATCCCGAGCGGCTCCAGACCGCGCTGCTCCGCCAGCTTGGCATTCATGACCACACAGGCCGAGGCGCCGTCCGAAAGCTGGCTGGCATTACCGGCCGTAATGGTGAATCCCTCACCGCGGACGGCCTTGAGACCCGCCAACCCTTCGGCCGTCGTGTCGGGGCGCGGTCCTTCGTCGACCGCGACGGTGATATCGGCTTCACCGGTGATCTGCTTGGTCTTCTTGTCGAAGAGAACCTTGCGGGTCGCAATCGGGGCAATTTCCCGATCGAAGCGGCCTTCGCGAAGCGCCGCACCGTTGCGAGCCTGGCTCTGGAGGGCATACTCGTCCTGCTGCTCCCGCCCGACACCATACCGCTTGGCCACCACCTCGGCGGTGTCGATCATCGCCATGTAGATCTCCGGCTTGTGTGCCAGGAGCCAGGCGTCGTCGTGCCGGAACCGGTTGGCATGCTCGTTCTGCACCAGGCTGATCGAATCGAGCCCGCCGGCCACCATGATCGGTACCCCGTCGACCATCACCCGATGCGCAGCCATCGCAATGGTCTGCAGACCCGAGGAGCAGAAACGATTGACGGTCACACCGCCGGTGGTCACGGGCAAGCCGGCCCGGATCGCCGCCTGCCGGGCAATGTTCGACCCGGTGGCCCCCTCGGGCAGGCCGCACCCCAGGATCACGTCCTCGACTTCGCTCGGATCGATCCCGGCCCGCTCCACCGCGTGCCGGATCACATGCCCACCAAGCTCCGCTCCGTGGGTGTTGTTGAGGCCGCCGGTGTACGCCTTGCCGATCGGAGTGCGGGCAGTAGAGACGATGACGGCGTCGTGCATGATTCACCCGCTCGAGTTGGAAAAGTGAGCACCACGGAACTGACTCGCCAAAAGTGTCGCGCGCCGGCAAACGAGGCAAGCCGAGTCCGCTAATCGCGCCAGTTGGCCAGACGCTCGCGAAGGCCCTTGAGCGCCCGGCCCATCAGTGTCTCGACGGTTTTGATCGAAATGCCGAGTGTCGCGGCAATTTCGGGATACGTGAGTCCCTGATTGCGGCTCAAGCCGAAGACTTCCTGGCACCGGGGCGACAGGGTGGCCACCGCGGCGCGGACAGCTTCGCGGATTTCCGCCCCCTCGGCCTCGCGATCGGCGGGCGGGGCATCGTTCCGGTCCTCCGCCGCCGAACGGGTCTGCCAGTCGGCCACCATCCGCCGATGGCGCAGCTGGTTGAGGCTGCGATTCCGAACCGCCCGATAGAGATAGCCGACCAGGTTGTCCGGTGTGGTCAGCCGCTCCCGCTGGGTCCAGAGCGCAACGAAGACCTCCTGCACCACGTCCTCGGCGCCATCTCGCGTCCGAACCAGGCCGTTGGCGTAATCGGTCAGTTTGCCGTAGTAGGCCCGAAAGACGATCTCGAACGCCTCCCGGTTGCCCTCCCGGATACGCTCGATCAGCTCGCGCCGCAGGGGCAACGGCTTAGCCGGCTCGGACATCGACGAGATCGTAGACGGAATCAGTCACAGGGCCTAATATGGTAGGATGGGCCGCCGTCACGTCAGGGTGGCCGGGTATCCCGGTGTCTCCGGGGCGTACCCCGCGACAAGGTAGCAATGGAGCATATGGACTCGGAGCAGTTGGCCCGATACCTGGCCGGAGAGGCCTCGGCCGAGGAACGGAACCAGGTCGATACCTGGTCTCGGGCCAATCCCGACAATGAGCGGGAGCTCAAACGCCTGGCGGTTTCCTGGACCCCTGAAACCGCCCCCGCAACCTGGAACGTCGACGCCGCCTGGGCCAATGTCAGCGCCCGGCTCGACACGGCACCCGTCAGCGTCGCCGCCGACGACGTCATCCCCATCCGCCGGCCGTTTGTGAAATGGCTGGCAGCCGCTGCGGTGCTCCTCGCGGCCGGGGCCGGGGCCTGGCTGCTCCGCCCCGACCGCCCCGTCGAATACGCCACCGCAGTCGGAGAACAGCGGGAAATCACCCTCGCCGACGGCTCGGCCGTGACCTTGGCCCCCGCCTCGCGGCTGGTGGTCGACCCGAAATACGGACAGCCGACCCGCAAAGTCAGCCTGACCGGCCGGGCCTGGTTCGTGGTGACCCACGACGACGCCAAGCCGTTCCAGGTCGCCACCGAGGGCGCCCTGATCGAAGACCTGGGCACCGCGTTCGAGATTCAGACCACCGGGGCGGCGGTTCGGGTGGCGGTGGCCGAGGGCGCCGTCGCGATTCATCGCCAGAATGCCGTTTCGGTCACCCTGGGTCCCGGAGACGTGGCCCGGGTCGACGGCCCCGGCCAGACCCTGGTCGACCATGCCATGCCGGTGGACCGGTTCACCAGCTGGCGACAGGGCACCCTCGAGTTCGATGACCGTCCGCTCCGCGATGTGACGGCCGAACTGGAGCGGTGGTACGACATTTCGTTCACCCTGGGGTCCGAATTGGCCGATCAGCGGTTCACCGGCCCGATTCCGACCGGCCAGTTGCCCCAGGTGCTGGAGATCCTCGGTGCGGCCTTCCCTGAGGTGGTGCTGACCCGAGCGGGGAACAACGTCTCCCTGAGATCGAAGGACGAACCCAAGGCCCTGACCCCGTGATTCCGTGACCATGCGTACCCGGCTGTTGACTGCGGTTCTGCTGCTCGCAGCGACGCCGGCGTACGCCCAGACTTCGGCCGATTCGACCCGCGCGACCCTCGATCGCAAGATTTCGGTGTCGTTTGACCGGGTCGACCTCGCCACCGCCCTGACCCAGCTCCGGACCCGCTTCGGCATTCCCCTGGCTTTTAGTTCGGACGCCCTGCGGGACAACCG
Organism: uncultured Gemmatimonas sp.; assembly: GCA_964619465.1. Lineage (GTDB taxonomy): Bacteria > Gemmatimonadota > Gemmatimonadetes > Gemmatimonadales > GWC2-71-9 > SHZU01. The sequence continues at coordinate 53,712 of CAZUES010000012.1, forward strand.
GTCGGTTTCGGTGGCCGCGCGGGAGGAGCCCGTCTACCAGGTGCTGGACCGGATGCTGGACGGAACCGGACTGCGGATCTTTCCCGTCACCGGCGGCGCCCTGGTGATTGCCCGGCCCACGGCTCCGGCAGTCGATACCGCCAGATCCCGGCCGAACATCGCGGCCGGAGTCCGTACCCTCGAACAGCTGGTGGTGACTGGCACCGCGACCGCCGCCGCGACAATGCCGACCGACGAGCCCGGCAGCGTCAACGTGATTCGGACGGACGACTTGGATGGCCAGCGGTTTTCCCGCACGGCCGACCTCTTTCGCGCCACCCTCCCCGGTCTGGTCCTTCGCGACCAGGGACCGAGCGCCCCGGCCGAAGTCCTGGCGGTCCGCGGCGCCAGTTCGTTCACGGCCCGGGGACTCAAAGCGTACATCGATGGTGTCGAGATGGCCTCACCAACGCTGGTGACGCTGGTCGACCCCCGCAGCATCGAACGGATCGAAGTGATTCGGGGGCCGCAGGGTGCGGCACTCTACGGGTCGGACGCCATCAACGGCGTCATCCAGATTACCACCCGGAAGGGACGGGTCGGCGAGGCCGTCCGGCTCCAGGGCACGGCAGAAGTGGCTGCGGGATCATTCGACCAATCGGCGCTGTCGACCGTGCTGCGCCACGACTACGCCGGGCTGTTGACCGGCGGAACGAGCTGGGGTGCCGGGGCTCTCTCGGGCAGCATGGCGCGGGTCGGCAGTGACCAGCCTCTTCCCGGCGCCCGGACCTGGAACGCGCATGCCGGCGCCAAGGCGGCGCTGGGTTCGCTGGTGCTGAGCGGCATGGCGCGCGGCGGGCAGTACAACTTCGCTCAAAGTGAGTATCGCCGGTTCGAGATCTCGTCGGCCCCGGTGGCTGCGATGACGGCCAGCATCGGAGTGGCCACCCTGGGCATCACGGCCCTGCATCAGACCACCGATTGGTGGAACCAGAGCCTGGTGGTGGGATACGACGTGACCAGCGGCGCACTCGGCACGCCGCGCAGCTACCTGTACGCCAACCGGTCTACGCAGCCGGCCAGCAACCAGGAGCGGGCCTCCCGCGCCACGCTGCGCTACAGCTCGACCGCCATCGCCAGCCTGGGTGAGAGCGACCAGCTGACCACCACCGCGGGAGTAGAAGTGACCCGGCTGACCCGGAACCGCGGCACCTGGGAGAGCATGGCCTCCGTGTCGAAACCCGCCTCGTCGAACCTCGCCATCAGTTCGTACGACGACCAGGTGCGCAATGTCGGCACCTTCATGCAGTCGAAGCTGGCCACCGGCCCGCTGACGTTCAACGCCGGCCTGCGCGCCGAACGGAGCAGCAGCTTCGGCGGCGACCGCGGGGCCGCCTGGTCGCCCAGCGTCGGAGCGGCCTGGACCCAGCCGATCGGCAGCTGGGCACTCCGGCTGCGCACCGGCTGGGGCCGCGGCATTCGCCCGCCCGAGCCCGGCATGAGCCTCGGCCTGGCCTCCGGCAGCTACGAGCAGCTCGCCAACCCCGATCTGGCGCCGGAGTCGCAGGCGGGCGTCGAATTCGGCGCCGATCTGTACGCCGGGCCGAAGGCCTACTTCCGCTCCACCTTCTTCGATCAACGTGCCTCCGACCTGATCCAGTCGGTCATGATCCCGGATCCGTCCGGCACCATCATGGGCTTCCAGTACCAGAACGTCGGCGCCATCCGGAACCGCGGCCTCGAGCTGGAAGCCGGCTACAGGCATCGGCGCCTGTCGCTCGATGCGCAGTTTTTTGCCACCAGCAGCCGAGTCGAGCGCTTGGCGCGCAATTACTCGGGATCCCTCCGGGTTGGCGACCAGCTGCCCGAGATTCCATCATCCTCGGGCTCGCTCCGGTTGAGTTACGGTCAGCCCAAGCTGCAGTTCGGTGCGGGCGTCCACTATCAGGGTTCCTGGACCGGATACGACTGGAACATGATTGGCCTGGCCAGCGCCAGTGCCGGCGCCAACCGGGTGCCGGCGACGCAGACCTTACTCCGGCGCTACCCGGGCCTGGTCATGCCGTACCTGCATCTCTCGACCAATCTGCTCGACGAGCTGTCCTGGTACCTGAGCATCGACAATCTCACCAACGCAGTCCGCTTCGACTCCTACACCGGAACCCGGTCGGTCGGTCGGTCGGTTCTGATCGGCATCGAAATCCGTCCCTGATACATCGCTCGTCCCCGTTCCGGTATCCTGAGGCAGCAGGATACCGGTCACCCGGCCGGCCGAGTATCATTCGGGTGTCGGAGGCCGTGCGAGTCGAGAGGAGTGCTCGCTCATGAACACTCGTTGGTTGGTTGGCACCGCAGCGGCCGTTGCCCTGCTGGCAACGTCGCCCCTTCCCGCCCAGACCACTGCTGGCGAGGCGGCCACCGGCTTTCTGAACGCCTGGAACGCCCGTCGTTGGAACGATGCAGCCCGCCTGCTCGATCTGGATCAATTCGATACCTTCCGTCGCGAATTCGCCGCCCGGGCTGCCAAGGGCGGCGCCGACGCGCCTCGCATGACCGTCGCGGACCTCCAGCGCTACGACCCGTCGATGCCGCGTGAGGTGGCCGAGTACCAGGTCCGCATGATGGAAGAACAGCGCCGCCGCTTTGCGGACCCGACGCCGTGGGAGTTTGCCCGGGTCAACACGGCGGCCGCGCTGACGGCGCTCGCACCGGCCGAGGCGGCGGCCCGCTGGATCGAAAGCCGCGACCCCGAGTGGCAGGTGCGGATGCAGTTCCAGCAGGCGGGCTGCGCCGTACCTGCGGATGTAGGCAGCATTGCGGCGCCGCGCCGCACCCTGGTGGGCGTGCTGGAACCGACCGCGGGCGTTAGCTACGCCATATTCCGGGAAGAGCAGGCCAGCGACGCGCCTGCCTGGGCCGGCGGCGATCTCAACGTGATGGAACTCCGGCTCAAGGACGGACGGTGGCAGGTGGCCCCGCGCGCCGACCTGCTGCCCGAAGTCGGCGAGGTGGATCTGTCCGAATGCCGAGGCGGCCGCCGCTAACCGCCCGACACCTCAGCCCGGGCTAACGGCGCGACCGGAGCCCGGGCCACGCTGCCCTTCCCGCAATGCCACTTTGCCGTTCACGATGACCGCCTCGACGCCCGTCGGATAGGCAAAGGGCGCTTCGAAGGTGGCCTGGTCGAGCACCGTGGCCGGGTCGAAGATCGCCAGGTCCGCATACCATCCCTCCGCCACGCGGCCCCGCCGATCGAGGCGCAGCCGGGCCGCCGGCGCCCAGGTCATCTTTCGAATCGCCTCACCCAGCGGTAAGGTCTTCCGCTCGCGCACGTAGCGTCCCAGCACTCGGGGAAAGGTGCCCAGGCCGCGCGGATGCGGGTGCGCCCGCCGCGCCGGCCCTTCGATTGCCACGGCTCCGCCATCGCTCGACACCATCGCCTGCGGATGGCGCAGCAGGCGCTCCAGGTTCTCCTCGCTCATGGCAAAGCCGACCATGCCGACTCGGCCCTTGTTCCTGCGCAGGAGTCCCGCGGCGCGGTCGTACATCACGGTCGGACCCTCGAGATCGGGAATCCGCTTCCCTTCGGCGCTGCGGTCGGCGTCGATTGCTACGCTGGCGACCAGCACCCGATCCCACCCGCCGATCAACGCGACCTTGGCCTCGACCGCTTCCCTGAGCCGGGCATCGAGCGCGGGATCGTCGAGCCGCGCCAGGAACCCTTCGGTGCCGCCATCCCGGCTCCAGAGCGGGAACAGATTGGTCAGGCCGGTCTGATACGCGACGTAGGGGTAGCGATCGAAGGTGACGTCGCGGCCCGCCTTCCGGGCCCGGTCGACCCGATCGAGCACCAGGTCGAGCTTGCCCCAGTTGCGCGGTCCGGAGGTCTTGAGATGGGCCAGATGGACCGCGCAGCCCGCCAGACGGCCGATGGTCAGGCTCTCGTCCACCGCCTCCACCAGACGGTCGTCCTCGTTCCGCATGTGGGGCGAATAGCAGAGGCCCCGCCCGGCCAGGGGCCGGCACAGCGCGACCAGCTCAGCCTCCGAGGCAAAGCCACCCGGCGTGTACTCGAGACCCGCGGACGCGCCGACCGCGCCGGATGCCAGCGCCGCCTCGACCAACCCGACCATTCGAGCCAATTCTTCCGGCGTCGCCGGGCGATCGTCGTCGCCCACCACCACCTGGCGGACTCGGCCCAGCCCGACCATCGAGGCGAGGTTGGCCCCCGGCGCGAGCCGGTCCACCTCGGCAAACCAGTCGGACATCCGGGTTCGCCCGCCCCGGTCGGGAATCCGGGATCCGCCGTCAGCACCGACCACCGCCGTAGTGATGCCCTGCCGGACCACGGACTCGAGACGAGGGTCGTCCTCGAGGGTCCCGTCGGCATGCGAATGGATGTCGATGAACCCGGGAGCTGCGACCTTGCCTCGGGCATCGATCTCGTCGGCTCCCCGACCGGCCAGCCGGCGTCCGAGGGCGACGATCCGATCGCCCCGGATGCCGACGTCGAGTTCCCGACCCTCGAGCGCCAGCCCGTCGTAGACCACCGCGCCACGCACCACCAGATCGTAGCGCGGCGCCTGCCGCACCCAGACCAGGCCGGTCGGCACCGCTGCCAGCGAACCGACAAAGTTTCGACGAGTTACCGGTTTCATCATCGGTGCAACCTTTTGGGAAGTCATGGCATCCAATTCGTTGTACAGTCAACGCGACGTGATGAAGATGATGCCGATCGAGATCAAGCAGGACCGATTCGAAGGATACGAAGTGTACGACGAGCAGGGGAATTCCGTCGGGCGCGTCATCCTGCCCCGACAGACCCGCCCCTTTGGGCCAGCCAGCGGTACGGTGTACCTGAGCCGGCAGCCCAAAGGGCTCGATCGTCCGCACACCGCGCGGGTCGCCTAACGCGCATCTCCAGGGGCCGAAAACTCGACAGAGCTCGCGTTTTCGGCCAGTCTCACCCGACCTCCGACCGTAGTAAATTGCGGGGGTGAACCGCTTCCGTATCGTTACCGGGCTTGCAACGCTGGTTCTGCCGCTCGGACTCGCCGCGCAACTTGCGCCAGGTTCGGCCGCCCCCGACTCGGTCGCACTGCGCGCCGAGCAGGCAATGATCGAGGGGCGCCCATGGCAGGCCAGTAGGCTGATCGCACCGCTGACCCGCGGCAATCCGTCGCCCACCCTGGCCATTCTCGCCGCGCGCGCGGCGGCAGGTTGGCAGGGATGGACCGCCGTCGTCCGCTTGCTCCACGGCGAAACCTGGCTCGACCGCGAAGAGAACGGCGCAGGGCGCGCCCTGCTCGGCCAGGCCTACTTGGAGCGCGGCAGTGCCCCGGAAGCAGCCCTCCACACCGGACGCGCGCTCACCACTGCCACCGACGCCACCCGCGGCGAGCGCCTGCTCTACCATGCCCGCGCGCTCGACCGGGTCGGCAACCTCGACTCGGCTGCGGTAATCTATCGTCAGGCGGCGGAACGGCTGCCCCAGGTTCGCGACTGGCTCCTGCTCCGTGCCATGGGCGTGACCAAAGATTCGATCGAACGAACCGGATTGGCCAGGCAGATTTCCCTGCCCGCCGCCAAACCGCGACTGTCCTGGACCGAAGCCCTGGCCCGGGAACGGACCGGCGACTGGCGCGGCGCCGTGGTTGCCTACCAGGCGGTAGGTGCGCGACTGGCCGCCACCCGGCTTCGCCTCACCCACGGCGATGCGGCGATGCGGCTTGCCGCCCGCAAAGACCTCGCGGCAATGCTCGCGGCCAACGTGAGCCGGGACGAGTCGGCCGACGCCATCGACCTGTTCGACCGGTTCTTCCCCAACCGCACCGCCGCCGAAGAACTTCGCATTGCCCGTCGGGCCGCACAACTGGCCCGGAACGAACGCGCCGCGGCCGGCTTCGCAGCGGCCCGCTCGATGCTCAGCGACTACGATCGTTTCAGCTACGCCACCGTGCTGCTCAGGCTGGGGCGCGGCAGCGAGGCCGTCTCGCTCTTCGATCGGCTGGCGTCGCACGACCTGCGCGCCCGCGCCGCCTACGAACGCGCCCGGCTGCTGGTCCGCACCGGACAGCGCCAGGCCGCCGACCGGGCCCTGGCCCAGATACCGGTCGATTTCCCGAACGACTCGGTCCCGGCCGCCTCCGCGCTGTTCCTGGCCGGCGACCTCCGGGCCGACCACGCCGCCGACGACTCGGCGCGGGCGCTCTTCGTCGCCGCCGCCACCCGATACCCCACCACGGCCTTCGGCCAGCGCTCCGCCTTCCAGGCAGCCATCATCGCATTCCTCGATCGAGACTATGCCGCGGCCGCCCAGGAGTTCGACCGGATTGCCGCCTCGCCGTCGGGTGAGGCGCTGGCGGCCCGCTATTGGGCCGGCCGCGCCTGGTCCGCACGCGGCGACTCGACCGCCGCCCATCAGCGCTGGAGCGAGGTCGCCCAACGGGCGCCGGACTCCTACTACGCCCTGCTGGTGTCCCGCCGGCTGGGCACCACCTTCTGGCCGTCGATGGGACGCCCGGACACCACCACGCCTGGTCCGCTGCCTGCCGAACTGTTTCGCGCCCGGGCGCTCACCGACCTGGGGATGCGGGTCGAGGCGCGATTCGAACTCGACGCCTACGAACGGAGCGCAGCCGGTACCAGCACGAGCCTCCGCACCGCCGCCCGCGCCCTGGCTAACGGCAACTGGCACGCCCGCTCGGTCCGGCTGGCCCAGCGCGCCCAGGATCGCGCGACACCCGATCGGCCGGTGATCGACCTGCTCCATCCGCTGCCCTATCGGGAAACCCTGAGCCACGAGGCACTCACGGCCAATCTCGACCCGATGCTGGTGGCGGCTCTGATCCGGCAGGAATCGCTCTTCGATCCTGAGGCACGCTCCATTGCCGATGCCCGCGGCCTGATGCAGATCATCCCGCCGCTCGGCGCGCAGCTGGCCAAGCAGGCCGGGCTGCCCGACTGGGACGTGGTGCTGCTCTATCAGCCGGACGTGAATCTGGCCTTCGGCGTCGAGCACCTGGCCGATGTAGTGAAAAGCCTCGAATGGCCGGAACGGGCGCTCGCCGCGTACAACGCCGGCGCCCACCGGGTTTCCCGCTGGCGGAGCATTCGCGGCGTCGAGGATGATCCCGAGATTTTCGTCGAACGGATTCCCTACGTCGAGACCCGCGACTACGTCAGGAAAGTGCTCCGGAACCAGGCGGTCTACACCGCCCTCTGGTCAAACACCCCACGCTAGCTCAAGCCTGGTGGAAGAGGCGCCCCAGCCGATCGGCCGCGATCGGCGCCGGCGACGCAGCAAGCCCCGACCGATACGCCGCTTGACCCAGTACCGCATCGGGCGAGACGCCCGCCGCCCGTAATTCGGCAATGCCCGACGCGCCATCCCGCTTGCTCAGCTTGACCCCGGCATCGTCCAGCAGCAGCGGATGGTGCAACAGCGCCGGCCGGTCGTTCACCCCCAGCAGACGACGCAGCAACAGCTGCCGCCCGGTCGATCCGAGCAGATCCTCCCCCCGGACGATCAGATCGACACCATGTTCCAGGTCGTCGACCACGACGCAGAACTGATAGGTCCAGTTACCCGTCGAGTCGCGCAGCAGCAGATCACCGCACTGACGAGCCGGCGTCTGCACCAGACTGCCCAGCCTCAGGTCTTCGAAGGCGATGTCGTCTTCAGGCAGGACGACCCGAAGCCCGCGCCCCGCCGCCGGGCCCAGCCCCTTGTCACGACAGGTGCCCGGGTAGCGGAGCTCCTCACCGGCACCGGGCGCCTCCGCACCAAGCGTCTCCACCACGGTACGGCGGGAACAGTCGCACCAGTAGAGCGGCAGGCCCAGCGCGGCGAGCCGTCGGACGGCATCCTGATAGCGGCCCTCGTTGTCGCTCTGCCGATAGCTGGAGGGTCCGGCCGCGAAGGAACCCTGCGATTCTGCATCGGCAACCAGGCCGAGCCATGCCAGATCCTCGAGAATCCTGCGCTCGTAGCCGGGGCGAGAGCGGCCCCGATCGTGGTCCTCCATCCGGAGGATGACTCGTCCGGACGTCGCCTGAACGATGCCCCAGACCCAGACCGCATTGACCACGTGGCCCAGATGCAGCTGTCCGGTCGGGCTCGGGGCAAACCGGGTCACGGGGCGGGCGGGAAGCTGCTGGAACCTGGCCTGTGGCATACCGAAACCTAGTGGTGCGACCATAAGCCCTGACGAGGCATCTTCCCGGCAAGACCTTCCCACATTTCGAGGATCGAGACGTGAAGCCAACTGCCCTTGTCCTGTCATCGGCGTTTCTGATGGCGAGCGCCGCACTCCAGGCCCAAACCGCAACCAAGCTGACCAAGCCCGACGCGTCCTTTCCGGAACCGTTTACCCAGGTTTCGGGGCTTCGCGAGCTGCCAAACGGGAAGGTGATCGTCGCCGACATGCGGGATAAAGTGGTGCAGCTTCTCGATTTCCGCGCCGGCACCCAGGTCAAGGTGGGACGGGAGGGCCAAGGTCCCGGTGAATACGCCCTTCCCGCCAGCCTGATCGCGATGCCCAACGGCGAAACCTGGGTCAACGACCTGATGGGCCGCCGCTTCCTTGCGGTCGACGCCGAGGGCAAGGCAGGACGGACCATTCCCCATCCGGGAAGCGGCCCGGGCGGTGTGGTGGTCACCGGACCGGGGGCGACGGCCGACGCGGCCGGCAACCTGTACCTTCCGGCGTCACCCTTCAACTTGAACTCGCCCGGCGCGGCGAGCCCCGATTCGCTCGCCATTCATCGCTGGAAGCCGGAGCAGACCACCTTCGACACGGTCGCCTGGTACATCGGGCCACGGGCATCGGTTCAGGCATCCGGTGGCGGCAACAATCGGAGCATCCGGGTCACGACCGGAAGTGGCAAGGCGTTTACACCCCAGGAGGTTTGGGGCGTCGCTGCGGATGGTTCGGTTGCACGGGTGATTCCGTCGCCGTATCGGGTGATCTGGTATCCGGCCGCGTCGAACAAGGGCGTGGCGGGCCCGACCCAGCCGTACACGCCCATCAAGGTGACCGATGCGGACCGGGACGAAGAAAACGAACGGCGCAAACGAACCGTACCCACGATGATTGCGATCGGTGGCGGCGGACGCGGCGCAGGTCGACCGTCCTCACTCCCGGCGCTCGGCCCCGAAGACTTCGAGCCGACCAAGCCGCCGTTCGTCGGCCAGGGCGCCGTCTTGGTTGCTCCCGAGGGCGAGATCTGGGTCCGACGCACCGGACCGGCCGGACAGAAAGAGATCAGCTACGATGTCTTCGACCGGACCGGCAAGCTGGCGCGTAAGGTGTCGATGAGCGGCGACCGGCAGGTGGTCGGCTTCGGCAAAGGCGCCGTCTACGTCGTGCGCACCGACGATGACGACTTGCAGCACCTGGAACGCTTCGCGCGCTGAACCTCCAAAGACAGAAGCGGGGGGCGACGGACGGTCGCCCCCCGCTTCGTTTTTTCGTTGCGACCTCAGTCCTGGCTGGTAGGCGTCTGCCCGGCCGCCCCGCCCCAACGCTTATACCACTCCATCATATAAACCTGGGTCCGCATCCAGTTCGACGGCTTGGACCCGGTGCCGTGATACTCACCCTCGAATCGAACCACGGTAGACGGAATGCCCCGGTACTTGAGCGCCGCGAAGTATTCGTCCGTCTGCCCCATCGGAGTCCGAAGGTCGAGTTCGCCGGTCATCAGCATCACAGGCGTCTTGACCTTGCCGACGTGGTAGATCGTCGACCGCTCCAGCCACGGCATCGGGTCTTCCCAGTACGGCTTCTCGAACCAGTTGAAACCGAACAGCGGAATGTCACTGGTACCCGCAAAGCTGATCCAGTTGGTGACCGGACAGCGAACCGCCGCTGCGGCAAATCTGTCGGTATGTGAAATCACCCAGCTCGACAGTACGCCGCCGCCGCTGCACCCGCCGACGAACATCCGCTTCTCATCGATGTACCCGCGACCGACCACCGAGTCGATTCCGGCAATCAGGTCGTCATAGTCGACACCGGGATACGCCTTATCGATTGCATTGCCGAAATCGGTGCCGTATCCCGTGCTGCCTCTCGGGTTGGTGTACAGCACCACGAATCCATTGGCCGCAAAATTCTGATACATCGGATTGAAGGCAACGTTATACATGCCATGCGGACCGCCGTGGATCTCAAAAATGAGCGGCCACTTCCGATCAGGCGTGAAGGAGGGCGGCTTGACGATCCACCCCTGGACCTTGACCCCCGCCGCGGACTGATACCAGATCTCTTCGACCTCACCCAGCCTGGTCCCGGTCAGCAGGTCCGCATTGACGTCGGTGAGTTGGACGATGTCCGTCGGTTTCCGAAGGTCGATCCGGACGATATCGCTCGGCGCCGCCGAATGGCTGCGCACCGCCACCGCCACATTGCGACGGGCAATCGATGGAGCCGTCAGCATATGGGTGCCGTTGGTCAGCTGCCGCACGCCGCCGTTGGCCTGAGCAAAGTGCAGGTTCGAAGTGCCGCGATCGTCCGCGACGAAATACAGCCCCGAGTTGTCCGAAGCCCAGACGATCTGACTGGGCGTCCGATCGAAGCCGCCGCTCCGAATCGCCGGTTCACCGCCTGCAGAGGGCATGGTATAGAGATCGGCCACCCGGTAGGTCTGACGCGTGAACGGAAAGCCCAGAAACGCGATCGTCTTGCCGTCCGGCGATACGGTGGGACTGGTCCAGGATCCCCGAGTCGTGGTCAGCGTCTGCTTGGTGAGCGTCGCCAGATCGATCCGATGAATCGCCGAGACCTGACGCTGGCGCTCGGCGTCGGGATCATCGTTGCCGTCGACCACCACGCTTTGCCCATCGGGAAACCAATCCCAGCCCACACCACCCGGGATCCCGATGCCGCGAGCCCCGACATTCCAGTTGCCACTGGTGATCTGACGCGGCGTCCCACCCGTGGCCGGCACCACGAACAGGTGGGTGTACCCGTCCACCAGCCAGCCCCGGCGATCCGCCCGGTAATGAAGCTTCTCGACCACCCGCGGCGCCTTGGTCCAGGTCGCGCCCGGAGGCGGCGACGGCAGCCGGACGCTCCACTCGGGATCGCTCGGCACGACCATGGCAAAACCGATCGACCGGCCGTCCGGCGACCACTTGAGATCGGTCGGCAGCTGCGAAAGCCGGGTCAGCTGCGTCGTCGCGCCTTCGGCATCCATGAACCTGACGAAAATCTGCGTGCCACCGGGCTCCCCCTGCGCCACGTACGCGATCCGGGTGCCATCCGGCGACCAGATCGGATTCGACCCCTTGGTCAGGAACCGTTGATTGGAGCCGTCGATGTTCATGATCCAGAGCGACGACTCCCAGCTGTCCTTGAGCCGATCCACCGTGCTTCGTGCGTAGACAACCGTATTTCCGTCCGGTGAGATGCGCGGAGTCGCCACCGTCTCATAATCGAGATAGCGCTCCACGGTAAACAGCGTGTCGGTCGGGCGGACCTGAGCCGAGCTGCTGCTGGCTGCAGCAAACACTGCCCACGTCAGGATCGTGGCCGCGTACTTCATGGTTTGGATTCCGTCAATCAGAGATGAGGACAGCGAGACAGGCACTGGTAGACGATACTTCGCCACCCGACGACGAGCAACCGCTCGCCGTCCCGGCGGATCGGCAGGCAGCCCCTATTCACGGGCTGCCCGCCATTCTCTGCCACAAGAGAGCTACTTCTCCTCTGCCAACGCGTACAGCAGATCGACGTAGAACCGCTCCTGATCCGCCAAGCCGGCAATCGGCGACCCGTCCTTCGGCGACACCAGCAGGATCTCGTTTGGCGCGTGCGCACCGGTGCCATAGCCGAGCCCGGCCGCGATCATGGGAAGCTTGAGCCGGTCGGTAAAGACGTAGTAGGGCGCGCTCCCGCCAACCCGCGGCGCCACACTGACCTGCTGGCTGTATTTATTGAACACCCCGAGCGCAGCCCGCACGAACGGCGCATCGATGCTCGACTGCGCGGGCGGATATCCCGACAACTTGGTCAGTTTGACGTCGGTAAAGCCGAGCGAGTCGAGGTGACGGCGCACCAGGCCGAGAATCGAATCCGGGTGCTGGTCCGGCACCAGCCGCGCATCGACTTTGGCCACCGCTCGGTGCGGAAGGATCGTCTTGACGCCCTCCCCGGTGTATCCCGAGCCGATGCCGTCGATGTTGAGGGTGGTGTTGAAGAGCATCTGCAGCTGGGTCTCCCGACCGGTCCAGCCTTCGATCCAACGTGACACCCCCATGGCCTGCCGCATCCGCGCCTCCCGGCTTTCCCAGTCGGGGAGCAGCCCGTTGAGGAGACGCTGCTCCTCGTCGTTCGGGGCGCGAATCGCGTCATAGAAGCCGGGCACGGTGATGGTGTTACCATCGGGCGACGTGAGCGTGCTGAGCGCCTGCACCAGCCGCCAGGTGGGCGAGTCCACGATGGCCTTGAGGGAGCCGTGGATCTCTGCCCGAGACGGCCCGCCCTGCTCACCGCCCTCGGTGGACAACTCGAAGTAGACGATCCCCTTCACACCGAGCGAGACCGAAACCAGTCCCGAGGGATCCTGGGCCATGCTGGGAAACAGGGCGCCGTCCGCTTTGGCCAGCCGCGCCTCATACTTGTCGATGATCTCCGGGTAGTGCGGCGAGCCCAGCTCCTCCTCACCCTCGGCGGCAAAGAGGATGTTGACCGGAAGCTTGCCACGCACCGCGACGATCGACTCCAGCGCGTTGAGGAAGGCGCGCTGCGGGCCCTTTTGGTTGATGGCCCCGCGGCCCATCAGGACCGTGCCCAGCTCATGCTCCAGCAGCCTGGCTTCGAACGGCGGCGACTGCCAATCGACCGGCTCGACCGGCTGCACGTCGTACATCATATAGACGACCAGCGTCTTGGGCGCGCCGAAGTCGCACGACGCAAAGACACCCGGATGCCCCGAGGTCGGCACCACGGTGCTTTCCTGACAGCCGAGTTTCTGATAGTCGCCGCGCACCATCTCCGCCATCTGCGTGACGCCGACATTGAGGGCGCTGATCGACGGCTGCCGGACCCACCGCTGGATGTTGGCGATGTGGCTCGGCAGGTTCTGCCTGATATGCGCGTAGATATCGGCGTGATCGCCCTGGTAGGCTGCGATTTCCTTGGCATCGAAGGCGACATCGCTGGTCGCGGTGATGACGGGTCGAGACGGCAGAGGGGCCGGATCGGGAGCACAGGCCGTTGAAGCGGCCAGCAGCACCATGAGTGCCGAAGGACGGACGAGACGTTCCACGGGAATCTCCGGAAGCGGGCGACAAATCACTGGGTTCAGCATTGTATCCACGGCAGGGCCGCCAAGCCAGATGGCGGCGCTCGGGAACCCTTGCCGGATTACAGTCTGGGCTGCAGCTTAGAGAGCCCATGACCCCCTCCTCTTCCGATACACCAATCGAAGCACAATCGGGCCTCGCGCCATGGCGTGAGGCTGAGTTGCCCGCGCCCCCGACGCCGCGGGGACTGCAATGGTTCGGCGTCATCGGACCGGGCGTCATCGTGCTCGGCGCCTCGATCGGCAGCGGCGAGTTTCTGCTGGGCCCGGCCACCTTCGTTCGCTACGGACTGACCCTGCTCTGGATCGCCGGCGTAGCGGCGGTGCTGCAGACGGTCTTCAATCTCGAACTGATGCGGTACACCCTGGCCACCGGCGAACCGGCCTGCACCGGGTTCATGCGGACCAAGCCGGGGGCGAAGTTCTGGGCCTGGGTCTATGCGGCCCTCTACTTTCTCCAGCTCGGATGGCCGGCCTGGGCCGGTGCCGCGTCGGGCGCCTTCTTCTTCCTGGCAACTCGGCGCATGGCCGGGCCGGAAGACGCAGGGCTCGTCTATGCCATCGGAATCGGCACCTTCCTCGTCTGCGTCGCGATCCTCCTGATCGGGCGTCGGATCGAACGTACCCTCGAGATCCTCAACTGGATCCTGGTCGCCGCCATTCTGGGCAGCTTCGTCGTCCTGGCCCTCCTCTTCGTGGCACCGTCGACCTGGCTGGCGGCGCTGACCGGCTACTTCGGCTTCGACCCCGTCTCCCGAAGCTTCTCCTTCATACCAGAGGGCGCCGACTTCTTTCTGCTGGGCGCGGTCGCTGCGTACAGCGGTGCCGGCGGAGTGATCAACATCACGCTATCGAACTGGGCTCGTGATAAGGGATACGGCATGGGCAGCAAGGCCGGGTATATCCCTTCGGCCGCCGGGGGAGACAAGGTGCGGCTGGCCCCGACCGGATTCATCTTCCGCGCCAACGAATCGTCATTGGCGCGATGGCGTGGCTGGTGGCGGATCGTCCGGGTCGACCAGTGGGGCATCTTTTTCGTGGGTGCCATTCTCGGGATGGCCCTCCCGGCGCTCCTCTACGTCACCTTTCTCGAGCCAGGCCAGGACATTCGCGGTTTTGGTATCGCGGCTGCACTGGCCAACGGCATGGAAGCCCGGATGCCGCTGATCGGTGGTGTCATCGCGTTCCTGGGCGCCTGGGTCCTGTTCAAGACACAGCTCGACATCGTCGAGGGACTGACCCGGGCCACGACCGACATGCTCTGGACCGGCAGTGAGCGGGTTCGCAACTGGCGCGGCGGCGACGTGCGCGCCGTGTACTACACCGTACTCGGCCTGATCGTGGTCTGGGGCGTCTTTGCCCTCAAGCTCGCCCAGCCGATCGTCCTGCTGCAGATCTCGGCCAACCTGGCCGCGATCGTCTTCGTGATCGCCAGCATCCACCTGCTCTACGTCAATACCCGCTTGCTGCCCAGGGAGCTGCGCCCGGGGCTCTGGCCGCGACTTGGCCTGGTCGCCATGGCCGTGTTCTACGGCTTCTTTGCCGTGCTTTCGGCCAGCTCGTTCTTTTAGGGGCGTATGACGCGAAAGCTGCGGTATACGTTGATCGGAGCGGCAACGGGTCTGATCGTACTCGGCGGCGGCAGCCGGGCACTGATGCGCGGCGTTACCCTGGTCACCGGCAGCACCCCGATTTACACGCTCGGCGGAACCATCGAAATCCTGGTGTCCGGAGCGATCTACGGTGCGCTTGGTGGGATCCTGCTGGCACTGCTTCCGAGCCGGCGGGCGTTCTGGCGCTCCTGGCTCCACTGGCTCCTTTTCCTGCCGGGCATCATTCTGCTCTCGGCTACCCTGCGAGCAGAATTCGGTGCTGTTGCGGAGCAGGCGCGACCACCGGTGCTGGTGGCGTTTGCCCTACTGGCCCTGATCTATTCGCTGATACTTTCCGCGATTACCCACCGCACCGATCGAGGCCGGTAAACCGGGTCAGCCTGCGGCAAGTTCCGGCGGAACCCCTTCGAAGAAATCGACCATACCCGTCTCGAGCGAATACTCCGCGCCAACAACCAAGAGATTGCCGTCGAGAACCAGCTGTTCGAGCACGGGAGATCCGTGGCGAAGGTGGTTGACCGAGGCGCGAATATTGGCTCGGACGGCAGCCCGAACCAGGGCCGGCTCATCATGGCGCAGCTCGGTTTCGAGGAACCCTTCAACCGAGGGGCGGACCCGATCGACGATGGCCTGCAGATTCCGCGATTGGTTCTCCGTCGGGCGACGAAGTTCTTCGAGCGTTGCCAGGATCACCCCGCAACGTGAATGACCGAGCACCACCACTAGCGGGGTTCCGAACCGGGCCGCTGCAAACTCGATACTGCCGACCTGCGATGTGGCCACGATGTTCCCGGCCACTCGAATCACGAACAGATCGCCGAGTCCCTGGTCGAAAACGAACTCGGCCGGTACCCGGGAGTCCGAACAGCCCAGAATGATGGCGAACGGTTCCTGGCTCTTGCTGATTTCGGCCCGGCGGCTGCGGCCGAGAAAGACCTCCGACGATCGCGTGTCGGTGACAAAGCGACCGTTGCCGTCCTGCAACCGTTTGAGGGCCTCGAGTGCGGTGATCATGAGGCGCAATGATAACCCGCCCGGTCTGCGGGTAGAAGCCACACGGCAACCGCTCGCAGCGAAAGCCCGTCACCCCCCAGCCAGGTGCCCGATCCAGGGGATCACCGCGGTCAGGAGCCCGACGGCAAGCAGGATCAGGCTGACGAGCAACGCCCATTTCATGGTAAAGCGCTGATGGTCGCCGAACTCGACCCCGACCAGCCCGACCAGGAGATAAGTCGACGGGACCAACGGACTCAGCAAGTGAAACGGCTGGCCAATCAGCGAAGCTCTTCCCATCTCGGCAGCGGTGATCCCGTACACCTCGCCGGCTTTGGCAAGGATCGGGAGCACTCCGAAATAAAATGCATCGTTCGAGATGAAAAACGTAAAGGGAATGCTCAGTACCCCTGTCACAATCGCCAGATAGGGGCCCATACTGTCCGGCACGATCCTGATGACGCTCTCTGCCATGGCGTCGACCATGGCGGTGCCGGATAGAATCCCCGTAAAAATCCCGGCCGCAAAGATCAATCCAACCACGGCAAGGACATTCCCGGCATGCGCTGCGATGCGCGCCTTCTGCTCGGCGACCGAGGGGTAATTGATCATGATGGCGACGGCAAACCCGATCATGAACAGGACCGGCAAGGGCATCACGCCGGCAATCAAGGCGGTCATCAGAGCGGCGGTGAGCACCGCGTTGATCCTGAGGAGCTTGGGACGCCGACAGGAGAGATCGGGGTTCATGTCGACCAGGGCCAGATCTGGTTCCGCCACAACGGGCGCGGTCTGAATCACGAGCGATCCGAGCCGGCGACGTTCGGCAAGACCAATCCGGTACGCAATCAGCACAACGGCGATGGCCCCGCCAATCATGGCCGGTATCAGCGGGAGGAACAGATCGGCCGAGTCGACCTGCAACGCGCTGGCTGCGCGGGCGGTTGGACCGCCCCAGGGCGTAATATTCATGACTCCTGACGCCAGCATGGTGACGCATGCCAGAATCAACGGCTTGATGCCAAGCCGGCGATAGAGCGGAAACATTGCCGCTGTCGTAATCATATACGTCGTCGAACCGTCACCGTCCAACGAGACGAACAAGGCAAGAACGGCCGTACCGACGACGACCTTCATCGGATCGCCATGGACCGCTCGCACCACGAGCCCCACGAACGGATCGAACAGGCCGGCGTCGATCATGACCGCGAAATAGAGAATCGCGAACATCAGCATCACGCCGGTCGGGGCCAGGTTCCGAATCCCGTCCAGCATCATGGGACCCAAGTCGGTCGTGAACCCGCCGATGACACCGAACACGATCGGCACCAGGATCAGCGACGTCATCGGCGACATCCGCTTCGTCATGATCAGCACCATGAAGGTGATGACCATGGAAAAGGCGAGCAGCGTCAGCATCTACTTGCGCGCCGGCGCAATCGGCAACACGATGTGTGACGGATGGGTAGCGCTATGATGGACCGTGTTGTCCTGGGGAATCATCCGTCGATTCTTGCCGAGCGGCTCACCCGTTCCCGGGTTGACATCAAAGCGCGGAAAGTTGCTGCTCGAGATGTCGACTCGAATTCGATGCCCCTTCTTGAAGACGTTGGCAGTCGGGAACGGATCGATGGTGAACTCGTAGACCTGCCCCGGCGTGAGCATGACGGCACTCTCACGGGTGGCGCGATAGCGTCCGCGAATGATGGCATCGGTGACGTTCATGTCGAACCCGCTTGGCCAGTCCGCACTTGGCGGATATACATCGACCAGCTTGGCGGTGAAATCGGTGTCGACCGCCGAAGACGAAGCATGAACGACGACCTTGATCGGACCGATGATCGTGACATCTTCGGTGAGCGGCTCGGTCTGGAAGACGAGAACATCGGACCGCGCGCTGAGCGGCAAATAGGGCGGCTTCGACGGCGGGAACCGCTCACCCTCGCGCTGATTGAAGGCGCCATCCTTGAGGCGGGTCGAGGCCCCGCCGCCGATGGTTGGTACCGGGTCGCGCGGATCGAATGTGTACGTGGTCGAGGAGGTTGCTGCGCTCGGCCGATTGGGCGAGAGCGATCCGTCGGCATGGAAATAGTACGGTACCATCCGGGTGCCGGCGATCGGCCACTCGTTGCTGTCGACCCAGTACCCGCCATGCTGCAGACGGCCCTCAGCGTTTTTCTTCCCGTCTCCGGTGCCCATCACAAAGAGCCGCGTTGCGGCGGCCTTCTCGACACCGGTGGCTTTCTGCTTGAGAAACGTGTCGAACCAGCGGAGATGGAGATCGTTGTAGAAGTCGCGTACCGCCGCGTCAGGTCCGAAGTCGACATCGCCGGCAAAGGAGCGGTTATTACCCCCGTGCGTCCACGGTCCTACCAGGATGCGCTGGGGCGTCTTGTTGCGCTTGCCCAACTCGACGAAGTTCTTGAAAGTCCCGGCCAGGAAGATGTCGAACCACCCGCCGACGTGAAGCATCGGGATGTCGGAGGTTTCGTGATAGTGTTCGTCCCACGCCATCACCGGATCTTTCCAGTAGGAGCTGTAGTCGGCCATCTCGAACCAATCGAGATACCAACCCTCATACTGCGGATCCGCGGCAAGCGGACTGAGTCCGCGCCGAAGCGGCTGGACGTCGTACCAGTCCTCGACCTTCTCCACCTCGACGATCTTGCGCGCCTCCGGCGTCTTGCCGTTTCCACGCATCTGGGCCCAAGCCCAGGTCAGCTGGCGCCCCATCTCATAAGTACCCCGGTACCGAACGCCGTGATCCCAGGCGTTCGACATGCCGCCCATGTTGAGCACCAGCGCCTTCAGGCCCGGGGGACGAGTCTGCGCAGCAGCAGCCTGCATGTGAGCGGCATACGAGGTGCCCCACATACCGACTGAACCGTTCGACCACGACTGCCTGGCAAGCCACTCGACCGTATCGTAGCCGTCGGGCGCATCAGCCGGCTGCACCTTGGCAAACTCGCCTTCGGAGCGATAGGTGCCACGGATATCCTGCACCGCGACGACATAGCCACGTTCGGCAAAGAACTTGGCAGTCGCGGCCCCTCCCGACGATTTGTCGTACGGGGTACGGCTCAACAGGACGGGGAAGCGCTCGGAAACAGGTGTTCCGTTCCGCGCCGGCCGGTAGATATCCGTCGCCAGCTTGACGCCATCCCGCATGGGAATCATGACGTTTGCCTGCGCCAGGACCGCCTCGTACTCCGCCGGAATCGTGGACGCCTCGAGCGAGGTCCGCGACGGCGGGGCTGCGCGCTGCCCCAGAAGGAGCGACTGAGATCCCCCGGCAAAAATCGATAGAGCGCCTGCGAGGGCTGCCAAGCGAATGCGGCTCATAGTATTCGTCCTGAGGTTGCGGGGTGGCGCCGACGCCGGGTTCCACCCCCGACGTCGGCAGCTGCACACCTGAGCAAACTGATGCTAGCCTCGAGCGTCGCGCTCGGCTGGCGGCAAGGGCAGGCAGGTCGCCACACCATACGCGACACCCTTCTGATTGGTACCCGTTGCAAAGGGAATCCCATAGCGCAGCTGATCGCCGACCCGGTGTCCGGTCAGGAACAGCGTGCGGCGGCGTTCCTCGATGATCTGTGCCCGAATCTCCTCGGCGCTTCCGCCGGCGAAAGCGGGCAGCGAGTAGCGGGCCCGAATCCGGTTGATGGCGTCGACCGCATCCTGGCCGCCCCTTGCTTCCGCGAGAATCAACTGCGCCTCATCCCAGGTGGCGAGCGGAATCGGCGACGTAATGGCGGTGTACTTCCCCTGCAACCACAACGGCGTCACGGCATCCTGGCCCTGGCGATTGGCGTTGGTCACCGGAACCCTGGGATCGACCGTCCCATCCACCGTGAGCTCGCGATATTCGGGCGCGACCGAGAGATGGAAGTTGGCGTTGTTGACCAGGAAGACGGGATTGTTCCTCCGGAACGTCGCGGCGGAGAAGGTCGCGTTGTACACGAAATTCGCCGGCACCAGGGCGGCATCCGCCGCGGCATCGGCGAGCCGGTTCAGGCCGAGTCGAACTCGGGCCCGACCGACTCGGGCGGCGTTCAGCACGTTGGCGGCTCCCGCCCCGGCGGCCGTTGCCGCCTCGATTGCCCGGGAGAAGCGCTCATCGGCGCGTGTCAATACCTGCGCACGAGCGACCAGTGGCTCCGTCGGAGAGAGGGCCATTTCACAGTAGGCCTCTCCGAGCAGCGCGTGGCTGAATCCGCTGTACAGAGCGGCTGTCGCAATCAAGGCCGTCCGGTTGCTGACCTGAGCATCGGTAAAGCCCTCGAGGCGTGTGATCGCCCCATCCGCCTGGTTCCGGGCGATCTGGAGCGGCCGGTACACCGCGAAGGCGCCGCGAGTCGCGGTCGTCGTCTGGCAGGTTCCGTTGCCCGACTCATAGTTCGGGAGCCGAGCCCCCCAGCCGATCACCTCGGCGCCACCGGAACTGTTCAGGAACTCGTTTGCCCAGGCACCGGTGGCATAGACGAACTCACCGTAGGCGCATTCGAAATCGGCTTGCGCGCTATTGACCAGCGTCGGGGCCAGCACCGGGTTGTCGAGCGACTCCTCCCGCACCCGTCCTGGAAGATCTACATCGAGAATGCCCCCGCATCCCGCCAACAGTTGTATAGAGAGCATCAGGGCAGCGGTCGCCGCACTGTGTCGGGCCGATCGAGTCCGGTGCGTCATGGCTGCGGTCTCTCTGGAGACGGTCGATAAGGTCGAGATCATGGTGGCCTCCGATTAGAACGAGGTCCGAAGCGTGAACACGACCTGCGAAGCAGGCGGGATCATGGTCTGGTATCGGCTCCCCAGCTCCGATCCTGGCGTGCGCATCTCCGAATCGAACAGCTTGGTGCCCCAGATTTGGTCCTGCGCCTGCCAGATCAGCCCGACATTGCGCCAGGCCCCGCTGACCGACGCCCGCTGCATCCCGAAGCGTCGGGCAAGACCGGGCGGCACCGAGTAGCTCACTGAAAGCTCCCGGAGTTTGGCAAAGCCCGCGTCGAAGTAGCCGAGCGGCGCCCGAGGAACCAGCGTCTGATAAGCCGCGAAGATCGGATCGTCGGTACGATTCGACTGTGCCGTGTTCCGGAAGTTCTGGTGGCCGGCCTGGATTTCACCGTCCTCGTACAGCATGCCTCCCTGAAAGTCGACCAGCGCGGACAGGCGTACATTGCGCAAGACCGTAAAGGTGTTGATTACGCTACCCTGCCAGGTGGGCGTCGGCTGGCCCCAGTACACCTTGGGCGCCTGCGCGCACGGCACGGGCGCGTGATTCGCCTCTTCCCCGCCATCACAGATCGCGTTGGTCGGCGTCCCGGCAGGTGTCAGCTCCGCACTCAGTACCTTCTGCGTCCAGCTCCCGCCGACCGGGTACCCCACGCGATGCTCCTGCGAAGCGCTCAGCACGATCGGCGGCAGCCCTCCCAGGCTCTCGATCCGATTCTTGGCCGTTGCGTAGTTGACACCCAAGTCCCAGCTCAGCGAATTCCCTTCGAGAACCCGGGCGTTGACACTGATCTCGTTACCCCAGGCCTTGACCTCGCCCAGATTGACGACTCGAACACCGGGGAAGCCTTCGGACGGCAGCACCGGCTGGCGCACAATCGCGTCCCGTGTCCGCCGATCGTACCGGGTGTACGTCGCCGTGACCCGGTCATTCCAGAACCCGAGGTCGATGCCCAACTCGAGCTCGGTACTCCGCTCCGGCTTGAGTGCGGGGTTCCCGAGCGAACCCGGCGTCACGATCGGCGCATCTCCCGGCCCCGTAGACGGGTCGTACAGCGTGACGGCATCGTAAGCATCCGGTTGCTGGCCTGCCTGCCCCCAGGCGCCACGGAGCCGTACCGTATTGACGGCGCCCAGATTGAAGAACGGCTCGTCGGACAACACCCACGCCGCACTGAACTTGGGATAGTACGCTGCGCTGAAGTCGCTGCCGAAGGCGCTGTTCCCGTCGCCGCGGAGCGCCGCCGTCAGATAGAGACGATCCTTCCAGCCGAGCTGTTCCTGGACATAGAAGCCCAGCGTCTTGTTCTCGATATAGTCTTCACTCGCCTGCGTGGTGGCGGCACCGCCAATCGTCGTTATGTCCGCCGTCGGGAAGTTCCGCCCGAACTCGCTCGTGAAGGTGGTCTGCTTACGATAGTATTGCGCACCGACCGAGGTCGATGACTCGAAGCCGAATAGCGTCGTTTTGGCCGTCACCGCATAGTCGAGGGTCGTATAGTTGGCGTTGACCTGTTCGAGCGTCTTCTCGCCGACCGATCGCGCGCCGTAGAACGTGGCATACTCTGCCGACGGACGGGGGAAGAGAATCTGATTGCCGGTCATGCCGACATCCGCCCCGGCCTTGAGCTGATGGGTCAGCCATGGCATCGGCTCGTGCTTGATTTCGATCCCACCCGTAAAGCGGTTGATCTTGGAGCGCGAGTCGACCTGCGACGCGACCGCAGGATTGGCATACCGGAAGCCCTGGGAAGCCGCATTGAACAGGGCCGGCGAACCGTAGACCAGCATTTCCCAGATGCCGAACTGATCCGCCGCCTGCGCAAAGCGCGTCTCGTTTCGGGCAAAGGCAGTCGTGAGGTTGACCGACCAGTTGCTCGACGGCAGCAGCGACATGTTCGCCCGAAGGCCGGCATTCTTCTGCCAGTTGTAGTCGACCAATCCGGTGTTATCGAGATAGTCGCCCGAGACATAGTACCGTACCGCGTCGGTCCCACCGCTCAAACTCGCATCGAGACCATGCATGGCACCGGTCGTGAAGATTTCCTCACCGGTCAACTGGCGCCAATGTGCGATCAGATTGACGCTGTCGACCTGCTGCGTGTTCGGGTTGATCCCATAGACATAGCGCAGCCGCTGCTCGGCGTTGTTGAGCCAGTTGCGGCCTTCCCGCGCCGTCAGAGAGAACTCCGGCTTCCCGCTCTTGCCACGCTTGGTGATGATCTGGATCACCCCGTTAGAAGCCTCGGTGCCATACAGCGTCGCGGCGGCGGGGCCCTTGATGATCTCCATCGACTCGATGTCTTCCGGGTCGAAGTCGTTGAGCCGGGACGCCTGACGCCCCTGTCGAATGTTCGGGCCTGCCGACGGATTGTTGTCGACCCGTACCCCATCGACATAGATCAGCGGCTGACTGGTCAGGGAGAGCGAGACAGCCCCGCGAATCCGGATGGCCGACCCCGTCCCGACCATACCTGAGCTGGGCAAACTGATGACCCCGGTACTGCGCTGGCCAAGCAGCTGCTGCACGTTGACGGCCGGTGACAACTCGGCCGCCGCCGCCATGTCGAGGCGATCCACTGCATTGCCGATGGCGCGAACCTGAGTTCCCCCCGGCGTGCCCGTCACCACCAGCGCGTCGAGCGAAAGCGGCGCCATGGCGAGGGTCAGGTCGACCGTGACCGTCTCATTGTCGACCACCGTCACCGGACGATCCGGCGGCGCCTGATATCCGATGCGGCGGACCCGGAGCATCACATTCCCGGCCGAGATCCCCGTGATCCGGTACTGGCCGCTGGCATCCGTCACCACCGCGGACGGAGTGCCCACGATAGAGACATGCACGCCGACGATCGCCTCGCCGGTGCGATCATCCGTGACCTTCCCAGCTACCGAACCGGCAAAGGAACGAGAAACCGCCGGGGGCGCTGGCCCTCCGGCGGTCGAGGTGGCACTGAGCGACTGCGATCCTCCAAGCACCGCTTGGAACTGGATAGCAAGAACCAGCGTCGCGACGAACGGAGTACAGTTCGACATGCGGTCGTCTCCCGGCAGGGAAAGATTGAATGCCGCGGTTGGGCGTACCCGATTGCCGCCCATTGGCGGTACGCCGACTATTGATTGAGAGCCAGGGACAAGAATCTAGGACTGGCTACCTAGACGTAGGATTAACACCGCGAGCAGGACGATGGTGTGCGGGTAAGCGGAAGGTGAGGATCGTCGCCAGACCGTCCGATGCGGTCAGCTCCAGCGAACCTCCATGCGCCCGGGCAATCTTCCACGCGATCGCAAGGCCCAGACCGGTCCCGCCTGGGCGGCTACCGGAACGCGTTCGCGCGGCGTCGGCCCGATAGAAACGATCGAAAATATGCGCCTGCGCTTCAGGCGGAATACCCTCGCCCTCGTTGCCGACTCGAACCACGTGCCAACCGGGTTCACCGTCGAGTTCGACCCGGACCTCACCTCCCATCGGGGCGTATTTGATGGCATTGTCGAGCAGGTTGCTTACCAAGCGTTCGATCAGCACCGGCTCCCCCTCGCAACGCGCTTCCCGCGATGGGGTGAAGGTGAGTCGCTGCCCGCGCTCCTGAGCAAGCGGATAGATGGCGCTGACACAATGCATCAGGAGTTCCTCGAGAAAGAACTCCTCGCGGTGGAGGACGTGCTCTTCATCGTCCAGGCGAGCCAGAGTGAATACGTCGGCGACAGTGTCGCTGAGCCGCCTCGCCTCGTCCCGCACATGACGAAGGGCTGCCGCATACTCCGCCGCCGCTCTGGGCTGGGACAGCGCAATGTCCGCCGCAGCCCGGAGGCTCGCCACCGGGGTGCGCAGCTCATGGGAAGCATCCGCCATGAACTGGCGCTGCTGCACGAAGGATCGCTCCAGACGCGCCAGCATGTCATTGAAGACGGCGGCAAGCTCGTCCATCTCGTCGCCCGTGTCTCGAACCCGCACCCGCGCCGCCAGGTGTTCGGAGTCGATGGCGGCCACCTCACGCCCCATGGTGACGACCGGATCAAAACTGCGCCGGGCCAGCAGGTAACCTCCCAAGCCAGCCAGCAGCAACGCCAGCGGAATGGCCACCAGCGCCGCCTGCCAGAAGGTGGCCAGGATCAAGCGTTCGGAAAGACCCAGCTGGAGCGCCACGATGGTGAGATACTCGCCCGCCACCGGAACGCTCCGGGCATAGCTGCGAATCGGCTCGCCTGCATCGCCCACCATCGCGTACGCCGAACTACCGGGAATGAGAGACGCGAACAACGGATGAATCGGAGAATCATCGGCGTCCTCGATGGCCGAGATCGCCTGGGTCAGAACGTCGTTGGCCGAGTCGGATACGGCGATCAGACGATGCCCGGAACCATAGACCAGCACGCGACGCTCGCTGAAGCGGAACTCACGAGCCGCTTTGGCAGCCGCATCCTCAGGAGGGGTTCCTTCCTGTACTTCCGCCAGCACTGCCTGATAGAATGACCGCACCGCGTCGGCAAGCGACTGATCCACCCGCTCCTGCGTGATCCGCTCCAAGTAGGCCCAGGTCGCGGCGGCAAAGATGATCAACACCAGCCCGAGCGTCCCGGTATGCCACAACGCCAGTCGGGTCCGGAGCGACCGAAGCATCGGCGGACGACCTCCGAAGGCCATCTATGATCCGGTTCGCCCGTCCGCGGGCAACGACAGATGGTATCCCGCACCTCGACGCGTATGGATCAGCGGCAGGCCGGACCCATCGATCTTCCTCCGAAGGCGGTTGATATAGACCTCGACCGCATTGGTGCCAGGGTCGTGATTGTCATCCCACACATGTTCCGTCAGCTCGGCGCGCCCGATGACCTTCCCCGCGTTTCGGGCCAGGTAGGCCAGCAGCGTGTATTCCTTGGTGGTAAGGTCGACGAGGACGCCACCCCGACTGACCTGCTGCGCACGAAAATCGATCTCCAGATCAGCCAGCGAAAAACTCGCCGCATCGACCTGTTCGCCTCGACGGCGCAGCAGCGCCCTGAGACGCGCCAGGAGCTCCTCGAATTCGAATGGCTTGGCGAGATAGTCGTCGGCGCCGCTATCGAGCCCACGAATCCGATCGGCGGTGCTCGCACGCGCCGTCAGCATCAGAATCCGCACAGCCGAGCCGTCGGATCGCAGGGTACGACAAAGGGTCAGGCCATCGAGGCGCGGCAAATTGATATCGAGAATGATGGCATCGTACGGCGCAATACGGCTGAAGGACAAAGCCGTATCGCCGTCAGCCACCGCGTCTACCGCATAAGCCTGTTCGCGCAGGCCGCGCGCCAGCGTATTGGAAAGCGCTTCGTCGTCTTCGACCAGCAGGAGTCGCATAGCACCAACCCGGAATCACGAACCGGCCAACGGACCGCAGCACCCGCAACAGTCTGCCCCGCTCGAGGCCACCCCGCGTATCAGGATAATAACCCTCCCGCAAGAGGCGGCAGCGCCTCCGACCGTCCCGTCCGGCAATATGCGCAGCCAGCAAACGACCGTATCAATTGATCTTTTGCATCACCCCCGCCGAGCCTCTAAATTGCCGGCGTGTCAACCGGACCCTCACTTTGCCTGCCGTCGCGGATCCTCCCGGACTCCGCTACGGCAACCAGTCGCCGTCGACCGGGGTCACGCCTGGGCCGATCGGCACGCTGGGCCTGCTTGATCGTGGGCCTTGCCGGATGCGCATCCGCGCCGGGGACGGGCACGACCTGCATTGCCCCGGCCAATCCCGGCGGAGGGTGGGATCTGACCTGCCGTGCAATCGCCGAAGCGTTCGCCATGGTCGAACCCGACTCGATTCTGTTGCGGACGACCAACATCGCCGGGGCCGGCGGCGGAGTAGCTTTTGCACGGGTGGTCGCTGAAATGCGTGGCGACCAGCAGGCGATCATTGCTGCCAGCCCGTCTACCCTGCTCGGCCTGGCTCAACAGCACTACGGCACGCTGACGGAACGCGATGTCCGATGGCTCGCCGCTGTCGGTGCCGAGCCCAGCGTCCTGGCAGTCCGGGCGGATGCGCCATGGCGGACACTTCCGGATCTGATCCGCAAGTGGCGCGGCAACCCCGACAAGGTCGTGATCGGAGGCGTTTCTGTTGCCGGCGGACAGGACCACGTCAAAGTCCTCCTGCTCGCCCAGGCCGCTGGCATCGACCTCCGCGCGGTACGCTATCTGCCCCTCAACGGTCCCGCCGAAGCTGTCGATTCACTGCGCTCCGGTGGGATCCAGCTTTTCCCGGGGGAGATCTCGGAAATCCGTCGCCAGCTCGACTCGAAGGAGCTTCGCGTATTGGCCGTACTCGGTGACACGCGGGGCTCCGGTCCGCTCGCCGACGTGCCGACCGCGCGCGAACAGGGCGTTCCGGTATCGTGGGAAGTCTGGCGCGGCTTCTATGCGCCGCCAGGAATTTCGGACGACGCCTACGACCGTTGGGTCGAGCGACTGACCCGGCTCGCCAAGTCGCCCGAATGGAATGCGCTCCTCACCCGCCACGGCTTGCGCCCGTTCCTGCTATCCGGCCGGGAGTTCGAGCAGTTCGTTGCCGCAGAAACGGCCACCTACCGTACCATCTCGAAGGCTATTGGCGTCATTCCTTAGACCACAGCATCCTCACGCTGACGCCGGCGCGCCAACTCCATGAACACGCGGGCCAGAATCATGTCGACGCCGACCTGATTGTGCCCGCCCTGCGGAAGGATCACGTCGGCATAGCGCTTCGACGGCTCGACAAACTCGAGATGCATCGGACGCACCGTCTCGAGATACTGCCGAATCACCCCCGCCATCGTCCGCCCCCGCTCGGCCACATCGCGCTCCAGCCGGCGAATGAATCGAATGTCATCCGCCACATCGACATAGATCTTGATGTCCAGCAGATCCCGGATCCGCTGGTCGGCAAACAACATGATGCCGTCGACAATGACGATTTCCCGAGGCTCGATCAGCACCGTCTCCACCGCGCGGGTGTGCGCCGCGAAGTCATAGGTCGGCTTGGCCACCGACTCCCCGCCACGGATCCCCTCCAGATGACGGATCAGTAGCTCGGTATCGAAGGCATCCGGATGATCGAAATTGACCTTGACCCGTTCGCTCATCGGCAGGTGCGCCAGATCTCGATAGTAGGCATCCTGATCGATGAACGCCGCATCGAGGCCGAGCGCACCGTAAATGGCGCGAGCCACCGTCGTCTTCCCGGACCCGGAGCCGCCGACGACCCCGATGATGAGCGGTCGCACCGCATCCGGCCCGGACTCATTCACTCTGTCGTTTATCTGCATTCTCCGCGGCAACTTTGGCAGCGATGTGCGGCGGCGCCTCGGCGTAGCCGTGGAACCGCTCCCGGTGCGTCCCCCGCCCATGCGTGATCGAATGGAGCGTGGTGGAATACTTGTACAACTCGGCCTGTGGCACCAGTGCCGTTACCCGCGTCAGTCGCCCGAGCGCCTCGGTGTGCTGCACCTGCCCCCGCCGCGGCGTCAGATCACCCAGCACATCCCCCATCAACTCGCTGGGCATGTCGACTTCGACCTGCATCACCGGTTCGAGCAGCACCGGCATCGCCTTGGGCGCCACAGCCCGAAAGGCAAGGATCCCCGCCATCTTGAACGACATTTCGTTGGAGTCGACGTCATGGTAACTCCCGTCGAAGCACTCGACCCGGAAGTCGACCAGCGGATACCCCGCCAATGTGCCCCGCTCGGCTGCCTCCTGAACCCCGCGATCGACGGCCGGAATGTATTTCCCGGGAATGACGCCGCCGACAATTTTGTCGACGAATTCGTATCCCGCGCCCCGCGGCCTTGGCGCCACCCGGATCCAGCAGTCGCCGTACTGTCCCCGCCCGCCGGACTGCTTCTTGTGTTTCCCCTGCCCTTCGGCCGACGCCTTGAGCGTCTCCCGATAGGCTACTCGCGGTCGCACCAGCTCGGCATGGACCCCGTATTTGCGCGCCAACCGACCGAGGATCACCTCGAAATGCCGCTCGCCCAGGCCGTGGATCAGCGTCTGGCCCAGTTCGGAGTTGTACTCGAAATGAAAGGTCGGATCCTCTTCGTGGAGCTTGTGCAACCCCCCGGCCAGCTTGTCCTCCTCACCGCGCTGCTTGACCAACACAGCCGACGTGGCCTCCGCCTCGGGAAACTCGATCGGCTCGAGATGGACCGGATCGTCACGAAGACAGAAGGTGTCGTTGGTATGGGTGTCCTTGAGTTTGGCTACCGAACCGATATCACCCGCCGCAAGCTCGGCAACCTCGAGCCGATCTCGCCCCTGCTGGACCGAAAGGTGGCCCAACCGCTCGGCCACGTTGTGCTCATGATTCCAGACATCGGCGCCGTTCTTGACCCCGCCGCTGTACAACCGGAACAGACTGATGTCGCCCACATGGGGCTCGGACACGATCTTGAAGACCCGCCCGACCAGGGGCCCATCCGCCGGCTTGGGACTCTCGAGCGGCGACGGCAGCAACTCGACCAGTTCGGTCAGCAGCGTCCGGATCCCCAGCAAGCGCTCCCCGCTGCCGCAGAACATCGGAACGATCTCCCCGGCCATCATCGCCCGCTTGAGCGCCGGGACGATCTCCTCCCGCGTGAGCGGGTCACCGGAGAGAAACTTTTCGATCAGAACATCGTCGGTCGCGGCAATCGTCTCCGTGAACTGCTCCATATAGCGCGAGAACGCGGCCCGGTATTCGTCGGGAATCGGCCCTTCCTCGAACTCTTCCGTCTTCGACCCCGGCACGAAGCGCTGGTAGCTGCCGGTGAACAGATTGATGATGCCCCCGAAATTCGCACCATCGCCGACGGGAACCTCGACCGGGAGCACCTTCGGTGTCAGATGGTCGCGCACATCATCGAAGACCCGCCCGAAATCGGCGTGCTCCTTGTCCATCTGGGAAACGAACAGGATGCGCGGCAAGTGATGGTGATCGCAGAAGGCCCAAACCTTCTCGGTCCCCACCTCCACGCCGCTGGTCCCGCTCAGCACCACGATCGCCGCATCCGCCACCGCCAGCGCGGAGGCAACATCACCATAGAACTCGAGATAGCCCGGCGTATCCAGCAGGTTGATCTTGGTGCCCATCCACTCGGCAAAGCCGAGGCCCAGGTTGATGGAGTGCTGTCGTTCGATTTCGTCCGGGGAGGTATCGGTGAGGGTGTTGCCTTCCTTGATCGAGCCGTGCCGCTTGGTCGAGCCTGAAACGAAGGCGAGAGCGTCGACCAGGGTCGTCTTTCCTGCGGATCCGTGACCGACGACCGCCACGTTCCGAACTGCGTCCGATCCGTAGACCTTCACCGGGCCACCTCCAAGGTAGTGGACCCTGGGATAGTGCGGCACAATCCGGAACTTGTCAAATCACCGCGCCACCCTATCGGCCGGCGCGCCGCATCGGTATCCTTGTCCCCGGCTCGTTTCTACCCCGGTAAACCCGAACCCGATATTCCCGTGATCCACGACCGACGCAGCATCTCGCTCGCCGTGCTGGTCGCAGCGCTCGGCTATTTTGTCGACGTCTACGATCTGCTGCTGTTCAGTACCGTCCGGATTCGAAGCCTGCTGGACTTGGGCGTGCCGCAGTCCGAAGTACTGAGCATCGGCGTCGACCTGCTCAACGCACAAATGGCGGGGCTGCTGCTGGGCGGGCTGCTCTGGGGCATCCTGGCCGACAACATGGGACGCCGCTCGGTACTCTTCGGCTCGATTCTACTCTACTCGATCGCGAATCTGGCCAACGGCATGGTCCAGACGGTCGAGCAGTATGCCTGGCTCCGTTTCATTGCGGGCATCGGCCTGGCAGGCGAACTCGGCGCCGGCATTACGCTGGTCGCCGAGATCATGTCGAAGGAATCCCGCGGCTACGGAACCACCATCGTCGCAAGCCTGGGACTGCTGGGCGCGGTGACTGCAGGCTACGTCGGCGAAAACTTCCCCTGGCGGACGGCCTACTACATCGGCGGCGTCATGGGACTTGCCCTGCTGTTCCTGCGCGTTGGCGTACACGAGTCGACCATGTTCAAGACCATCAAGCCCAAAGCGGTCGGCAAGGGCAACTTCCTGCTGCTCTTCAGCAACGGAGCACGCATCAGGCGCTACCTGTCCGTCGTCATGGTAGGACTGCCGACCTGGTTCGTGATGGGCATCCTGGTCACCTTCTCGCCGGAAATCGGGCCGGCCCTGGGCCTCACCGAAATTCCCAGTGCGGGCCGGGCAGTGGCCTTCGGCTACATCGGCGCCACCTTGGGAGACATCGCAAGCGGCGTGCTGAGCCAGTTGCTCCGCAGCAGGAAGAAAGCCCTGACGCTGTTCATCACGTTGTGCGGTCTCGGCATCGTGACCTATTTTGTCATCGGCGGGATCTCACTCGGGCTGTTCTACTTTGCCTGCGCACTCCTCGGAGCCACGGCAGGCTACTGGGCCGTGTTCGTCACCGTGGCCGCAGAACAGTTCGGCACCAACCTGCGCGGGACGGTTGCGTCGACCGCGCCGAACTTCGTCCGCGGAGCCGTCGTTCCCCTCACTCTGCTGTTCCAGGCCCTCCGCCCGGGACTGGGAATCGCCGGCAGCGCGGCCGCCGTGGGTGCCATAGCCCTGACAATTGCGTACCTTTCGCTGATCGGGCTCGAAGAGACGTATGGAAAGGATCTCGACTATGTCGAAACGTAATCTTGGCGGATATGCCGCTTTGCTCTGGGCCGGGCTGGCCACCGGATGCGGCAGCGGCAAGCAGCCGGCCCTTGCCGCTCCGCCGTCCACGTCGCCCGAAGCCGCACTGGCGTTGCTCACGGCCCTGGCGCACGACTCGCTCGAGGGACGAGCCACCGGAGAACCCGGTTCGGCCAAGGCGGCTCGGATCATCGCGCGCGAAATGGAGCGCGCCGGACTTCGGCCAGCGGGAGACAGCGGCTATTTCCAGCCACTCCCCGTCGTGATCGGCACCCGCAAGGTGGGCGACCGCGAGTTCACCGGGGCGATGCTGGCCGAGAGCTTTGCGGCACGCGAAACGATCGAACAGTCCCGCTGGCGGCCCGCCGTCAACGTGATCGGCATGATCCCGGGTAGCGACCCGACCCTGGCCAATGAACACATCGTGGTCAGCGCCCACTACGACCACGTCGGCATCCGCAATCCGATCGACGGTGATTCGATCTACAACGGCGCCGACGACGATGCCTCCGGCGTGGTAGCTGTACTCAAGACCGCTGAGCAGATCGCCCGCGGCCCCCAACCCAAACGCACCATCTACTTCGCAGCCTGGACCGGCGAAGAGGTCGGCGGACTCGGCGCGCGATGGTACTCGGACCACCCGGCCCGCCCGCTCAGCGAAATGGCGGCCAACCTGCAGATCGAGATGATCGGTCGCCCCGACTCCCTGGCCGGAGGCGTGGGCCGAGCCTGGCTCACCGGCTACGAACGCAGCACCATGGGCGACATGCTCGCAGCCAACGGCGTTCCGATCGGCCCCGACAAGCGTCCGGACCAGAACTTCTTCCGCCGTAGCGACAACTACCGCTTCGCCGTGCTCGGCGTGGTCGCGCACACGCTGTCGACGTTCAACCTGCACGCCGACTACCATCGGCCCAGTGATGACGTAGACAAGGTCGACGCCGTTCACATGGCCCACGTGATCGATGCCACCGTACGCGCCGTCCGAATCCTCGCCGACGGCGACCGCCCGACCTGGAAGCCCGGCGGCCAGCCACCGCCGCCGCAGCAGCGATGACCAACCCTTTACGACTCTGACTGACGATGCCGACACTCGATTGGGCCTATCTCCGCGCCGGTTGCATTACCTGCAAACGCGCCCAGAGTTTCATCGAACGGAAGAAGGCCACCATCCGCGAAACCGCCAACGCGAAGAAGGACACCATTCCCGGCGCGAAGGCACTGGCCGTACTCGAGGACGTCGATGAACTGTACGCGACTCGCGGCACCAAGGTGTTCCACCTGAACCTCAAGCGGGACAAGCCCTCACGCGAGGAACTCGAGAAGCTGCTGATCGGGCCGAGCGGTAATCTACGAGCGCCGACGATTCGTAAGGGACGGACCCTGCTGGTGGGATTCGATGAAGCGACCTACGCCAAGGTGATCAAGTAGCTCAGACAGGAATCTCGCCCCGCAGGACTGCCGCAAGGCGCGCAGAATCGATATTGCCGCCGGAAACGATCGCCACCGCGCGACGTCCCTTCCCGGCGGCAGCCCGCGCCGCAGCCAGCGCGAGCGCACCGGCCCCCTCCGCCACCACCCGCCCGCGCTCAGCAAGCAGCCCCACGGCCTCAGCCGTCTCGGCCAGCGACACGGTTCGCGCCTCGGCCACCAGACCCTGAACCAGGGGCCACATCTCGGCCAGGACGGAGCGGCCACCGGCGCCGTCGACGAAGCTGGCCCGATAGTCGATGGCGACAGGAGCGCCGGCAGCAAGCGATGCCGAAAGCGGCGCCGCCGTATCCGGCTCCACGGCAATGACGCGCGCAGCCGATCCCGATGCCCGGAAACCGACCGCAATCCCGCAGGCCAATCCGCCCCCGCCATACGGCACGAACACGTCGTCGACCGCCGGAAGCTCCTCGGCGATCTCGAGGCCGATCGTGGCGTTTCCGGCAATGACGGCCGGATCCGAAACCGGATGCACGAAATAGCCGGGAAGGCCCTCGTAGCCTCTCTCCTGGAGTACCCGCCACCAGCGCTCGAACGGCACCGCGATCAGGCGCGCGCCGAGCCGCTCGATCGCGTCGAGCTTGGTGCGCGGCGCATGGTCCGGAACCACCACGGTACACTCGACCCCCAGCGCTCGTGCGCACCAGGCGACCCCCTGCGCCATGTTGCCCGCGCTGGCGGTGACCACACCGTGCCGAAGCGCCCCCTCGGGAGCTTCGGCCATTGCGTTACGGGCGCCCCGAATTTTGAAGGATCCGATCGGTTGGAGATTTTCCAGCTTGAGCCAGATTTCCCCGTCACCTTCCTGCCAACGGATCAACGGGGTGCGGATAGCAAATCCGTCGAGACGAGCGCGGGCGGCGGCGATGGCCGCCGCCCCGGGAACGTTCATGGCTTACTGCGCACTCGGCTTGGTGTCGGCGAGCGGAACGGAAATCGACTCTCCGAAGACGTACTTCCCGAACCAGGCCCAGTTGTGCCAGACCGCGGCGAGTTGCTCCTTGGGCTTGCTGATGCCATGCCCGAAACCACGATAGATGAGCAGCTCGGTCGGCACGCCCTGGTCCTGCAGCCCCTGATGCAGTTCATAGGCGTTCTGCAACGGAACCCGCCGGTCGAATTCGCCGTGCTGAATCAGCGTCGGCGTCTTGGCCCGCTTGATATTGGTCATCGGCGAGGTCTTGAGATAGATCTCCATATCGTCCCACGGCGTCGCCTTGAGGTACTGCCGTGTGAACGGATAGATATCGGTCGAGACGTAGTAGGTGATCCAGTTGGAAATACCGGCGCCGACCGAGATAGCGCGGAAGCGATCGGTGTTGGTGGCCAGGAATGCGGAGATATATCCGCCCTGACTCCAACCCATCACCCCCATCTTGGTCGAGTCGACGATGCCCTGCCCAATCAGGTGATCGACCCCCGACATCACGTCCCACATATCGCCCACGCCGAGATTCCGGACGTTGAGCGAGCGGAACTTCTCGCCATAGCCGGCCGAGCCGCGATAGTTGGGGCGCAAGACCAGCGCACCTTTCGCGACCCACTGCGGAATCGGATAGACGTAGAACGGCAAAGGCTGCGGCGTGTCGATGCCGGTCGGGCCGCCGTGCACCACCACGAAGAGGGGATACTTCTTCTTGGGATCGAAGTCGCGCGGCTTGTGCAGCACCCCTTCGATTTCGGCTCCGTCCTGGCTCTTCCACCGCACCAGTTCGTTGGCAGGGATGGCCCATCCGGCAATCTGTGTATTGAGATCCGTCACCGCGATCGGGGCACCCGAGGCCGTGATGTCGCGCCGATATAACTCCGACAGCGACTGGCCATCCTTCTGGCCGGAAAAGGCCCACCAGCGCCCATCGGCCGAAACATCCGCCCCGCCAGCCCATTGGAACCCGGGCCACCGCTCACGAGTGGCACGTCCGTTTTCCGGGTCGACCCGGACATAGCTATACCGGGTGCTGTCCCAGGCGCCAAACCAGAGACCGCGCGGCGTCCAGATCGGCCCACCCACCAACTCGTCGAAATCGGCAGCCATGCGGACCGGTTCGCTGCCGGAGGCTCGGATCTTGGCGAGCTGGTTGTTGCGGAAGAAATTCTCGACCGTATCTCCGGCCGAGGTCGTGAACGCAATCCACTGACCGTCGGGAGACCAGACCGGTCCCGCATCCGACCCGGGCCGCGCCACCAGCGGCGTCACCCGCTTGCTGGCCACATCGATGATCGAGATGTCGGCGGTCATACCGGAATGTGCAATCGGGTCACGCCGGAAATCGAACGCGATCCGCGTCCCATCCGGCGACCATGCAAAGCTGCCGACCGTGTAGGCGCCGTCGGTCAGTTGAATCGGCTTGGGCGCCGTCGCGCTGTCGCCATCCAGGCGCACCGGATCGAAGTCGAGCGACCAGAGCTGGCTCTGCCTGTAATCGCGATCCTCGGCATAGAAGTCGCCGTACTGCGCTTTGGTTTTCTTGGCCGAGTCGGACTCGGCATCGGTCACTCGGATGGCAACCCGGAACCCGCTCGGCGCCCAGCGGAAATCGGCAACTCCGTCGCGCTGGAAGGTGACCCGCTTGGCCTCACCGCCCACCGCCCGGATCACATACAGCTGCGACCCACCGTCACGATTGGAGAGAAAGCCGATCCACTGCCCATCCGGCGACCAGCGCGGCGAACTGCTGGTGCCCTTGGGCACCCGGGTCAGCTGGAAGGCGCTCTCTCCTTCCCGCCAAAGCCAGATCTCCGTGTCGAACCGATTGTCCTGCCAATCGGTCGTGCGCACCGTATACGCCACCGACCGGCCATCCGGCGAAATCGCCGGCGACCCGGCCGTCTTGAGATCGATCATGTCACGAAACGACGGCCCCGGCACCTGCGCGGCCAATGGTGCGGCCGCCAAAAGCATACCAAGCGCTGGAGCGATGCGAACTGCCTTCATGGAGCCCTCCGAATGGTCATGCCGCCAAGCTCGATTGCCGTGATCGCTCCCGTGCGATCAGGCACGAACGTGATTTCGAGCCCGTCCGTAAAGATGGCCTTGTTGGGCTCGATGAAGATGAGTTCGCTCTTGGAAACGAAGCCCGGTACGTCAATGAACAGCGTCGAACCCTCAGCCGTCAGCTCCGCTGTAACGGGTTGCGGCCGCTCGATCGCATACCGCCCGACATACGCGGCGATCGCAGCCGAATCCTTGGCAACCCGCGCAACCTCCCGCGGACCGAACTCCGGCCATTGGTACACCTTGGCGATGGCGTTCAAGACTTCACTCACCAGCGCCCCGCCGTTGTCGGAGTTGGTCATTACCGCAGCGCCCTGGCCGGTTTCAGGAAAGTAGAACACCTGGGACCGGAAGCCCCGGTTGGAACCGCCATGCCCGAATCGAAAGGCGCGCCCGCTCCCATTGAGGGCCGGCCCGAGGCCGCTCGGCGCCTTCTGCACCGTCAGCATCTGGGTCGCCATGTCTTTCGACAACACGCCGGTCGATGTCCCGGCCCGGGCACCGGCCACACCGAGCGCCCAATGCATCAGGTCGGTCGGCGTGGTCCAGAGACCGGCCGCCGCCATTTCCGGATAGGTATGCCAGCGCCCCGCCACCAGGCTGCCATCGCCCCCGTGCGCAGCCGCTTCTCGCCCAGCCAGCGCAGCCGGCAGCGGCTGCCCATAGGTACTGTGCGTCATACCCATCGGATCGAGTACCAGACGCTTCATCAGTGCGGGAAACGCTTCACCGGTCGCGTCGGTCATGGCAAGCTGAAGGACCGTGGTGCCGCCACCCGAATAACGCCAGCGGCTTCCCGGCACGATGTCGGGGCGCACCGCCCCGGTGTTGGCCGGCCTGACGCCGCCCAGAATCTGCGGCACCGTCGGGATGGTGTCGCCTGCCGCGTAGCCGGGAAATCCGTGGACGGTGAGTCCGGCACTGTGGGATACCAGCCGGCGGAGCGTCACCTTTTCCTTGGCAGTGAACTGATTCTCCGGAACCTGCCAGCTCTTGAGAAAGGTGTTGACCGGCGCATCGAGCGCCAGCGTGCCCTCCTCGACCAGCCGCAGCATGCCGGTAGCCGCCACCGGCTTGCTGATCGACGCCGCCTGGAACAGGGTCGAATCGGTCACCGAATCCGCCGTGCCCGTTTCCTTGAGGCCAAAGCCGCGAGCCCAGACGATCCGCCCGCTGTCGACCACGGCAATCGATACCCCAGGCACCTTGTAGTGCGCCATCCGATCGGCCAGCAGGTACGACTGCTCCGGCTCACCGGTCACCACCACCGGCGGCCGCAACCCCGCAGTCACCGCGGCAACCATCGTTTCGTTCGGATCGGGAACCGGGGCAGACGAGCAGGCAGCGAGAACCAGCAGACCCAGCAACGGCACAACCCTGTGACGACGCATATCAGACTCCGGGCGTGATCGATAAACGGTAGCGCTCAATTGTCACTATTGAAGATGTTCTGTACGAAAGGACCGCCCAATCGGTTCCACAACCGGCCTCAGCGTCTCCGGCCCCCGCCGCGCGGACGCGGAATCCGGCGCTCCGTCTTGCGATGCCGGTGCGAATGCACCTTGGGCGAGGGCTTCCGCAGCAGCGCCTGCAGCATCTCGAGCGACTCGGCCTCGAGCGGCTGCTCCGCACCACGGACCACCGTAAAGCGGATCGGCCGGTCCAGTTCCGGGAGGTCGGCCTCCGTCAAACGCCGCGCCTGTCCCTCCCGCAACCTGAGACGCGCCACCCCCTGGCCCCGTTCGATCTGATACTCGATGGCCGTCGCATCACCCAGCAGGTGAACCGTCGTCGGCAACCGATCCAGCGCAACCCGAGTCGGCAAGTCCACCAGGTCGTCCGGATCGAGTTCGATCCGGCGCCGCTGCAACTCGGCCCAACTCGACACGCCCGACACCTGGGCCATCAGCGCCGCCCGAACCCGGTCCGGGCTCGCCGCGTCCAATGTCCCCCCCGAACGCCGCCAGAACTCATCCAGATCACGCACCGCACGCCGCACCTTGCCGTGATCGGGATGCACCACGCTGCCTTCGATCAGCCCCGACACCACCGCCTCGGCACCGGCCGCAACCAGTTCCGACGGCAGCGAGCCGCGAACCGGTTCCTCGACCGTTTCCAGCCGGAAGCCGAAATACTCGAGCACCCGCGACACGATGAACCCCTGATGCTTCCGCGGGCCGCCGATCGAAACAACGGGTTGACCGCGCCTGGCATGCTGGCGGACCAGCTCATAGGGAATCGTGGTGCCTTCGATCGACGCACGCGGTACGCCCATCCGGTCGGCAAAGTACCGCAGCGAACCAGCCACCGCCCCCCACGAGCCGGCCAGCGACGTCTTCGAGATCCGCGCCTCCTGGCCATCGGCCGTCTGTTCGTCGATCACCAGATCGAACGGCATGGCACGCGCCAGCAGGTCGATGAAGCGTGCCTTGAGATCCTTACTGACATAGGGAAGGCTGCGCGGCAAGCCCAGCTCCAGCGACCGATAGACTGATGCCATGCCCATGGCGGCGTCTTCGATGGCCTTGACCAGAACGCCGCGCTCTTCGGCCCATTCCTTGATCCCCTCCTCGAAAATGTGGCGAGGAAGACCATGGGCTTCACCGATGCCACCGAAACGATTGAGGGCCTCGACGTAAAGATTGTAGACGGACAGGTGATCACTGCCCGGCACGGCAATACCGCGCAGATCCCGCTCTTCCCGCGTCATCCGATGCAGCGAGTCAACGCTCGAAGCGACCGCCAGAATCGGGGCCAGTTCCGGGTCGCCGCGCACCAGCAGTTCACCCCACGCCCGTTCGACCGGCATGGCCTCGACCTCGCGGCCGAACTCGGTCAACCGCCCCTCCGCGATCAGCCCCCGATCGGTGAGCAGCGACAGCGCCTTGCGATAGGCAATCCGGTCGAGCGGCACCGGCAGCTCCAGCTCACTGGCATCGACACCCAGTGCCGCACAGGTCAGGGCCACCCGTTCGGCATCGCCGGCGAGCTGGAACTCGGGCGGGGTCGGCCGCAGATCCTCGAAACGCAGCGGGCGGTTGGTGAGGATGGTAACCTCACCCTTGGCCACCCGGCCGTGAACCCGGCCCGCCATCTGGAGGATCTCATTGGCACCCAGATGAAGGCGATGCAGCACGTTCCGGCCCCGATCGACCACGTTGCCGTAGCGGGCGTCGTAGATCACCACGGTGTCGAGCCCCGGCACGTTGATGGCCGACTGTCCCGCCGCCGTCATGGCCAGCAGGAACGGCTTGTCCACCTCACCCTCGAGAAACGGGCGAATCACGCGAATCGGCTCCCCGCCGTGATAAAACGCGGTGTTGAGCTTGAGCCAGCGGGTGCCGACCTCCTGCGCCAGCCGCTCCACTTCGGCCCGGGTCGGGACGAATACCGCGACCCCGCGCCGCTCCCGGATGATCCGGCGGACGAACTTCTCGTCGATGAAGTCGCGGACGTCCTTGGCAATGACCTCGACGCGCGCCCGAAGCGCCGGGTCGAAGGCGCTGGTCTCGAGGACATGGTCGCTCCGCAGATAGCGGGCGTAGAAACTGGGGTCGACCGTGGCGGAGAGCCAGATGAAGCGGCAACCCGCCCGCTTGCCTAACGCCAGGCACAGCTCGAGTTCTGCCGAGGTCTGGTGAATTTCATCGACCACCAGGGTATCCTGCGCGGTAATCAGATCATCCTGAAACCAGCGCCGGGCAATGCCCGTCGTCACGATCACCACGTTCCAGCTCGGCGTCTCGGGCGTGGCCTCCCGTTCACGGTTGACCACGCCATACCGGAGACTCTCCTGCAGGATTGCCTGGGCAATGATCCGGATCGAGAGCGTCTTACCGGTTCCCGTGCCCGCCACGATCCCGAATCCCTTGCCGGCCGCGCCCCACGCCGCCAGCTCGGCACCATGATTGCGGGCCAGCAAGGTCTCGATTTCCGTACCGAGCGCGAGTTCGATCGTCTCGCACGCCGCGCGGGTCGGGGCAATCACGATGACCCGGCCTCGGGGCGGACGGGCAGCATGATAGGCCGCCGGGTCGACCGGGAGATGATGATCGCGGGCAGGATGCATCGCGTCTCTGCTAGCCGCGGAGCGCGCGTTTGAGCAAGCTGATCTGCCCGAGATGATAGACGTCGTGCTGCAGAACGCCGCGCAGGGTCTGCCACTGGGTCAAGCCGGTACCGAGTGCCGGATCCCGCTGATCCAAAACCGGAGCCTCGAGCGCCTCGTCGGACCCGGACCGGAGCGCGGCGAGCAGGCCGTCGTGCGTCGCCTCGAGGGCCGCCAGTGCATCCTTCCACTGGTCGTCACCATCCGGTACTACCGGCCAGTCCCCCTGGGGCGGAGTCCCCGCCGACGCTCCACCCAGCCGTGAGCGGACTTCCGCTTTCCAGCCCGTCATGTGCAGGACCAGCTCCCAGATCGAATGCGCAGCCGGCAGCGGACGAGCCCGTGCCTCTCTGGCGGTAACATCCTGCAGCACGGCCCTGACCGATGGGCCGTACCAGGGATCGCCGCGAAAGACACGATCGAGTTCCTCCACCAGCCGACTGCGCTCGGTCACGGAGCGATCTCGACGATCATCTCGATTTCCACCGACAAGTCCCTGGGCAGCGACTGCATCCCGACCGCCGATCGGGCGTGCTTTCCCTTCTCCCCGAAAACGGCCACCATTAGATCCGAGAACCCGTTGATGACCTCGGGATGCTGCGTAAACGATTCGGTCGCGTTGACCATGCCCAGCACTTTGACGATCCGCGTCACCTTGCTCAAATCGCCGATCTCGGCCTTGAGCGATGCCAGCAGGTTGATGCCGACGTTACGCGCCGCCTCGGCGCCCTGCGGCACCGTCAGGTCCTTGCCGAGCTTGCCCGTTGCCGTAGGGCCCCAGGGCTGCGCCGGCCCATGCCCGGCCAGGAACACCAGGTTGCCGGTGCGCACCGTGCGAACATAGTTGGCCAGCGGAGGAGCGGCTTGCGGCAGAGTAATCCCCAGTTCCTTGAGCCGCGCTTCGGGGCTGGCCTGCGCAACGGCCCGCGATGGAGCCAGCGCTGCAACGACGAGGACGGGCAGAACGAATCGAATCACGTCGATCTCCGATTGATGAGGAATCGCTGCGGACGGCGCCCGCAGTAGCCAGACCCGAAGCTTATCCGATCCGGCCCCCGGCGGAACCCCGAGCCTCCCGACCCGAACCGGATCAAGGCTGACAGACCGGCGCACCACGGGCGGCAGCTTCCAGGATCGCCACGAATTCGCCCACGGTGCTCACGCCGACATCATCGCGATACCACTCGATCCGCTGGTTCCGGAAATCTTCGTCCGAAAGCTTCGGCTTGTGCTCCGTGATCCACTGTTTGAGCGCCATCGGCCGCTCGACCAGGCAACCCTGAACCGCGCCATCCCCGTCGAGGACGACCACCGTGGGCGTGGCCGCCCGGCCGTCGCTGGTCTGGTATCGGTCCATGACCCACTTGCCCACCGTCGAATTGACGATCCGCAGCTCGAGTTCCGGAACCTGCTCCACCAGGCGGGCCAGATACGGAATCGTGTTGGCCGAGTCGCCGCACCAGTCTTCGGCCACGGCCAGGATCCGCCAGTTGCCAGCCACCCGGGCCCGCGCAATCAGAGCGGAATCGGTCACCACGCCCCGCGCAAAGTTCTCCTCCCAGGTGCTCCGGCGCGCGTTGGCTGCTGCGAGGAACTGATCCCAGCTCTTGCCGGTATCGAATAAGGCAACCAATGAATCGGTCGGCAGGAACCGAATCGGGGCGGACGCTCCCGAAACCGGAGCCACCGTACATGTGGCCAGAAGTGCTGCAACCGTAACCACCATCATGACCGCATCTCCGATCGATTGAGACGGACCCCGCTGCCGGCCTCAAATCTCGGAGTAGACGCCGCCGGCGGCAACGCCCCAAAACAAACAACCCCGCCGTCGCGGGGTTGTTCGAACCCTCGGCAGGGTGCCTCGGGTCTCGTGGGCCAGTCATGATCTGAGCAAGGGGGCTCAATTGGGAAGGGTTGACTGACCCGACATTCGTATTTTTCTCAGGTAATGCTTTGTCTCAGTTAATGCCGGCCACGCCCTCGACGGTCATATCGATCGTCCCGATCGCGGCGGTCGTGCCGGTCATACTTGGTTCGATGGTTCCGCCGATCGCGGTCATAGTCGTCGTAGCGATAATAGCGGTCGCCGAGTCTGAACACGCGAACCTTCTCCAGACCCTTACGGTGCTTGTCGAAGTAGAGATTCCGGCCCCGATCGTAGTAGACCACCACGACTTTCGCGTCACGGTAGTGTCGCGGGCTCCAACCCCGGCGCTGCTCGATCACCACGTGGCGTTCCACCACGACATGGCGGGGCCGAGAATGATCGCCGATCCGGACCACGCCCGACACCGGTGAGCCGCTCACATAGATATCGGCGGAAACCCGCTGGGCTTCCGCAGGAACCGACAGGCCGAGCGTGGCAAGCGTTGCAAAGCCAAGCCCTACGGAACTGCGACGGCTGATCACGGTAACCTCCTGGCAACATGCCGGAACTGGGTTTGCGTCCCCACCCGGCCCCAATGCCAGCGTCGTGCCACATCGTAAACAATTGTCAATCAATGAGATGCGAAATCACCCCGGGGCGACCTGTCCACGATTTGGGACGGCGAGGTCACTCCTGAGTGGACAGGTGTCCTCTCCGGTACCGGCTGGCGCGGTGCCGGACTCGCCCTATGTTTCCCTGCGATCGATTCCGAGCCCGGAGTCGCCAGCCACCCCACCCCCGCCCCACAGCTCGCCAGCGGGAGAGCCCCCACCGTGACCGACCAGTACCGCCCGGCCTACTCCTGGTACGTCGTCGTCGTGCTGATGATTGCCTACGTCTGCTCGTTCGTCGACCGGCAGATCCTGGCCCTCATGGTTGCACCGATCCGCCGCGATCTCGAGATCAGCGACACCCAGATGAGCCTGCTGATGGGGCTGTCATTCGCCCTCTTCTACAGCATCCTGGGACTCCCGATCGGTCGCTTGGCAGACCGGTCCAGCCGGCGCAGGATCATGGCCTGGGGTATTGCCCTCTGGAGCGTGATGACCGCCCTCTCCGGCGGGGCCCGGCACTACTGGCACCTCTTCCTGGCCCGGGTCGGGGTCGGCGTCGGCGAGGCGGCGCTCTCGCCCCCGGCGTACTCGATGATTGCCGACTATTTCCCGCGGGAGCGGCTCGGCACCGCCTTGAGCGTCTACTCGCTGGGCATCTATCTCGGCAGCGGCATTGCCATGATGGTGGGTGGCTGGATTACCGGCCGGCTCGCGGGCGAGGAAAGTTGGATCCTTCCGATACTCGGCACTGTCCGACCCTGGCAGCTCGTCTTCATCGCGATCGGCTTGCCCGGCTTGCTGATCGCGCTCTGGGTCTCAACCCTGCGTGAGCCGGTTCGCGGCGCCATGAGCGGCGGAACCTCGACCACACCGGTGTCGGTCGGCGAAGTCTCCCGCTGGGTCCGGAGGCACCGAGGCGCCTTTATCGGCCACAACCTTGGGTTTGCCCTGATTGCCCTGGTCAACTACGGCTGGGCCTATTGGGTGCCGACCTGGCTGCAACGGGCCCATGACTGGACCCCGCAACAGGTCGGGCTCAACTACGGACTCTGGACCGCCACCTTCGGTGTCGCGGGTGTCGTCGCCGGTGGCTGGCTGGGCGACCTGCTGGCTCGGCGCGGGTATGCCGACGCCAAACTCCGAGTCGGCCTGTTCGGCCTGAGCTTCGAACTCCTGACGGGGTTGATCCTCTTCCTGTCGCCGACTAGCCTCGTGGCATGGACCCTGGTCCCGACGACTTTTTTTGCGTCATTCGGCTTCGGAGCCGCCGCCGCTGCCATTCAGGAGATCTCTCCGGTACCGATGCGCGGCCAGACCTCCGCGATCTATCTGTTCGTGATCAATCTGATCGGACAGTCGCTGGGGCCCTTCCTGGTGGCGTTCTTTACCGATACCGTTTTCAAAGACGACCTGATGATCGGCCGCTCGCTGATCGTGGTGACGACGGCCGGCCTGATCCTGGCCGCACTGACGCTCATGCTCGGCCTCAAACCGTTCCGGCGCGCCGTGGCGGCGTGTCGTCAATGGCAACCAGAAACTGAGCCTTCCCATGGCACGACCTGAACCCCGCGGCACCTTCTCGGTCTCGGTGTCGAAAGACTACCTGACCTTTTGTGCCGCGCATTTTCTGACCATTCCCGGCCACAAGTGCGAGTCGCTGCATGGCCACAACTATGTGGTGACGGTCGTCGCGGAAGGCGACGTCGATCCTGTGACCGGCTTCGTGATCGACTTTGCCGCCGTCAAACGGGTGCTCCGACCGGTTATCGACCGGATCGATCATCGAGTGCTCGTCCCGGCCAGGAACCCCGCAGTGGTGGTGACAACCGACGGCGATGCCACGGTGGTCAATTACCGCGGCAATCGGCGGTTCGTCTTCCCGACCGCCCACGTTGCCATGGTCGAGGTAACCGACACGACGGCCGAGCTGCTTGCCGAGCACCTGGCCAGATCGGTGGTGGACGGCCTGGCCGCCGAAGGGTCGGCCTCGCTCCGCAGAATCATGGTCGATGTCGAGGAAAGCCCCGGCCAGAGCGGCCGATTCGACCTGATCCTCGACCTGCCCTGAACGTTCTCGGGGCCGGGCGAGGTCAGCCTGAAAAGAAGGGACGGGATGTCATGGCGGCAAAAGATCGGGTTCTCTCCGACCAGGAAATCGTCTCGGCGCTGTCACGATTGAGCCACTGGCGCCACATCGACGGCGTGCTGCGCCGGGTCTATGCCACCGACGGATGGCGTGGTTCGATGCTTGCCGCCAACGCGGCGGCGTTCATCTGCGAAGCTGCCGATCACCATGCGGACCTGCTGGTCACCTGGCCCAAGCTGACGGTTTCGCTCGCCACGCACAGCGCGGGCGGCATCAC
Organism: uncultured Gemmatimonas sp.; assembly: GCA_964619465.1. GTDB lineage: Bacteria > Gemmatimonadota > Gemmatimonadetes > Gemmatimonadales > GWC2-71-9 > SHZU01. Next base: position 98,440 of record CAZUES010000012.1, read on the forward strand.
GGCCAAGGATGTCGAGGTCGCCGGGCTGATCGAAGCCCAGCTCACCTGGCGCCCGGGACCGGACTCGAGCCTCAGTGGCCCGGCCGATCCATTTATCAAGCGCTGAGGTACCCTAGTCGCCGAACGAAATGCCCAGGTTGCGGGCGGTCAGGATAATGCCGCTGTCGAGCGGAACCAGCTTCTGCTTACCCATCACGTCCGCAATCGGCCGACGAGAGACGGTCGGCGGCGTAAACACCACCACCGTCCCGAACGCCTCCTCCCCGATGGCCCGGACGGCCGCGGAGCCGAAGCGTAACGCCAGCAGGCGGTCGAATGTCGTTGGCGATCCGCCGCGCTGAAGGTGGCCCAGCACCACGCTCCTGGTTTCCTTGCCGGTCCGCTCCTCGATCGCAGCCGCAACCTGCGCAGCAATGCCGCCCAGCCGCTCGGCCGTGCCGGCGCGGGCTTGCTCGAGCAGCGCAACCGATCCCCCGCGCGGGCGGGCACCCTCGGCTGCGACCACGATCGAGAAGCTCCGCCCCGCCGCCTCGCGCGCTCTGATTTTGTCGCAGACCAGGTCGATGTCGAAGGGAATTTCCGGAATCAGGATCACGTCCGCGCTGCCCGAAAGCCCGCTGTGCAGCGCGATCCACCCGGCATAACGGCCCATCAGCTCGACCACCATGACCCGGTCGTGGCTCGCCGCCGTCGTGTGGACCTTATCGATGGCATCGGTGGCGGTCGACACCGCCGTGTCGAAGCCGAAGGTGGCCTCGGTGCCGACCACGTCATTGTCGATGGTCTTGGGTACGCCAACCACCGGAATACCCTTTTCCCAGAGGTCGTGCGCAATGGTCAGACTGCCGTCGCCGCCGATGGCCACCAACGCATCCAGCCTATGCCGGCGGAACGACTCGACCAGTTCGCTCGACCGGTCGATCTCGACCACGGTGCCGTCGGGTGCCCGGGTCGGCCAGCTGAACGGATTGCCCCGATTCGACGTTCCGAGGATGGTACCGCCGAGATGGGTGATCCCGCGCACCTGATCGAGACCGAGCGGTATCAGCCCGCCACTTGGCGAACCATGACGGCGCTCAGGTCCACGATACGGCTTGGCGTAGGCGAACTGATGCCCCTCGCCCCGCTGGTACAGGCCATCATACCCTCGGCGAATCCCGAAACACTCCCAGCCTCGTTGGTGCGCAGACAGCACCACCGCGCGAATCACCGCGTTGAGGCCCGGTGCATCTCCGCCACCGGTTGATATCGCGATTCTCATCGGTCTCCATCTGCGGACACGCCGCCCTCGACCGGTACGCCGGCCGTCGGTAAAGGTGCTGCGACAGGATTCGAGTCGGTATCCTAGTAGCGAGCGCTCGGCGCGGTCCAGCCCCGAACCCGTTTTCGCTGCCGCGTACGGATGGCCCTGCTTGTCCCCATCCCGCTCCGGGCGTATCTATTCGAAATGCGCTTCGCTCCGTTGATCCTCGCCGGTCTGGTTGCCACCAGTCCCATGGCCCTGCCAGCCCAGTCTGCCGGATCAGTCGAGCTTTCGGCACTCGGCGTCTGGCACACCAAGACCGAGACGATGGCCCTGCTGCGCGGCTTCGGCGTCGGCGGCAGGCTGGGTGTCTGGCTTCCAGCCAACTTTGGTGTCGAGGGCCAATTCGATTTCACCAGTCCGCAAGGCTCCCGCGGGAATCGGGCACAGTTATTCCACTACGGTGGAAGTGTCCTGTACAACGTCCCCTTCGACTTGGGCAGCGTCTACCTCCGCGCCGGATACGGCGTGCTTTCGCCGCGCAACTGCGTGCTTCAAACCACACCCTGCCCTTCCCACGGCGCCCTGGGCGGGGGTCTCGGCTTTCGCCTGGCACTGACACCGGCAATCCAGTTCCGCGCCGAGGGATCGGTCAGAAACCGTTCCACCTACGAATACACGGCCTTCGGCGTAGCGGCAGGCATTTCAGTTCTGCCACGCCTGGGCAACCGGATCCGCGTGGACAACGGGGTCGATACCGATCGCGACGGCGTGCCCGATGGCCGCGACCGATGTCCCGCCACCCCGCTTGGCGCCCTGGTCGACGAACGCGGCTGTCCGACCGACTCCGATCGTGACGGGGTTCCGGATGGCATCGATCGATGCCCAGCCACACCACCCGGCACACCGGTCAACCTGTTGGGCTGCCCCGTCGAGCGGACGGAACCCGATAGCGCCCAAGCCCCATCCGCCTCAAAGGATTGACCCTCGCCAGCCCCCGGATACCCTTCACGGTCTCTCGGGAGGGTCGGTGGGCATGAAAAGTTCGGTCATGATCGGATTCGCGGCACTCGCGTTGGCCTGGCATGCCGGCCTGGCGCAACCGCGTCCGGTCACACCAGGTTGGCCCGCGTCGGCACCCGCCGGGAACTGGGAAGTGCCGGGCCGGGACTACGCCCTGACTCGATTCAGCCCCCTGTCGCAGATCAACACCGGCACCGTATCGAATCTTCGGCCGGCCTGGAGCTTCAGCACCGGCCTGCTCCGCGCCCACGAGGGCAATCCGCTCGTCGTCGGCAGCGTCATGTTCGTCCACACGCCGTTTCCCAACGCCGTGTACGCACTCGATCTGGCCAAGCCGGGTGCTCCGATCGTCTGGCGATACGCGGTGCCGGCTGCCGTAGCGCGGACCACACCACCGACCGCCTGCTGCGACGTGGGGAGCCGCGGCCTGGCGTACCACCCGAGCGGCAAACTCTACGTCCCGCTGCTCCACGGCGACCTGGCCGCCCTCGACGCCAAAAGCGGCAAGGAGATCTGGCGGGTGCGCAATGCGGAGGCGCGGGAAGGCGCCACCATGCCCGCGGCGCCCCTCGTCGTGAATGACCTGGTAATCGTCGGCACGGGGGGCGCCGAGTTCGGGGCGCGAGGATCGTTGAGCGGCTACAACGCCAATACCGGCCAGCTGGTCTGGCGGGCCTTCCATACCGGTCCGGATGCGGAAGTCCTGATCGACGGCGAAGCCAATTCTCACTACCCCTCGCACCGCGGGCGGGATCTCGGTGTCTCGACCTGGCCCGGCCAGGAATGGCGACAAGGCGGCGCCACCGCCTCGGGATGGATTTCATACGACCCTGAACTCGACCTGATCTACTACGGCACCGATCATCCCGGCCCCTACAATGCCTCGCTGCGCAGAGGCGAGAACAAGTGGGCCTCGACCATCTTTGCCCGCCACGCAGCAACCGGCCGGGTCCGCTGGGCGTACCAGGTCACCCCCCACGACCAGTGGGGCTACGACGCATCGAACGAGAACATTCTGATCGACCTGACCATCGCGGGCGAGCCGGTCAAAGCGCTGGTGCATCTCGATCGCAACGGGTTTGCCTACACCATCGACCGCACCTCGGGACGGGTGCTGCTGGCCGAACGATTCGGACCGGCCAACTGGGCCAATCGGGTCGACCTCGGTTCGGGAACTCCGATCGTCGACACGGCCTTTGCACAGCGCGCGGCGGGACCGCGGCGTAACATTTGCCCGGCAAGCGTAGGTATCAAAGGCCTCGAACCGGCCGCCTTTTCGCCGTTGACGTCGCTGGTTTATGTCCCGACCACCAATCTGTGCATGGAGCTCGAGCCGGTGGCCGTGACCTTCAGCGCCGGCAAGCCGTATCTCGGCGCCCGAATCCGGATGAGCGCCGGGCCGGGCCCCAACCGCGGGCGTTTCATTGCCTGGGATCCGGCAACCGGTACCATCGCGTGGCAGATGCAGGAAGAGTACCCGGTAACCGGCGGCGCGCTGGTCACGGCAGGCGGCCTCGTCTTCTACGGTACCATGGACGGCTGGCTCAAGGCGGTCGACGCCAAGTCGGGGCTCGAAATCTGGAAGTTCAAAACACCGTCGGGCATCGTCGGCAACCCGATCGCGTTCGAGGCGCCGGACGGCAAGCAGTACATCGCCGTCCTCTCCGGCACCGGCGGATGGCTCGGCACCGGAGCAAGCGGCGCCTTTCCCAACTTCGCCACCATCTCGCCGCAAGGCGGCGTTCTCACCGTCTTCGGCCTCTAACCCGATGCCCCGCCATCGGGAGCGGCACGCTTGCCGCGCGGCCGCCGGCTGGCTTCTACTCGCTGCGGGGTTGATGCCGGGCTGCGGCTCCGAGGCGCCGCCCCCTCGGTTCGACGCCGGCGATCAGGCAGTCACGCTGCCGGTCGAGAGCGAACAGCTGACCGCTCGACCGGCCCGGCGGGTCCGCCAGCCCGGTGCGTTTACCGCCCCCCCGGTGTATGAAAGCTCGGGGTTGGTCCGCAGCCGGACCCACCCTGGACTGTTGTGGACCCTGAACGACTCGGGTAACCCGCCCACCCTCTTCCTGATCGACACCCTGGCGCAGAATCCGGGGTTCGTGGTCCTGGCCAACGGCCGGAACGAAGATTGGGAAGCCCTGAGCAGCGGCCCCTGCGGCGAGGAGTGGTGCCTCTACGTTGCCGATATCGGGGATAATCGATCGATCCGGCCGGTGGTGCGGATCTACCGGGTCGTGGAACCGACCCCGGACGTGGTCGCCACACACCAGACCCTGGTGCGCGACTCACTGGTGGTCCGCTACGCCAATGGTCCGGAGGACGCCGAGGCCATGGTGGTGACTCCGGCCGGCGATATCGCCATCTTCACCAAAGGGGGGCGCGGCGTCTCGACCGCGTACTGGATTCCCGCCTCGGCATGGGACGGCGATTCCGTCCTGGCGGAGCCGGTCTGGCGGCTGCCCTTCCGGACCAGCATCCTCCTTTTCCTGCTCTCGCGGCTGGTGACGGATGCGGCGCTTTCTCCCGATGGCCGGCAACTGTTCGTGCGCAGCTACAATACGGTGTTCCGGTTCGGCAAAGGTCAGAGCGGCGACCGGCTGCCGATGCGACTGGAGGCGGCCTGCGACGTGAGCGGACTCGATCCTCAAGGAGAGGGCCTGGCTTGGTGGGACGACAGCACCCTCGTCATGTCGAGTGAAACGACCCGGCTCGCGCCGGCACCCGTGACCCTGCTCGAATGCGGCGCCTGATCCGTCTCTCGTGGTGGTGGCTGGCGCTGCCCGCCGCAGCAGGCGCCGTCTTTCTGCAGGGGCGGCCCAGGCCGGAACAACCGCTGCATCGAGCCGAGTGGCTCCCCGCAGACGACGTCACTCTCCGCACCTTGCGGGCCGGCGCCGGCGACACCACCCTGCTGCTGCTGCACGGCTTCGGCGAATCCCTCTTTACCTGGCGCGCCGTCGTCGATCCCCTGGCCCAGCACTTCCGCGTCGTGGCGGTCGACCTGCCCGGATTCGGCGGCAGCAGCAAGACGGCAGCGTCCTACACCCTGGGTGACATGACCAGGCGCCTCTCCGATTTCATCGATCGCTGGGTGCCCGGACCGATCATCGTGGTCGGCCATTCGATGGGAGGCGAAATCGCAGCGACTCTGGCGATCGAACACCCCGATCGGATTCGGGCCGCCGTGCTGATTGCCCCGGCAGGTTGGGCCGTCGGACTCGCCGGAGTCGCCGACACTATGTATCCGAGCCGAGCCCGGGCCATCGCCTGGTACTTGTCGAGCCGCGCATTCGTCCTTCCGGAGCACGACCCCGACTGGCTCCAGGAACCCGACTCCGCCGCCGACTACACCCTGATCGGCGATTCGGCCTATCGGCGGGCCACCCAGGCCATCCTGACCGACTTCGATTTCCGCGCGTTGCGCGACCGTTTCAAGGAGCTAACCCAACCGGTGCTGCTGATCTGGGGATCCCTCGATCCGGTCATCCCATACGAGATTGCCGACAGTCTGATCCAGCTCATCCCCTGCGGCAAACTGGCCACCATACCGAGAGCACTCCACCGCCCGCAAGTCGAATTCCCCGATACGGTTACGTCGCTGCTGCGCGGGTTTTCCGCCGCCCCTTCATGCCCAGCCGGATCAGGCCCGCCCTAGTATTTCCTACCAGCAACTACTATTTTCGCGCCGAAGCGTAGCCATTTCATAAGAAGGTCCCGGAAGCAGTGGGAGAAGGTCTCGACGCAGGCGGAGAACCAACCCTCAAGCGCGGAGACGTCGTTCTGGAACTGCCTACCGAACATCGAGTCCCCCTCGGCTGGCTGCTCGAGCACGGGAACGAAAGCATCAAGCTCCGGGCATATCAGGAGTTCGGCAACCCGAGCACCGTGCCGCCGGAAACACTGACCGCATTGGCGGAAGCCGCCCTGGCGGCCAAGACGACCCAAGCCATTCTCAAGCGTCAGAAAGACACCGGAGTCTGGGGCGGAAACCTGCTGGCCCTGGCCCCATCGGCCAAAGAGGGCATCAAGGAAATCGGCACCGTGGCGCAGCACCGTCGGCTGCTGCAGCTCGGCGTTCCGCTCAACAGCCGAGCCTTCAAGCTTTCGGAGCGAGTCCTGTTCCGGATTCTGTCGCGAGACGAAGACCCCGGCCTCCAGTTCGAGTACCAGAAACTCGCCAAGGAGGGCATCCCGGCAATCGAGTGGGCCCGCGAGCATTTTCGCGAAGGTGCGGCAGCCGCTTTGGCGGAGGCCGGCTTCCAGGAGGATCCGAGGATCCGGGGCGCCGCGCATCGAATCGCGTCCAACGTCTCGCAGTTCCTGCGGAGCCCGTTGGCCGAAAAGCCGCTGATCCGGGCCGGCGGAAAAACCGTGCTCGACCCCGAGGCCCATCCGCCCAGCTGGTATTCGATCGCGATGATTGCCGCGATGCCCAACCTGCAGCGCGAACGTGCCGGGTTCATCGAGCGGCTGGGCCAGTTCCTTGCGCAGCCGGCGCCGAAGAAGGCGTACGTCGTGATGCTGGGCAAAAAAGCGGTCAGCCCGGACGTCTTCCTGCTCGGTGATCCGGTCGATGTCGATGCGAAGGACAATCCGAAGGATCTGCCGCTGGCCCTCTACTTCATCGAGTTGCTGGCACGTCTGGGTGTGCTTCACACCGCGCCGACCGCAACCAGGGTACTGGCCCGGTTGCTGAGCGACTGCGACGAGCGGGGGATTTGGCACCCCAAAACGCTTCGGGCACAGCCCAAGCCCGTCGACCAGATTACCTATCACTGGTATCCGTTACACGCCGAGACCAAGGCGACGGAATCGCGCGCACTCGATGTGACGCTGCGCCTGGCACAGATCGCGAAGTATCTTGGTTGGCAGCTCCATCTCGGGTGATGCAATGACCACCGCGCCGGACCTGACGGGCTTCGGATTCACGCCCACGGAAAGCCTCCTCTACGGAGTGCTGCTCCGCACCGGGCCGGGTACCGGTTATGCCATTGCCCGGGCTGCCGGGCTGGCGCGCGCCAACGCCTATAACGCCCTCGAAGGTCTGGTCACCAAAGGGGCCGCGCGCGCCGAAGAAGGGCGCCCCAAACGTTATCGTCCGGAACCGCCCGCCACGCTGATCGCCCGGATCATCAACAGCCAGTCCCAGTCGCTCGATACCCTCTCGGCGCTGCTCGAGACCATCACGGTGCCGTCCAGCCCGACACTGGTGGAACTCCACTCGAGCCGGGGCGTGATCCGGCTGCTCTCGCACGAAATTGCGCGGGCCGAGCGGACCGTCGGGTTCATCGCGCCGCCGGATGCGTTTCCGCCCCTCACCCCCGCTCTCCGCAAGGCAGCGAGCAACGGGGTCGTGTTGGAACTCGGCTCATCGCAAGCAGTCGAGTTGGGCTTCGTCCCGGTTGCTTCCGTCGCAACGCCGGCGGGCTGGCCCGGAGAACTGGTCGCCTTCGTGGCCGACGATCGCGGTGCGCTCCTGGCCGGGCGGTCGGGGGATTCCATCGCCGGACACTGGGGCACCGATCCGGTCTTCATCGCGTCCGCCCGGCTGATCATCGGATCCGTACGAGGCAGCAGGTGACCGGAACCGACGAATTCTTCGAAGAACTCCGACGCGAATATCTGGCCGAGGCTCCGGCCCGGCTCAATGAACTCCGGAAAGACCTGGAGGCGCTGCGCGCCGGCGAACACGACGCGGCCGCCTCGCTCAAAGTGCGCTTTCACCGCCTGGCCGGCTCGGGCGGCAGCTACGGATTTCCCCAGGTAAGCGCCGCGGCACGCGCCGCCGAACAGTGGCTCGGTGCGCATCCAACGCCCGATCCCGCCGGCATCGAGCAGGCCGCCGGGATGATCGACCAGTTGTCCGCCGCGTTCGACCTGGCCGGGACCGAGCTTGGCCTGCCCGCCCTGGTCCCGCCCGCTTCCGTGGCGTTCGGCTGGCGCGCGCTGGTGATCGGGTCGGTTCCGCACTTAGTGGACCTGATCGAGTCCACCTTGCTGGACGCCCGCTATGACGTCGATCGCAGACCGACCAGCTACCGGCCTCGCGATGTGACCGCCTCGGAACGCCCCGACCTGGTGGTGTTGACCGGTGAAGATGCGCAGGAGGTCTTCGACCTGGCCGCCACCTGGGGACTGCCCGGCCCGAGCCGAGCCGCGTGCGTGGTTGCCGTGACGCCGATCGGGCTGGTCGATCCGCTGACGCAACCATTTGCCAGCCTGGACGCGATCATCGCCGCCAACCGGCTCGAGCGCGAACTGCTTGGCTTGAGCCGAGCCATCGGCCGGGCAGCTACCGGCCCGCGGTCGGTGCTCATTATCAACGCCGACGCTGCCAGCGGGGAGGCCCTCGCCGCCTCACTCGAAGCCGGTGACATCCGAACCCGGATTGCCTCGAGCGCCGCCGCGGTCCGCGACGCGATCGAGGAATCGGAAACCTGGGACGCCGTCGTCACCAACTGGCTCCTGCCGGACACCACCGCGCTGGCAGCGATTCGCTGGCTTCGCAGGACGCCGGCTTACCGGATCACGCCGATCCTGGTGATTGCGCCGCCGCTGACCGACGAAGACCGCCTCGCAGCCATCCGCGCCGGCGCCGACGATATCCTGGTCCAGTCCGGTCCGGGCACCTTCATCACCCAGTCGATCCGGGCCCGGATCGACCGCAGCCGGTTGCTCCGCTCGATCAGCCACCGCGATGATCTGACCGGCTTGCTCAATCACGAATCGCTGGTCGAGGAGATGGAGCGAGGCATCGAATCGGCTCGGCGAGCCGGTGAGCACCTTGCCCTGATCCTGTTCGATATCGACCACTTCCGGCGGAGCAATGAGCAGTACGGTCAGGCGGCCGGCAACGCGATCCTGGTCCACGTTGCGCAGGCCATCGGCACCACCATCCGCTCCAGTGATCTGGTGGCCCGCTTGGGCGGCGAGGAGTTTGGTGCGCTGATTCGCCGGTGCCGCCCTGCCGACGCGGTTCGGGTGGCGGAGAAGATTCGCGCCGCCATTGCCGACAACCTGGTCGAGGTGCACGACGATCGGATTCCAGTCCGGGTATCCTGCGGTGTCGCCTGCTATCCCGATCATGGTGGCGTGATGAGCCAGGTGCTGCGCGCCGCCGATCGAGCCCTTCGCATGGCCAAGCGTCAGGGCCGCGACCAGGTCATGGTCGCCGGCTGAAAAAATCGAGGGGCGGTCCGATCGACCGCCCCTCGATGAATTTACAGGGTTTCAGCTCGCGTGATTCAGTGCGGATAACCGATCGCCAGCGGTGC